>CAYZXL010000028.1:0-55820 GCA_964482435.1 uncultured Verrucomicrobiota bacterium
TTCGACCCAAATCCCCCTCAAAAGGTGCGAAAAATCCCTTGTTCCTCAGAGCTGCAGATGTCGGGGTGGCTGCGAATCGGTGGCAGATTTGGAGCCTCGACCTGAGCTTTTCTCGTGGTCCCCCGCGGAACGCGGGGCGGGATTGATGTTGGGTCCCGCCTTCGGCGGGATTGACATGGGCAAGATGCCCATGCCACCAAAATACAGCCGCACCCGCGGAGTTGGAAAAGCGTTGCATCGCCGCCAAGAACTTGAACGGCAGGTCTCTCAGAGCGGTCAGCTTTTCAGCTCGACGAGCTCGATTTGTGCTGGGTCGGAGGTGCCCAGGCCCATCTTTGTGGCAAGCTCGATGTGCGTTATTGGCGGGCGAATCGGCCCTTCCATCGCCATCTTGTGGCGCATCGCCAGAATCTCTTTTGCGGCGATGGTGTCTATTGCGAGGGTGTCGGTGCTCGCCATCATCCCCGAGTAATTCCACATGTACGTCGGGCTGAAGGCCGGTCCCTTGTCGCACTGGCCGCGGGCGCCGTCGAGGAGAATGAGGCGGGTTTTCTTTCGTATGGGGTCGAGGGCGTTGAGTTCTGCCACGCGCGAGCAGTTCTCCGCGTGAAGGTCTCCGGGATTTGGAACAGTGCCCAGGTGGTTTTTTAACGAAGCAGTGATTCCGGCGATCTCGTGGTGCTTGAGGACCGGGACATTAATCAACGCGTCAACCTCGTCGGCGAGAATCTTGCTGATTTTGGTTTCCACGCCTCGGAGCTTGACGGGATAGACGTAGTCCTTTGTCGCGTAGCATTTCGCCCCTTTCGACGAGTCGTTGAGCTTGAAGCCACACTTCTCAAGGTCGCCGTTGGAGCGGTCGAAGATAATGATTCGGGTCGGGTCAAAGCCAGCATCTGCTATGCTCTCGACAATGACCTGCACAGTCTCCGGATTAGTCGTAACCGGCGGATACAGGCAGTTCACCTTGATGGCTATCCTCTCCTTCGACGAGAAAAGAGCCTTCCATGCATCAGAGGCCGACGCTTTGCCCGTCAGTTCGCAAACGAGGCGGTCCACCATTTTTCTCGCAACCGTCGAGTCAACTTTTCTGTCTTTGAAGTAAGCCGGGTCCTTTATCAGAATCACACGGCTTTCCCTGGCCTCCTCGGCGCCAAGGCCGGCTAAGGACGCGCCCACAACAGCGCTCAGTGTTCCCCTGATGAACGTTCTCCGCGAAACGCGCATTTCGTCGCGGGACTCAAGGTTGTTCATTGCTCTGGACTCGGGTCTCCTGTTTACCATCGGATGCTCCTCCGTTGTTTTCTGGCGTGTCTCTCTCCTGGTCGCCGGGAAGATGGCACGCCGAGTCTCTCGTGTCAAGGCGTTTATCGGCGTGGGATGTGCCCTCGAGAACGGTGGCTTTCACCGTCAGTTGCCGCTGAGGTAAACAGCCTCTTGACGCGGGTGCGATTTTGCTTAGAATGATACATGCACCGGTTCTTAAGTCCTGTCGAGGCACGTCTGTTCAGGCCAGGGTCCTCCTGCGGAAATCTGCGATGCTCCCACGGGTGAAAGAGTTGGGCGCTGGACTGTGGCTCCTACTCAATGCCCAGGAGAGAGTGATTTCAGGCCCGCGGACGGTGCTGAGACGGCTGTGGCGAAGAAGTATCGTCTACGCTCTCATGGGCAAGCGCACGATGCATCAGGAACATGTGAGGGTGGGCAGAAATTTGAGATGTTTCTCAGCCTTCATTTTGGTCGCCTTTGCGACGATTAATGTGCCTCCCGCGCGCGCTGGCGAGGAGCAAGGCGACGGGCCATTGCCCGCGCTCGTCTTCACCCAGGCGCCAGCCATACCGGAGCCAGACGTAGGCTGGGGTCTTCCCAGGTTCTTGCCCCCCGAGCGGAATCTCGCCGGGGCGCGAATCGTTTCGCTTGACTTTGCACACGGAGAGAAGGAGCCTCGGGTCCTCAGTCCGGAGTTTGCCTCGGCTTGCTCGCCGGTCGTTTCTTTTGACGGCAAACGGATTGCTTTTGCGGGGAAGAGAGAGGCGAATTGTCCGTGGAACATCTGGGAGATGGACCCCGACGGACAGAACAAGCGGCGAATCATCGAGAGTTCGGTGGATTGTCTGATGCCCGCGTATTTGCCAAGCATTTACACTCTCGATAACACGACGCCGCGGGACCAGGTTGTCTTTGCAAGGCCTGCGGGCGGCGCCACAAACGAATGGGGCCCGGACCTCGCATGGTCTCTTTACACGTGCGAATTGAGCGGGCAGAATCTCCGGCGAATCACGTTCAACCTTAGCTCAGAGCTCGACCCGACGGTCCTTCCCGACGGCAGAGTTCTTTTCAGTAGCTGGCAGAATTATGGCGACAGGTATTATCCCACGGGCCTCTTTTCTTTTCTGACGGTCAACACCGACGGGACCGACCTTTTCCCATTTTACGGGAATCACGAGTTGCCGGTTTTGAAATCCGAGCCGGTGGTTGCCCCGAGCGGCTGGATTTACTTCATCGAGTCAGACGGATTTGACCAGCTCGGCGGCGGAAGAATCGGGGCGGTCAATCTACGGCGCAATTTGAAGTCACACACGGTCGTTGCCGACGATGCAGAAGGCTTCTTTTGCTCGCCGTGCCCTCTCCCGTCGGGGAAGCTTGTGGTTTCCCACAGAAGCAAGGAGAAAAACGCGACGTACGGGCTGTCCGAGCTTGAGCCGCAGACCGGGCAGATTCTCAGGAAGCTCTTTGACGATCCTGGCTGGCATGAGGTGGAAGCTGTGGCTCTGATCCCACGGGACCGACCGAAGGGACGGTCGAGCGTCGTCAACTACGAATTTAATACCGCCGACATTTATTGCTTGAACTGCTACATCTCCGACCGACCGGAGATGAAGGACGTTGCCTCTGGTTCCCTTGTGTCCTTAAGAGTAATCGAGGGGATTCCCCTTCGCGGACCCGCATTGGCGCCAGTGTCACCGGAAGGCGCCCGACCTTTCCTCGGGAGGATCTATTCCGGGACTCCCTTCGGTCCGCGGCGGATTTTGGGAGAAGTGCCGCTGTGCAGCGATGGCTCGTTCTATATTAAGGTGCCTGCTGAAACACCGCTCGCCTTTCAGCTTCTCGACGAAAACGGCATGGCGGTGGTCACGCATCGAAACTGGATGTGGGCGATGCCCAAGGAAGCTCGCGGCTGCATCGGCTGCCATGAGGACAGAGAGTTGACTCCTCCCAATCGTTTACCCGAAGCCCTGAAGAGTCCCGGGCACGACCTTACGCTCCCGCCGGGGAAGCGCCGGACGGTTGACTTTCAACACGAGATTGCGCCCCTCATCAAATCGCGCTGTCTCCAATGCCACACCAGCAATCATCCGCGCCTCAACCTCAGCGACCTGGAGAGGCCGGCGGAGGGCGCACCGTTTCCAGGCGCTTACGACCTTCTTGTTTCTCGGCCCGGAGGTGAGCGAGAAGGCTTGGCCGGGCGATACATAAAGCCAGGCAGCGCCAGGGACAGTCCTCTCCTCTGGAATCTATTTGGGAGGAGCGTGGGGAAAGCTGGCAGCGCTTTGGCTGACGAAACGCGTGCGGCGCTCATGCCGCCGGGGGCGCCGCTAACCGAATCGGAACGCAAGCTTTTCATCGAATGGATTGACCTCGGTGCTCAGTGGAGCAATCGCCCGCCGCCAGAAGACATCGCGAAGGAGGAGGCGCCGGCCAAGCCCCCTGAGAAAGGAAAATGATATGCTGAAGCTCTTTGTGGTTGGGTGTGTCGGTTTGACAATTGGACTTTGCGCAATAGCAGCTTCGGAAGGCGGCCTGCCAACTTTCACGGACGTAACGAAGGAAGCCGGAATAAGGTTTGTCCACAGCTTTGGCGACGATAAGCTTGATTCCATCGTCGAGACCACCGGTGCCGGGTGTGCTTTCTTCGACTACAATAACGACGGATACCTTGACATCTACCTGGTCAACGGCTGCTACCACCCGGTCGTCAGCCATCCGAGCGGACGACACCTTGCGGGAAAGCTCCGGAATGCCCTTTACCGGAATAATCGCGATGGAACCTTCACGGACGTTTCGCGGGAGGCAGGGGTTGACGACCCCGGGTTCGGGATGGGCGCTTATGCGGCGGATTACGACAACGATGGCAATGTGGACCTTTTTGTGACCAACTATGGCCCGGACGTTCTTTACCACAACAACGGCGACGGCACGTTCAGCGACGTCAGCAAGAAAGCTGGCGTCAACAGCGACCTGTGGGGAGTGGGCGCGACGTGGCTCGACTACAACAACGACGGTTTTGTTGACCTGTTCGTCGGCAACTATCTGACCTACGATCCTGAATACCGCTACTACTATGCCGCCGACAACTTCCCCGGTCCCCTTTCCTACAAGGGGCAGCCGGACATTCTGTATCGAAACAAAGGTGATGGCACGTTCGAGGACGTTACTCAGAAGGCCGGACTGTATAATCCCGAGGGTCGAGCAATGGGAGTAACCTCCGGCGATTTCGACGACGACGGAGACATGGACATCTTCGTATGCAACGACGCCATGGAGAACTATTTCTATCTCAACAATGGAGATGGGACGTTCCGCGAGATAGCCCTTCTTTCTGGCACGGCGTTCGGGCAGAGCGGCGAGGCGACGTCCGCCATGGGGCCAGACTTCGGGGATATTGACCGCGACGGGCGGATGGACCTGGTTGTTCCCGACCTGGGGTACTGCTGCGTTTACCGCAACCTTGGCAACCAGGTGTTTGAGGAAAGGAGCAACATCATGGGGGTCGCTTCCGTCGTCGGCCAATACGAGAGCTGGTCGGGCAACCTCTTCGACTATGACAACAATGGATACCTCGACCTTTTCATCGCGAACGGCAACCCTCATCGGCTCGAGGAGCAGGAGGACGTTCTGATGCGCAATGACCGAGGGCGGAGGTTTGTTGACGTGTCCGCGAACTCCGGCGAATATTTTCACAGAAAGTACATCGGGCGGGGCGCTGCCGTGGGCGACTATGACAATGACGGAGATATGGATATTCTCATTCTCAACCTGAATGGCCCGGCTATTCTTTTGCGAAACGATGGCGGAAACCGGAATCACTGGTTGACCATCCGGACGGTCGGCACGAAGAGGAACCGCTGCGGAATCGGCGCCAGAATTCGCCTTACCGCGGGCGGCTTGGTTCAAATCGCAGAAGTGAAATCCGGCTCGGGCTACCTTTCGACGAGCGACATGCGCGTGCACTTTGGCCTCGGCGACCAGGCCGAGGCGTCAAGGATAGAGATTCGTTGGCCGAGTGGCCGAGTGCAGGTCTTGACGGGCGCCAAGGCAGACCAGATTCTGACGGTCACAGAACCGGGAGAATAGAAGAGAACGAAAATGGCGAGGTGTTTAGCGATCGCCATCCTGATTTTTGCTGGAGCAGTCGTGATTCTCAGCCTGCCGGCTTGGGCACCCGAACGACCAAGGCCCCCGTTTTACGTCGGCGCCCGCGTTTGCATACCCTGTCATGGCGGCGGGAAGGGAAGCGACCAGTACAGCCTCTGGCGGCTCTCCGAGCATGCCAGGGCGTACGCGGCATTGAGCCTCCCGGAGACCTTTGAGATCGCCGAGATTTCGGGCGTGGATGTCCCTCCGCGAGAAAGCCCCATCTGCTTAGGGTGCCACGCGACTGCCTCCACCGCCGAGCCGTGGCAGCTTGACCCGACGTTCCATCGGGAAGACGGTGTACAGTGTGAGGGCTGTCATGGGCCGGCAAGCAACCACGTTGAAGCGATGCGCGCGGGGAAAACCACCTCTATCTCGATGCTTCCAATCCCCAGGGAGCAGGACTGCGTCGTTTGCCACCGGCTCAAGGATTCCCACAGGAAAGTCCTCAACAGCGGGCAGTTTGACTACCAGACGGCTCTTCGGGAGATCTCCCACACGGGCAGCCAACTCGTCATGCGCCCGTCTGCTCCGACGAGGCCGACGGAAACCAGGCCGTACCTCGTCGGCGTGAGGGTGTGCGCGCAGTGCCACTCTCAAGTCGAAACCGGCGACCAGTTTGCCCTCTGGATGCGTTCGGCTCATGCCGGCGCTTACGCGACTCTCGGGACTTCGCAGGCATGGGATGCAGCAGCAAAAGTGGGCATTCAGGGAAATCCACAGGCGAACCTGCTTTGCTTACGGTGCCACGCAGCCAGCTTCGGGGAGCAGGTCTGGAGTTCGGGCGAGTCCTTTGAGGTCGAGGATGGCGTGCAGTGCGAATCGTGCCACGGCCCGGGCAGCGAATACTCCAGGGAGGCGATCATGCGCGATAAGCAAACTGCAATTGCTGCCGGGCTTGAGATTCCCGACGAGAAAACGTGCCTGAGGTGCCACGATGCACAATGTCCGGTGCCCGCCGGGCACTTCGACTTCGCGGCCGCGACGAACCTTGTTGCCCACCCACGAAAGTCCCTGAAGCCCCCGTCGGTCTCCATCAAGTACAAGACCCCGTTCAACGTAACGCTTTCCCGAGACGGGCGCTTGGGTTACGTTACATGCGAAGGGTCCGACTCCCTGGTCATAGTTGACCTTGAAGGTCGCAAGGTCGTTGGCGAGATCGAGGTGGGACATCAGCCGCACGGTGTTTGCCTCAACCCCGACAAGAGATTAGCCTATGTCACCAACCGGGGCTCCGACACGGTTTCAGTTGCGGACCTTATCAGTAAGAAAGTCGTGGCGACCATCGCCGTGGGTGACGAGCCGCACGGAATCATTACCGACGCCTCCGGCGGTACAATTTACGTGGCGAACGCGGCGACCGGCGACGTATCGGTCATTGATGCCGAGAAGCTCGCCGAGGTCAAGCGACTCGCGGCAGGCCGCGGCCCCTGGGCGATTCAGCGCTCACCCGACGAAAAACTGCTCTACGTAACGAACAACTTGTCTCACTTCGTTGCTTTCCGCATCTCCTCGCTCTCGGAGGTGAGTGTGATAGATACCGAGAACAGCCGCGTGAGTAATCGGATGATGCTTCCAGATGCAAACCTCGTTCAAGGAATTGATTTTTCTCTGGATGGGGAGTTCGCTCTCGTGACGCTGCTGCGAACGAAGAACATCGTGCCGATGACTCGCGTCATGCAGGGCTGGGTGATCACCAACGGACTCGGCATCCTCTGGAAAGACGGTCGAGTTGACCAGGCGCTCCTCGACGGGCCGAACGATTGTTTTGCCGACCCGACGGACGTGGTAATCGCGCCGGATGGACGATTCGCCTATGTAACGGGCATGGGCGTCAATTCTGTCGCGGTAGTGGATTTGCAGAAGCTGAAAGGCATCTTGAAGAACGCCACCCAGGAGGAGCGCGCCAACGTTATTCCAAACCATCTTGGCATCTCGACGGAGTACGTCGTCCGGCGCATCACGACCGGAAGGAATCCGCGAGGACTGGTAATCTCTCCTGACGGGAAGTTCGTCTATGTGGCCGCTGCCCTTGACGACGCTCTTACTGTCATTGACACAACTCGGCAGAAAGTTGTGGGCACTATTGAGCTCGGCGGACCGAAAGAAATCACTCAAACGCGATTCGGCCAGAGGCTTTTCCACAGTGCCGACATAACCTTCCAGAGGCAGTTCTCCTGTCATTCGTGTCATCCCGACGGTAACGTTGACGGTATCACCTACGACATCGAGCCGGACGGCATCGGCGTCAATCCCGTTGACAATCGTACCCTCCGCGGGATACTTGACACTCCACCCTTCAAATGGAGCGGGAAGAATCCTTCTTTGAGCCGGCAGTGCGGTCCGAGATTGGCTGTTTTCTTCACGCGGGTTGACCCTTTCACGCCGGAAGAGCTTTCTGCCCTTGACCGATACGTCACGACGATTCCTCGTCCTCCCAACCGCTATCGGCGCCCGGAAGGGCTAACGCCCGCGCAATCTCGCGGCAAGGCTATCTTCGAGCGCACAGTCACTAACGATGGGAGGCCCATTCCCCCGGAAGCGCGCTGCATAACCTGTCATCCCGCCCCTTACTACACTAACCTCCACAAATTCGATGTCGGGACGAAATCCTATCTCGACACGGAAGGAGCTTTCGACGTCCCCGAGCTTAACAACATCTATGAGGCGCCTCCTTACCTCCACGACGGGCGCGCTGACACGCTCGAGGAAATCTGGACGAGGTACAACCCCAAAGACCAGCATGGTTACGTTAATGATATGACAAAGGACCAACTTAACGACCTTATCGAATATCTCCGAAGTCTATAGGAGAGGAGCGATGAAGCGATTACTCAGGTTGCCCATTGGAATCGTTCTCGGCGTGCCCGCTCTGATTGCGTTTGCGGCTGAAGGGCCGCCGAAGGAAAGTCCGCCCACTGGCTTGCCGTTCGTGTATGAGAACTGGGAGGTGTTTACCACGGAGAACACAAAGGGTGGACTTCCCAACGACCACATCTTCTCTTTGAGGGCTGACGGCCCCCGTCTGTGGATCGGCACGGAAGACGGACTCGTGTGTTACCAGGATGGAAAATTCAAGAACTGGAACAAAAAGGACGGTCTGCCCTGGCAGGTCATCACCGGCATTGACGTCAGCCCCCAGACCGGCGACGTCTGGCTGGCTCTTTTCGGCGGCGGATTGTGCCGCTTCAGCGGTGGGCGATTTGAACTGTTCAACCAATTCAACAGCGGCCTTGCCAACGACGTAGTTTACGGCGTCGCCGTTCAGGACAACGTCGTTTGGGCCGCTACAACCGCTGGCGCGAGCAGCTACGACACAGTCACGCGGGAATGGAAAATCTACACCGAGAAAAATGCCCCCATGGAAGAAATCTGGTGCTACAACGTCTGTCAGGGTGATGGCAGGGTCTATCTGGCGGTCTGGGGAGGAGGCGTCCTGGAATGGGATGTCAAGTCGCAGCGATGGAAAGCATACCTCGACCCTGACGGCGAGATGGAAATTGACCTGTATCGTGACGATGGGTTGATTCACATCATCACCACAGCCGTTTCGTACGATTCGGGAATTTTGTGGGTTTCAACCTACTTTGGGGTGAGCCGATACGATGGGAGGCACTGGCGAGGGTACATGGACCACGACAGTGGCCTCATCAGCACTTTCGTGAATTTCATAAAGTCGCGGGATCAGGAAGGGTGGTCCTGCACGGACAAGGGGTTGTCGGCGATGGTGGATTTCCCAACGGATACGTGGGTGACCTACACAAGGAACGAGAAAGATAACGACGGAACTGCCGTCATTTCACGCGGAAAGCAAATCGTCAAAACCGTGCCGACAAAAGGCGCGATTCCAAACAATTTTGTGATTTGCGTCGAGTTTCAGGGGGACGATGTTTGGGCCGGAACCTCCAAAGGTCTGGCCCGCGGGATCGGTAAAGGACGCTGGGTCGGACTAAAAGAGGAACGCGAAAAAATCGCCGCGCCCACGGAGCATCCCGCCCCAACGGCTCCTTCTCCGCTGGCCGCCTCTGAACTCGAAGGCAAGAATTATAAGGAGTAGTCCAATGCGTCACATTGAGCTGTTCGTCGGCCTTGTTTTATCCTTGTCCATCGTCGCGTCCGCTGTCTTGGCCTCGGGCGCCGAGTCCCAGCCTTCGCAACCTCAAGCAGCGGAGCGGTACGAGAACACCCCCGACCGTTACGCGCCCTATGCGCGATTCGCCGAGCCTTACAAGCGGTTTTTCCTGGAGCCGCTGGTCTTCCCTGGACCCGGCCGTGAGAAGCCCGAGCCGGAAGGATTGAAGTCGGTCAAAGTCGGATTCCTTGGTCCCATCGAGAAAACCGTCTCCGTTGCCACTGGCGGGGCTTCGCACGAGGAAGTGCTCGGAATAAAGATGCTTCAGGGAATTCAACTCGCTTTCGAGCAGGCTAATGCTCGCGGGGGATACCGCGGCCGCATCCCGTACGAATTGGTCATCAGAAATGATAACGGCCTATGGGGGGCATCCGGCAACGAAGTCGTTCATCTCGCCTACAACGAAAAGGTCTGGGCGATCATCGGTGGCATTGACGGCGCCAATACCCACATCGCCATTCGCGTGGCGCTGAAGGCGGAAGTCCCCTGGGTGGGCCCCGGAGATACGGACCCGAGCTTCGTCGAGACGAAAATCCCGTGGGTTTTCAGCGTCATCAGCAACGACCGCCAGATGTGCTACCTCTTAGCAGATTATGCTTACCAGAAGCTCGGCTTGAAACGGATCGCGGGCCTGCGGGCTGCCAACCGATACGGCCGCGTCAATATTGATGAGTTTCGCGACGGCTCACGCCGCCTCGGACATCCTCTCGTCGCAGAACTTCAGTACAGAGTCGGCGACACCGATTTCACCGCTCAGCTCGAACGCATAAAGGGCTTAAACGTTGATGGCGTGTTCACCTACGGGGACGCGAAGGAGTCGGCGCTTATCCTCAAGCAAATGCGCGAGATGGGCATGACCGGGCAGGTGTTCCTCGCGAGCGACCGAATTGTCTCCGACGAGTTCCTGAAAATTGTCGGAGAAAAGCCCGGGGCCGTCGTCGCTGGGTATCCCTACGACCCGACGCGCGATGACCCCAAACTCGACGAATTCCGAAGGGCATTTTGCGAGCGTTTCAAAGATGAACCCGAGCAATACGCCGCGCATGGTTATGATGGCGCGTGCATTCTCATCGAGGCCATCGAGAGAGCCGGGTTGAACCGGGCGCTCATTCGTGATGCCATGGCTGAGGTCAAGCGATACCATGGTGTCACAGGGGAAATCATTTTTGACGCCGTCCAGAACGATGTGAGCCACGCCTCCCTCGCGGTCCTGGAAAACGGGAAGTTCGGCTTCTATAGTCGTGAAGAGCTCTTCGGCCCGGGAGAGACCCAAACCCAGCAGGCGTCTGCGGCTGAGAGGTCACTAAAGCCATGACTCGGGTATCCTGTCACTCGTGGTCAATAGCTCTGCGGACAGGTTGCGCCCTCTGTTTGATGGGTATCGCGTTCGGCCTCGTCGCGATATCTTGCGCTGCGAGTGAAGCTGGCAGCAAGACCGCCGTCCCAATGTACAAAAGCATCCTGAGCGACAAGGCCGCCTACCACGGCCCCGAAAGAGACGAGCCGGAGCCATCGGACATCGAGGAGGTCCGTGTCGGCTTTTTCGGCCCTTCTCAACCCAGCAACGCGATGGGTCAAAACATGTGGCGAGGAGCGACCCTCGCCGTCGAGAAGGCAAACGCCGCCGGAGGGTATCGCGGCAAACGTTTTCGGCTGGTCTGCCGGTGGGCGGATAGCCCCTGGGGCGCCGGCTCGAAGGAAATGGCCCGACTGGTTTATGAAGACAAGGTGTGGGCGGTCATCGGCTCTATTGATGGTGCGGCCACCCATATTGCCGAGCAGATTGTCGTCAAGGCTCGCATCACTCTGATTTCACCGTTGTCCGGCGATTCGAGCCTCACCCATACAGCGGTCCCCTGGATGTTTCGGATGCCGCCCGATGATGCAGCGGTCGCCGAATCGCTCGTCGAAGTTGCCGTCGAGAAAAAGGGATTCCGTCGGATAGCTGTTTTGAACTTCGCCGACCACGACGGGCGGGCAGGGGCTGCCGAGGTCGTTTCGGCTCTCGGGCGGCGCCAGGTGTGTCCGGTAGTTCATTTGACTTTTGACCGTTCTCAGACTGATTTCTCTCCGCAGATAGACCGAGTTTCTTCGGCTTCGGCGGAGGCCATCTTCGTCTGGGGCGAGCCGGACTCTTCCGCGCGCCTCCTTCGCAGCTTGCGCGACAAAGGAATCTCCCTCCCCGTTTTCGGTCCGCCCGTTTTCTCTTTGCCATGCTTCCTGGAGAAAGCTGGCAGCGCCACGGATGGTCTCATCACCTGCCGCCTTGCCTGGGGAAGCGACGAGACCCGCTCGACAGAGTTCGCAAGGGAGTTCGAGAAGCGATTCGGCGAGAAACCTTCCGACGACGCCGCGGTCGCCTACGACACCGCAACTATCGCTATTGAGGCTGTTCGGAAAGCCGGCCTCAATCGCGCCCGAATCCGGGATGCCGTCTCTGAAATGAGCGGCTTCGCGGGAATCGCCGGAAAAATCACATGGGACAACGGCGGCGGCAACGTGGCCGTTCCTCAGTCGGTCGCACTTCACCGGGGCTGGCTGTGCGCGATCGAGGAATAACCGTCTCGCGCCGGCCGTCCTCCCTCTGGAAACGCCCGGCCCGCGAAAGGCCATTCCACCGTCACAGGTCAGGTCGAAAATACTCCGAGTCCGCGTCGATGAGCTTGCGCAGGCGCGCCTTCTCCATCCACGCAACGTGCCCATCGCACAAGAGGAGGTGCCCGCCCTCTGAGTGCTTCAAGCCGAGAACTGCCGCGTCTTTCTCGAAGCTTGTGGGATTGAAGCTGCCATCGTTAACGGTCAATTCGCTCTCTTCGAGAAGCAAAATGGTCCTCGCCCGGTTTTTAACCTCTGAGAGTTTGATTCCGATAATGTCTGCTGATACTCCGCCCGGGGGAAACTCGACATAATAGTTCATCGAATAGCTCAAGCCGCGCTTTTTCCCGACCGGACCTGCAGTGGGGCAGAGATAAATGTTCTCGGCGGGATCGGCGTACCATGCGTCTTTCGGGCCGATGCCTCCGCCGTACGGCCCAACACGCCGCATTCCCGTGACGTAAGGCCAGATGGACCCTTTTTCTATCTCTATCCTCCTGCACGCAGCCGGGTCCGTCTGCGGGATAGCGATAACGTTTCCACCCCATGTCCAGTCGTGCTCCGCGTCTCTCCCACTCCGCCCCGCGGCAGGGAGATGCCCGTCGTGCTCCTTCGTGAAGGTCAAAAACGCGCTCCAAAGCGTCTTCAAATTACTGACGCATCTCGCCCGGTGAATCTTTTCCCTCGACTGGTCCAGGGTCGGGGAAACCATTCCCAGAAGGAAGACCAGTGAAGCCGCTATGGCAACGCCCTGGAGGATTCTGATTCGTCTCATCGTTTTCTCCCCCCTCGCCGCACCTTCTTTGTCCAATCCATCAGTATTCTGGGTGGCGGGTCATACTTTTGCTCTCCCATTTCCCGAACCACTTCACGTGCCAGTCGGCGAAAAGGATGTTGTAGCCGCCTTCGTGCGGCCCGGAGAAGTCCGGCCCGCCGGTATAGTAATGCCACAAACCGCCCGGGCCCCAGGAGTCCGAGAAGGCTGTTCTTGCGTTGCCCCACTCGTCCGTCATGTCGGCGTCGGTCGGCTCGCCCGTCCACTTGTTCCTGTCGTACAAAACCACGAGCTTGGGCCGGTTTTTCGCGCTTGCCACATCGGCTTCTTGGCCGCCGGCGTCCACGTAAAGCCTTGAGTTCATGACGTAGCCGCAAAGATACTTTCTTCCGTCAGGAGCATTGGAGAGAGTGGCGCAGCGGAAGACCTCTGTTCGTCTTGATGAAGCGCTCGCGGGATAAGCCGGCCCTTTCCCGTCCGGTTTCGCGTCCACGAAGGGGAAAAGTTTATCCGTCCAACTCTGTCCTTTGCCCCAGCTAAAGTCGATGACCCCGCCGTAGGGTGGCATGTATCCGCCGTACTCGCTCAAATAGGCTTGCCATGCGGCGCCGAGGGTCTTCAAGTTACTCGTGCACTTGGCTCTTTGGATTTTCTCGCGTGAGAGAGTCAGCGTCGGAGGGACGGTCACCGCGAGAAGCGGAAGGAAAAGCGCCAAAGCCATCGCATCGAGGGTTCGCATCCTGTTCATCTCGTTGAACCTTACCTGAGTACAATCGTTCGCCTTCTCACCTCGTTGTGCTCACTCTATAGAATTGTCGCTGCCATAATTCAGTTGCATACTGGTGCACCCATCTGTGCAGCCATGTTTCGTTGGACTCCACCGTGGTGCCCGAAGGCCACGGTCGCTCTAAATCATCCTTCGACTGCAAGAGGAAACTCCCGGATGGGTCGCCGAACCAGTAGAGAACGACGGATTGCTGACCCTGCGAGTCGGTCTTAATCGTCAGATGCATCATCCTGGGGAATTCGCCGAGTTGTCCTATCGCGCCCGTTCCTCCGAAAGCCCCCATGTCGCAGCGGGAGCCATCTTCGTCGTTGTAAGTCGGGTCGGGATTGCCGGCGTCAATGCAGGGCGAGCCGCCTTGGAGACGGTAATCGCCTGCCGCCGCATCGTCGAACATGGGCGGAGCGGATATGTTTCCATCGGAGCCGGCGAACGACGTGTCCTCGACGTCCGAGAAGCTTATCTCCGGGCGCAGTCGGCCGGAAAACGCGACACCGTTCCCCCATATTATAGAATTCATCGCCACCGCGAGGGATTGAGAAGGAGCAGTCTCCTGGCAATGAATTCCTCCTGCTCCTTCGCTTGCCGAGTTGTCGGCGATGGTGCAGTTCACAAGAAGCACCGGGCTCTCCTCGCAGAAAATGCCTCCCCCTTTCTGCGCCGTGTTTTTCGACAGGACCGTTCGCACGATCTCAGGGCGAGAATACCAGGAGAAGAATCCTCCGCCCTCGGGTGCAGCGTTCGAGCTAATCAAGCAGTCGTTGACAGCGAACTCCGAAGCGAAGGAGTAAATGGCTCCGCCGCCTTCTGAGGCAGAGTTTCCGCTGAGTTCACAGCCCGCGATGATCGCCGAAGATTCGTCGAGGAAGATGCACGCCCCGAACGTTGCCGAATTGGCGACGATCTTGCAGTTCTTGACCGTGATGCGGGCGTTCGAGCAATAGACCGGTCCGACAGCATCGTTCGTCGAGTTCGTGATGGTGAACCCCTCGATGGAGAGGTGGTATCTTTCGGGCGGTGGGGGATTCTTCGGGTCAACCTCCTCGTACCTCGGACATGTGAAAGTCACTGCACACGGCCCGCCGCCTGAATCTATCGTGGTGTCGTCGGCGCCGGAACCCATCAAAGATAGATTCTTCCTCACAAGAATGGCTTCGGTATATCGCCCCGGCAAGACGCGCACCGTATCCCCGGGCAGAGCCGTGTCAACCGCCTCCTGAATGGTCCTGGTGGCCGCTTGAGGCGCCGTCCCTGGTCCGGAAACTGCGACCGCGGCGTCAACGTACCAGAGATTGTTCGGGTTCGTCCCCTGCTGATACTCTTCTGCGTTTGAGATGCCATCGCCGTCGGGGTCGTCGGACGGCCCGAGTGCGAGGTCATTGAAGAAATGCGTTTCCCAATCGTCCGGAAGAAGGTCTGCGTCGGTGTCCGCAGAGGCGGAAGTAGCTTCGGAGGTGTTGCCGTAAGCTCCCATGTCTATCCTTCCACCGTTCGGCTCCGGTTCATTAGAGAAGTCGGAGCTCGGGTCTCCGGCATCAACGCACGGTGACCAGCTTCTCAAATGATAATCGCTCGCTCGGGGATGAACGAAATGCGGATAAACGGATATGTTTCCTTCGCCGCCGCCCTCCCAGTCCTGAATGCAGGAATATGTCGGAACGGATGACTCATAGAGCTGCGGCCCGGACACAGCCGAGTTTCCCCAGATGATGCAGTTCTTGATTGTTCCCCCGCAGTTGCTCAATCCTCCCCCGTAGGGGCGGCCCTCGTTCCCGGAAATCGTATTGTTGAGGATGGTGCCCTGGCAATCGTACAACCCTCCCCCGTACCACCCGGAGTTCCCTACGATGGTGTTGTTGGCGATTGTCCCATCGCAGCCGTACAGGCCTCCTCCTTGAAACCATGCCGTGTTGCCGCCAATGATGTTGTTGCAGATTGTGGCATGGGAGCGATCCCCATTAATCGCGCCACCGTACCTCTGGGCACCGTTCCGAATCGTGAAGCCCGCGAGGATGCAAGTTTCATCCTCTGCGCCGGAGAAGGTTACCACCACGCCCTTCTGCCCACCGTCAATGATTGTCTTTTCCGTGACGGCTCGGTCGAGCGGATCGGTGCTTCGAAGGATGATATTCTTGCCGTAGAAACTGATGTTCTCGAGGTAGGTCCCCGGAGCGACAGTGACCGTGTCTCCGTTTGCCGTTGCGTCTATCCCGTTCTGGATTCTCTTGAAAGCGGTTGCCCAGGACGTGCCATCCCCGGACTCTTCAACCGAGCAGTCCACAAACCACTCGGCCCCAAATGAGGGTGATGGAATTGGCAGAACCAGACTCAACGCTGCGGCCATGATGAACAGTTTGGCACGCATTGCTATCCCCTCCGAATTCTCTTTGCCTTTGCTCCTGATGCAGTATTTTGACCTGCGACGTCTCCCTCCGAGACTGTCGTGTCCCCAGAATTCGTCTTTTGTTCGCTCTGAAACTGTGTTCCTCCGCTGCTAACAATAACGCGCACAGACGTGGTGTCAACACCTTTTTCAAAGCCAAGTTCTCTGCGCCCTGCGCCACTGCCCCAGGAGAGTGTCACCGCATCTTGCTTCAGTGGGCGCGTATTGTGGAGCGCGAGATACTCCGCGTAGGACGATTCGTCGAGCGGTCGTTCTTCCGCGCCGAACAGATACCCTTTCATAGCCCGATATGGCAGCGGCTCGACGCACTCGCCGGTGAAAGTGCTCGGGTTCGCATGCTTGACCCAGCCGACGAGGCGGAGTTGACGGTGTCAAGAACGACTGCCGCCTCACCCATACCTCATCGTACCTGTTAAAACGTGCACTTGAAGGAGCTCACTCCGCCAAAGGCCGGGAGAGCCTTCGTGGTTCGAAGTCGAATCCCTGGCGAGGCCGGAAAAGCCCTCCGGGCGGTCGGTGTGACTCTCGGAGGGACCGTCCGGCTGCTGGAAGGGGGAAACGCCTGAGGGTCAGCACGCTCAAAGGAAAAGCAAACCGCGGTGCGGGGACCAAAACCGGGGTCGAAACCTTGCCGGACGCAGGGAATTACACCACCGGGCCGTGGAAGGTCCATCGGACCGTCTCCAATGCGCCGGAAGAGTCAACCCACCCGGCCGGAGCTGGGAAAAAAAGACGCATCTTTCCCTGCGTCTCAACTGTGGTAAGATAATGAGTCCACAAGGGCATAGCAGGTTCGGGGAAAGGTTTGTCATGGGGAGACTTCTCTATGCGGGGCCTGCTATGCCCTTTTCCAATTATTAGGAAACCTCACACCACCCCCAGACTGCACCAAACCGTTTCGTCTATTAGACGTTTGAGCGTCTGAAAAGTTTCAATAAAATATTGCGAGAGACGCGTTTTGTGTTCTGGGTGTCCAACGCCCTGTCTTGCTCGATTGCTCAGCCAATCGCTTCCTGATGACGGTCCCGTGGTCAGGTCCGAGCCGCCGCCTGAGTGTTCAGCCCTGGCCGATGGCACCATCCATCCTCCATCGAGTGGGCGCCGGAAGCCCCCGGGCCCTCCCGCCGGCCTCCCTTGGACCCGCTCATCGCCCGCGCACTCCTGAAACGGATTGCCGCTGAGACGTGCGGCCAGAACCTTCAAGTAAAGACGATCGGTGGGAGTTGGCTCCGCCTCGGGAGAGAGTGGCGGAGCTATCTGTCGTCGGAGGCTTATCAGGCACGCAGGAAGGAACAGAAGGGGAGACTGGATAAACCCATTTCACAACACAGGCCTGGATTGTCGTCGTGGGCCGCGTGCCGGCAGCCGCCCGGTTCTTTTCCGCCTGAACCCCAGGCGCCCCTCAAGTCAGTGTGCATCTGACCGTGCGCGCCAGCGCATCCCTGCTCCCAAATTGCCCCGGCGAGCCGAAAAATGGGTGGCTGCGGACTTCCTTACTACCTTCCTCGCTCGGCCCGCTTCTTCTGCAAGACCTCTTTCGTTATGAGTTCCAGATTGACGAGCTTGACGCGGTCGCTTTCGGGGATTTCCTCGCCGCGCATGAGCTTCAAGGCCATCTTTACGCCTTCCGCAGCCATCCAATCGGCGTGCTGGTCAATCGTGCAGTGAACCGTCCCTTTCAAGACTTCCCCTTGAATTGCCTTGAGGTTGTCGAACCCCGCCACGAGTATTTTGCCTGTTTTCCCCGCGGCCTCGATGGCCCTGATGGCTCCGAGGGCCATGTTGTCGTTCGCGCAAAATAAGCCTTCTATTTGAGGGCGCGCCTGGAGCATCGCCGCAAAAGCGTTCGCTGCCTGCTCGGTCTCCCAATTCGCGCTTTCGTGAGCCATCTCCACCACCTTCCCTTTCGTCTCAGCGACGGCGTTCAAATAGCCCTGTCTTCGCTTTTGGGCGTTGTCGGCGGCTGGGATTCCTTCCAGCATTGCGATGTTGCCTTTGCCGCCCATGGCGCTTATGAGCTCGCGCGTGGCCATTTCCGCCCCCTTCACGTTATCCGTTCCTATGTACGAGACAAGCTTCAATCCCTGCGCCTTTACCTCCCCGGGGTCCAGCGGGTTATCGAGGTTGATCACAGGTATTCCCGCTCGGTTCGCCGCGAGGAGTGGCCTGACAAGACTCTTCGAATCGGCCGGGGCAATGAGAATGACCTCCACATTTCTGCCGACCATCGCCGAGACTATGTCCGCCTGGTCATCAATCGCCGTCTCCCTCGACGCCGACTGCACGAGCAGCCTCACTCCAAGCCGTTTCGCCTCGTCTCTTCCCCCCTTCTCCATCGTCTGAAAAAACTCGTTCGTCATTGTTTTCATGATTAGCGCCACGGGCCCCTGACCACCCTTCTCGGCCCCACCCAATCCCTTCTCTCCCTCCAGTCCCTTCTCGCTCTGCCGCGGCCCCTTTTTCAGAACGATTATCACGACCAGGGCAACGACAACGACCAGACCGACGATCAAAGAAACGATGTTCTTTTTCATCCTCAACCTCCCGCTTTGCGATTATCGGCAGCCCAGGCAGCACCCGCCGGCCGGGCGCTCCGCTCCCAGCATGGCTTATCAATGAGTATCGCCCGACGGGTAACGTCCACTCGCCAGAACCGATAACAAATCCGACATGTCAGGTCAAGCAGTATTGGTCCGCGCGCGGTCACTCGACTTACTGTTCGGGTCCTCGTGATGAAGGCGCTAATCATGCGGCGTCCCGCCCGACACATCGTTGGCCCCTCATCGTTGACAGCGTGCGGCTTTCCCCTTATCATCGCGGGACGGAAGGAGAATCGTGTGTTAAATGGCGTGTTCGTTACAGGCACGGATACGGGTGTAGGAAAGACCGTAATAGCCGCTGGTCTCACCAGAGGTTTCAGGGCGATGGGAATCAACGTCGGTGTGATGAAGCCCATTGCCACCGGAGCGCACCGCGTCCCCCGCCCCGGCGGAAGCTACGACCTCAGGTCCGACGATGTGGATGCGCTCGTCGAGGCGGCAGGGGTTGACGACGATTTGCGCCTTGTGAACCCGGTTTGTCTCGAACCGCCTCTTTCCCCCCTCGCAGCCGCTCGCCTCACCGGGCGAGACATTTCGCTCGATGAAATCCTTGCTGCGTATAGAACGCTCTGCGAAAGGCGCGACCTTCTAATCGTCGAGGGAGTTGGCGGCTTGATGGTCCCCGTCAGGAAGGACTACTTCGTCGCGAACATGATAAGGGATTTTGGGCTGCCAACAATCGTCGTCGCGAGGCCCGGCCTTGGAACGCTCAATCACACAATGCTCACCATCAGGTGCGCCCGGGCCTACGGCATCCCTCTTATTGGAATAGTAGTCAATCATGCCGAAACAGAAGACCGCTCGCAAGCCGCCGAGACAAATCTCCCCATTCTGGAGGAGTGCTGCGGAATCCCCGTCCTTCAGGTCGTGAGACATACATCGAATCTCCGCGACTCAGCGCTCTGCCTGGAGGCATGCAGAAAAATCCTTTCGGCGATGTTTCGGGAATCTTCACCTGGGAGCCGAGTAGGAGGCACATGAGGCGGTTTCTTTCCTTTAGCCGGGGGCTCGTGCGGCCGAGCAAAAGGAGCTTTGGATGCCAGGCTTTTCGGCGCCGAAGGCCGAGCCGCCCTGAGGATCAGACGTTCGCTTCCTTTTGAAACCGAAGGCAGCGGAACGGCTCACCGAACCCCCCCGGCAGAATTACCTTACGCGAAGCTTTTTGGCCTCGCTTCCTCGTCAGGTACGATCGCTCAGACCTCCACAGTCTGCCCTCGCTCAGGAATCTCAACGTCTCGTACGCCGAGCTGCCGCAGAGACTCCGAAAACGGCTCCGCTTGGTCCATTTCCCCGTGGACGACGAAAGCTCGCCGGACCTTTGTCCTCATCTGCCGGAAGTAGTTGAGAAGCTCGTCGCGGTCGGCGTGGGCGCTGAGCGCCTCCATTGAATACACCTTCGCCCTCAGACGATACTCATCGCCGAAGATTCGGATCGGCTCGCGGCGCTCGACGATTCGCCTACCGAGCGTATTCTCCGCCTGGTAACCGATGAACAGAATCACGTTTCGTTCGTCCTCGACGCTGTGCGCCAGATGATGGAGAATCCGCCCTCCCTCGCACATCCCGGACGCGGAGATGATGATGAGCGGCCCCTTGGCATCGTTGAGCACCTTGGAATCCTCAACATCTGTGATGTATGTCAATCCCTGGAATGCGAACGGGTCTCTGCCCTTCGACACAAGGTCGAGCGCCTCCTCGTCGTAGCATTCTCGGTGTTTCTGGTACACTTCCGTAGCCCGCGATGACAGAGGGCTGTCAACGTACACGGCAATCGGCGGAATGTCGTGCGCTTCGTATAGCTCTCGCAGAAAATAAAGCACTTGCTGCGTCCTCCCGACGCTGAACGACGGAATCAGCAGCTTCGATCGGCGTGCTGCGACCTCCGAGACAAGTGCTCTCAAGGCCCGTTTCACGTCTTCTCGAGGTGGGTGAAGCCGGTTTCCGTAAGTGCTTTCCGTAATGAGATAGTCCACGTCGCGCACCGCGGCAGGGTCCTTCAGGACCGGCATGTTCCTCCGTCCCAGATCGCCTGTGAACAATAGACGCCCACTTCTGCCGTTTTCCTTGAAATCAATAGCCATCACCGCCGAACCGAGGATATGCCCCGCGTCATGAAAGGTTATCTCCAGCCCCGGAACCACCTCCTTCTTCGCGCCATAAGGCACGGCCTCAAACCGCTCCATCGCTCGGTCAACATCGTCCGGCAAAGCGAGCGGCTCAAACAGATTCTTCCCCTGCTTCGCTCGCTTTTTGTTGACGAACTCCACATCCTTCAACTGGAGGTGAACGCTGTCTCGCAGCATGATGTCGCACAGGTCCCTCGTCGCAGGTGTGGCGAGAATTTTCCCCGAAAAACCACGGTTGGCCAGCGTTGGGAGATTCCCGGCATGGTCTATGTGCGCGTGGGATAGAACGCACGCGTCAATTGAGCCAGCGTCAAAGGGAAGATTCCGGTTTCGCTCAAACGCCTCCTTCCTCTTCCCCTGGCAGAGTCCGCAATCGAGGAGAACCTGGCTACCATTTATCGTGATGAGATGCATTGAACCAGTGAGTTCTCGAACGGCTCCCAGAAATGTAATTTTCATAAGCCGTGTTCCTTGAGACAAGCAGACGGTTGCGTCCGCCGTCTGCAAACAGCGCGCTCATCCGCCCGAACGGGTTACCTCGACTACCCAGATGTTCCGATTTCCTCCTCGGTCGGAGTCAAAAGCTATCTTCCTGCTATCGGGCGACCACGTCGGATTGTAGTCGAGGCACTTGCCAAACGTTACCTGCTTCCTGTTTCTTCCGTCGCGACCCACAATCCAGATGTGCGCGGTCCCGCCGCTGCCGCTCACTATGAACGCAATTCTTCTGCCGTCGGGGGACCACGCTGGCCGCCACTCATCCGCCGGGTCGGAAGTCAGTTGCCGGAGAGAACCGCTCTGTATGTCAAGGACCCAGATGTCCGCGTTGCCTGACCTTGTGCCTGAAAAGGCCACAGACTTTCCGTCCGGCGACCATGCCGGAGTGGTGTCAAGCTCTTCCTCCGTCGTCAGGGGAATCTTATCTCCTCCGTCGCTGTTCATTTTCCATATATCCATGTTTCCCAGGCCATCAGACTGGAAGAGAATCGTCTTGCCGTCGGGACTCCATGCGGGAAACCCATCGAATCCCGGGTGGTCGGTCAACTTCCGGCAAGCCCCGGTAGCAATGTCAACCACCCACACGTTTTCATCACCCTCCCTGTCCGAGTGGAAGGCGATGCTTTTTGCGTCGGGCGACCAGCACGGGCAGTCATCCGCGCCTTCCGACGACGTTACTTGAACCGAGCTGCTCCCGTCGGCTCGCACGTGAAAAATGTCGCCTTTGCTTTTTGCGTTCGAGGAATAGGCAATGAATTTCCCGTTGGGAGACCACGCCGGCGCACGATCATCGCTGTCCCCCCACGTTATTCGGACAGGTTTGAATTTCCCTTCAGGTCGCCAGCGGCAGCCGCTCGCTACGATGAGCAAGCAGGCGAGAGAGCCAGCGACGCTCAACATGCAGAGCTTCTTACTCTTCACTATCCGACCCTTCGTCGTTGCAGAGAGCCTTGCGCCTCGTCTTTTCGGTCCCTCAAGGTTGGCCTTTCTCCGCTCGTCACTCCGCGGGCCGGCTGCACCGAATCGCAGGAGCTGCGCGAGCCCCGCCAGGGCAGCCGACTGCATACTTCGGGTCCATGTGCGACCGGAAGGACTTTTTGTTATTATAGGTTTGATGAATGGCATTGCAATCGCAATTGCGGCGCGAGTGTCATCGTGCCCTCGCGCTGGATTCTTTCACCGGTAATGAAGACACCAAAACTCCTCGTCGCTGGATTATTCTTGTTGTCATTCTGTGCTTGTCGAGGCCCGAAGACCTCTCGTAAGCCACTCTACGTTTTCGCCGCGGCTTCCCTCGGCACAGTGCTATCGGACTTTGAAAAATCGTTTGAGCGAAAGTACCCGGAAATAGACGTCCTCGTCGAGGTCAGCGGCAGCCT
This sequence comes from uncultured Verrucomicrobiota bacterium, assembly GCA_964482435.1. Classification (GTDB taxonomy): domain Bacteria; phylum Auribacterota; class JABMQX01; order JABMQX01; family JABMQX01; genus CAYZXL01. Next base: position 22,709 of record CAYZXL010000028.1, read on the forward strand.
CGTCGCCGCCCGAAAGGTTAGCGAGTACAAACGCCGCGGGGACATCGTCATTTCGGCCGACAAAAGAATCATCGGCTCGCTGCTGGTCCCGAGATTTGCCAATTGGCAAATAGCCTTTGCTACGAATGAAATCGTACTCGCCTTCAGTGAAAACAGCCGCTTCGGCGCCGAGCTCAGTTCCAGCGATTGGCCGGAAATCCTCTTGCGCCCGGAGGTCCGCGTCGCGAGAGTGGACGAGAACCTCGCCCCCCTTGGCTACCAGACCCTCCTCGTATGGAAACTCGCCGAGCTCCATTACGAAAAAGAGCTGCACGGCAGAAGCCTCTTTCAAGCTCTTTCGCAAAAGGTGTCCCGGCAGCTTATCCGACCCGACGCCATCGAGGTTCTCCCAATGCTTGGCACCGAAGCCGATTACATCTTCATCTACCGCAGCACCGCGATAGACCAGAACCTCAAGCATATCCTTCTTCCCCCCGAGGTCAACCTGTCGTCCTTCTCCCATGCGGATTCTTACTCCAGAGCTTCGGTGACGATTTCTTCTGCACCGGGCGTTCCCCTGACGATCCAGGGAGAACCGATTCATTTCTCCTTCACGATTTTGCGCGACGCCCCAAATCCAGGGGGCGCCCTGTCTTTTGTGAAAAGGCTCCTTCGAACCGAAGGCAAGGACATCCTTAGGCGCCACGGCTTCTCGCCCATAACTCCCGCCCGGTTCTACGGGCCGCCGGAGTCATTGCCCGACGTCCTGCGCGACTTTGTCTCTGAATCTGCCAGCAGCACGGAGGTCTCGACATGACCCTGAGACGCTCAGACTTCCTCGCCTTCGCTGGCCTCACTGCACTTCTCCATCTCTTGTTGCTGATTGGCCAGTGGCACGGGCTGCGGTTCCACCTCGACCATTTCTCCAATGCAGCACTGTTTTTCACGAACCTTTACTTCCTCTACAGCGGCTACATCATCAGTGCCACCGTCCACAAAGTCAGATTCCTCTTCTATCCCCTCGGCTACGGAGCCCTCCTTTACATCTTTTTTCTGCGCAACCCCGACTGGCGTCCGCTCTTTTTTCCCCTGGCGATTGTCTATTGCAGCGTGTTTCGTCTCCCTGCGGCGGTTGGTCTTTTCTCCATTTTCATCCTCGCGCACATTTTCGCTCAGCCTCACCCCTGGGCAGCGTTCCTCGTCGTCGGGTCCGTCTTTGCAGTCGCCTACGCGGTCTATCGCAGAGCTTACGGGTTCCTCCACACGAGCTTCATAGCTTTCGGCCTGATTGCCCTCGGTCTTCTTCTGTTTCCTATCGTCTGTTTCGTTCTCCTCGACTCTCCTCAAACGATTCTTGAGACTTTCGCGCAATCCGAAGTCGCTCTGGCCTTGAAAACGAGCCTCGCCTCAGCGACCATCTGCACCCTTGTTGTCCTTCTGTTTGGCGTACCTTTCGCCTACGCCATTGCTCGGACAAATTTCCCCGGTAAATCTGTTCTTCAGACCGTGATTGACTTACCAATCCTTGTCCCCCAATCCGCGGTGGGCGTCGCTTTCCTGTGGGTCGTCGGCTCGAAGGGCATTCTCGGCGGCATCGTCAACGTCCCCGGAACGCTCTTAGGAGTTGTCCTCGCCCAGATGTTCGTCAGCGCTCCGTTCCTGATCAAGGCTGCGATCACGTCCTTTGAATCCATTCCGCCGCATCTCGAAAGCGTCGCACGGAGTCTCGGAGCACCGCCACTCGGCGCCTTCTGGCGGGTTTCGCTCCCCCTTGCTGCCAGAGGAATTTTCGTCGGCTGCATCCTCACGTGGTCCCGAGCGATCAGCGAGGTTGCGTCCATCGCTATTCTCGCGTATCACCCGATGACAGCCTCTGTCCTGGTCTTCAGCCGGAGCACCCAGGCTGGAATCGAACAGGCGCGCCCTGTCGCTGTCGTCCTTGTTCTCACGTGCCTGTGGGTCTTTGTCGGTCTGCATTTTGTGCGTTCCATCGCTTTCAGGAAATTCGCAGCGAGGCCCGTGCAGTGATGATTTTGCTGTCGAACATCGAAAAGAGCCTTGGGACGTTCAGGCTTTCGGTGCAGCGTCTGGAAATAGAGCGGGGCGAGTACCTCGTCATCCTCGGCCCGAGCGGCGCCGGCAAGACCGTCCTACTTTTGACCATCGCCGGGCTGCTTCATCCCGACGCCGGTGAGATATTTTTCAACGGGTCGAACGTCACGAACCTTCCTCCTCACAAGCGGAACATAGGATTGGTCTTCCAGGAGGCAAATCTTTTTCCCCATCTCAACGTCATCCAGAACATCGCCTTCGGAAAACCTTACCGCCGAAAAAAAGCTGACCAGGTTGCTCGAAGGACCGAGCTTCTCGTTGACATGCTTTTCATCAGACCTCTCCTGGGCAGGATGGTCGAGAACCTCAGCGGCGGCGAAAAGCAAAGGGTGGCAGTCGCCCGTGCTCTTGCCATTGGCCCGGCGATTCTTCTTCTCGACGAGCCTCTCGGTCTCCTTGACCAGAACACACGTGAGGAGTTGCGTGCCGAGTTGAGGAAACTGCACGACGAGCTCGGAACGACCACCCTTCACGTGACCCACGACAGAAACGAAGCTTTTGCCATCGCCGATAGAATCGCCATACTCAACGAAGGGAGGCTTGTTCAGGTTGCCACGCGGGATGAAATCCTCGCCCGACCCGCATCCAAGTTCGTTGCCCGATTCATTGGCGTCGAGAACGTTTTCAGCGCCTCGGCGGAACAAGACGTCTCAGGAAAGACGTTTCTCAAAGTCGGACAGTCTTATTTCACCGTTTCCAACAATGAGCGGGGCGATGTCCGCTTTTGCATCAGACCAGAAGCAATCTCGCTCCATCGAGAACAGCCTTTCGGAGTCGCCGTTGACAAACTGATCCCTGGCGTGGTCAAGTCCGTCGAGGACAGAGGAGCCGTCATTCGCGTGACGGTCAACTGCCTGTTCGGAGACGTCGTCGTCTCATGCGGAAGGAGCGAGTTCGTGAGAAGCGGGGTTTCTTGCTCTGCACCTGTCTGGCTTCATCCGGACCCTGGAGCGATCCACGTTTTCCCCCAGGCGGATAACGAATCTGCCGGGAAAGTACAATGACTGCATTCGTCAACTGGAAAATCTTTCGCCGAACGCTCATCCCATTTCAGGAGAGTTACGTCGAGCTGGCAGCCGTCCTCGCGGTATTTTTCCTTGCGCTGCTCTGCTCATCCATCAGGAAGCGCCGCCAGTTCTCGCGGCACATCGTTCAGGCGGTCAGCGTCCTGGTTTTCTTCTTCTTAGTGAGTTCGTGTCTCGGGGTATTTGGACTTATCCGCAACGCCTTTCATGGCGCGAGCCTTATCGGCAAGGACGACCTGAATGCGTTCTATTTCCTGAGCATGACGGTCGTCATCCTCTCGGTCAGCTTTCACTCCGGCGCCGTCTTTTGCGGCTGGATTTGCCCGACGGGTTCTCTTCAGGAGTTGGTTTCCAGGACGAGACGTCTTTTGCAGAGGAAAAAAGGATTCGTCCTTTATCCGACGAAGATTAGCCTGCTAACTCTTACCATGGCGACGATGCTTTTTCTTTCGGCGGTTTACGTCGTCTTCAGCAACCGCCGTCCCTTCCCTGAAGACTCGGCAGTCTTATGGGTCGTGTCTCTTCTCGTGATTATCTGTTTCGGGATGTTCTTCCGTCGCAGGGAGCGGGCCTTGAAAGGCTTTCGCGTCCTGTCTCTCACCCTCATCGTTCTTGCAACTCTCCTCGGAATTTCTGTCTATTCCCCCGTGCACTTCGTCTTCGCCAATGTGCACGATTGGGCAAGCCAGCTTTCGACGCTCGTGGTCATGCTATCCAGCATCTGGGTGGCGAGGGCATGGTGCCGGTATCTCTGTCCCTTCGGATACGTCTGTTCCCGGCTGAATCGCGTCGCCCTTCGACGGATTGTCGTCTCGTCGGAATGCAGCGGCTGCGACAAATGCGGAGAGGTCTGCGAGGTCGGAGCAATCGAGAAGGGAAAGATAACTCCGGCGGACTGTACGATGTGCCTCGCATGTGTGGACGCCTGTCCATCCGGCTGCATTCGTTACGTCAACCAGGGGAAAGCCGCCACATGACAACTCGCTTTTCTCGACTCGCCGTGCTCGTGGTTACGGCAACCGCGCTCTCGCTTTTTCCCGGTAACCGCGGCCTGACAGGCGAGGAACCCCCTCCGGCCGCGATGGACGAATGGCCCTCCTTCCGCGGCGGGCCTCTCAACGACGCCTCGCGAAACATCGAGACCCCGACGACTGACAAGCCACGTGAATGGGTTTTCAAGCCCTCGTCCTGGACTTGGGGATACCACCCCGGCACGGGGGTCTGGAGTTCCCCGTCCATCGGCAAAATTGGAGACCGAGTGGTTCTTTTCGTGGGCAGCTACGACCGAAATCTCTACGCGCTCGACGCCTTCACCGGCAAAGAACTCTGGCGATACACCACCGGCGGCGAAATCTTCTCCACGCCAGCCCTCGCCGAAGTCAACGGCAACACCCTTGTTCTCTTCGGTTCCGCCGACCGGATTCTCTACGCCCTCGACGCCGCGAGCGGCACGAAGGCCTGGGCATATCAGCTCGTTGACTGGCGTTACACTGTTGGGAAGGCCTACGTATCCTCTCCCGCGGTTTATTCTCTCGACGGAAGAAAAGTCGTTCTCTTCTGCTGGTGGGCACACGACCCGTCGTTTGCTCAGCCCCTCGAAACGACGGAAGCTCTCCTCCTCGATTGCGCCAGCGGCGAGCGCCTGTGGCAGAGACCCTTCTCCAAAAGCCCGCCCTCCAGCCCGTGCGTCGCGCACCTTGACGGGCGTCTCCGAATCTTCGTGTCCGCGCGCGACGGCAACACCTACTGCCTCGACGGCCAAACCGGAGAAATCCTCTGGAAACACACCAGCCGCGGTGAAATCGTCGGCTCCCCCGCGTGCGCTTTTCACCTCGAGCCACCCGTTGTTTTCGTCGGCTCTCGTTATGGAGAGCTCCACGCCCTCGATGCGCAAACCGGCTCGCAGCTATGGTCATTCAAGGCGGGCCACTGGATTGATTCATCGCCCGTGGTCGCCCGAATGGGAGGGAAGTCATTTGTCAACTTTGGAAGCCACGACCAGGTGGTCTATTGTCTCGACGCTTCCACCAGTGCAATTCATTGGCGGTTCTTCACCAAAGGAGACGTTTACTCCTCGCCGACGGTCTTCTCCGCGGGTCAGAAGACGCTCCTCGCCATCTCCTCCGGCGACGATTACCTTTATCTTCTCGACGCAGCCACCGGACGCGAATTGCGCCGCCAGCGTCCCGGCAGATTTCTCTGGGGATACAGAGTCGTCGGGGATTCCATATGGTCCAGCCCCATCGCAGCCCGCCTCAACGGAAACTGGATGCTCTTCGTCCCATTCTACGACGGACAGGTGCACGCCTACAGTGTGAGGGAATCGAAGGACATCGTCAAACCGCGCTCGTCTTACGGCGCGGTTATGCTGGTCAGGGCCGCCTTGACGGCACTTGTGACTGTCATCGTCATTGCCATCCTTTTTCGCTTCGGCCCCAAATAGACTCTTGCACTTCTGTCAGTAGTTTTGCCTCTCCCGGACACCGTTGAAAAATGTTTGACTTGTCGCCATCGTTTTTGGTATTTTTCCCGTAAGGGGGGAACAGAAAGGTGTGGGGCAGGGAAGGATTTCCCTGTCCCCACTATCGGCGCGCCGAAGGTGAGTCATGATGGGAGACGGCGTGCAGTGGGACTACTTCTAACTTCAAGCGAAGCTCTATGGTTCGCTCATGCGGAACCATAGAGCTTTTTTTGTTTTGTTCCGGGGTTGGCGAGGCCGACTCAACCGGCCGTCAGCTTGTGGACGCAATTATCGTTACCTCAGGAGGGCCACCACATGAAAGACGAGGCCACATCAAGAGAGCAACTCATCGCCGAGTTGCAGGGGGCACGCGAGCGGCTCGCCGAGCTTGAAGAGTGGCAAACACCGCGTAAGAGAGCCGAGGATGCCCTGCGAAGGTCCGAGGAAAAGTACAGGTTTCTGTACGAAGACAGCCCGTGTCTGAACGTGATAATCGGGCCAAACGGGAGGATAAAAGACCTCGGCAGGTCGGGTGCCGAGAACCTCGGGTACACAAAGGACGAAATCCTCGGAACGAATGCCCTTGACCTGATCGTCCCCGAGGAAAGCGCGGGTGTTGCCGCGGTTCTTGAGGCGGCTTTCCGGGGCGAGGAGACGCCCGAGATGGAAGTTGACGTGTATGCCAAAGACCGCTCTGTCCACACTGTCCTGTTTTCGGCGGGGCAGGTGCTTCTGTTCGAAAAGGGCGTCCCCACGGGTGTCCTTTTCAGCGGAGTGGACATCACGCGGCGCAAACGCACCGAAAAAGAAATCAAAGCCCTTGCTCGCCTCGGCGTCCGTCTTGCTGCCGCACGCACCGTTGAGAACATGATAACTGTCGTCCGCGAGGAAACCGATAACCTTTTCTCGTGGGACGCCCACTACTTCGCCGTCCGCCGACCCGGCGAGGATACTTTCCACTTTGTCTCCCTTGTTGACACCGTTGATGGCGAAAAGAAGGCCTTTCAGAGAGCCGACTTGCCCGTCTTCGGCTTGAGCCGCACTGTCCGAAATGTGCTCGATGGGAAGCCCGTCCTCATCAACCGCACGCCAGGAGAGCCGACGCCCGTGCTCACGCGCTTCGGCGACGAAGAACGCATCTCAGCCAGCCTCATGTTCGTGCCGGTTCGGAGCGCACAAGATGTCATCGGCATCCTCTCCGTTCAGTCCTACACTTATGGCCGCTACAGCGAGGCCGACCTCCAAACTCTCCAGAGAATCGCTGACGCCGTCGCCCCCGCCCTCGAACGAGCGTTTGCCGAGGAAGCCCTGAGGCAGACCAACGAGATGCTGACCGCCCTCGTCCGATCATCACCCGCTGCCATTGTCGTCCTCGATCGTGATGCATCCGTTCAGATGTGGAATCCCGCCGCCGAACGCATCTTCGGATGGACAGAGCAAGAAGTTCTTGGCCACTCATACCCCGTCATCCCGGAAGGCCAACAAGCCGAGTTCCGGAAGGTTTACGCGGAGAGTCTGGCGGGCCTTGCTCATGTGGAACTGGAGCAGCCCCGTCGCAGAAAGGATGGCTCACTCGTCGAGGTCAGCGTCAATTCTGCTCCCCTTCACGACTCCGACGGAAACGTCATCGGTGCTGTGGGCGTACTCCTCGACGTCACTGCTCGCAGGCAAGCGGAAATGGCGCTGCGGGAGAGCGAGAGGCGGTACCGCCTTCTTGCCGAGAATGCGACAGACCTCATCTGGACAATGGATATGAACCTCAACTTGACATACATAAGCCCCTCGGTCACCCGCTTGAGGGGCTACACGGTCCAGGAGGCAATGGCGCGCAGGCTGGACGAGGTGCTGGCCCCGGCCTCCTACACGCTGGTTATGAACGCTGTACGCGAGGAGTTCGCCGCAGAGGCAGCGGGTGCAGCGGACCCGGGCAGGTGGCGCGCTATGGAACTCCAACACGTTTGTAAGGACGGGTCCAGGGTCTGGTCAGAGGCAAAGATGGCTTTCCTCCGGGATCCCCGCGGCCAGGCCGTTGGCGTCTTGGGAGTGACCCGGGACATCACCGAGCGCAAGCGTGCAGAACACAAGCTGAAGGAATACGTCCGTGACCTCACAATCCTGTCGGAAACGGCGATGGGATTCGTCAGGCTCCCGTCCGGTGCGGATGCTTACCGGTATATAGGCGAGCAGCTACTGGAGCTTGAACCCAACTCCATCATCATCGTTAATTCGTACGATGCTGCAACAGACAGTGTGCGCCTGCGTGCCGTGCTTGGAGTCGCAGAGAGCGCTAAGAAGCTCCTTAAGATCCTCGGTAGAGACCCGGTCGGTATGACCTTGAAGCTAAACGACGAAGCAAGGAAGGCCCTTTCCGTTGGCAACCTCCAGAAGGTCCCCGGTGGCTTCCACGAACTCAGCTTCAGGCGAGTTTCCAAGGTCGCTTGCTCGGCCCTCGAGAAGCTCTTCGGGGTAGGAGAGATTTATGGCATGGGCCTCCTCAAGGACGGCAAGCTTTTCGGCAACACGGTGATCATAATGCGCAAGGGGGCGCCGCTCGAAAACCCCGGCGTAGTAGCGACGTTCCTCAACCAAGCAGCGGTCGCTTTGCAGCGAAGACAGGCCGAGGAAGCTCTCCAGGCTGAAAAGGAGAAATACCGTGTTCTTGTCGAGGAATCTCCCCTTGCAATCTCCATAGTTGACACAGACGGGAATTACAAATACGTCAATCCCAAGTTCGTCGAGATTTTCGGATATACCCTCGAGGACATCCCGACCGGGCGCGAATGGTTTGAAAAGGTGTTCCCGGATGAAAATCAAAGGAAGGAGGCCATCTCAGCATGGCTCAGCGACCTCAAGCAGTCAGCGGCCGGCGAGGTCAGGCCCAGAATCTTCACAGTGACATGCAAAGACGGCTCTCAGAAAGCAATCCATTTCAGACCCGTAACCCTCGAAAGCGGAGACCAGTTCCTCACCTATGAGGACATCACGGAACGCAAGCGCGCCGAAGAGGCACTCCGCGAGAGCGAGGCGAGTTACAGGGAACTGGCGGACAGCATCGCCGACGTGTTCTTCGCAATGGATGGAAATCTGCGCTACACCTATTGGAATATGGCATCCGAAAAGCTTACCGGGGTTTCCGCACAGGATGCCATCGGCAAATCTCTCTACGAGATTTTCCCCGAGGTGCGGGGCACCAGGGCGGAAGAAGCGTATCTGGAGGTGCTTCAAGCGCGGGAGCCCCGGAGTTTTCTGAACGAGTACAGGGTTGGGGATAAAGATTTCACGTTTGAGATTAGCGCCTATCCTTCCAGTCGCGGAATGTCCGTTTTCATCAAGGACGTCACAGAACGAAAGCGAGCCGAAGAAGAGAAACACCATCTCCAGGAGGAGCTTGCTCAGGCTCAGAAAATGCAGGCCCTCGGCACTCTCGCCGGAGGCATCGCCCATGAGTACAACAACATCATCGCCGCAATCATCGGTTACGTTGACTTCACCCTGGAGTCGGAGGAGCTTTCCGAAACTGCCCGGCGAAACCTCGAGGTCGTTCGCAACTCGGCTACCCGCGGCGCCAACCTGACAAAGAGTCTGCTGGTCTTTTCCAGAAAAGATGTCGCAGAGAAGAAACCGGTCAACCTTCGTGACGTCGTGGACGAAGTCCTGAAGGTCACCGCCAAGGAGTTCACCACTCAGGGAATCGAGCTGATTGTCAAGCATTCGATGAGGCTTCCGTCGCTGATGGGCAACGTTAGCATGCTGTCATCCGTCATCATGAACCTCGTCATCAACGCCCGCCACGCCATGCTCAAATCGCCGATCAAAAAGCTGACCATCGGCACAGGCATCGAGAAGACCAGACCTTTCATAAGGGTCGAGGACACCGGTTGCGGGATACCGAAAGAGGACCTCTCCAGGGTTTTTGAGCCTTTCTTCACCACAAAAGGCGCCTTCCCCGCGGGGGAGGTTTATGACGGAAAGGCCCACGGCACCGGACTCGGTCTGAGCGTCTCCCATACCATCGTCGAGGCTCACGGAGGTGAGATCAAGGTCGAGAGCCAGGTCGCTAAAGGCACAACCTTCACCGTTTACTTTCCACCTCCATCAAAAGGCAAGCCACCTCGCCGCGAAGTCGAGACGAAGCGAAAGGAGCTTGTGTTCCCCATAATGGTGGTTGACGACGAGGAGGCTATCACCGACCTCCTCGTGGACATCCTTGACCACGCCGGATACCCCGCCGAAGGTTTTACCAGTCCCAGGGAAGCCGTCAAGGATCTCCGCCACAGACAGTATTCTCTGGCCTTCATTGACCTCCAGATGCCGGAGATGACCGGCGAGGAATTCATGTCCGCCGTCAACGACCTTCCCCCTGAGAGAAGACCCCTGAAAGTAATCCTGACCGGCCGCCTTGACGTTCCGGACGAGGTCTTCGGGCGTATGAACGTCTTCGCGGTTCTCTCCAAACCGTTCACTTCTCAGCAAGTCCTCGACATTGTCGAAAGAGGCCTCGCGGAGAGGTCCACGACTGCTGGCCGAGCAGGCAATCAAGCTGTTCCAGAATGAACGCCGATTCGGCCCGGGGGCAGTGTGCCTCTTCGCGATTTCCCTATTCCGAACGCGCACTCCTCGACAGGTCCCCATTTTCTGCTCGCACCGGAACAAAAAGAGGGTTGTTCGCGTTGAAGTTTTGTGCTATCAGAACCCCGCGGAAGGAGGAAGGGTTGTCCAGTCATCGAACTCGGAAAGGCCTTGTATCTATGAGTAGAGGAAGAGTCGCATTCTTCGCGGTTTTGCTCTTAGTCTCCGTCCTCAACAATTGCTTAGGAAAGGCATCTCTCATCGGAGACCGAATCGCTATCGTCGGCGCGAACAACACCCTCGCCTCGGTCGCCGCTGATATAGCCGACCGCGAGATTTTCGACTTTGACCCCGACCGGAATGTCGCTCTCGCCAACCGCAATATCGTTATCAAGGGTGCTCTTCTGATTGGGTCCGACGAGGCTCCCAGGGACACTTCATCGCCATTTCAGATTCTGGAAATGAACGTCTCCCGTTGTGGGGCCGTCAGGATTGAGGTCGCCGGTTCCCCAGGGGATGTCGGGGAGCTTCGTCTTTATCAGGCAAAAGTGGTTGCTCTCCACGAGACCGACGACAAATGCTCTGACCCCAACCTTCTCATAGTTAGTGGTAAACTCATCGCCCACAACAGCGAGCTTTCCGGAAACATCCAGTGCGTCGTCTCTCCGAGAGCCTCCGTCGAGCTCGTCGCCTCGACGATTTCTTACACTCAGGACGCGGCCCTCGTGTGTAGCTCACGGGAGCCTCAGCAGCTCGACATCCACAACAGCACCTTCATTGACAATGCCAACTACGGCATGCGTATTGCCTCCTCGGACAATTTCGAGATTCGCGACTCGGTGTTCCGAGGTCTCGTCGCGGATGTCTTCCATGCGGGCAGCGGCGAGGTCGTCCTCACCGACTGCGATTTCAAGACGGTCAGGTTCGGCTCTCTCCCCGGAAAAGTTGTGCGAAAGTGGACAACCACAATCGAGGTTCCGAGGAGCGGACTTCATGTAATAGCTACAAGCGCCCGCGGCAATCCTCAGCGCGAAGCTGTCCGCGGCACCAGCGACGAGAACGGCGTCTGCCGCCTTGCCCTCACTGAATACGTCGCTTTTCCGCCCAACGCCCAGGAATTTCAGGAAGGCATCAACAACGCCACCCCTCACGAGATTTGCGTTTACGACACCGACGGCAAGACGCTCCTTTACAAACTGGAAAACTTTCACGTTTTCATGAAAGGACAGAGGGCGAAACTGCAATGATTCTGCGATTCATAACATATGTCTTGGTCGCCGCTTTCATCGTCGGCGGAGCAGTCTATCTCAACAGGAACGATGACTCCAAGAGTCTCCGAATAGACGTCAACCCTAAGGAGGCAGCCGACTGCGGCCCGCACCGCCACGAATTCCTTAGCCCCGGATGCGCGTGCAACCCTGAAAAGGAAATCGAGCAAGCCATAGCCGACCGCAAGGACTATTCCAGCACTCACGAGGACCTCGGCGACGGATTTTACTCCAGAGGGCGCTACGAACTGGCGAAATCGTGCTACGAGCGAGCCCTTCAGCTCGACGACGGAAATTGCCAGGCGAGGTATGGCCTCGCCCTGACGTGTGTTCGGCTTGGCGACCTCGTCAAGGCTCGTCAGGAACTTCAGGACGCCGTCGAGGCCGACCGAAAGTTCGTTCCCGCATACGTCAGTTTGGCGGTTCTCGATTATGCCGAGGGAAATTTCGTCATGGCGAAGGAGAGGTTGAATGCAGTCTTGCGGATGGACCCCTCCAATAGGTACGCCAAGCGGCTGCTGAAGTCTCTCCCCGTCGTCCGCAAGTATGCCGGAAACGATCGTTCCGTTCCGCCGAGCTGACCCCACGGTGCACGGGACGGCCGACCGCAGCTCGGGTTAGGGCGCAGGAAAAGGTCGCTCTCGACGGCAACGTGCAATAGGACTGGAATTTGACAAGAGCGAGACTGAAATACGTTTACAATCTCGTCGTGGCTGCTGCCGCGGCCCTCGGCTTCGCTGCTGGCTACAGCCTCAAGGGCAGGAGTTTTCAACCTCTTTTCTGGGCGGGTCGTCCCGCGCGCGACTACGATAAGGACTTCCCCGGCGCAAGAAGTCGCTACATCGAACTCAAGCAGGACTTCGCCCGCGGCGACTTCGTCCGGACAGATTACCGCTCGACGCTGACAGCGCTGAACGACGCAATCAAGGAGACCCCCGGATACCTTCCTTTTCATACCCTCCTTGCCAAGCTCTATGAGGACTGCTACGGGAACCTGAGAACTGGTCGTGTCGCTAACGAATCAGTCGGTTCAGTCGCAGAATGTCTTGGCCTGGACTCCCGGACGGAGCCGACTTTGCTCGCCGAAAGGTGCCGTCAGCTGGCCCTTGCTGAGTGGAACAGAATAAGCCAGTTCCCAATGTTCTCGAAGGGCAGCGGGCTGCGCAATCCGTGGCCCGTCATCCAGAAGCAGCACGTCAATGCCCTCACCGACGAGAGGAATTTTCAACTCACCGTCTGGGAGGGCGGGGTCGTGGACCTGGCCCCGGCCTACAATGTCTATGCCATCACCCGCGACCACGACCGGTATATCAACAACGTCAGCTCCCTCGAAAAGGGCCCCACGTTCGAGGAGAAACACATGCCGGACGTCCTTCGATGCCCTAATCATCCGGACGTTGCCTTCCAATTCCCCTGTCTTCCTTATCTTTCCGTCGAGAAAACGCGTACGGTCCGGGAGGACGTTGATTTCTTCTGCAACGGCATGACCCAGGACGGGCAGCACCTCGACCTCGAAGACCTCCCTGCGCTAAAAATAAACCTCGTTTGCTTCAACGTCACCGAGGACAGACGCATCGTCAACTCCATGATCCGCGTCGAGTTTACCGACGGCAACTACGAGAGCTATCCTGTGGCGATAGGCCCATGGCTCCACGGCCAGGACCTTCTCCGGGACGTGGCAAGGAGAAGTCTTCTCGACCCCGTCTTTCGCGACACGGAGATACATCTTTGCAATGGCAAGGAGCTTGAGACCATGACCTCGCCCGTTTACCTGTATCATTCGAGCATCGCCTTCGGCCGCCAGCGAATGATTGACAAAATAATCTTCCCCCGGCACGACCCGACGGCAGCCGGCCTTGAGGATGAGGGAATAAAGTGCGTCCGAATCGTCGCAATAACCATTCAATAGCCAGAGCGATCCGCGACGCTCGTGGTCGCGCCTTATCCAGCGCACAATGGAACGCCCCGACCCAGGCCATCCATTCCGCGCTGTTGCAAGAGCAACCCGACCAGAGCGAGCGACGGCGCAGGGGGCCGGGTGAGATACCGTTGCCGCCCCGAATGAGAGACGGTTTCGCCCGTCGAGAACTCGGACGAGAGGTGTCAACTTGAGCGTGTACCGAGTATCGAGACTTCGATTCCTCGTTCAGACTCTCATGCTGGTCTGCCTGGTGTATCTCGGCGTTTGGGGCGTCCGCCGCCTGCGGATATTCGACACAGAACCTTCCCTGCCGACCCTCTCCTGCGAATACGGGGGTCACATCGCCGAATGTTACCTCTACGATCTCCAGGTCATCGCCACGCGAGACAGCCAGAACTACTATCGCAAGCTCGTCGAGCCAACGCTCTTTTTCGCAGCACTGGGAATTCTCGTCGGGCGAATGTGGTGCGGATGGGCCTGCCCGCTCGGCTTCCTCCAGGACCTTCTGACGAGGCTCCGATGTCTCCTTGGACTGAGAAGGGTTTCTTTTCGAGACCGGGGACGCCGCGTCCTTCGCATCCTTGCTTACGGCCTTCTGGCTGCCGCCCTTTTCATCGCCCTCGTGATCGGCTGGCCCGGCTCGAAGCTCTACAAATACAACACCGCTCTCTTTCGCCCCTACTGCCAGGTTTGCCCTTCCAGGCAACTTGTCCCACTTATCGAGGGGAAGACCGCGGATTTTCTCAAGATTGACCGGTTCAGTCCTGTCAGCGGGTTCATGGGTTACCTGAGCATCAGCTTTCTCGGAGTGTTTCTCGTCGGAGCTTTCTCCTCGAGGCGATTCTGGTGTCGCCTCTGTCCTCTGGGCGCCATCATGAGCATCATTCGCCTCAACAAGTTCTCGCTCCTCGGATTGAAAAAGGATACAATCTCGTGCACAAGATGTGGCGTCTGTGCGAGAGTCTGCCCGATGGACTTAGCAAGAACCTATCTCGAGCGCGCGAATCCGGCAGTCCTCGACCGCGACTGTGTCTTCTGCCTCAAGTGCGTCGAGAGCTGCCCGGAGGAACGTGTCCTCCGAGCAACTTTCGCGACGATGCCCATATTTCGCTCAAGCTACGGCTACTTCAGCAGAGGCAACCTTGAGTTCCAGGGCGGTTGGCCGAGCAGTGGCCCGGGGGTGGAGGTTCCACCTCTGTCCGACGACCAAGGAATGAAGGAGAAGATATGAAGCTTGTCCGCAAGATGTCGGCAGTCATTCTCGCAGCTCTCATCTGCCTGACGGTCGGCTTTCTGATGTTCAGAAATCACGGCCCGAAAGCAACCCACTACAACCTTTCGGGCTTCGGCAGTGGCTCGTCGCCTTCCGACCTTTTCAGCGACCCGTACCGCAACTACTTCACCGGGCACTGGTGCGACTGCTGGCGGAAGGCCAACCTCGAGCCTGTCGAGGAGATGAAGCTTTACGAGGGAATCCTCCCGCGGGCTAAGTGCCCCGCGATGTCGAAAGTCATAATCATTCACACCGACAAGATGACTCCCCATGAGAAATTTCTCGCGCAGGTCTTCGTCGGGCTTGTGAACAGGCGCGCCCCTCTCTGGTATCTGGTCGAGGAGAATGACTTCTGGTTCCAGGGCCGAAAAGCGCCCTGGCGAGTCGGAATCACCGGTCAGCCCTTCGAAGGCCCTTACGGAGGCTCAAGCCGCGGTGTCCGCGCGGAAATCGGTTATCGCCTCCAGAGTAACGAGCTGTTGTGGGGCGTCAAGCGGTTCTACAACGAGCTTGTGCCTGTGATGATTAAGGGTGTAATCCTGTACGACCCGGCTCTTCTCGATCCGAACGCTAAGCCCCCTCAGCCGCGGGCAGCACTCAACGTCATTCGGACCCTTTGCGGCGTCGAGCAAGCCCTTCCCCTCACCCCCGAGCTCTACGAAAAGCTTCGCCAGGCCAAAGTCGAAAACCCTCCTCTCGGTGACCGCACTCCTCTCCCGGTCCTCCTCGATACTCGCACGAGAAAGGACTGGATGATCTCCACGTACAACGGCGACGAAGAAGAAGCTGCCAGGCGAATGTACACATGGGCCTTCAACAACCTCTGGAAGGACTGCGACCATCAGGCCATCTGTTTTATGCCGCCGCTCGGAATCCCCAGCCCCGGCAACGGCCTCACCGACTATGCCGTTCTGTTCAAGTTGTTCTGCTTCCATGTCGGGGGAGATACCAAGCGAGACGAGAGACAACTTGAGTACATCCTCGGACAAAGCCCCATGAATATTCCCCTCATCGGTTCGCTGAGCTTGAAGACCGGCGGGCAGCTCGCCGCAGACCGCACCCGATTGCTCCGTCTCTTTTCCCGTTTTGGAAAGTTCTTCGTTGACTTAGACGGGGCGGCGAACCTCGGTTTTCACACTGGCGAAAGGCAGCCGACGAGAGACACCTACCGGCAGAAGCCGATTCGCTTCCGGCAGCTCGATCCGTCGAAAACATATCTGAGTTTCGTCCTGACGGGCAGCAATAGTGTTGACCGCTTGATGTCCGAGCGGGCGATTCATTGGGATTACGCATCCCGGGGGTCTGTGCCCGTTGCCTGGTCAATTCCCCTGGCGGCTGCTGACGCCTGCCCCAACATCTTGAAATATTTTTACAACACGGCCGCTGAAAACGACTATTTCGTCGGAGATTTCTCCGGACTGGGAGAGATGCTCCCTTCCGTTTACGGGGCCGCCACCAAGGATCGGTCGAAGCTCTTCGCCGATTGTCTCAAAGAAACGGATAAGTACATGGGCTACCTCGACGTGAAAGAGCTGTGGGTCGAGCAGTCCGATTCCGTTACCGAGCAGATGCTTCTGGGCGGTTTGACCAACCTCCAGGCGATGCTGTACGGAAGGAAAGCCGCGAGAAGCTATCTTCCCAAGTCGAGCTTCGTCCTCGGGCAAAAGCCTGTCTTCTGCACCTTTGTGGATGTTGATAATCCCCGACAGTCGCTCGCTTCGCTCAAGAGCCTGATCGCTCGTTTCCCGGAGAAATTCCTCCTCGTCGGGCTGGACGAGAGTGCGTTCTCTCGCGAAGACGATGTCGTGGGCGAAATTGCCCGTGCGGCCCAGGCGATCGGGCAAGGCGTCGAGGTAGTCCGCCTCGACGAGCTCCGGCACCTCTATCAGCAAGCGGTGGCCAGTAGTCTGGTGGATGCTTCGCCGCCTGCTCTTGGTCAGCTCGGCACCGACGCGGTCCGCATCGAACTCGGAAAAGTGACTGCCGGAGCAATCAAGCTCGATGGCCGGCTCGACGACTGGGATAGGAGCGGAATCCCCGTGGTTGATTTGAGCGAGACGTCGGCGGAAACTGAGACCGTCCCCGCAAAACGTTCCAACCCTGCGGGAAAGGCGCGCATCGCCTACGACGACAGCTTTCTGTACCTTGCCGTCGAGGTGAAGGACAAATCCCTGTTCGTTGACGATTACAACCCGACAGCGGGGGATTCGGTCATTTTGCTTTTGGACACGCGGCCTCTCCGCTTCCGGGAGCCGGAGATGACGGAAGGCTTCTACAAGCTCCACCTGGTGCCCGCGGCGGGGCTTGTGGAGAAGCCCACTGCCGTGTTCGGCTATCCGACGTTCGACCTCGACCTCGTCAGCAAAAACAAACAGGGAATCGAGGAAGAAGTGATAAGCATAAAGACGCCGGACGGGTACGTCATCGAGGCGGCCATCCCCCTGATGAATTTCCCGTACATGAAGTGGGAGCCGGGAGCGATGCTCCGAATGGCGATCGCGGTCAACGATGCCGACGCCACGGGGCAGGTGGCATGCCTCAGCTCCAATGGGCGAGATGTCGCGCATAACCCGCTCCTTCTGTCGGAAGGCATCTTCAAATAGGGCGTCGCCGGTGAGAGGCGCGATTCCTTGAAACGGAGTTTTCTGAGCTGCGGGAAAAGAAACAATGCCGAGGTGCTTGGCTGTCTCCAGTCACGAGAAAATCGCCGATGAAGAATTCGCTGGTTCCTGTTCGGGGGTCGCGTACTTTGACTCGTGCCTCGGGACTCAGCAAACCGTTGAGTGGCTTCGCAAGGAGAAAGACAGTGGGCGCAAGGTGGTTGGGCTGCTGAGCGCTGGCCCCGCAGCCGAAATTGTTCTGGCCGCGGGAGCTGTCCCGGTTCGCCTCGTCGGAATCGGCGAAGGGAAGAAAGCGTGTGGGGATTTGCCAAGAGACATTTGTCCCGTGGCAGAGGCGAGTTTCGCAGAAGCGGCGCTCCTGGCGGAAGAGGGCGTCCTCGACGCCGTCGTGGTCCCCGCGACGTGCGATTGGAAGCGAAAGCTCGCTGAGTTGCTTCGGCCCGTCGCTCAGGTGCTGACCCTCGAGCCGCCCGTTTCGGAAAGTCCGGAATTTGGCGAGGCAGACCTGAGGCGATTCGCGCGAGAACTCGCTCTTATCACAGACCTGCCGGTGGTTCGACGAAACCTCCAGTCTGCTTCCGAGGAGATGGCGAAAGCGCGCGAGGCGCTCGCTGCGTTACAGCAATTCCAATGGCAGAGCGCTTCGGCCCTTTTTGGCCCCCAAGCTTTGGCGGTCGAGGAATCACTTCTGAAGGATGACTTGCGTCGTTGGAGAGACCATTGTCGTTCTTTTGCAGAGGCACTGGCAAGCGGTTCAGCCGTCGAGGACGCAGGCGATAAACGGAACGGTCCCCGAATCCTCCTCGTCGGTTCTCCGGTGATGTTCAGGAACCGAAGCGTCGTTCATCTCATCGAAGAAGCTGGCGGGAGTGTCGTGGGGGATGACTTCAACGGTCACCTGAGTATTTGTCATCATCGCGGAGCGTCGGCGGGTGAGAAGAAGGCAGGCTTTTCGGCCCTTGCAGGTCAATGGGCACGAACAGCTTTCTGTTCTCTGGTTGGCGAGGAGGACGAGAGGCTCATCCTTCGGGCGGTTGACGAATTCCGCGTTGAAGGCATAGTCTTACACACGTACAGAACCTGCGCCCGGCTTCAGATGAGAGCGCCGGCTTTTCTTCGTCGGGCGGCTGAAAGGGGCATCCCCGTCCTGGCGCTCGAGACGGAAGGAGACGATAGTGATACCGAGCGACTGCTTGTTCGGATAGAGCCTTTTATCGAAACGCTTCTTGCAGGGAGGAGGCAGCGTGAGCCTCGTTCTTGGCGTTGACGTCGGTTCAACGACAACAAAGCTTGTTCTGATGGAAGACTCGCGGATTCTTACGGGAGAAGTATCGCCCACCGGTCCGAACTGCCGGAAGACTGCCAGCGCACTTCTCTCGGCAGCCTTGCACTCGTCGGGGCGCGAGCCTTCTGACATCGCCTTCGGCGTCTCCACCGGGTACGGGCGGCGGTTGGTTGATTTCGCCGACGAGACTGTCAGCGAGATTTCGGCGAACGCAAAAGGGGCGACGTGGCTCCACATCGGCAGCGTTCCCATCCGAACAATTGTTGATGTGGGCGGGCAGGACAGCAAGGTCATCTCCCTCGACGAGACGGGTCGGGTTAAAAACTTCGCCATGAACGACAAATGCGCTGCCGGCACCGGGCGATTTCTCGAGGTGGTCTCTCGCATTCTTGAGATAGACCTCGACGAGCTTGGCGAGATTTCGCTGAAATCGAGAAGGGAGATTGAGATAAGCAGCATCTGCACGGTTTTCGCCGAATCCGAGGTTGTTTCTCTTATTTCGCACGGTAC
Source organism: uncultured Verrucomicrobiota bacterium (assembly GCA_964482435.1). GTDB lineage: Bacteria > Auribacterota > JABMQX01 > JABMQX01 > JABMQX01 > CAYZXL01. The sequence continues at coordinate 41,733 of CAYZXL010000028.1, forward strand.
GCCCGTTGAGGACATTGCGGCGGCGCTCCACCGGTCGGTTGCACGCCGGGTTGGCGATTTGGCGTCGAAAGTCGGTCTGGAGGAGGCGGTTCTCTTCGACGGCGGGCCGGCACTGAACCGGGGGCTTATTAAGGCTTTCGAGGAGGAGCTGGGCATTTCATTAGTCGTCCCTCCTTCACCCCAGCTTGTTACTGCTTTAGGCGCGGCGCTGATTGCGAGTGAGTCTTTGTCACGGAAGGGGCCGGGGGTTGCGAGAAAAGGCAGTTCGCCGTGCCCGAACAGCCTGTCGCGGGAAACGTGAGGTATGCTCAGGTTCCGTTCGAGGCATCTGAGCTGCTCGGGAACGGCGGGGCTGAAGCGGCTTGCAGCATTGAGATGCAATCGCATCAAGAAGGAGTGATAGAGCGATGACGTCGAGAGAGAGAATCTGGATATTCGCGGTGCTCTTGCTTGCTGCGCTGAGCATCGCGCCCGCGGAAGAGGGTCTGGCGCCCGACAAGATTTCCCTGGAGAAGGTGCAAGTTGCCGGATGGCAGGCAGCGAAAATCGAAAGCTACGTCGGCAAGGCGCTGTACGACGCGATTGACGGCTACGCCGACTTCCACATGGGGTTCAACTTCAAAGATTCCGAGAGGAGAGCTTTCACGAGCGGCGAGAAGCGCATCGAAGTGTTCAGCTACCGCTTCGACAGCCCGGGGAACGCCTTCGGTCTGTTTACCGTCATGAGAATGGGGTCCGTTGAGCTGTTGAGCATCGGGAACGAAGCCTCCTCGGAGGGAAGAGTCTTTCACATGTGGAAAGGGCCCTACTACGTCACGATCAGCGACCTCGGAAAAGCCGGGTGTTCACAAGAAGAGATGCTGAATTTTGCCAGAGCCGTTGATGCTCAGTTTTCAAAGCAGTACCCGAAGCCCTCCCTCGTCGAAGCGCTTCCAAAGAAGGACCTGGTGCCTCTATCTGTCACCTACTTTCACTATCGGCACGCTCTGGAGAAGTTGACCTATCTCGGCGAGGAAAACGTCCTGCAACTGGGAGAGGACTTCGATAAGCCCTGCGACGCGGAAGCCGCCTACGGGCAATTTCTGATTGAGAAAGCGAACTACGAGGTCGTTGTGCTTCGCTATGAGTCGCCGAAGAAGCCACGAATTGCCGCCGAGAGATTTATCGGAAGCATGAAGGAGAGCCTCAAGAGCGCCAGCACGAACTGGCCCTGGGCAGATCTCGTCGAGAGAAACGGCAAACAGACAATCATCTTTTGCGAGGGAAACGTCCTGATGTTTTCGTTCCCGACCAGTAAAGGAGATGTGGTCAGAGACTTGATGAAACAGGTCGCCGCTAATCTGAAGGCGAAAAAGACCTGACGCGAGCCGAGGCGGTGGGCCGTCACGATGGCGTGGGTGCCCGAGCCCGGTTCTCCATGCGGCGACTTGAGGTGCAAAGAACCTCGCGCATTTTCTGAAAGACCCCCTTGAACGAAGCGCGCTTTTCTTCTCAAACCTCTTCTCACGACATCCTTGAAAAAGCCGTTGAGAGGCTGAGGACGGGACGAGAGTCTCTTCCCGCGATGAGGTATTTTCATGACCTCGCGGCACGGATTCTCAGCCCGCCTGTGGTCGAGAGCGCAAAGAGCGAGGGCAGAAAGGTAGTCGGGTTCTACTGCGCAATGGTGCCGCAGGAGCTGATAGCCGCCTTGGGGGCTGTGCCTGTGCGGCTTTGCTCTGGGTTTCCGGGGAGCGGTCGTCACGGTCTTGCGCGGGACTGCTGCCCCCTCGTCGGCTCCTCGTATGAGTCGCTTTTTGCCGAGACAAACTCTCTCTCTCCCAGCGTAGACGCGATTATTATTCCGGCTGTGTGTGATTGGAAAGCGCGCTTTGCCGAAGTGGTCTCGTCGCGGATTCCAACATTTGTTCTCCCGATTCCTTTCAACAAGAGAGAACCGTTTGCACATGCCGAGCGCCTGAGCGGCCTTTCGGGTCTTATTCGCTTTCTTGAGGATGTGACCGGGCAACAGCTCTCCCGTGCAGAGCTTTCCAGGAGCATTCGCACTTACCAGAAGGCAAACTACGCGACGAGGCGCCTCGTTAACCTGATGGTCGCGGACAAGCCACCTCTTCGCGGGAGCGATTTGCTTTTGGTGATGAACGTGTCTTTTTTCGCCGACATAGCCTCCTGGTCGGGGGCTGTCATGCGTCTGGTTTCTGAGGCTGAGCGGGCGCGAGATGGCTGCCACCGACGCGGCGGAGTCGGTCCAAGGATCCTTCTTACCGGTGCGCCGATCATTTGGCCGACCTGGACTGTTCCGGAGGCCATCGAGGAGGCTGGCGGGGTCATTGCCGCCGAAGAGCTTTGCTCCGGGGCGAGAGTCTTCTATGACCCGGTCAAGATAGACGAGCCGACGACCGAGGACATGCTCCGGGCCCTTGCAGAACGCTATTCCCTGGCGTGTACCTGTCCGTGCTTCGTTCCCAACGAAGACCGCATTTATCGCAATGTCTCTCTGGCGAGGCGATACCGCGTTGACGGAGTCATATACCATAACCTCCGGACATGCTACTTGTACCAGGCGGAGGCCGGCCTTCTCAGAAAGAGGTTCGACGAATTGAACGTCCCTTTTCTGGAAATTGAAACCGACTACTCGCCCGAGGAGCGGGAACGCCTTGCAGTTCGACTCGAGCCTTTCATCGAGATGCTTCGGCGGGCGACCGGGCAAAACGGCTGACCCATGTTCGGGATTCAGCGCGCCTTTGCCATCGCTTTCCGCAGCCACAGGCGACGGTTGTGACGATGCAGCAGGTGCGTTATACTCACGGATGTTGGGGTCGCACGTGTCCGATTGTTTGCCCGTGATGATTCGGCGAAGCGCTCGAAGGCTCTTTTGGGGATATTTTTTTCCATTCACGCCGAGCGCGCAGGAAACCGACGTTGACCCGCGCAGTTCGACAATCAGCGCGTTCGGCTTTCGGCAGCAGTTACGAGTTTTGAGATGACGTGGTTAATTGGCACATCCGGTTGGAGCTATGAACACTGGCGGGGCGTGTTTTATCCGGAGGAACTAAAGACCAGAGACTGGCTCTCCTTTTACACTCAGACGTTTGGCACCGTCGAGGTCAATTCGACTTTTTACCACATGCCGCAAGACAAGACGATGGACAGTTGGCGCGACAAAACGCCCGAAGACTTCATCTTCAGCCTCAAGATGAATCGCCTCGTGACCCATCAGAAGAAGCTGAGAGGAGTAGATAATTTGCTCAAGCGATTTCTCGACACGGCAGGCCGACTTGGAGACAAGCTGGGCGTGATTCTCCATCAGATTCCGCCGTCGCTGGAGAAGGACATTCCGTTGCTTGCTATGTACCTCAAGCTTCTCCCGAAGGAAATGAAGCACACTGTGGAGTTTCGGGACGAATCGTGGTCAGACGACGAGACGTTCGACCTCCTTGAATCGGAAAGGGTGGCGTACTGCATCATTAGCGCGCCCGACCTGAAGACGCACATTCGGGCGACTGCTCGATTCGCCTATATCCGCATGCACGGGAAAGGTGGATGGTACGCGTCGTGCTACACCGGCGCCAATCTGAAGAAATGGGCATCGGAAATAGGAAAGCTCGCGAGGGGAGGGTGCGAAGGGTACGTCTATTTCAATAACGACTACGCCGGGTACGCCGTGCAGAACGCGTTGACTCTGCGGGAGATGTTAGGCACATCGGGTGTGACCGCACCCCACTCGGGCGGCAGCCCGTGACAGTCCGAGAAGAGAAGGACATCGCGTCGTATGAGACCCGAAGGAAGAGCCCCCGGCGCAGATGATCGTCGGTGTTTGAGATGCGGGAAGAGCGCGGAGGCAATTTCGCGCTCAGTCGGCGTTTGCGTGGATTGCCTTCGAGGTGGTGGCAGGGAAGTACTGCGAACGGCCTTGGCCGCGCACGCGGAGAATCATGAGCATTTTGGTCTCCCCGGTTGTGCGCCACGAACTGTCGGTGGAGCGAGGTGCTCGGTATGCGTCAACGCTTGCTCCATCCCGGAAGGGGGACTCGGCTATTGCGGCGTCAGGGAGAATGTCGGTGGAAAGCTCATCGAGAACGCGGGCGATGCCGAGCATGCATTCGTCGAGTGGTATCACGACCCTCTTCCGACGAACTGCGTCGCAGACTGGGTTTGTCCGGGAGGGAGCGATTCCGGCTACCCTGAGTATTCGCATTGCCGTGGGCCAGAGCGAGGCTACAAGAACCTCGCAGTTTTTTACTGTGCGTGCTCCTTTGACTGTCTCTTCTGTCAGAACTGGCATTTTCGGCGGCCGGAGAACAGGCGGAGAGCTCGTTCGGTCAAGGAGCTCGTCCAAGAGGTTGATGAAGCAACCGCCTGCATTTGCTATTTCGGCGGCGATCCGACACCACAGATTCAGCACGCCATCAGAGCCTCCGAGCTTGCGCGAGAGACGCGAAAGGGCGACATATTGAGAATTTGCTGGGAGACAAACGGCAGCATGGACCGCGAGCTTCTTGACCAAGCGGCAAGGCTGAGTTTTGAGTCCGGCGGCTGCGTCAAGTTCGATTTGAAAGCCTGGAATGAGAACGTGCACGTTGCTCTGACCGGGGTGACGAATAGAAGAGCTCTCGAGAATTTTCGTCATCTTGCTGCGCTGTCGCTAAAGAGGCCCGATCCCCCTTTCCTCATCGCCAGCACGCTCCTCGTCCCCGGCTATATAGACGAGAACGAAGTCTCGGCTCTTGCTCGGTTCATCGCGTCACTCAATCCCGCCATTCCCTATACCCTTCTGGGCTTCTACCCGCATTTTTACATGAGCGACCTGCCGCGAACGTCCTGGAAGCACGCTCAGCGGTGCGCAGAGGTTTGTCGCGAAGCCGGGCTTGTGCGAGTGAAACTTGGCAACCCGCACCTTTTCTGGTGATTCGCTGTCCGGCTGGCTCGATCCCTCCGGCAAGCTTCTGCGAGGCCGCATGTGCTCACACCCGGGTCTCGGGGTGTCGGAGAGGAGCGAATTCCGCGTGGGCAGGCGGTTGGTTGACAGCGCTTCCTCGTCGTCATGCCGGATATGACAATGTCCTCGACCTTCGGGCGGCGGAGGAGCATGCCAAGGGCCGTGTTTTAGAATGCCGAGCAGCCTGAAACGCGGCTATCAGTCGTTTGACATTTGGCAGGATGCCAAGTCCGCCGGGAAGCAGCCCATTTGCGCTATTCCCTGACGAATTCTATGCCGCTAACCACGGGCGCGTGTTCGCTGGTTGGCTCCGGCACGTTGGGCACGAACTCGACAGTTACGTCCCTGGTGACGGCTACACCTCTGAACTCTCTGACGAGTGCCTCCTGAGATGCACCCGCAGACCCGACGATGTCGAAATCTTTGAGCATCGTTTGGCCCTGGAGCTTGACGTCGAAAACGCGCTGGCCGCACTGGTCGCCTTCTGGCGCCGCGAAGTACATTCGCACGGTGTAGGAAGCTGGCTTGTCTGCCTCCCCAAGCAGCGGCGCCGTGCACCTGGTCATCCCGACGCAGCCGGATGCGAATAGCCACGGCTTGTCCGTTCCCTCGATGCGGACGCCGCGGAAGTTGCGCCCGAAATAGCCCATGCCGGGCAAAATCTCTTCCTTCACTGGCAACTGCATGACCCACTCAACCTGGAGGTCGCGCAGCTTCGGGCGAGGATAACAGAACCAGAGAGTTCCGTCCTCGTCTCTTCTGTCGCCCGGCGCACCGAAGTTGAGCGCGAGATGCCTGACGGGCGTCAATGCGTCGGTTCCTGGCGTTTGCTCGCCCTTCTTCGGGAAAAGGGACCAAGCTCTGTTCTCGTCTGTGGGCTCCCTCGGGGCGAGGACAACAGTCGAGACTACAGGGAAGGAACAGCGGCAGCCGGAGCTTGCTTCCGGACAGAGCACAAGGCCATTCGCCATGATAGTGTTAATCCAGCAGCCGGGACGAATGCCGCCGAAGGGAAGCATTCCGTCGTCGCGTGTGAGATCGTAGTAGGTCATGCTGAAGGACCGCAGGAAAAAGCAGTTCGGGCAGGCAGTCGTTATGCCGCAACTGTGCCCTCCGCGGATGAACTCCCAGGGGACTTCTTTGCCCGTTATGGGATGGATGCGTGTCAAAAGCTCTCCGGTTCGTATGTCGCACATCCACGGCTCGACGATGAGCTTATCTTGCATGACGACGGGGCGCCGGAGATAGCCCAGTTCGCGAGACCAGAGAACCATGCCATCTTTTGCGGAAAGAGCCATAACCCGTCGCCACTTCAGCGTTCCCGAGCCAAACAATCCGCGGTCGTGGTTGCTGAAGGCGCCAAAGAACAGGAGCATCCCGTCGCGGTAGGCGCTCGCCATTCTGTCTCCACCGCAGCCAGTGAGGTCGAGGACTTTCTTCCACAGCTCGGTTCCTGAAGCGGCATCGAGGGCGACGACGAGGCGAACGTCAGTGTACTCGAGTTGTTGCTTGAGTTTATCAGCGTCTTCGCCAGCGAGTTTTGCGACCCGAGCGGTCTTCTCGGCGAGGGCCTTCTCTCGTTCCTCGTTGGAGATCGAGGACTCGGCAAAGAAGATTGTTCCGTCTCCGATGGTGATGGTTGGATGGGCTATCCTGCCTGCGCTGTATACCCATTTCAAGTCGCCCGTGTCGGCGTCGAGAGCGAAGATAGAGTTGCTGGTCATCATGCTCGGGGTAACGGCGCCCTGAGATGTTCTCACTTCTCCCCATTTTGGGAAACGAGCCATCGGCTCCCACATGGCGCCCATCTCATCGAAGTCTGCCAGCGCTCGTTCGTCGGGACGGGGATACCTCGAGACGAGCTCTGTGTAAAAGCTCCGCATTTCCGGCGATATATTTTTTGGCAAGGGTCGCCACGTCCCGTCCTCCTGGACCATCTCGCGCCAGGCAGCGCCGTAGTCCGTCAGAGGTCTTGCGGTCGAGCCGAAGAGGACGTTTCCGACGGATGCTAAGTGTCCCCATCGGCGAGGTGAGCCGTCGGGCGGCGAAGGGACTTTGTAAGTCTGGAGCGTCTCTCCCGTGGCGGGCTCGAGGCGAAGACACTCGCTTCCGACGGCGACGAAGAGACCGCGGTTCGTGACCGCGAGGTTGCTCCCGTCGGCATCCGCGCGCACCCGGACGGCGCCCGGTATCTGCCTTTCCCACAGGATGGAGCCGTTGTATGCGTCGTAGGCCATGACGACGTTCTCGCCCTGGACGAAGAGGCGACCGTCCAGGGACACGGGACCAGCGGCTCTTGCGTGGCGCTCGACCATTTTTTCAGGACCGGGATCGCCGAACCAGAGAACGCCGAGTGGACATTTGACGAACCGGTCGTCGGAGCAAGCCGTATTCGCCGGATTGGCATAGAGGTGCGTCCAGCTTCCCGCGCCTTCGAGAGGGCCGCGGAGCACTTTTGCCCAGACGCCATTGTCCCGGACTACCTCGACCTCGCGCGCACCCGATTGCGAGAGCCATCTCCGAAGCTCTTCCACGTCGAGCCGCGGAATGGTACCGCTCGTGTTCGCAGGCTGTCCGAAGAATGCGACGCCGCCGCAGGGCCGCAAGACTCGGAACATCTCCGAGGGTGAACCGTCGAGCCTCCCGGAAACCATCAGGTCGTCGGAAACGATAAGGTTTGCGAAAAAGTCGGAGTAGGGGAGCCTCGACGGAGATTCCTGGTGAATGGTGATTCGAGAGCCGTATAAGCCCGCGGCGTCGAGCCTTCTTCTTGCGACTTCGACTTTGTCACCGTCCGGTTCGACGCCGATAACTTTCAAATCCGTTCGTTTTGCAAGCTCGAAGGCGAGATGGCCAATTCCGCAACCGAGGACAAGACAATAGCCGTGTTGCACGCCTGTTGTCTTGATGATTGTTTCGGCTGCGTCGGCATAGAGCGGTGCCAGCCCGTCTTCGGGATAGGGGTCAGAAGCCACTGGCAGTTTTATCTCGCGCACGCTCGACGGTTTGCTGCTACCGAAACAGTGGATGGCGCCTGTGTCGGTGCTGACGAATAGGTGGCCACCCGAAGCCGCCACGCCGCCAGCTTTGCCGTTAACATTTCCAGACCAGAGTTCTTTACCAGTCGCCGCCTCCAGGGCGACGACGGTTCCGTTCCCACCCATGAAAAGGACGCCGCCCGCGAGAATCATGGAACTCGGATTCTCGAACGGAACTCGCCATTTGAGGAGGCCGGCTTCGATCTCCTTCTGCTTCTTGTCGAGGTCTTTGATTTCGTTCGTGAGCTCTGTAATCTCCTTATCAGCCGCCTGAGCGGCAGCGCCAACCATCGCATCACGTTTCTTTCGGAGGTCCTGAATTCTCGACGCCAATTTGCTCCGGCTGTCCATGACCGCCTTCCGCTCGTTCATTGCCGCGGGGTATGTCTTGCGGTCAATTGCGGAGACCTCCCGGTAGCCAAGCAAATATGAGCGGTCCGGCGCGGCGATAAGCCGAAGGCCTGGGAACCAGGCGTACCGGTCGCTCCCCATCCTTTTTCCCGTTTGCTTGTCGTAGGAGACATTCTCGCCCAGTCCGGCGACGACGTGTTCTTCAGTGAGAAGAGCCCAGGTGCCTCCGACTTTTCCACCCGCTGAACAGTGGTACAGGTATCGCCCATCGCTTCTGTTGAAGACGGCAGGCATGGCACGCCCCGAGGGGACGTAGAGCCTGCTCTCGGAGCCGAGCAAATATCCCTGGGGTGATATACCGCCGAACTCCTGCTCGGGACCGCGCTCACCGCAGGTGTCATTTCGCCAGAGTGGAGTTCCGTCGGACGCATTCGCCGCGCAGATGAAGATATCCTCGGAGGGGAAAATGCCTGCGCCGAAATAGGCAATCCCGTCCTCAACAAGAACGCCCGTTCGGACAGGCCATAGCGAAATCATTCTGCCATTGCCGAGGACTTTTCGGTCGCTGAAGGGAGCCTTGAACTTCCACAGCACGCTCCCGGCGTCGGCGGAGAGGCAATAGACGAGGCCGTCGTCGGAACCCACCAGGACCCGGCCCTGCCAGACCGTTGGAGCGAGACGAATGGGGCCGCCAGTGAAGACCGACCACCGAATTTCACCTGTTGCCGCATCGAGGGAGTAAACCTTGTCATCTGCCGACGAGCCGAAATAGACTGAGCCGTCTGCGACAGCGACCTGATAAACCTCATCATACCGAACCCTCGACAGTTCTTTGCGGGGCTCAGGCCAGGCGGGTTGAGGGCGATGCGACGTGAACACCCACTCCTCGTGCAGGGGGAGCTTCAGTTCCTCCGGCGTGGTTCCGCTACGGGCGTTGTCGTGCTGATAAGTTGGCCAATCGGCCGCGCGCGTTGAGCCGAAACAAACCGCGAGCAGAGCCGACACGACGATGCTCGGGCGGAAAATTAACGCTCGGGGCTGGAGGCGGTGCTTTTTGCTGAGTGCAGCTGGAGACTCGTCGGGCAGCTCAGCCTTGACGTCTATCTCACGGGCTGGTCGAACACAATCCATCATACACCTCTTTCGGATGAGAATTCCTCTGACCAAAAACCTGAGCACAGTCTTGGCCAAATGGCCCTGCGGCCAAACGCCTGCGGGGGCGCAGAGCCGACGAGTTGGACACCTCTCGTCTCCGTCTAACGTTCGGGCGATTGATCGTCCCCCAGAGGGCAGTGGTTGAGAAGGCCTCGCACTCAAAGCCCTCACGGCGGCCCTCTGTGCCTGGCTCGATTTATGACGAATGCGCTTCCTATCAGAACGAAAAAGGAGATGACGCCGATGACAATCAGTGCCGTCTTGGTTACCTGTCCTGTCAGGGTTGATGCGCCCTCCGACGCGAGGAGGCTGGCGGGCCCCCGTCCAGGTCGGGAACCGCTTGCTCCTGCTCGTCTTCCTTCCGGGGGCATTTTGTCGAAACCCACAACTTCCTCCCAGTCTGCGATCTCGCCCTCGGCGTAGGCAAAAGGCTCGTCTTCCTCGTCGCTGGATGATATGGCGCCCGACCAGATACCGCTGACAGCCGCTTTCACAATCGGGTTGTCAGGGTCGAAGCCGAGATATTTGACGACCTCCTGGCGAAGGTCCCGCCCCCATCTCATCGGGATTGATGTGCCTGACAGCCAGCGCTGGTCGGCGTCGCACCCACAGTCCTTTCCTATCGTGTTCATGACGTGGAGCAGCGAATTCCTTGTGAGGCTTTCGCCCTCGACAACGGGACCAATTTGGCGTCCTCTTCCGTAAAGGACTACCGCGTGCGGTCCGCGCACCTCGCCGCCCAACAAGCCGAGGCTCCAGAGAAGAATTTCGTCCCCGGCGACGGAGTTCGGAGGCAGGAGAATAAGGTATGGGCGTTCCTCGGCCGTTTTTCCTTCATGGCTCATCAGGACGGCGAAGTCGTCCATAGCTTCGGAAACAGCTTCTTCAGCCCTGGCATTCTCGGCAGCGTCATGGCTTTGAACAAGGAGGATCACGCACCACGCCTTGACAATGTTTTTGGCGATCTCGTCTCTTGTCGGCGACGCGACGACTTTCTCAAGGCTTGCCGACACGCTTTCCTTGAAAGGCTTCTTCTCGTCGAAGATTGGCAGAAGGATGGACCGTCCCGTCGGAGAAATTAGGATGGCAGCGGGAGGCGCAGCAAGCTCCCGGAGGCGGAGATGCTCCAGGGCAGGGTGGTCTTTTTGCTCGTTGAGGTTGACGATTTCGGCCTCGACGTTGCTGTGGGCGAGAAGGGTACTGGAAGCGTCTTTGAACGCGCCTGCCAGAGTTTCTCTGTCAGGGGTGTCATCTCTCACCAACAAGTATATGCGGTACGGGGGAGAGTCGAGGTCAACAAAGCCCACGTCACGGACGGAATAAGGGCAGCCCCATGCGTCCAGCGGGACAATGCACACCGTCACGAAAGCAGTGAGGACGAAAACCGCCGCAGGCACGCCGTGACCCCGCCTTGGCTTAAGCGGTGAGGCAATAGTCGTACAAGAGTCCAATCGGTCTTGTCGCTGCGACGCGGACATTGGCTCCTTTTTCTTTTGCTGGAGTCTCGCACTGGAAACATATTCCAAGCTTGCATAATAGCATACCCGACCCCGAAGCGGTTAGGATTCCGTGGCGGAACGTCCAGGAAAGCGATGTTCTGGGACAATCAGTCGGCCGGAAGCCTGTGGTCATAGTGCAGCGCGAATGCCGTCCCGACGCGGGCAGGCGCATCGGGGCGCTTTCTTAGCTTGGCTCTTCAATCGGGCAGCTTTCCTCGACTATGCGCCCTCACTTCGCCGAGCCTGGCTGCGGAGCAGGAAGTGGGAGAGGCTCCTTCGGCTCGGAGGGCTTGGGGATAGGCGGTTCCGGGATTTCTTCTTTCGGCTTCTCAAGCGGAGGTTTCTCGGTCGGTGGCTCCGGAGCGGGTTTGCCTTCCTCAGGTGAGGTGGGCTTCTCTTGTTTCTTTTTTTCAGGCGGCGCCTGAGGAGTTTCTTTCTCTGGAGCGGATGGCTCGGTCTTTTCCTTTGCCAGCTCTTCGGGCGCCGCTGGCGTTTCGGGCTTCTCCTCTTCCTTCTTCTCGGCAGGTTCCTCCTTCGGCTTTTCTTCTACTCCGGCGGGCTTCTCCTCAGAAGGGACCGGCTTCTGTTCGATCGGTGGCGCGGGCGGCTTCTCGACAAACGGAGCAGGCTTCTGCTCCTCGGCAGGCTTTTTCACCTCACCGGCTTTCGACTCGGGTTTCGGCTCCGGCGGTTTCTCGACCTTCAGGTCGCTTAGCTTCTTGAAGATGTTTTTGAAGTCGCTGTCGGAGAGAGTGAAAATGTCAGGCTGATCCTTGATCTTGAAGTAGCGATCAGTGCTATCCTGCGAGACCTTGTTTCCGAAGAAGAGCGTGTAATGGTCGGTTGTCTTGTCGGTAGAGATGACGAGCGTCTCGCTCGGTTTATCAAGACCACAATCCACGTCGGCCTTCCCGAGAACCAGGTCCTGTGGCCTGATGAGAGTGATGGCTTGGAGTGCATCGTCAACAATCGCACTTTTCGCCTCGTACTCCTCCTTTTCGGTTTTCACAGCCCATTTTTTCTTCTCGGCTGGCGTAGCTCCTTCCTTCCGATTGAGGATGAAATCCTCGTCGGGCGTGTCATACTTCAGGGAGACGATGGAGTCCCTGGTCAGGTCCTCCATCAGTCTTATCGAGACAAGCCGTGCCAGTTTCAAGAAGATGGTTTCGAGATTGTACTTGGAGATTGTATAGACGTTGTCCTTGCCTTCGAACGCGGCGTATCGGTCATCGCCCTCCTCAAGCTTCTTGCCGAAGAGGAGGGTGTGGGTTGAGCCGTCGTTCATCTTCATGACGGCTTTGTATTGCGGGGAATCGAGGCCGTACGCTTGAAGGTCGCTCGTCAGGAACATGTCGTCAGGCATCGGCTTGATCAATCTCGATAAGATGTTAGCGACCCGGTACTCCTCGAACTTAAAGCGGGTTTCCGGCTTGACGAGAACCCATTCGTAATCCTTTTCCTCCTTCTTCTCCTTTGCCTCGCTCTCCTTCTTAACACGGTGCTCGAGCAAGATTTCGTACTCCGGCTGGAAGAGGTTGATGGATGCAACGTCCTCTTTTTTAAGGTCCCAGATGGTCATCTCAAGGAGGTCTCTCATCTTCTTGAAGACGCCCGTCACGCTGTACTGAGCAAGGACATAAATGGTGTTAGTGTCCCTGAGCCTGGCGTATCGCTTATCGTCCTTCTCGGTCTTCTTGCCGACGAGGAGGGTCTGGACGGTGTTGTCCGCCATGGTGATTGCGGCGGTATATGTCGGCGAATCGAAGCCGTACTCGCTAATCTTTGCAGGGTCGGCGACGTCCTCACCGTTGAACTGCGAGATGGATGAAACGAGAGAATTGATAGCCGTGTCCTTCGGCTTGAAATCCGTCTTGGGGCCGGTCAAAACCCACTCGTATTCTTTCTTCTCTTCCTCTTTCTTCGGCTGGGTCTCGTCGGGCTTTTCGGCTTCCTCCGGCTTTCCCTCTTCCTTTTTCTTTTCCTGCCTCTCGATGACGACCTGTTTGCCCGGCATATCCAGCACGAGCTTGGCGACGTCCTCCTTTTTCTTATCAATGATTTTCAAATCGAGCCATTTCTTGGCGTCCGGCTCGTCGGTATCTCCGTAGATGCCGAGGTTAGTCAGGAGGTTCTTGTCCGCGAGGTAAACCTTGTCGCTGCTGGCCAGTCGAACAAAGCCCTCGCTGTACCGCTCGCCCTTTTTACCGAGCAGAAGGTCCTGGTAGAGCGTTCCCTTCTTGTCGTAGAGAGCGATGTGGACTGCTTTATCAGCGGTGATCCCAAAATCCTTGTGGAGGGAGGCCTTCTTGGTTCGGACCTCGCCAGTGAGCTTTTTCATGTCGTCGAGAAGGTCAGTGATGCTCTTCTCATTCCCCTTGCTGTTGAACCGGCTGGGCACGCCCCAGCCGTCCTTCGTTCTCTCGAGGACGGTCTTCTGGTCTTTCTTATCTCCGCGATAGATTTCGATTTTCTGGATGTCAGCCGCCCTCATTCCCTCCGGGAGGATTTTGGCGAACTCGCCGCCCGGCGGGGCTTTCTGACGGTTTTTGTTTATCTCCTGAATGGCACGAACAGCGACTAGCGCCACAATGACTACAATGATGGCTACGACGGTATTTTTTCTCATAGGCTATTCCTCGCGACGAACGAATCCTTTTCCCCAAAGAAGCGGTGGTTGAGTCAAGCAGAAGCCAGGCTTCTGAGGTAGCGTTCTTTGCCCTTCCTGACAACGACATAGCGGGTCAAGCCGATTCCGATGAAGACCACCGGCACCAGCCCCATCGTCAGAAAGCGGTAAAAGAGCTTCTTCCCGGCGGTTGTTTTCTTGATACTTCTATCGGTGAACTGTTTGCTGCGAATGTTGATGAGTTCTTCGCCAAGCGCAAGGGCGTCCACTACGTTGCTGGCGAGAAGCCCGTTTCCACCACTCTGAATGAAGTTGTCTGTGAACGTCTCAGCACAGCCGAGGACTATTAGCTTCCCGGCGCTGGGATTGAGGGGCTTCTCCGGTTCCTCCTCTTCGTCAGGGCGAGGACGCGGAGGAGTCTCCTCGGGCTTGGGCTCTGGCCACTCCGGACGATTCTTCCCCTTGAAAGCGTCGGGAAAC
>CAYZXL010000029.1:0-51898 GCA_964482435.1 uncultured Verrucomicrobiota bacterium
AATACACCCTTCTCTTTCCCTTATGCACAATTTACACACTTCTAAATACACTACCGCCCCTCGGCACCTTATTTGACGCCCCCGCGTTATCTTTGGTTCATGGGGACTTTCTGTTGTGCAGGCCGGGCGAGAAGCGCCGGGATTCGCTCGCCTCTCAGCTAAGGCTTATGCGCCCCACCTGGGAGAACAGGGCTATTCCACTCGACATACACCGCCGTGCGCGCGAAGCATCGTCCGACGCGAGGCCCTCACCTTGCCCCAAAAAGAAGTTCGACAATCAACTGGTCGAGCTTTTCATAGGGGAGGCGCTTTGCCATGAGCTTCTCCAAATCGTATTCGGTTGCCGCGATTTTCTCCGGCGATGGCAGGGGCTTTTGCTTCCCACGAATCTCTGACAGGAGCGACTGAATCTCCGTGTCCTCCCGGTATTCTCTCACCTTTTCCCTGAGGAACAAGTACGTTCGCATGTTCCCTTCGACGAAATCCCACACCCCCTGGCGGTCCTCCGTTCGGTACGGATGGCAGTCGAAGCTCTTGGTGCCCTCGTAGTCGGACGTCTCAAGCAAATAGACCACGAAAAATGACTCCTTCAAATCTTCCGCCCCAAACCGAATGTCCTGGTCGTACCGAAGCGGCTTCTGGCTGTTGAGGTGGATGCCGCAGAGCTTCCCCGCCTCCAGCGCTTGCGCCACCTCGTGAACGCAATTCAATCCCGCCATCCGAACATGTGCCAGTTCCGGGACCACCCCCCATTTCTCCGGATGGTCGAGCGTCGCGATGAACCCAAGCGCATGCCCCGTCGTCGGCAGGAAGATGTCTCCCCGCGGCTCGTTCGGCTTCGCCTCGATTGACAGCTCGTAATCGGGGTAGTTCTTCAGGACGTATTCGGTCAAGAGGTTGCAGCATTCCCTCAGCCACTTCATCGCGTCCCGAGCGTCCTTGCTTCCTTCAACCTCGAGTCCGTCTCGCCCCCACCACAAGTTGCACAAGCGGCAGCCCAGCTCGTACCCCATATCTATTGCACGCAGATACCTCTGCACTGCGAAAGCCCGAATCTCCGGGTCGTTGCTCGTAAACGCTCCGTCCTTGAATACCGGATGCGAAAAGCAGTTGCTCCCGCAGTTTGTGCACTTGATGTTGTAGTCCGCCATCCGCTTTTTCGCTTCCGCCACCAGGCGGTCTCGCTCCTTCACGCTTGTACCCATGGGCACGAGGTCTTCCGCGTGCAGCTCAAAGCTATAAACGTTTCGTTTCGCAAGCTCGACGATGACGTCGAGGGGGTCTATCGGCGGGCGGGTTGGTTCGCCGAACGGGTCTCGCCCGACGTTCATGATTGTCCACAGCCCAAATGAAAATCGGTCGCTCTTTTTCGGCTTGAGTGAATATGCTTTCGCCATGTCAGTCCCTCCATTCAAGTCTGATGAACGATGTTCTGTTATGCGGTGTAGAATCGCAGACGCGCCCGCTTCCGCTGCCGAAACTTCACTTTTGTATCAGAAGAACCCAGTCGCCGGCTGACGGAGGAATGGGTGTCTCCCACCTCCCGCCGGAAATTTTCCCTGGAACAAATCCGTCCCTCGTGGACCAGAGATAGAGTCCGAGTTTGGGAATAAACCATCTCGCTGTATATTCTCCCGGCTCCAGGTCCACCGTGATTCTGCCCGCTTCGGGGAGGTAAATCACGTAGCATTTGCCTTTTTTGGCAAGGACGTAACCTTTCCCCTCCCGCACAATTTCATTCCCTGGCTCCATCTCCCACCACGGCAAATTCTCCTCGAAGAACTTCCGCATGATTCCCGTCCAGGTCAAAATCTTCGACTCGGGCGCCGCTTCCCCATGCTGCCACCCTTTCCACTCTCCCGTCGTCTGATAGCAGCCCGCCATCGCGATCTCCCACGCACGACGCCGAACCTCGTCCTGCCCGATGTCCTTGTGCTTCTCATACCCATACTCCTCGTTCACCTGCGGAATGATTCGCCCTCTGGCAATCGCGTCCGCTCTCTGGGCGAGCATGAACTGATTTTGACCGTCATACCATTTCTGGTAAATGGCAAAGTCCGCCCACTCGTCGAGATCGTAAGGAAAAGTATCGTACCCGTGGGCGGTAGCCAGGTGCCCGTAACAGTCCCATTTCTTCACCAATGCGCCCATCCCCTTTGCCCACTCGACGCTCCGGTACTCGTTATGCTCGTTTCCAAGGTCCCACATCACGTTGCTGAAAGCGCCATACCTCGCCACCGCGTAGCGGTAGTATCTTTTCTCAAGGTCGCTTCCCGCCGGCGGCGCATCGTTTATCCCGCGGTCCATCAGCATGATGACCGACGCGACGACGTTCAGCTCTCGCATTCTCCTCATCGCTTTTTCGCACTTTCTCCAGTGAGCGAGGTTGAACCGCGTGTGGTCGAATTCAGGACTGCCTTCCTTGAGTTGCCGCGCAGGATATTTAGCGGGCCACGGGGAGAGCGTCCAGGTGAAATCCGCTGATTGCACCATCCCTTCCTCCCACTCGCCGTCGCTGGCTCGTCCATAATTCAGAAACCGAATGCGGCTGCACCCCGTCGCCGCGATTCGCTCGATGCACTTCAAGATTCTCTCTTCGTCCGTCCACGACAGGAGATGATAAGCCGTCGTTCCGTTGTAGAAGTAATGCTCGCCAGTCCCTTCCCAGATGAAGTGAAAAGGATGCTGGCAATCCACCCGTACGATGCCCTTGTTCCGGCTTTTTCTCGCCCGAAATGTGCCCCTGAACTCCTTCCTCAGCCCTTCGCTCTCTCGATATGTAACGGAGTAGAAATACTCTCCCGGCTCCGAGGGCATGAATCTGATTCTGAAGACCGACCCGTCTTCCGAATCGCAAAACCCGATGACGTTCTTTTCGGCTCCACCAGTCTTGCCGAATATTCCGGTCACCTCCACGTCCGCGAACGGATTCGATGCCTCTGGCTCTGACACGCTGAGCGTTACCTCCACGAAGTCGTATGTCTCAACCTCGGCGGCGCTCTGCGAGAGAGCTATGTTTTTCGCATGACAAACCGCAGGCAGGAGAAATCCGAGGCTTGAGAAGAAGGCTAAGCTGAACATTACGAGCCGATGCGCCATAACCTGTTCCTTCCGCGGATGGACGATTTCCGGAAAGGCGCCTTGCTTTCGCAAGCTGATTCGTCAGGGCACGCCCGACGCTCCGATCCTTTAAGACGAGAGGCACCCTTCCGGGTCAAAAAGACTCTCTACTGCGCGACCCTCACTTTGTAGTACTTCGCGCGCTCGGTGGGGGTATCGGTCCATTCGGTCATCTTCCCGCCGGAGGGGAGCTTCGTGGCGACAGGGACCAGTGAATCGAGCGTGCCGCCTGCAAGCACGTCGTATAGCAGATAGTCCGCGCTATCCCATCGAATGGCGATCTGTCCTCCGCTTTGTGCCTTGACCGCAGCGAACGCAAAACGGTATCCTTCATAGTAAAACACGTACCCCTCGTCGTCGCCGATTAGCAGGTCGGTCACCCCGTCGTCGTTCCAGTCAACCACCTCCAGCCGCATCCGGTAGCCTGTGTCCACGTTAGACAGTCCCAGTCCCTCCTGCGGGGCGTATAGGCGAGTAAACTCACCCAGGACAGGCGCGGCATTTGTGCCCGTGTTTCTTCGCCAGCCCGCAGTGTTACTTCCGCTGCCTAACAGGTCCTTGAGGCCGTCTCCGTCCCAGTCGCAGACGCGGATTGCTGAACGATAGCTGAAATTCACGGGGGTTGCCCCCGCCTGGATCAGCGAGTCACTGGCATAAGAGGGCGATTGTGCTGTCCCCACGTTCTTGAAGAAATGCACATTCCCGTTTGCGTCCCCGCAAAGGAGGTCATTCAGCCCGTCCTCGTCCCAGTCGTGCACGTAGGGCGTCGCGCGGGCCCCCACGCTCAACGTCGCGCCACCGACCGTCAGCAGGACTCCGCCCGCCAGAGCCGGCTCAGCGTCCGTGTTCGTGTTCTTGTAGAAATAGACGTATCCTTCTGTTCCGGTCCCGACGAGCAAATCCTTTTTCTCGTCGGAATCGTAGTCGCAAACCCACGGCGCCGGGGCACCGCAGCCGGTGCCCGGGTGGTAGATGTCCACGCCGTTTGCCTGGATGTTTGTGAAGCCAGTGAAAACCGGCTGTGAGTCCGTTCCCTGGTTCAAATACAACGCGACCTTATCATCGTATCTGTATCCGACCACGAGGTCCTTCTGCCCGTCGTTGTTCCAGTCGCACACGCACGGAATCGCGTGTGCCCCAGGGTCCAGCGGCTCGCCGTTCACGAGCAGGTACTCCTGCGGTCTCAGCATGGGCTCCTGGGCAAGGAGCTTTGGCGCAACGTTAACTCCCGCCCACAGCAGCCCTAAGACGGCTACAACGCCCATCAATTGTGATTTCATTCGGTTAACCTTCGGTGAAGATGTTCTCTTTTCTCCTTTGTACATTTTCGGTGTCGTTCGGGCAAGCCCCCATCGCACGTCCGGCTCAATCTTCTCCCACGCCAAAACTTGTCCTCTTGCTCGTCGAAGAACACACCTGCTAAGATTTTGGCCGAACCGATGAAAGGAGCAGTAAAAATGAATCGCAGAGAATTCGTCTCGCTCGCGGGAATCGCCGCAGCGGTGCCTGGCTCCCTTTTCTGCGCCCGCTCTTCGGCTACAGAAGCCGCAGCAAAGAGCCAGAGCACAAACGATAGCCCGGGGGCACTTGTCAGCCAACGGGCAACGATGGTCGTTGGCACGCAGATAGGGCCAACCTCCAACGAGATGCTCCAGTTCTTCGCCCGGCACGGACTCAAAAACATCTGCGGCCACCCGTCCGCGTCAGGTCCGAGAGGCGCCTGGACCCTCGACGACCTTCTCAGGCTCAGGGAACGCGTCGAGTCCCACGGCATCAGCCTCGACATGGTTCCCCTTCCGATGAGCTCGTCTTACATCACCGCGGCTGATAACCCCAACATCATGCTCGGCAAAAGTCCCGAGCGAGACCGCGAAATTGACGGCATCTGCGAGATGATTCGCGCTGCTGCTAAAGCTGGCATCCCGACCCTCAAATACAATCTTACAATCCTCGGCGTTTTGCGAACGGAGTCAACGCCCGGCAGAGGCGGCTCAACTTACAGCACCTGGGTTTACGAAAAGGCGAAGGACAATCAGCGTTTGACCGAGGCCGGCCCAGTCCCCGCCGAAGCGATGTGGGAGCGAATCGCTTATTTCCTGGAGCGGGTCATCCCGGTCGCAACTGAGTGCAAAGTTCGCATGGCTTGTCACCCGCACGATCCGGGCGTCCCTCCCGAGGGCTTTCGCGGAGTCGCCCGCGTCCTCGGAACTGTCGAGGGACTCAAGCGATTTGTCTCCATCGCCGAAAGCCCCTGCCACGGCCTCAACTTCTGCCAGGGGACCGTCGCCGAAATGCTCCAGAGTCCCGCCTCGGAAATCTTCGACGTCATCCGTTACTTCGGCACGCGAAAAAAGATTTTCAACGTCCACTTCCGCAACATCCGCGGGAAACGCGACAACTTCCAGGAAGTCTATCCCGACGAAGGCGACGTGAATATGTACCGGGCGATGAAGGTCTATAAGGAGGTTGGATACACCGGCATGTTCATGCCCGACCACGTCCCCAGCCACCCCGACGACCCACGCAGCCTTCAGGCCTTCGCCTTTGCCTTCGGCTACATCAAAGCCCTCCTCCAGGCCGTCAACGCGGAGTCCTGACCCGAGCTGAGTCGAAGTCGCCAGGAGATTCATGGGCAAGATGCCCATGCCACCTCGGCCTCTGTGCAGACCCGGCCGGGGCGTAGGCGCATCTCTACGGCGAGGGCCGATTCTTCTCGTACTCTCTTGCGTAATCCTCAAACGTGCGGTCGGTTGCCTCCGGAGGCAGTGTCCACTCGATGCGCAACCTCTCGCAGCCCTTCGGAATGGCGATGGCGTTCTTCCGGACGGGGATTTCGTTTTTTTCTCGCCACAGGGCACGTTTGACGGCTGCTCCGGGCGGAATGTGAAGCAGGACTTCTCCGGGCGGCGTCCTGTCCGGCCCTGAGAACCTGACCTCGCATCCCCCCTCGGTCGCGTTCACGGCAAGGCTGACTTTCCCGAAACTCGTCGGCGCCGCCAGTGCAACAATCTTCTTTCCCGGACGCAGCCAGGCGACCGGGACCGCAGGTAACAGATGCAGAACCTCACCCTCCTCGCGGAGAAGCATGTTCCTCAGAAGAATGATATACTGCGCAGCAGCCCAGAGATGCGGAACAGTGTCCCCCCACGCGGTCCTTGTCTCGTAATAGACGCCTTCGGGGAAGCCATGAGTCGAGGTCGTATGCGCAAGATAATGATAGAAATGGTCAACAGCCTTCTCGCGTTCGCCCCGCATAATCTCCGAATTCGTGACGAAGGTGCCCATGTACGGATGGATGACTTTCCTTTCCTCCTCGCCCCATCGGATTGTCCCCTCGACGAAACCGGCACGCACCCGGTCGAGCGTCGCAGTCACCCGGGGATCCCCGGGGTCGAACAAACCCGTCGGATGAACCACCTCCAAGTTCCCCCACGACGTCCCCACCCCCTCATACGTCGGCGGAAACCAATCGGCACGGGCTTTCTTCAGGGCGTTCTCGACGCAGTCTTTATATTTCATGAAGAGCTGCCGATACTCATCCGCATCGCTCGTTTTGCCAATCGCCTTTGCCATACGTGCTGCGCAATCCACTCCCCGCAGATTCCAGAGATCGTATCCGACGATGTGCTTGGGCGTCTGCATCAGGTTCTCGCCGTCGGCAATTGAAGCGAAGAGAATCCCGAAATACGGAGAGTCCAGCGGCACTTTTGACTGCCTTGCTCGCTCCAGCCACGAGACGGCTTTCGTCGCCGCGGGATAGAGCTCCTCGAGCCACACGATGTCGCCGGTCAGGGCATAGTGCGACCAGAGCGCCCACAGCGCCTGCCCGTTTCCGTCGAGCTCTCCTTCCTGGCTGACAAACTGACCGTCCGGCCTCTGGTACTTGAGAAAATGAGCGAGGCTTTCCTTCGCCTCCGACGCGAAACCCGCCAGGTCGAGAGCGTGAGTCTGATAAGCCCCGTCACGCAGATAAAATTCGTCGTAAAAGCCTTCCCCCGGCTTGATGACCGTCCCGTCTCGCCCGATGAACGTGTAGATTAGAGAAGCGTAATACGTCAGCGACGGCTTCTCTTCCGGAACGCCGATGATGGCGCCCCGCCGCAGCAAATCTCGCCAGAATTCTTTTGTTCGGCGCAGGACTTCGGCAGAGTAAGACGCCGTGCCCGGCTCGACCGTTTTCTTCGCATCGTCTGACCGCCGCAAAGGGAGCGGGACCTCCGGCAGCGATTCTCCTTTTCCCAGCGGCACGTGCGGAAGGACGGCGAACAGTTCTGCACTGCCTTTTCCGGTCAGCGGCACTTTCCAGCGAATAGAGTCGCCGACCTTCTCAACGGACGAGCCTTTCGGCACGCCGAAAAGCACGACGAGCCTCCCTTCATCCCTGGACGCATAACGGGTAATTTCCCCCGGCTGCGCGAGTTCTTCCGGAGCAGAGAATGGCCGCGAAATTGAAATCCCGACGGGAGCACTCGTGGTCTCCAGACTCTCCGACTGAACCCGAACGCAAATCTGGTTGAGGTAATTTTCGCTCGCTGGGGGATGGCCGTAGGAAGATGCGTCAGCCGGATTCAGAGGCGAAGCGAAGATGATGAATTCGTAGCTCAGATGTTCCGTGGCCCAGTTCAGATTCACGACAGGCAGCGCAACATCAAAGGCAGCCACGTCCGCCTGCGGCCGAAACAAGCCCGAAAGCTGAACAGAATCCTTCTCCAGACTTCGAACGATGTCCTTCGTCAGGGACGAATACGTTTCCCCGACGAGGAACTGGCACTTCGCTCCCTCTCCGAGAAAGAGCGTCCCATCCGGCCCTATTCTCGTCCCATCCCGATAATCCTTCAACCCAACCAGCCCCCAGGAATTCGCAAAATACTCGTAGGTCCTGGTGGATTCTGCGACGTGCCTGTCCTCAGCCAAAGCGCGCACCGGCAGCAGGGAAAGGATCGCAAGGAAGAGCGCGCGAAATGCTGCCCTAAGCATAGCGTTTGCCTCCGTTGGAGTTGCGAGAGGTGTCATGGGCATTCTACGGCTACGGTGCCAGCCGTCAACGCGTAAAATGAGTTGACGCAACAGCCGCCGACGAATTCGAACGGTAAGGCCACTTCCGTCTGCCTATTCTTCCTCTGTCGGCGCCGACCCTGCCGGGGCGGTGTCAACCGCTGGCCCCGCCCGCCGCGTCATACGGGTAAACCCTACGACACCGACGATGAGGAGTATGGCACCGACGCCGGCAGCGCCGTGCTTGACCGCCGCCGAAGTTCGCGGCAATATTCAAGTTACCACACGCCCGCGTGGGAGGCAATCCGTGAAACTCGAGAGAGGTCGCGCTTGCCCGGGTCGGTGGCTGGCAGAAATGGAGTCTCCCTGCCTGCGGCGCTGGACTTCGGCTGCCCGAGCCGCCCTGAAACCACTCCTGGCCCCTGAGCGGGCCACGGCGTGGTAAGCAAACCAGCCCGCGGAACGTCTGGCTTTGCATGAGGCGTGATTTTCACGCCTGAAGCGCGAGAATCGCGCGTGCAAATGCTTGCGCGTGGCCCCAAAGCGGGTCGGACGGTCGGGACACTTCCCATCGGGCATGTCGGAATCCCTTGTGGTCACGGGGCTTGGAACACGGGCGCAGGCTGCATGGCACTGGACTCTGCCAGGAAGGCCCATGGCATATATGTTGCTGAACAGTAGTTTGCTTGAATGTGAGACGCGGTCCCAGTATAGTTCCGCGCGTTTGAAATCGAGGAGAAACGGATAATGGCCTGAACCCGGAAAGGAGGTGAACTCCAAAAGGGCTGCTCCTAAGTTTCATCTCGGAATAATACCTGCAACATTAAACACAACAAGAAAGGTCAAAGGTTCGATGAACAAGAAAGGGTTTACACTCATTGAGCTTCTGGTCGTTATCGCCATCATCGCGATTTTGGCTGGAATGCTCCTGCCGGCCCTATCGAGAGCGAGAGAATCGGCAAGGCGTTCGGCGTGCCTGAACAACCTCAAGCAGGTCATGACAGGCATGAAGACCTACTCGCCGGACTACGATGAGTACTATCCGACGAGCGCCCAGCCGAACGCGAACATCAACCAGGCCACCCACTTCAGGGACCTCGGGATCCTCTATCCGACGTACGTGACGTCTCTGGACGTCTTCACCTGCCCCAGTTCCGGGGACAAGATTCCGAGAAGGACGGGCACGACCGACGTAGATAACAACAAGCCCTTCAAGGACAGGGAGGCGAACATGGTCAGCTACGCCTACAGCTACAATGGACTCACTGGCCAGAAGGCGTGGACGGAAGCCGCGCCTTCCACGACGAGAATCCTCGCTGACCGGTCGGCGAAAGACGTCCTGCAAACCAGCTCCAACCACAAGTTGGATGGAAGAAACGTCGCCTTCCAGGACGGGCACGTGAAGTGGGTCTCCGGCAAGGAAAAACTCTACACCGACCCGGATAACCCGGACAGCAAGGTCAACACCCAGGTCTGGTGGAGCGAGCGAGCCACAAAGTAGTCCAGCCCTGAGCTTCGGGTAAAGCCGATTGGCAAAAAACCGCTCTCACGAGCGCCGCTTGAAGGGGTGGTAGGTAAAACTACCACCCCTTCGCTATTCTTGCCGGCAGGGTAGTAGGCCATGGTTCGCATCCAGGGGGCGATGCGACAAGTGCTCAAAGGTTCCATGGCTTTACTGGGATACCTGCACCCGGAGGAGGGGAATGACAGAAAGGTCATCTCGCGGTGGGGAACGACGAACGCCCGCAGCGCAAGAAAACCTCGCAGCCAAGAAAGAACGCCACGGTAAGTCGGACGCAATCGGAGGGCTCATCTTTTCACTGATCGGCCTGCCGCTGTGCGTCGTGTTCGTTTTCTCATTCATAGGGCTTGCCGTGAGCAAGCGCGCCCTGAGCCGACTGGAACGCCACGGACCTTGGCGAGTACTCGCGACCGTCGGGCTCCTTCTTGGGCTCGCGGGTCCCCCTGTGGGTCTCGCAATGTGGTATTCGGGCTTGGACGGTTGCGGCAGCAGGGAGCGGGCAAGGCGCAGGTCTTGCCTGAACAACCTGAAGCAAATCACCACAGGGATCCTGACCTACACGACCGATTACGGCGGCTCCTATCCAGCACACACGGCCCCCGGTAGGGAGGGCACGACGAGCTTCCGGGACCTGGGCATCCTTCATCCCATGTACGTCACCAGTCTCGATGTCTTCGTTTCTCCATCTTCCGGCGACCGAGTACCGAAGCGGACGACCACCGCCTACGACAACAAGCCTTTCCCAGCGGAAGAGGCAAGGCACGTCAGCTACGCCTACGGTCTGAACAAGAACGCTAAGAATAAGGCCTGGACCCAGTCCGCGCCGCGAACGACAAGAGTTCTCGCAGATAGACCGGCTGCCAGGCCCCTGACCAAGCGAAGCAATCACAAGACCGATGGTCGCAACGTTGCCTTCGCGGACGGACATGTGAAATGGGTTTCCGGAGGGGCCCCCCTCGATTCCGATCCCGAAAACCCCGACTCCACTGCCCATGGCACCGGCAACGACTGGTGGAGCGAGAGGTAGGAGTCGAAGCCCCGGCGGAGAGTCTCTCCGTATGCCTTCTGGCGTGCGCGGGAGCGAGCGAACGAAGCCTGACAGCACGCAGGCCCCGGGGCTTCTTAGTACATACTTTCGCAAGTGCGCTCACGCATTCGGAATGGAGCGCTTCTTTTGAACACCGTCAATCCCGCGTCGCGTTCCGCGGGGGACAAAGCAGGTCTCTCGCAAAGACGCAAAGAACTGGTCAGAGTCATGCGGAGAAGATGCTTCGCTCCTTAGCGTCCTGGCGAGAAAAGGCAGAACGCGCAGAGAGCCCCGCCAGAAGGCGGGGTCGCAAAGGCGCCACACGCACCAACTGCGGCAAGGTCCCTGACTCCAGGCGGGACGCTCTCCGACCTGAAACTGAGGAACTGCCATTGCGGTGCTGCGTCAGTCATGGGCGGCAGAGGCCTGCTGAGGCACCCGCGGCTCTTTGATTCGAACGACGCAGCCACAGGCAAGCCCGGCCACGGTCTATCAGTGTCCGGGTGCCTCGATGGTTGGGATGGGCAGGCGGAGGAGATTGCAACCACGAAGGCACCCTGGCCGCATAACGTCCCATGGGCCCGGCTCACGTCTCCCCCCTCCGCTTGCCCAGGAAAAGGCTTTCGCGCACGCCGGCAGGCGAAGGCGCAAAGGGGCCTCTGCACGCTCTCTGCGGGGACGGAGACGAAAACCGCAATTGCCACTGTACCGCGTCCCACCCGAGAGTGAGAGATTACGGAAGTGGGACACTTTTTCTTGACTGCACGGTGCGGAGGATGTAAACTACAAGGTGGAGTTGAACGTTGTAGAGTTTAGAAGAGGCGATCGGAAGATGAACACGTCCAGTTTCCTTTCGGACATCGTTCGGAGGGGCCCCGTGGGGCGCTTCCTCAGGAGGCGCATCTATCGCGGCTTCACACTGATAGAGCTTCTGGTGGTGATAGCCATAGTGGCTATCCTTGCAGCACTTCTTCTTCCGGCAATCAAGTCGGCAAAGGACAAGGGGATGCAGGCGCACTGCATAAACAATTTGCAGCAGTTCGGAATAGCATACTCCCTGTACACCAACGACTACGATGGTTGGTTCCCTCCGGGCGGCGCGCGGGCCGGAGAACATAGTTCCAGAAAGGGATGGATTAACACGCCTAATCAGATTAGCTACGACGCCAACTCGAATGTGACCGGCGGCTCTCCGTCACGGGACGACATAAGGCAGGGGTTACTGTGGCCTTACCTGAAGAATTACGAGGTTTATCAGTGCCCCGGCGATAAGAACCGGAAGATCCGACTCTTCAGCTATTCGCAAAACGCGGCATACCAGAATCCCGATCCGGCTCTGGTAAACTACGTCGGCCGCAGCCGGGATAGAATCGGCATGTGGCTGACCAAGGTGATGCTGATGTGCGAGGAGCAGAGACCGGACGACGGGTGCTTCTGGTATCAGAATTCGGGAGCCGTTGACAGCCGGGATTGTCTGGCGTACGACAGACACGTCCAGTGCACGAATCTTCTGTTTGGCGACGGGCACGTGAAGGGGGTCTGGTTCAAAAGCGCCAACGAAGCAGCAAAGCTACGGGACATCGGGTGCTTCCCCGGCGACGAAGACCAGTGGTAAGCCGCGACCGCGAGAGGATGGCCGTGAGGAAACTGTTCATTTGACGGTCGGTGTTTGCCGGACGGAGGTAAGCCCAGCGGGCGGTGGCGGTCTGCGGTGAATCCCAATGACAAGGAGGGACCAGAATGCAGTTCTCGACCACACTGACAGCGCTCCTCTCATCGTTTGTTGTCTTCGGGTTCGTGACGCCCGCCGAGGGCGAACCTACCTACTCGGATGTTGACGCAGAGTTGCTTGCGATGGAGCTTTCCGGGGAGTTCCTTCCTCCGCCCGATTTGTATGAGCGACTTCACGGAGATTTGGAGGCGATACGTGCCGCCCACCCGGGCCTGGCGCTGGTGCGCCACTGGCCTCTCTGGGTCCCTGGTGAGTTGGTAGTCGGGTTTGATGTGGGCTGTGACCCCGACCTCCAGGAACTCAACGAAAGATTCGGGCCTGTGGAGGTGACCGACGAGTTGAGGTTTCCCTGGACGGTATTTTGGACACTGCGTTTTCCCAGGCGCTACAACCCTGAGTGTCTCGCCCGCTTATATGCCGAGGTCCCGGGCGTGAAGTCGGCGGAGCCCAATTCCATTGGCACTAACTGCTCTTACCCCGGCCCCGATGACGTACAGGTCGAGCTCCCGCGCTACGTCTTCACATGGTATTTCATGACATGGACAAGTACGGGTCCGCCGGGGTGCTCCCCGGAGGGCTGCGAGTGGACGTTCGAGGTGAATGACCGCGTTCCCGAGCTCAAGCAGCAATTAGGGCCGCCTGACCCGATCACAGTTCCTCGAGTTCTGGGCGTGTGGGCGGATGATAGCGGCTCGGTGATTCTCCAATGGCGTGGTCCGCGCTGCAATTACGAAGTCGAGGTTGCGCAGTCTCTGGATCAGCCGGTGTGGCTGGAGGTTCTTCAGGCAGAATGGGAGCCTTGGGTTTGGAACCTGGGCGACACGGCCGGCTCCGCGCAGAGATTCTTCCGCGTCGTCGCAACGCGCGCACCCGATCGGTGACCAGGCCCCTGTCATGCTGTGCCACCCGTTTGGATTGCACACAGGTTGCCTCGCGTCTTGACTCTGACAACTCGCCTCGGTGAGCCGCTGTGAGCTGGGGGCACAAGAGGGCGCCCTGTCCTTTTCTTCGGGCCTCGTGGACGGCCAGGTCTCCCTCCAAGCGGTCCGGGGTGCTTCGACCCACCTCCGCGAGGGCACCAGGCGCGGGCCCTGGGCGGCGGAGAGGATCACGAGATGCAGCCAGGGGCTATCTTCTCAAAGAGCTTTTCCAGAAACGGGAACTTGTGGGGAAAGAGCAAATAAATTATCGAAAGAACGACAAGCACAAGGACTATCACCAACAGGACGCTGACGATTCTTGCTCCGGTTCGCCCGAGGACTTTTTCGAGGGCAAGCTTCTTTCTCGGCGCCTGTTCTGCGGAAATGGGTGCTTCTGCCTCTGCCAGAGGGAGTCCTCCTTCTCCGGGCAAAACGGCGGCTGCGCTGGGCGCCGGGCGCTTTCCACTGCCTTTGACAAGCGATACGACGTATCCGGCGGTTATCCCGACGAACGCGACAGCCAGCACCCCAAGGAAGATGTCCAGAACCTTAATCCCCAAAAACTCTTTGGCGGCGAGCTTCTTGACCGCCTCGACCTTGTCGTACCTTTGCTCCTTCTTCAAGTCTAAGATGAGATAAGCTATCAACGCCATAGCACCAAGAAACAGCACGAATTTGAGATGCTTTTTCATTTTCCCTCCTTCCCTTCGCGTGAAAAAGAAGTGCTGTGTACGCCATTTCGCTGGGCTTTGCTGGACAAACCAGCGGCCCACTAATCCGGCGGAACTTCGTCAGCGGCGCTTCGATTGCGACTCCGGGCATTTTCGCCGCACAGAGGGCAGCCAGGGTCCTGCTTCGTCCTGATTTCTCGGAAAGTCAGCCGGAGAAAGTCATAGACGACCATTCTCCCGACGAGGAGCCTGCCAATGCCAAGAAGCCGCTTCAGGACTTCCGCTGCCTGAATCATCCCAATCAAGCCCGGAACTGGCGCTGCAATCCCCGCCTCCCTCCCGGAAGGCAAGAATTCGGGCGGCGGCGGAGACGGATGAACGCAGCGGTAACACGGCGAACCTTTCTCGTACGTGAAAGTCGTCGCCCGACCTTCATATCGGAAAATGCTTCCGTGGACAAATGGTTTCTTCAGGGAGAAGCAAACGTCGTTGAGAACATATCTCGTTTCCGGATTGTCGCAGCCGTCCACGACGATGTCGTACTCTGCCACAAGCTCCAACGCATTTTCTCCGGTCACTCTTCCCGCGAACGTCTTTACGAGCACATCCGGATTGAGCTGCCGAAGTCTCCTCACCGCAGTCTCCACTTTTGGCTTTCCGACGTCATCCGCAGTGTGGATGACTTGTCTGTGAAGATTTCCCAGCTCGAGAGCGTCGTCGTCCGCGATTCCAATCGTCCCGACGCCTGCCGCCGCCAGATACAGGACAACCGGCGACCCAAGCCCTCCAATCCCCACGCACAGAACGCGAGACTCAAGGAGCTTTTTTTGCCCCTCTTCCCCAAAACCGGGAAGGACGATATGTCTCGCATACCTCTGGAGCTGTTCCTGGCTCAAAAAGTCCATTTTTTCGCCTGCTTGGCGCCACCCGCTTCTCGGGCGTCGGGGGTGGTTTTTCGTCGCAACCGGCGCCGGGTGAGCCGCCTCTTCTGACTCGAGCACTCGCTCACCCGCCAGCAATCATCGTGAGGATGGTCACACTGTCTCCATCCTTCAGCACGGTGTCGAGTCCATTCAGAAATCGGACTTCCTCATCGTTCACGTAGAGGTTGACGAAGCCGTGGAGCGAACCGTCTTCTCGGCAGATTCTTCTTTTGACGCCCGGAAATCTCTCTTCCAGTTCCTGGAGCAACTGAGCGACGGTGTCTGCCTCAACGCAAACCTCATCCGCTCCCTCCGTCAAGTCCCTGAGAATGTGCGGTATTGTCACTCTTACAGCCATGGCCTCAGCTCCTCCACCGGTCGGCGGTGGCGATAGCTGTTAGCCTCACGCGTGCATTGCCTACGGCTTCTGGTCTTTGGGCGGCGGCGCGACCTCGGCGGTTCGCTCGTCAACCGCCGGCATGGGCGGGAGTTTCCCGCTGGGGATTGGCTCGTACCAGAACGTCGCGCAAGACCAATCGTCCTGCCGCTCGAAGAGGCCCTGCCGCCAGCCTATCTGCTGAATGGTTATCCGGCAATCTTTCTTCCACAAAATGGGGTCAGGCAGATGCCAGCGGTACATGCAGACAAAGCCCTCCTTGTTCAGGCTGCACCCGTTGTACGTGAAGGCGGTCTGCTGCATCCCCCACGATAGCCCGACGTAATCCTCGCTCCCCGTCCCGCAGATGGTCGGAAACTCGGTGTCGCCGTCCAGGTAAGCCTTGATTTCTCCCTCGCCCCACCAGTCCGGCGCGAGCGGGCGAATCCCAATCACGGAGCCAACGAACCGGCCGCTTCCTTTCCTGAGCGGCAGCAGCTCAAAATCCTTCTTCAGCGTCGTCGGATTCTCCCGGCGGAAGAGGACGTGGAGCCTCCCAAACCCTTCCGACAACCTGTCGTTGATTGTGTAGTCAATCTGATAAAAGAGAACGGAAGGATTCTTTCCGTCGTTGGTCATGGTCATGCGTGCTCTTTTTGCGAAGGGCATGGGAAGCCAGATGCTCATTCCAGCCCTCTCACCGACGGAATGGACCGTAGATTGGTAAGCCGCGACCCGCCCGTGGGCGATCCCCATGAAATCGCCTAACGGGCACTCGATGCTCGGATGCTCCTGCCCGTCCCAGAATGCGCGAATCACGAGGCTGCGGAGGTTAACCGGCTCGCCGCGAGTCGTCATCCAGATGTGGCGAATGACGCCGGGGCCCTTGATGTCGCAAAGCTCAAACGTCTGCCCCGCAGCGATATTCACCGACGGCGAGCCTTTTCGCCCGACGCCAAGATTGCTTGCAGCTTTCCCGCCCGCTCCTTTTTCACCCGCCCGGTTCTCATACGAGATGGACCGGGACTCGACCCCCGTGTCAAGAAGATAGGGCTTATGGATTATCTCGGATACGTCAACCTGAGCTCGAACAGATGAGCAGGCAACAGCCGCAAGAAATACGATTGGAAACACCGCTTTCCTCATGGTCTTCCACCTCCCTGTGCTTGAAATCGAAAGCCTTATGTGTGTCCCCGGCAACCTGATTTGCATTTAACCACGACACTCGGAAGGCCGAGTCGCACGAAACACCGACCGCGCCTCACAAGGTCCGGACATCAAGGTGCATAATAGCAGGAACCGGCCAGAAGGTATAAGCGGTAAATGGCATTGTCCGGGGGTGTGGCTGTGACTCAGGGGTAGCCGGGCTCTCTTCCTCGTAAGCGCCGAAGTCTCCGGCCGCGTCTTATTCCGCCCCCACCCCGAAAGCACTGCCGCACCGCGCGAACAAAAGCGTTGACGGGGCAGTCAGGGCCTTGATATTCTGCAAAGGGGTTGACTATCCGCAGCATCGTGACAGCGGCTCGTCTGGCGCGGGGGCGGGCGGCTGCTTCAAGGGAGTTGCGCGGGCTGCTCGGCAACCAACAGAACATTCCTTTTTTCGTCGTTCGTATTCATGAGGGCGGTGCGTATGGAAGCTTACCCAAAGATTGTGAGATTGAAGGACGGGACGAAGGTGACACTGCGTCCCATGGTGAAGGAGGACGTGAAGAAGCTGCTGGCGTTTTTCCAGAAACTGCCGGAGGAGGACAGGCTTTTTTTGAAGGACGACGTTACCGACGAGAAAGTCATCCAGCGGTGGGCGGACGAGCTGGACTACGAGAAAATCTTTCCGGTCATCGCCGAAGCCGGAGGCGAAATCATAGCGGACGCAACGCTCCACACCCAGGAGCGCGGCTGGATGAAACATATCGGGGAGGTTCGGTGCGTCGTGGCGAAGGAGTACCAGAGAAAAGGACTGGGGACTATAATGATACGGGAAGTGTTCCATCGTGCCGTGCAAAAGGGGCTTGATAAGCTGAGAGCCGTGATGCCCGTCACTCAGGTCGGGGCGATGAAAGCTTTTGAGACGATCGGATTCAGGAGGGAGGCGGTTCTCAAGGACCACGTCCTGGACATCAGGGGACACAAGCATGACCTCGTCATGATGACCAACAGCGTCGCAGAACTGTGGCGAAAGATAAGCGACCAACTGGAGGCCATGACTTTCTCTGCCGAACATTGAGCGTGCGAAGGATCTCCGAGGAGACAACGACCTCCAAAAGCAGAGCCCCATGGTCGCGAGCAACGCTCCGCGGAAGATGACAAGTCTCTGCATTTTGCTGGCGGCATGCGGTGCGGGGAGAAGGGCCGTTGCGCCCAAGCCCTGACCTGGAGTAGTGAAAAGAATGATCGCTATCATTCTGGCGGGGGGAATCGGGAAAAGGCTTGGGGACCTTTCGCGGAAGGTCTCGAAGGCGATGCTGCCGATTCTCGGAATCCCCATAACCGCAAAAGTCATCGAGCAGGTTCTTGCGGAGACGCCGATCCGGCGTTTTCTCATCGTCGTAAGAAGCCCTGACCAGGACATCGCGCGGTATCTACGAGGCAACCCGCCGAGGGAGGCGGAGGTTCAGTTTATCTTTCAACCGGAGCCTCTCGGAATGGCGGACGCGCTGAAGAAGGTCATTGAGCAATCGCGCATCGAGTCCGATTTCCTTCTGGCAGCATGCGACAACCTCTTCGAGCCGGGGGCGGTGTCGGAGGTGTTCCAGACGCACTGCGAGGAGGATTTCGACGGGGTGATGTGCCTGCTCCGGCTGAGCAAGGAAGAGATTGCGGGGAAAAGCGGGGCAGCGTACCTTGATTCGGGAAGGGTCGCTCGAATTGTCGAGAAGCCTTCGCTTGAGGAGGTCGGCACGGACCTGGCGTCCATACCCCTATACACATTCACACCGAAACTCCTCGAATACTTGCCCCGCGTGAAGCCCTCGAAGAGAGGCGAATACGAACTCCAGGACGCCATTCAGATGCTCATTAATGACGGGGGAACAATCGGATACACGGTCACCAACTGGAGGCGGACAATCACGACGCCGGACGACCTTCTCGCCATCAACTTAGAGATGCTGAGAAAGAAAGGCGGACAGGCGGGCATCGAGATTCCAGGGGTTGAAATCGAGGAGCCGGTTTTGATAGGCGAACGCTGCGCTGTGCTGGAGAAGTCACGCATAGGACCGAACGTCGTCATCGGCGACGGGAGCACTATCGGGCGGGGCTGCCGGTTATCGAATTGCGTCGTCTTGCCGGGAACAACTTTGCCAGACGGGACTGCGGCGAGCGGAGAGCTATTCTACTGAGAACGGGCCTGTGGTGCTCAGCCCTTCTCAGCGACGACAACGGCAATGGCGTAGTGGCGGTCGTGGGAAATGGAGAGATGAAGGGCGGTCACTCCGGCTTCTCGCTGCACGGCGGCTGCGGCGCCCGTCAATCGGATAGATGGCGGAGTAGATTCAGTTCCGAGTGTCTCGAAATCGAGCCACCTCATTCCCTTTCGCCAGCGGCCACGAAGCGATTTGAAGGCTGCTTCTTTTGCGGCAAAGCGTGCGGCGTAGCGAAGGAACGCGTCCGCCTTCCCTTCGCAGTGGGCTATCTCGTCAGCGGTGAAAACCCTCCGAACGAACCGTTCGCCGAACTCGGCGATGGCTTTGCGAATTCTCTCGACCTCGACGAGGTCAACGCCTACGCCATGAATCATTTCGAGCAGCCCTCCTTCCTTCGCCAGCGAACTCCATTCTACGCCAAATCCTCATAGAAGTCTGCGTTGCTTTTTTCGCGGAGCCGAGTTTCGGGCGCTTAAGACCAGGAGCGGCGCGCATGACTGCCCTGCAACCACCAAGGCCGATGCAGCATGGGCATAATTTCCATGAACCGGGCCACGGGTCCCGCCGACTGTGGGATGCCACGATTACAAAGCCCCACCCCACTCGACAGGCGCGGGCAAACCGCGTATGATTCTCCTTCGAGCCAGCGGTTCCGTTATGCGGTATGCCGGAACTCTGTGTTTCAATTGTGGGTCGAAACGAGGCAGAGCGCAGCCCGGAGCACAAGTGAAAGGCATGGAAATGTATCGAAAGGTTGATGAGAAAGCTGTCGGGTTTCTTAAGGAACTTTTCGGGCCGGACGACGTCCTGACCGACCCCGAAGTGAAAGAAAAATATTCCCACGACGAGGTTCCTGGTCTGAGAGGCGAGCCCGAAGTGGTCGTCCGCGCCACGAACGCCGAGCAGGTCTCAAAGCTCATGGAGTTCGCCAACGAGGTGATGATTCCCGTGACCCCTCGCGGCGCCGGGTACGGTCTCTCTGGCGGCGCCGTTCCCGCTTATGGCGGGGTTGTTCTTTCGCTTGAGAGAATGAACAGAATCCTTGAGATTGATAAAAAAAACCTCATGGCCACCGTCGAGCCGGGCGTCATCACCGGCAAAATCCACAAAGCCGTTGAGGCAGAAGGACTATTCTATCCGCCCGACCCCGCGAGCCTGGAGTCGTGCAGCATCGGCGGAAACGTCGCGGAATGTGCAGGCGGGCCGCGAGCCGTCAAGTACGGAGTCACAAAGGACTACGTGTGCGGACTCGACGTGGTTCTCCCGTCGGGAGAGATTTTCGAGACCGGCGGAAAGCTCGTCAAGAACGCCACCGGTTACGACCTTCGCGGGCTTATCGTTGGCTCGGAGGGAACTCTCGGCATCGTCACCAGGATCATCCTGCGGTTGATTCCTCTCCCAAAAGTCACAGTTGATTTGCTCGTCGCCTTCAAAGAATTCCAGTCGGCAGCCGACACGGTCTCCGCCATCATCGAGAAGCAGATTCTTCCCACTGCTCTGGAGTTCATGGGGCGAGATAGCCTCCTCGCCTGCGAGGCGTACCTGAAAAAAGAACTGCCGTTTTCGCGGCTCGCGGAAGCTCTCCTCCTCATCAAGCTCGACGGGAATCAGAAATCGGACGTGGAGGCGCTCGCTGCCACAATCGGGGAAGTCTGCCTGGGGCATGACGCGATTGACGTCCTCGTCGCCGACAATCGCCCCGACCAAGACAGGCTCTGGGAGGCTCGCCGCTCCATCATTGACTCCCTCAAGATGAGAAGCCCCGTCAGCCACATGGAAGACGTCGTCGTCCCCCGAGGCAGAATCTCGGAGTTCCTCGCCGGGATGAAGAAGCTCCAGGAACAATACCAGTACCCCATTGTATGCTTCGGTCATTCCGGCGACGGCAACGTTCACGTCAACGTCCTCAAAGAAGACCGCCCCGACGACGCCTGGCAGCGGACGGTCCCCGAAATCGGCGCGAAGATTTTCGACATCGCGCTATCGCTCGGTGGGCAAATCACAGGCGAACACGGCGTCGGCCTCACCCGCAAAAGACACCTGGAGAGAGCGATCGGTCCCGTCGCCGTCCGCCTCACTCGTGAAATCAAGCGTGTCTTCGACCCGAACAACATCCTCAACCCAGGCAAGATTCTTCCTTGACGGCGGTTGGAGGCAGAGGTCGGGGAATTCGTCGGCGGGGGGTAGGTGTCCGGGGAGAGGTGGTTCATAGGGAGGGAAGAGCAATGCATAAGGTCGTGATAATTGTTGCGATGATCCTTGCTGTGTCCTTTTCGCGGACATCGCCGGGT
The DNA here is from genome assembly GCA_964482435.1 of uncultured Verrucomicrobiota bacterium. Classification (GTDB taxonomy): domain Bacteria; phylum Auribacterota; class JABMQX01; order JABMQX01; family JABMQX01; genus CAYZXL01. The sequence continues at coordinate 20,940 of CAYZXL010000029.1, forward strand.
GCGACGTGGTACGTAGATGACTCAGTCTCGGTTTCTGGCGACGGGAAATCGTGGGAGAGCGCTTTCAAGACGATTCAGGAGGGGATCGACATCGCGTCCGAGGGGGATACGGTCATCGTTGCTCAGGGGACCTACATAGAGAACGTTGAGTTCAGGGGGAAGAATATTACGGTCACGAGCGCCAACCCGCTTGACCCTGCCATCATCGCCAAGACTATCATTGACGGAAACCAGGCCGAGTCCGTGGTCACCTTTGCCGGAATGGAAAACGAGACATGCGTCCTGTCCGGCTTCACCATTCGCAACGGTAGGTCCGACCACGGCGGCGGCGGAATTTGCGGCTGGGAGGCTCACGCCAGGATCGAGAACAACATCATCACAGCCAACGTCGCCGACATGGGAGGGGGTCTAAGCTTGTGCCAGGGCATCATCCAGAACAACATCATTGTCGGCAACTCGAGCGGGCTCTTGGGGGGGGGACTGTCTTGGTGCAGTGGTGCCATCCAGAACAACAGGATCATCGGCAACTCGGCTATTCTGGATGGCGGGGGGCTGAGCAATTGCGATGGCACTATCCAGAACAACATCATTGTCGGCAACTCGAGTGGGTTCTTCAGCGGGGGATTGTCCTTGTGCGATGGCGCCATCCAGAATAACACGATATACGGGAACTCGGCCCCGGAGATGGGCGGTCTGGGCTGGTGCACGGGCGAAATCCGCAACTGCATCATCTGGGGAAACAAGGCTAACTTCGCTGACCAGATTCACTGGTCCAGTCAGCCCGCCTACTCCTGCATCCAGGACTGGGCCGCCGGAGGAGAAGGAAACGTATGGTTCAACCCGTATTTCGTTGACGCGGCGAATGGCGATTTCCATCTCAGGTCATGGTCGCCGTGTATAGATGCGGGCGACCCAGCTTCGCCCTTCTTCAATGAGCCGCAGCCGAACGGGGGGCGGGTGGATATGGGCGCCTATGGAAACACTCCAGAGGCGACCTCTAAGTCTCCCGATACAGACGTGGATGGTCTTCCCGACGATTGGGAAATGGAGTTCTTTGGAAACCTCGCTCAGCAGCCGGGCGATGACCCCGATGAAGACTTCAGGTCGAACGTGGACGAATACTATGGTGGCTATGATCCGACAATTCAGGAGCCAACGATCCCGACGGCGAATTGGTACGTTGATTGTTCGGTCGCACATTCCGGGGACGGAAAATCTTGGCAGGGGGCTTTCAAGACGATCCAGGAAGGGATTGACGCGGCATCCGATGGCGAAGCGGTCATGGTCGCTAGGGGGACCTACCTTGAGAACATCAAGTTCGATGGGAAGAACATTGTCCTTAGAAGCGTGAACCCCCTCGATCCGTCCGTCGTTGCCGGGACTATCATTGACGGAAACGGCCAGGGCTCCGTGGTGACGTTCGTCGGAAACGAGAAAAGCACTTGCGTGTTGTCCGGTTTCACGGTCCGCAACGGGGCCGCTGAAAACGGGGGTGGCATCTGCGGGGGAAAATGGAACGCCTCGACCCGGGCGACCATCCAAAACAATATCATCACCGGGAACTCGGCAAGGACGGCGGGGGGCCTGATCTGGTGCAACGGAGTCATCCAGAACAACATCATCTGCGGCAATTCGGCTGAGTGGTATGGCGGCGGACTTGACTCCTGCGACGGAACTATTGAGAACGATACGATCTATGCAAACTCAGCAGGATACTACGGCGGAATCAGCGGCGGAAGGGGCGTAATCCGCAACTGCATCATCTGGGGGAACAGGTGCCAGGAGGCGCTTGTCTTTGACCAGATCAACCCCATGATAAAACTGACGTATTGTTGTATTGAAGAGTGGTCGGGCGGCGGAGAAGGAAACATCTCGTACAACCCGCATTTCGTTGATGCCGCGAACGGGGATTTCCATTTGAGGTCGTGGTCGCCCTGTGTAGACGCTGGAGACCCGGCCTCTGGGTTCCGCGGTGAGCCGGAGCCGAACGGGGGACGAATTGACATGGGCGCCTACGGAAACACGCCGGGAGCGACTTCCAAGTCTCCTGATGCAGACTCGGACGGTCTTCCTGACGACTGGGAGATGGAATTCTTCGGAAACCTCGCCCGAGGACCGGGGGACGATCCCGACGACGACCTGAGGCCAAATCTCGACGAGTATTATCGCGGGACCACCCCGGCGGCGATGCGATTTTTGTATGTGGACGGATCGGTGCAGGTGTCTGGCGACGGAACCTCGTGGGACAAAGCGTTCAAGACCATCCAGGAGGGAATTGATGCAGCTTCTGAGGGAGCTGTGGTCGTCGCCCCCGGCACCTACCTGGAGAACGTTCGCTTCAAGGGCAAGAACATTACACTCCGGAGCATTGACCCCCTCGACGCCGCGATTGTCGCGAATACGATCGTTGACGGGAATCAAGCTGGGTCGGTTGTAAACTTCGATGGGACAGAAAATGCCGCGTGCGTGCTGTCGGGGTTTACGATTCGCAACGGCTCCGCTGCGAACGGAGGTGGCATTTGCGGCGGCACGTGGGATAGGGCTACGCGTGCCCCGATCGAGAACAACGTGATCTGCGGAAATGCGGTGGTGGGGAGGGAGTCGCCTGCGGGTCAGGGAGGCGGGGTTGCTTACTGCGCGGGGATTATCCGAAACTGCAGCATCTACGAGAATTCGGCCGAACGGGCGGGCGGAGGCGTCTACTACTGTGCGGGCCTGATCCAGAACAATGAGATTTTGCGGAACTCTGCCGAATGGGACGGCGGGGGTCTGGCGAACTGCGACGCTGAGATTTCGAACAACGCCATCAGCGGCAACCGGGCCTGCGGAAAAGAGCCCGACAGAGGGGGCGGGGGGTTGTTAGACTGCGACGGGCCGATCCACGACAACAAAATTGAGGGAAACATCGCGTATAAGGGCGGCGGATTGTGTGAGTGCGATGGCACCATTGCCAGAAACGAGATTCGTGGGAATTCTGCGACGTGCGGCGGAGGGTTGTATTCTTGCCGCGGCACGGTCGAGAACAACTCGATTTGCGGCAACCGGGCGATCGATGGTGCCGGGATGCATTATTGCCAGGCCACGATTCGCAACAATGTAGTGTGCGGAAACGCGGGCAGCTATGGCGGGGGGATAGCCGGCTGCGAGGGCGTTATCGAGAACAACATGATTTGCGATAACCTCGCTGTGGAAGGTGGCGGCGTCAGGGGTTTCGAGGGTGTCATACGAAACAATACTATCTGTGGTAACTGGGCCCAGGAGGAGGGGGGCGGGATATATGAGTGTCGGGGCCAGAATACGACGATTGAGAACTGCATCATATGGGGAAACTGGGCATCTCAGGACGCTCAGATATTCTACTCGAACAGACCAAGGTTTTCGTGCATTCAGGACTGGAAAGAGGACGGGCCGGGGAACATCGTCGAGGACCCGAAATTCGTTGACGCCGACGGGCGGGACGATGATCCCCGAACGTATCAGGACAACGACTGGCATCTGTCCGGTGCGTCGCCATGCATTGACGCCGGAACCACGCTGGGCACGCCCACCAGAGACGTTGACGGCGAAAAACGACCTCAGGGGTCGGGCGTGGACATGGGAGCAGACGAATATGCCGATACCGACAAGGACGGGATGCCGGATTACTGGGAGCGGAAATACTTTGGCGATCTGACGCACGACGGGAATTTCGACAGCGATTCCGACGGTCTGAGCGATGCTGAAGAATTGAGGCTGAGCACGAATCCGACCAATAGCGACACGGACGAAGATGGCTATTCGGACGGCGTCGAGGCGGCCGCCGGAACGAACCCCAACGACGCGTTGAGTGTTCCGCCTGTCTATGTCAATGCGGTAGCTGGAGATGACGCGAACGGCGGAAGAACGCCGCAGGCTCCGAAGAAAACGATCCAGGCGGGAATCAACGCTGCGGAGGACGGCGAGACGGTTATCGTGGCTGAGGGGGTTTACGTCGAGAACATCCGATTTGATGGCAAGAACATCGTACTGCGCAGCACCGAACCGCCAGAGCCACGCATTGTGGCCAACACAATAATTGACGGGAACGAACTGAGTTCCGGAGTGACGTTCAGCGGGACGGAGAAAGAGACCTGCGTTCTGGCCGGCTTCACGGTCCGGAACGGTTCGGCTCCCGTCGGGGGCGGGATTTGCGGTGGGACGCCAACGAATCACACCCGCGCGACCATCCACAATAACGTTATCTCCGCAAACTCAGCCACGTGGGGTGGAGGCGTTGCTTATTGCGACGGCATCATCCAGGACAACGCCGTCTCGCAGTGTCGGGCCAGTTCCGAGGGTGGCGGCCTGTATTGCTGCGACGGAGCTATTCACGACAACACCATCGCCGACAATTACGGCGGCAGTTTGTCCCGTTGCGGGGGCCCGATCTACGACAACACGATCACCGGAAACTCGGGAGGGTTGTACGACTGCGACGGCCTGGTACGCAACAACATCATCACGGGTAATTCGGCGGGCTATGGCGGCGGGTTGGACCACTGTGACGGAATGATTGAAGGGAATGTTATTTCCCGCAACCAGGCTCATTGGGGGGGCGGTGGTCTTCACATGTGCAATGGCACCATACGAGACAACGAGATTTCACACAACTCCACCACGGACTGGTATGGGAGCGGCGGTGGTCTGGACATGTGCAATGGCACCATACGAAACAACAAGATTTCACACAACTGCGCCACGGGCGAGTTTGGGACTGGCGGCGGGCTGACTTGTTGTACTGGCACCGTCGAGAACAACATAATTGCTGGCAACTGGGGCGCGGATAGGGGTGGGGGTCTGTTCGAATGCAATGGCATCGTTCAGAACAACACGATAGTCGGAAACTCGGCAAAGGAAGGCGGCGGGCTGCAATGGTGCCATGGCACAATAGTCAATTGCATTATATGGGCAAACGCCGCGCCGGTCGGAGCGCAAGCTTTCGAGTCGGTCCCCCCAACCCATTGCTGCATTCAGGGTTGGAGCCAAAGCGGCAACGGCAATATCGCAGAGGACCCGCGACTCGTTGACCCGGACGGCCGCGACAATAATCCCGGCACATATGATGACAACGATTATCACCTCAGACCGGATTCGCCCTGCATAGACGCAGGAACCCACGACGTTTCTGGGCCGCCCGATACTGATATGGATGGTGAATCGAGGCTATTTGGCTTGGAGATAGATATCGGCGCCGATGAGTACGTGGATGCCGATCGGGATGAACTGCCCGACTACTGGGAGATAGACCAGTTCGGCACGTTGTGGCTAAGCGCGGACGATGACCCGGATGCCGACGGGCTTGCAAACAGAGAGGAGCTCGCTCGCTCGACCGATCCCAAAGACCCTGACACAGACGCCGACGGAATGAGCGACGGCGACGAGGTATTCGCCTGGACCGATGCGCTCGACGCACAATCGCTCTTTCGGATCATTCGTGTCGTACAGACGCCCCCGGGCCTTGCAGTCATGTGGTCAGCGGTCCCGCTCAGAACCTATCAATGTTACTTCAGCACTGATCTTGAAGACGTGTGGTATCGGCTCAGCGGGACGGTAACCGCCGGTCCGGGTGACATCTCGCTCTCAGCTTTTGACTGGCGAGCCGTCGGGGCCGAAAAGCGGTATTACAAGGTGAGCGTTCTTCCCCCTTGAAACCGCCGATCCTGTATCCCACGCTACGCTTGTCGAACCAAGACGCGGCGTGCTATACTAACGCCGGGAAAAAATGTGGACCGTCTCCCTCTGGGGGGCAACACGCGCATTATAGGTTCTATTCAGGACTCGAACTATGGGCAAGATTGTCACGGCTGTCGCGTCTGTGATTGCGTTTTGGGCTTCAAGCGCAATGGGCGCAACGTTGTATGTGGACGCTTCGGTTCCGATGTCTGGCGAGGGGAAATCGTGGGAGAGCGCCTTCAAGACGATTCAGGAAGGGATTGACGCTGCCTCCGCCGGTGACACTGTCATTGTTGCCGAGGGCACATACGTCGAGAACATCAAGGTCAAGGGCAAAAATATCACCCTCACCGGCGCCAGCCCCTTCGATCCGGCCGTCGTCGCTAAAACCATCATTGACGGAAACAAGGCGGGGTCGGTCATCGCCTTCGACGGAACTGAGACCGAAACCTGCCTCCTCACCGGCTTCACCATCCAGAACGGGAAGGCGTATTACGGCGGCGGCATCGCGGGCGGCACACAGGACAGGCAATGCCTCGCCACCATCCGCAATAACGTCTTCCTGCGAAATCGCGCCGACGGCGGCTGACCGGTGGGTGGCGGCGGCCTGTATGGCTGCGATGGCAGGGTTGAGAACAACCTCTTCACGGAAAATTCCGCTGGCATGGGCGGGGCAATGGCTTTCTGCGATGGCGTGATGCAGAGCAACCTCGTCTTCTCGAACACCGCAGACAACCAGGCCGGCGGATTTGCTCGCTGCGACGGCCTCATCCTCAACAACACCATCTACGGTAACTCGTCCAATCTTGCAGCTGGCGGCATTTATAACTGCCTCGGAACAATCGCCAATTGCATCCTCTGGCAAAACAAAGCAGGCGGCATCTCAAGCCAGATTGGCACAGCGAGCACTCCATCCTGCTCTTGCATCCAGGACTGGACAGGCGGCGGAACTGGGAACAGTAGCGAAAACCCATCCCTCGTTGGCCCCAACTCGGGTGATTACCGTCTTTCGCCCGGGTCGCCGTGCATTGACACGGGGGATAACTCCCTCCTCGCGTCGCCAGGGCTGGATATGGATGGTAGATTGCGCGTTGCCTTCGGCGCGAGCTCTCTCAGTGTGGACATGGGAGCATACGAATACAACTCAGCTCCCTTCGTCATCGCCGAGGTGTCCTTTCTCCCCGACGGCAACCTTCGCCTCACCTGGAACAGCCAGCCCGCTACAACTTATATGGTCTGGTGGTGCAATGACCTGCTCGCCGGAACATGGACCAGGGCAACGAAATCGGCTGTCCCACCCGACGGTGCCACCACGTCCTTGACGCTCACTCCATCCTCCGGCCGCGTCATACTCTATCGCGTCAAAATGATGGGGCAATGATCTCTGCTCGAGGGCAGAAATCGGCGTGAAGGCGCCTGGGCTATTTGCCACTCTCACGCCCGGTGAAGGCGAACCCCCAGCCGCCTTCCAGTGCCTTCAGTCGGAAGAAGCTTTCCTTCGGCGTCTCGTCCTCCCGCAGGAAGCCGCCAGTCGGAATGAAAGCAGGGTCCTTGAAATCCCACCAGGTGATTGCGGTGATTTCGGGTCTCGCGTAGCACATCGTGTAGAACCACTCGACCCAGTCTGCCTGAACCTTCTCACACCAGGGCATGTGCCACTGAATGACAGGCTGCCCTTCCCCTTCGCCCCCGGCACGCCGGCGCGCCTGTCCGGTCGGGACGCCCAGCTCCGTGATGTTCAACGGCTTTCCAAATCGAGCGTACTCGTCGAGGAGCTTGCTTACCGAAAACATGTCCCTCTGCGGAAAGTAAATCTGCACGCCGATGATGTCGAAATCAACCTTCGCTTGCATGACTGCATCCAGATACGAAAGTGGCGTGAAAACCTTCTCGTACACGGGGCCGAGGTGCACGCGCCCCTCCGCCGCGTTTTCCCCGAACGGGCAGCAATTGTTCACGATGAGCTTCGCGTCCGAATTCTTTGACCGAGCCGAATCAGCACAGATGCGCGTTATCTCCACCTCCTGCTCGTGCGTGAGGTTCAAACCGTTCGCCCAGTCGTGTGCTTCATTGATGATGTCCCACACCTGGATTCGCCCGCGATACCGCTCGACGCTCCGGCTGACGACTCGCGCACAATGCTTCTGCGCAGCCGCCCAATCGGCGCCTTTCAGCCATGGCGGTATACCCGCTTCATGCCCCCACCACAACGGATGCCCTTTCGGCATGATTCCCACCTTCTCGCACCATCCGAGAATCTCGTCCACTCGGTCGTAATCCGGCTTCCCCTCCTCGGGCTCGAGCCGACGGAGATAAAACGGCAGAGTCGCGAAATTCAGCACCTCGCGGAAATATCGCGCGTACGGCGTGTCGCCGTGATACGCGAAGGCGTTGCAGCCGAAGAGATACCCTTCCCGCTTCTTCCTCGACGCGATGACGCCCCTCGAAATCTCGACTATCGCCAGCTCCCCCGCCCAGAGCGACCGGGAAAGCGCCAACATGTTCCATCTCGCGGCTTCGTTCTGTCCCGGTCTCTTCGCCAGCTCGAGCAACTCCTTCGCTCCTTCCATGTATCCGCGACATTCCGGCGACAGCAAAACCCTCTGATTCGCCAGGCGGAGTCTCTCCACGTCCGCCAGACGGCTCTCGGCAGCTTCTCGGACAAAATCAAAGACCGCTTCGATCTCCCGGTATCCCTCCCCCTTGTTATCGGCGATGACCCATGCGTCCCCGAATCCGGGAACGTCTATCCTCGCGTGGAGTGCCGTCGGCCCCTTTGGAATCTCGATTTCAACCGTTCCGTTGTCGAGGATTGTGCTTCGTTTGCGAAGCGGCTCGAAATGCAGGTCCGCCGAATAGAGCGTTTGCAGCCTCCATTCTGGCATCGGCTTTCCGTCTTCGCCGAGGAGCTTCACCTTCAGGGTCGGCCTCACCCCACTTCCCGACCGCACCGCTGGCCCCGTCGCCGCGCCCGGCGCGACTGGCTCCTCAGATTTTGTCTCCGCGAACGCTCCCGCGCTCGCCAGTGCTCCAGCTGCATATCCCGCCCGCCTCAAAAACTCTCTTCGATTGCATCTTGGTTTCATTTCTGTCCTCCCGCATTTCATGTCCAGCAACAACGGACTCGCCTGGAAGCCTGAACGATTATCAATACTCGACTTCGGTGCTGCTACCGTGCGGATCGTCGCCGGAGCCAGCTCCTTTGCCAAGGAGATTTTCTCGTCCCTGGGTGCCTCGTCTTTTCCGTCGTCTATGAGATCTCGGTTGGCTGAATGTTGAACATCTGGCAGTATGCCTTCAGGTCGGCTGCGTGGTCGCCGTAGAAAAGTATCTGATGGAAGCCGGGGAATTGCGTGACCTCCGAAACGCCGTCCAGTTTCACCGTAACCGCCGTGCGGCATCCTCCCGCTGGCGGAACGGAGACGTTATCAAGGACACTTCCCGAAAAGACGAGCATCTGTTTCGGGTTCGTGAATTGAGCAACCGTCATCCTCTGCCCTTTCCGCCAGACCGGACAGACCGTCACTCCCGTATCAGAATGGTGCGACCTGAGATTGAAACTCGCGGCGGGCCTTGAAAGACCGTCCAGCCTCGTCGGGCAGACGCAATGCGACCCGATTAGCGCATTGAGCACCGTCTCCGGAACGGGGTCCTGCATGAACCCCGGCTTATCGAAGAAATACCTCACCAGCATCAGCGTCAAGGCCGGGTAAAGGTCCGCCTCGCACCCCGCGGGAATCCCTTCGTCGTTGAGCTTCGCCCACGCCAGGCACGGGACCGGAATTTCCCCTCTGCTCGCCGGTCCGAGACAATCCATCGTGATGGCGTCGGCGTTTTCTTTCTCGAGAATCTTCCGGGCGACGACATAAGTCCTTGCGGCGTTGAGCACGTCCGCGCGCGAAGGCTCAACCACCTTCTTCGCACGGCTCATGTAATATCCGGCGATTCTTTTCGCCTCATCGTTCACCTGCGTCTCACCGTACAACCGAACGAATGTCTGAACCGGCAGCGTCCTCAACTTCGTGCCTATGTTCTCGACCTGCGACTCTTTCTCCTCGTTCCCCTGGAGGACGACCAGCCGGCTCTCTCTCATCTGCTTGGCTGCCTTAATCATCCTCATTCCAAACTTCACCGCCTCGAAATCGAGCGACGACACAACGAAGACCCCCGGCTTTCTCGCCAACGGCTTGACGTTCGTCGTGAACGCCGCCCCTATCGGGGCAAAAATCACTGACGGAACGCCCGTCTCCGCGACCTTCGCCGCGGTCGGCCAGGCGTGTTCCTGCCGGTCGAGCAGGACAACAAGTGCGCCGTCGAACCCTTGCTCTTTAAGCGTCGCGGCGAATTGGTCGGCCTGGGCGAGGTCGTGAATGACCTGCCCCTGAAGCACGAGGTTCATCCTGATTTCCCGCGATGCCTGGAGAATTCTTTGGGTGTAATCCCTCATAGCCGCTTCACCATCGAAGGCCGCTCCCGGCCACAGGAAGCCATAATTCTCCTTTCGCCGGACAAACACCGCCTTCACTTTCGGCAGAGCTTTGTGCCCCGGTCCCGACGAGACCAGTTCCTCCCCTCCGCGCACAACTGCACCACGTGCTTCATTCATCGCCATTCCGATTCCAAGACCCACCGCCGGCAGCGAAAGCAAAAACTCCCGTCGGCCAATCTGTGACGAGCCTCCGCCTCCTTTTTTCATGCAGTCAATCCTCCTGAAATACGTGTCCCGCTGCGCGGGGCAGTGGCTGTAATCAACCTCTCAATCTGGGCCGTGCTGAGCCTACGCCGTGGGTTGCTTACGCGGCGAGGCAGACCCACCCCAGCGCGCGGCGTTCTCACCGGCCCTCCATTTTCCGACGGACAGCCTTAAACAAATCGCCATACGCCGCCACTTCGGCTTCTTTGGCATCGCCGCGGTGAATGTAGATACGGTGTCTCAGCGTCAGCGGCTCACGCACTTTGAGAGTGCAGAACTTCAGCCCAGGGAAAGCCACTCCGAGAAACCCGTAGTGCCGCAGCGTCCAGCCGTTCGGGAAACCGGGGTTCCTCGGGTCGTCGAAAATCGCCACTCCGGAAAAGCTGCTTCTTCCCGGGAACTTTGCCGACAAATCCGCCCACGGGTAACTTTTCAGGTCGCTGTCCTGAGTCTCTTTCCCGTCGGGGGTCGTGATGGCGGTCTCCTCGCGCGGCGCGAATCGAATACTGAATCCCCCGTAGCCCTTCACCGGCGGGGCTCCTGAAATTGCCACCGGTTCCTTGACCGCCTCCAGCACGAGCGACACGTCAATCGCCCGCCCTTTCTCACTCGCACGAAACACACGAACCTGGACGGTCTCACTTACAATCTTTTTGTCTCCCGCATACCACCCGCACGCCGCACCGAATTCGGCCCACTCCGCCGTCGTCTTCTCCCCGAGCCACCGCTCGAACCTCTGCTCGATACCGCGCAAATCCCACAGATCGTACTCCTTCTCTCCGACAATCACCCTTGGCCAAACCCAGAACATCCCTCGATGATGGAGATGGTCCGCCGGAAAATCGTCCGTTAGGATTTCTCCATCCAACCCGTAAAGCGGATGGATGTAACACGACCGTGTTCTGTCCTCCGGTACGCCCTCCTTCAAAATCATCCCGTAGTTGTACGTCAAAACCGGCTTCTGCCCGTCGAGAACCCGAAGATATTTGTCTTGGGCTTTCTCGAATCGGAGTGCGGGCGTTTTCTCAACCGCCCAGGCGCTCAGAGACAGAAACATTGCCAGAACAGGGATAGTCCACCTCCAACGAGCCTTCACGTAGTCTTCTCCATCCTATTCCGGTTCACCGCGGAGCCGGAGAGAACACAGAGGGAAGTGCTCATTTTCTCAATAATCCCTTTCCTCTGTGCAGTCTCTGCGTCCTCTGCGGTCACTCCTCCAGTCATCCTTCTCGGATTTCTTCTTTTTCTGGGTCATAAATCTGCCGCCGTCCCGATTCCCACGCCAGAAACGCCATTATCGAAGCCACCGAGTGCGCGTACCCCGCCCGCACGTCCGCGTTCGGCGTCTTTCGGGTTCGCAGGCACTCCAGCCAGTTCTCCGCGTGGTTACTCCCCGCCTTCGGTTTGACTGGAATTTCCTCCTTCAGCTTGTCAACGCCGCCGCCCTCGCCAGTCGCTTTCCACGACGACGTGTCAAAGGTGCCACGAGTGCCGTAGAACGTCGCCTCCGGCATCGGCTTATCGTTTCCAAGCCGCGTCTGGTATCTCAGCAAAAACCCCTTCGGATATTCCCACAGGGACTCCATCGTGTCGGCGTGCTCCCTCCCGTCCTTCCACACATAGACGCCGCCGTGAGCCACGCAGCTCTTCGGGAAATAATCGTCCATGTACCAATGCACTATATCAATCACATGACTCCCTAAAAGCCCCGGCGTCCCGACCGTGAAGTCCTTGTAGAGATGCCAGCACCGAAACCGTTTCGCGTCGAACGGCTGCTTCGGGAGGTCCATGAGATATGCATTCCAATCAACGTCCTCCTCTTTCACGTCGTGGTACGGCCTCGCCCAGCGCGGGCCCGAATCGTTCCACCCCGTCGCGACTTCGCTGATTGTCCCAAGCACTCCGGACTGGATAAGCTCCGCCCCCGCCTGAAAGTTCCCCTCGCTGCGACGCTGCGTTCCGACTTGCACTACGCGTTTCTCGTCGAGCACGGCATGGAGCGCATCCCTCGCGTCCTTCATATTGCTTGCCATCGGCTTTTCGCAGTAAGCATCTTTTCCTGCCCGAGCAGCCTCCGCGAGAATTTTGCTGTGCTGGAAATCCGGCGTAGCGATGGTCACCGCATCCACGTCCTTCATCGCCAGGACGTCGCCATGCCGAGAGAACGTCTTCGGTTCGTGGCTCGTCCATCTTTTCACTTTGGCCACCGCGACTTCGCGATTGAGCCGCCAAACATCGCAGAGCACAGTGAATTCCACGTTGTGCTTTTCCCTGAGTTTGTTCAGTTCGTCCATCAGGTACTGCCCGCGTCCGCCGCAGCCGATGACTCCAATGCCGATGCGCTCGTTGGCTCCCAGAACTCGCTGCGACCGAGAAGCTGCTGACAGCAACGCGATGCCCGCCGCCCCAGCGGCCGATTTCGACAGGAATTGTCTTCTATTGAGTTTTCTGTTTCCCATGCTGCCCTCCCTTCAATGACAGAAAGAATTTCGCGCTCATCTCGGAAGACGCAAAAACAGCCGAGGAATCAATGCCGTCTCGGTGATCGAACCACCGCCCGCTCGGCGCTCTCTGCGTCCTCCGTGGTTCCGAGTCACCCCGCGACCAGCACCTTCACTTTCTCTTCATCCACCTCGATTCCAAGCCCCGGCTTGGTCGGCACGTCAAGCTCTCCGTTGACCGGCCTGAACGGTCGTTTCAACACGCTCTCCGCCAGAAACTGCGGCCCGTTCAACGCCGCTGGAAAACGCAGACCATACGCGCCGTACAGGCAAAGGCTTGCCGATAGCGACACATCCGGGTCCGTCAACCCGCTCCCGAGAAACATCAGCCCGGCGTCCATCAAAATCTCCACCTGCCTTCTCGCCGGAAGAAGCCCGCCGCACCTTGCCGGTTTCATCGCCACCCCGTCGAGAAGCTCCAGCCGAATGAATTCAATCAGGTCCGCCGGCGAAACAACCCCCTCGTCCATAATAATCGGCAGCGCACCCTGCTTCTTCATCTCGCGGTATCCGGTCAGCCGATTCGCTGGCAGCGGCTGCTCGAGAACCGCAACACCAATTTCCGCCAGCTTCGGGGCAACCCTCAGAGCCGTCGCCAAGTCATATCCGCCATTCGCATCCGCCCAGAGAAATCCCTCCGGCGCGCTCTTCTTCACAATGCGGCACAACTCTAAGTCAAACGCCGGGTCCGGCGCGACCTTCACATTAAAATTCCGATACCCTCGCTTCCTCCCTTCTTCGATCAGCCCCTCCGTCTCGTCCAGCGTTCGCGGATTCAGCGTCCAGCTCAGAGTGATTTTTCCACCCGCCGGACAGCCCCACCGCTGTGCCAGTGAAAGGCCGCAAACCTTCCCCGCCAGGTCGTGCAGCGCCATGTCAATCCCGGACTTTGCGATTGGCGCGCCCGTCGAGAACGAAGGGGCTATCGCCTGATTCATTGCCCGGTGCGCGCCGACGAGGTCGAAAACGTCGTGCCCAATCAGAACGGGTTTCAAATAATTCTCGAGGGTGCTTTTCACCGACTCCAGCGTCTCATAGCTCCATTTCGGAATCGGCACGCTCTCGCCCCAGCCGACAGTCCCGTCGTCGGCAGTGATTTTCACGAGCACTGCCGGTCTCCCCGCTGGCGTCCCGGGCGCCCCCTCGAAGAACTTGAAATACCCGACAGTCGGATACCGGACCGGGAACAGTTCAATCCGCTCGATTCTCATCTTTGGCTTGCCCTCAAACCCGCCCGATAGGCTTTCGCCTCCCACCGCCGAGGCTGCAAACGGCGACAGCGCCACAGCTCCCGCCATCTTAAGAAATTCTCGTCGGCTGCTTGCGCCGCTACTCCTTCTTCGTTTGCGCGCCGATTTCATGTCGTCTCGCCTCCAGAGGCTCAGCCGCAGCGTCTATTTCTTACCAAAGGCTTCGTTCTGTTCTCCATGACATTACCCCATGCCCCTCGCGGATTCCAGAGATTTTGAGGGTCGGGAGCAACGGCCCAGTTATGGGCGCGCTCGGGCACTTTGAAAGCCCCTGAACTCCGCCCGAGTTAAGACGTGGCACGGGCGTCTCGCCCGTGGATGATCATGGGCAGGACGCCCATGCCACAACCGAACTTTCCGCTCTCTCCTGCGTGGGCGACATCCGCACGTCCCCTCGGGGACGGCATGTTGGGTTCGGAACCGGACGAAGTGTCCTTGGTCTCCGGTGCCCAACCGGCATCTCCCCGTGCGCCTGTCCATGACTGCGCGAAAGAGAAAAGCCCCGGCGGGATTCTTTCCAGACGTCGGGGCTTTCCTTTTGCTTCACGTGCCCGCCGCGCTACAGAAGACGTCATCCTCTCGCGCGGTGGGCTCGGGTCGCCACGCACAGAACACCCGGCTCTCACCAGAAATCTGTTGTCCGCCCGGCCTTGGGCGAGACCATACACCGAAGGTACAGGGGCACCCGTGTGAACGTTGGCGATGACTTTCGACCGCGCATGTGGTATCCTTCCCGCACGCGTTTCATGGGCGCCGGGCAGGGCTTGCAGCTTTTAGCCGCGCGCAAGCCGGGGAAGCGAGTTGACCCCCACGAACGGCGACCGTTTCCCCCGAAGCTCACGTGCTCTCCGGCGCGGCAAGACAGCTCTGTCTCGCGCGCTATATTAAGCAATATTAGCGAAAAGGAGGCCAAAAAACTTTGAAACTCACAAAGAAACGCCTGGAGGAGATTCTCGCAGAATTCAACGGTGTAAAAGTCGCCATCGTCGGAGATTTCTATCTCGACCGCTACATCTCCGGAAGCATGGAAGCCATATCCAGAGAGGCGGCAGTCCCCGTCGTGCGAATCGAAACCGATACCTATTCCCCCGGCGCCGCAGGAAACGCTGCATGTAATTTAGCTTCACTTGGAGCGGAGGTAATCGCCATCAGCGTCGTCGGGGACGACTTAAGCGGCGAAATCATGAAAAGGGAGCTTGGGTTGAGGGGTGTGCGAACCGAGGACCTTGTTGCGGCGGAGAATCGCCATACCCCGACGTTCAACAAAGTCTATGCGTCTTCCTATCACGGCAAGAAGCAGCAGGTCGGGCGCTTCGACCAGGAAAACGATTGCCCCATAGGTGCACGAACTGAAGCGCGACTTATCGAGGCGCTGGAGCTTGCCTCCCGCGAATGCCGTGCGATTGTCGTCGCCGATTACGTCGAAATCCCCGACACCGGCGTGACCACCAAAGCCGTCCTTGAGAAAACAGCCTTCCTTACACGAAGCAGGAACGTCCTCTCGATCGGCGATTCGCGCGACAGGATTGCCGAGTTCGTCGGCTTCTCGGTCCTCGTGCCCAACGACTACGAGGCCGCGATGGGCGCGAGAGTCTATCGTCCCCATGAGAGCAAGCACATCAGCGACGAGACCGTTCTCACTGCCGGAAGAGAACTCAAGGAAATCACCCGCTGCCATACCGTCGTCATCACTCGCGGCGAACGCGGGATGACCGTCTTTCCTCCCATGGGGAAGCCGATTGATGTCCTGACCGTTCCGTGCACCGGCGAAGTGGACGCCACCGGAGCCGGAGATACCGTCACCGCTGCCATCACCCTTTCCCTCGTCGTCGGCGCCGACATTGTCGAAGCCGCAGAGCTCGCCAACCTCGCCGCCGGAACCACCGTCAAAAAAATCGGCACCACCGGCTGGCCCACCCCCTCCGAAATCCTCTCCGCCTTCGATTCCCTCGCCCCTGGCCAGTGACACGAGTTGTGCGGGAGGGCCAGGTGCCGAAGCGCGGCGTATGGCGAACCGGGCCGCTGGCGCCTCCGCGGCGCTACTCCAGAGACATCCTGTCCGGCGGAAAGGCCCCTCCGTCGACCAAGTTCTCAACCTCGTCGAGATGCAAGGTGACACTGTGGCACCTGTACGACCTATCTACGGAGCCATGCGCCTTCAGCGCACCGCTCTGATAGAGCGCGCGGTCGGCCTCAAGGCGCTTGTACTCCGCCTCATCCATCTCCAGGTCAACACCGGGGCTGTGGCCCTTTCCCTCAACTGCTGTCAGGTGCACGTAAAGGCGCTTCATGTTCCGCTCATGCCTCGTCTGTTTCGCGTTATCTCATTTCAATTCGATAGAGCTTCATCCGGCCCGAAGCAGCGCTATCCGTCCATGACGTCGTGGCCCCCCGGGATGGGATGGTGGCAACGGTGGTCCATTGACCCCCGACGAGACCCGCACAGGACCAGATTACGTAGGTATCCCCGGGCCGACTATACCAGGTGAGCTTGGTCCCACCCCCCGTCGCGCTCACGACACTAAGAACTCTGAACGGGAGCGAGCCGAACTCGTACGCTCCCATGTCAACTGTCAGAGAACGGCCACCGTGAAAGATGCGAAGGTTGCCGTCTATGTCGGCCGCGCGCCACATCCAGTCCTCGTTCTTGCCAGCGTCAATGCACGGCGAATCCGCCGAAAGGCGGTAGTCATTATCCTGGTAGGCCAGCGGGTTGTTGTCAGCCCCGTCCACGTCAAGGAGGCCGGGATGCTCGGAGATGTTCCCCTCGCCGCCGCCTGTCCAACCCTGGATGCACGAGTAAACGGGTGCGGACGAGTCGTGAACCTGTGCGCCGCTCGGGGCCGTGTTTCCCCAGATGATGCAGTTCATAATCGAGCCCTTGCAGCAAGAAAGCCCCCCACCCGCGCCCGCTGCATTCCCGACGATGGTGTTGTTGTGGATAGCACCCCCGCATCCCCATAGCCCGCCGCCGAGGTAGTTGGCTGTGTTGCCCGCAATGACGTTATTTCGGATCACCGCGTCGCACCAAGCCAACCCGCCTCCGGAACTGTATTGCCCGGTGGCCGAGTTGCCAACAATGACGTTGTTCTGGATCGTGCCGTTGCACCAGGCGACCCCACCCCCGCCACTGTACTGGCTGACGGCCGAGTTTGCCATGATGGTATTGTTCTCAATCGTACCCCCGCACCACGTGATGCCGCCTCCGTGCCACCATGTCGAGTTCCCGGTTATGATGTTGTTTCGGATCGTCGCGTGAGTCCGGGGAGCATCCCCCAGGCCTACGGAGCTGGACCCCTTGACTCCGCTGTCGGCCGGGCCCGTCCCGTTGCGAATGGTGAAGCCGGAAAGGACGCAGGTTTCATCCTCTGTCCCGTCGAAGGTCACGACCGAACCGCTCCCGGCCCCATCAATAATCGTGTCCGCGACCACGGCCGGGTCCGAAGGACCGACACTGCGTAGGACGATGTTCTTCCCCTTAAAGCGAATATTCTCGACATAGATGCCCTGGGCGACGATCACAGTCTCCCCCTCATACGCGGCATCAATCGCCTGCTGGATCGTCTTGAAAGCGGTGCCCCATGATCTCCCATCACCGGAGGCCCCCACGGAACCGTCCACGTACCGAGTGCCGGCCACGGTCAAGAGTAGGGGTATGGTCTGCGGGGAGTTACCTGCCCTCGGAGCGGTGATCGTGATTGCGGCGGAATATACCCCCGAGGAGAGGCCCGAGCTGGCGTAGTTGACGGTGATGGTGTCGTGCTCGCCAGCGGACCCGCCGGTCGTAGGGCTACAGCTCAGCCATGAGGCGTCGTCGCCGATCGAGTAGTTGAGCGCCTTGGGCCCAGACGTCCAGACCTCAAAACTCTGAAGGGCGGCATTGCTGCCTGCCTGGCAAGTGTTGCGCAAGGACTCCACGCTGCAACATATCGCTGGCGGGGTGACTGCAAGGGTCACCACTATCGTCTGGGGGGTGTTGCTTGCCCCGGAGGCACCTATTGTTATTGCGCCCGAATAAGCTCCCGGCGAGAGTCCAGAAGTTGCGAAGCTCACCGTGATTGCATCGTGCTCACCGGTCGAGCTGCCCGAGACGGGATTGCAGGTCAACCACGACACGTTGTCGCTTATCGAGTAATTCAGTGTCTTACCCCCGGAATTCCAGACCTCGAAGCTCTGTTCCGCGGCGTTCTTCCCCTCGATGCAGGAAGCACTGAGGCCGGTTGTGTTCACAGAGATAGCAGGAGGAGGCGGTTCCGTCACCGCCAGGTTCACTCGCACTGATTGCGGGGTAATCGTCACCCCTACGGGATTTATCCTGACGCTCGTTGAATACGAGCCGACAGAGAGACCGGATGTGGCGTAAGTGATGACGATTGTGTCGCGGTCGCCCGCTGAAGTTCCGCTCGTCGGATTGCAGCTCAGCCACGACACCTCATCAGTGATGGAGTACTCGAGCGTCCCGCCGCCCGAATTCCACACCTGGAAGCTCTGGTCGGGCGCGTTTTTTCCCTTCCAGCAGGAATTCTCCAGCCAGATAGGGTCCCGGGAAATGGCCGGGCGGTCGGGCCGGATATTTACCACAGCGTAGACCGGCGGATACTGCTGGAGCGACCAAAACCCGTCGTCATGGCCTCCCCAGCCCATGTTCAGATGAACCAGATTCGGAGAATCGTAGCCGTCCATCACGAGGGCATGATTTTCGATGGAGTACCAGACAGGCCAACCCTTATCAACTTGCTCGCGCATGAGGGCAAGCCACCCATCGTCGGAATAGCCGGACTTCCAAACACCCGACGTTGTCAGGTAACCGAAGTACTGGGTCAGCGCGTCTCCACGCATCGCCCCCGAGGAACCATCCTGACCGTAGTTCATGTCCACCGACACCCCGCAGTGGTAGCTCAGTGTGCTCAGTGCATCTTTGACGGCCTGATCGCTTAAGGGAGTTGCCCACTCAGGCATGTTCGCCCAGTCGTACGTCGTTGAGCCAAAGTCAGCGGAAAGAACCGTTCCACTCCAGTTGTAACTGTGGCTTCCGGTCCCAGTCTTGGGGTGCTTCCAGTACCGCATTATCTGGGCCATGGCCGTGGCAGTGCAACCGACGTAGCAGTGCTCTCGGCCAACCACCGGGCATTTATCGTGGTACGGCGCAGTCTGATTCCACCTCGTCGTCAGGAGCGGGCCGACGGGACCTGAAGGGACCTCAGCCAGCGGCTGGAGGTCGCCTGGCAGGTGAGCGGATTGCTCCAGAAGGGCCCAGAAAGGGTGAGGGGGACCGGTCTTTCGGGTGTGTGCGCTCTGAAGCTCGGAGATAGTGTCCGCGAAAGCCTCCATGATTGCCTGGGCCGCCGGGACGCCCGGAACGTCCAAACTGCTATCGAGGGAGTAGTAAAAAACCGGAGCGAACTCGTCGTCCGCGGAGATGGCGATACAGCCACCCTCCGCGGTGTCGAATGCGTAGCCAATTGTTGTCCCCTTGACTACGAGAGGCCTGGCTTCTGGCTCGGTGAAGGCCGGAATGACTTCGCCTTCAACCGGCTGCTGCTCTTGCGGCTGCCTGAATCGGAGTTCGTACCAACCATTTGCAGCGGTCGCCGCGCGCGACGGGTCCACCGGCTCCCCCAGAGCACCTCGCACGCAACCCCCGAAGATGCAGAGCGCAAACAAGACCCTTACGAGAATCTGCGTTGGACGATCCCCTGCTGTCATGGCTTCCTCCTCAACCTATAGGCCTTCTTGGGCACATAGCGGTGCGGGACCCCACGGATGCGCCGGTTCCAAAGCAATCATCGTGCCAGATGAGACATCGGCAGAAGCATTCCCGAGCGATCAAGGCCAGCGGCCGCGACAGTAAATCAATTTGGCTTCCCGCTGGCGCGATAGAAAGGAGGGGACCTCCCGCGCTAAGTCACGTCGGCAGAGGTAAAAGGGACAACCAGGACCTGCCCGCATTGGTTGGTGTAAAACGGGAGCCTGGCAGCAACCCGCAGGCGGATTTCCTCCATCCCGCCGAACTCCCGAGAGGGTCAACTGTCCGTAAAGCCCGGCCGCGCGCCTACGAATGTCAGAGACGCTCGTCATCCCGTACGTAATTGTACTCCGGGGGGAGAGATACGGGGGGCCCAGCAAAAGGCAACCATTTTTGCGGTGGCATGGGCATCTTGCCCATGATGTCGCGCTCGTCTCACCTATGGCGGGAGGCCACGCTGCGTCGCGCGTGGTACGGTGGCCCTGCCCTCGGAAAGGCTGCATGGCGCGATCTCGGCTTGACCGGTGGCGCGGCCAGGGGCGCCCGTGGCACTATTTCATTTCAATGCGGTAGAGTAGAAGCCGGCCTGATGGTGCGGCTTCTTTCCACGAGGTCGTCGCACCCTGGGAGGGGATGGTTGTGACGGTGGTCCACTGGCCGCGTAGAAGGTCCGTGCAGGACCAGATAACGTATGTATCGCCGGGACGACTGCACCAGGTGAGATTTGTCTGTCCACCCACCACATTTGAAATCCCAACCACCCTGAACGGCACGGAGCCAAACTCGTATGCGCCCATGTCAACCGTCGCGGAGCGGGACCCATAGAATATTCGATTATTTCCGTCGAGGTCGGTTCCGCGCCACATCCAGCCCTCATTCGTCCCGGAATCAACGCACGGCGAATCCGCCGCGAGATGGTAGTCGTTGTCAAAGTACGTCAACGGGGCGTCATCGCCCCCGTCGGGGTCAACAAAGCCGGGATCGCTATTGATGTTGCCCTCACCGCCCTCTGTCCAGTCCTGAATGCACGAGTAGATGGGTGTGAGCGAGTCGTAGAGCTGGCTGCCGGTTGGGGCACTGTTTCCCCAAACGATGCAGTTCGTGATTGGGCCCTCGCAAGAGGATGCTCCGCCGCCGGTGTCCGCGCTGTTTGCCACTATGGTGTTGTTGTGAATTGTGCCGCCGCAGCCCCACAGCCCGCCTCCAAGCTGGTCGGCTACGTTACCGGCAACAATGTTGTTTCGGATGGCGCCATAGCACCAGGCAATGCCCCCGCCGTGCCAGGGAGTCGAGTTGCCGATTATCCTGTTGTTTTCAACCACGGCGTGCGTGACCAGGGCCGACCCGCTCTCGCGTCCGCATATCCCGCCGCCGCGCTCGCCCCTGCCGTTGCGAATGGTGAATCCGGAAAGAACGCAGTCTTCCTTCTCCGAGCCGTGGAACGTGACGACCGGGTCGGTCCGGTTGCCATCAATAACGGTGTCAGCGACGATAGCGGGGTCGAGGGGATTGGTGCTCCGAAGGACGATATTCTTGCCTTTGACCCGGACGTTCTCGACGTAGATGCCCTGAGCGACTATGACCGTGTCCCCGTCGGCCGCAGCATCAATCGCCTGCTGGATGGTTTTGAAAGCCTTTGCCCATGAAGTCCCATCGCCGGAGGCTGCCACCG
The DNA here is from genome assembly GCA_964482435.1 of uncultured Verrucomicrobiota bacterium. Taxonomy (GTDB): domain Bacteria; phylum Auribacterota; class JABMQX01; order JABMQX01; family JABMQX01; genus CAYZXL01. The sequence continues at coordinate 42,493 of CAYZXL010000029.1, forward strand.
CCCCGTCAACATGGCGAATGGCGGGGCCGGAGGTTCCGATTACCGTCAGGCAAACCGGCATCGTCTGGGGTGAGTTGCTCGCTCCGGTGCCGCTGATGGTTATTTTGGCGAGGTAAATCCCGGCGGCCAAGGTGCCGGTGGTGTAGCTCACAGAGATGCTGTCGTGCTCGCCGGTCGAGGCGCCGGTCGTTGGGGTACAGCCCAACCAGGAGACGTCGTCGCTAATGGAATAGTTGAGGGTCTTTCCACCCGAGTTCCAGACCTCAAAGCTCTGAGCGGCGGCGCTGCCGCCCGCCTGGCAACTATTGCGCAAGGATGCAACGTTGAGCGAGATGGCGGGTGGAGGTGGCGGGTTGACGGTTAGAGTGACGGGCACTCTTTGAGGGGTGTTGCTCGCGCCGGTAGCACCTATTACTATCGTAGCCGGGTATGTTCCCAGCGCCAGCGCGGAAGTGGTAAAGGTCAGCGTGATTGTGTCGTGCTCGCCCGTTGAGCTACCGGTCGCCGGATTGCAGCTCAGCCAGGATGCGTTGTCGCCGATCGAGTAATTGAGCGTCTTTTCCCCGCAGTTCCATATCTCGAAGCTCTGTGTGGGCGCATTGCCGCCCTGCACGCAGGACGCGGTTATGCTCTCGGTGTTCAAACAGATAGCCGGGCCGGGCTCTCTGACCGTCAGAGTGACGGTAACCTTTTGAGGGGTGTTGGTGGCGCCGGTGGCGTTTATCACTATTGTCGCGGTGTACGTTCCCAGGGAAAGCCCCGAAGTGGCAAAGTTCACCGTGATTGTATCTTTCTCACCCGTCGAGGTTCCGCTGATCGGAATGCAGCTCAGCCACGTCGCATTGTCGCTTATAGAGTAGCTCAAGGTCTTTTCGGCGGAGTTCCAGACCTGGTAGGTCTGCGACGCGGCATTGCTCCCCTGAACGCCGGAGGCGCTTATCGCCGGTGTGCTGAGAGCGATAGCCGGCGCAGGCTCCATGACCTTCAGGTTTACGCGAACCGACTGAGGGTTGATGGTGGCTCCCACGGGGTCAATCCTGATGTTTGTGGAATACGAGCCTAACGGCAAACTGGAAGTGGCGTAGGTGACCGTTATCGTGTCGTGCTCGCCCGTCGAGGTGCCAGTCGAGGGGCTGCAACTGAGCCACGACGCCTCCGGAGTAATGGAGTACTCGAGTGTCGCCGCGCCTGAATTCCACACCTGGAAGGTTTGGTCAGGCGCGTTTTTCCCTTCCGAGCAAGAGGAGGATAAGGAGAAGGGGTCCCGAGAAATTGCAGGGCGGTCGGGTCGGATGTCAATCACAGCGTCAACTGGAGGATACTTCTGAAGAGACCAGAAGCCGTCCTCCTGCCCTCCCCAGCCCATGTTCAGATGAAGCGATTTGTTCGCGGAATCGTAGCCATCTGCTACGACGGCGTGACCCCCTGCGGGGATGATGATCCCGTACCAGACGGGCCAGCCCCTGTCAAGCTGGTCGCGCATCAGCCGATACCATCCTTCGTCCGTGTAGTCCCATTTGTCAACGTAGGATGTTGGCAGGTAACCGAAATAGTCCGTCAGGGATTCCCCTATCAGATAAGCTGCGGAACCATACGGACCGTAGTCCATGTCCACTGCCACTCCGCAGTGGTAACTCAGCGTGCTCACCGCGTCCTTGACAGCCTGGGGGCTTGATGGGGTCGCCGCGTCGGGCATGTTCGCCCAGTCGTACGTCGTCGAACCAAAGTCAGCGGACAGTGTCCTTCCACCGAACGCCCACAAGTAACTGTGGCTTCCCGTTCCGGTCTCGGGGTGCTTCCAGTACCGCATTATCTGCGCCATAGAGGTCGCAGTGCAGCCGACAGGGCAGTGATCACCCTCCACCACGGGACATTTGTCGTGGTATGGCTCGTCCTGACTCCATGTCGTCGTCAGGAGCGGACCGACAACACCCGTGGGGACCGGAGCGATGGGGCTTACGCCGTCTGGCGAATCAGCAAGCTCTTCGAGGAATCCCCACAGCGGGTCAGGCGGCCCCGTCTTCTCATACCGGGAGTCCTGAACCTCAGAGATCCCGTCGGCGAACGCCTCCAGAATCGCCTGGGCGGGCGGGACAGCCGGGACATCGAGCCTGCTATCGAACGAGTAGTAGAGCACCGGAGACAGCTCGTCATCCGCAACAATGGCGATGCATCCCCCGCCCGGAACGTCAAACGCATAGGCAACCGTGACTCCCTTGACCACGAGGGGCCTGGCGTCTCCCTCGATGAACCCCGCCTTCGGCAGGGCCAGGACATCTTGCGCATCCCTGAATCGCAGCTCGTGCCATCCGTTGGCGACCACAGCAGCGCGCGATGCCTCAACTGGCTCCCCGAATGCGGACGCCAGCACCAGACTGATAATGCAACTCGCAGCCGAGGCCGCGAGAACCAGTCTTGCCAAAAGACCCCCTCTTTTCATAAAACGCCTCCTTCTTAAGCTACCTCCCTCCGCGGCGCGCGGTCTCGCGCCGCACCGTTTCCGTTCGCCGCCAGCCCTGCTCGCCGCCCACGATGGCGCATCGCGTGTCCGTCCGCAACCGCGTCAACTCTCCGAGAAGATTGAAAAGCGAGATAATTCGTTCCCGGACATGCAGGCGGTCGCGGGCATGCTGCGGGTCCGCCATAGGAGAACCTCAAGGCCTCCTCTATTACCACCCCAAAAACTCTCCCGGGCGCCTGACTCCCCGCCCGCGGCGCTCACTCGGAAAAGAACGCTACAAGTTCACGCACCTTCGCGGGGAGTTCTTTGCGGGGGAGGACGATGTCAACCATGCCGTGCTCGAGGAGGAATTCGGAGCGCTGAAATCCTTCGGGGAGTTCCTGCCGAATCGTCTGCTCGATGACTCGAGGTCCCGCAAATCCTATCAGCGCCCCCGGCTCGGCTATAATGATGTCGCCCAACGAAGCGAAGCTCGCGGTAACACCGCCGGTGGTCGGATTTCCGAGGATGGCTATGTACAGCAAACCAGCTTGATGGAACCGCGCTAGCGCCCCGGCGGTCTTCGCCATCTGCATCAGGCTATATGTTGATTCCATCATCCGCGCACCGCCGGAAGCCGTAACGATGATGAGGATGCATCGTTCGTCGAGAGAGCGCTCGACAAGCCGAGTCACTTTTTCTCCGACGACGGACCCCATGCTTCCGCCGATGTAGTTGAAGTCCATCGCCCCGAAACCGACGCGATGCCCCTCGACGGCGCCCATTCCGGTGAGAATCGCCTCGTTCAACTGGGACTTTCGGGATGCCTCCGCCTGCCGGTCGGTGTACTTTTTGAAGTCCACGAACCCCAGCGGGTCTTGAGGGAGCATCTCGGCGTCCATCTCCTCGAAGCTTCCTTCGTCGAGGAGCAATTCCAGTCTCTCCGTGGCGGTCATCATGTAGTGATACTTACATTTCGGGCAGGTCTTGAAAGCGTTCTCGAATTCTTTCGCGTCAACGATCTCCCGGCAGTTGGTGCACTTCATCCATCGTCCAGTCGGAATCTGGACTTTCTTGACCCTGACCGCTGAGTATTTCGGCTTTCCAAAAAGTGGCATGGCTGCTACCTTCTCAGTTCTGTCTCTTGCGCGAGAGGGCTATCAGACTGCTGCCTCGTCTGCCGGGCGCATGGACAGCCCATATAATACCCAAAAGCCTCGCACAGTGCTACAGAAATAGCGCTATGGCTCATCTCTTCAGTTTTTCCAGCAGGATTTTCTTCACAAACTGGGAGTCCGCTTTTCCCCGGGCGGCTTTCATTACCTGCCCCACGAGAAACTCGATTGCCTTTCCCTTACCGGCGAGATAGTCCTGAACCGGCTTCGGATTCTGCGCGATGACCGCCTCGATGACCCCCTCGATTTCTCCCGCGTCCGTCATGGGCGAAAGCTTCTTCTCCTCGACGATTTTCTCCGGGGGCTTGCCGGTCTCGGCCATCTCGGCGAAGACCGTTTTGGCGATATTGCTGGTGATTTTGCCGCCGTCTATCATCCGAACCATGTCCGCGAGCATCTTCGGAGAAACCGGAAGAGCCTCGAGCGCGATTTTCCGCTCGTTCAGTTCCCGAAGCACTCCCACCATGACCCAGTTGCATACGGACTTATAGTTGTCGTGGAGGCGAACGCACTCCTCGTAGTAGTCGGCGAAAGCCTTCTGGGATGTGAGAACGCCCGCGTCGTACTCCGAAAGCCCGTACTCCTGTGTGAACCGCTTCTTCCTCGCCTCCGGGAGCTCGGGAATCGTCGCCCGCACCTCGTCAATCCACGGCTTATCGAGCACTATCGGCACGAGGTCCGGCTCCGGGAAATACCGGTAGTCGTGCGCCCACTCCTTGCTCCTCATCGAGACTGTCCTCTGCGAGTCCGGGTCCCAGCGGCGAGTCTCCCGAACCAGTTTGCCGCCACTTTCGAGGACCTCGCTCTGCCGCTCAATTTCATAAGCGAGCGACCTCCGGACGGCATTGAAGCTGTTCATGTTCTTGACTTCGATCTGCGTGCCGAGCTGTTCTTGTCCCTTCGGCCGCACCGAAACGTTCGCATCGCAGCGGAGGCTTCCCTCCTCCATGTTGCAGTCGCTGACGTCCAGGTACTGAAGCAACAACTTCAGCCCAACGAGATAATCGTACGCCTCCTCCGGGCTGTAGATTTCCGGTTTGCTCACAATCTCTAACAGAGGAATCCCCACCCGATTGAAATCCACGCCGCTCTCGCCGTCGGGAAAATGAATCAATTTCCCGGCTTCCTCCTCGACGTGCACCCGGATCAGCCCGACCTTTCGCGTCTCCCCATTGGACGAGAACTCCAGCACTCCTCCCCTGCATAGCGGCTTGTCATATTGCGAAATCTGAAAATTCTTCGGCAGGTCCGGATAGAAGTAGTTCTTCCGGTCGAACTTGCTGAACTTAGATACCTCGCAGCCCACCGCAAGGCCGACCTTCACGGTGAATCGCAGCGCTTTCTCGTTGAGGACGGGCAAAACCCCGGGCAGCCCCAGGCACACAGGACACGTCTGCGTGTTCGGCGGCGCCCCAAACCGCGTCGAACAGCCACAGAAAAGCTTCGTTTCGGTTTTCAGTTCCGCGTGGACTTCCAGTCCAATCACGCCTTCGTATTCCAATGCCACTCCTCCAAAGGAAGAGACCTGCTCCGGCCGCCACTTCTTTCACAGTCACCGGACGCTTGCTTCAGTCTGGCTCTCACGCTCGAGGCGAGCATGGCCGAATGCCTATTCCCACAAAAAATCCTACCGCGCCGTTGGCAGACGTGTCAAACCAATGTCGAAGAGGGTGTGGCTACGTTTGAGCTGTGTGCGCCGTGAGTGTGAGAGGAATTGGCCTCGTAATGGAGAGAAAGGGTAACGCCATCCCGCCCGTGGGGTTCTCCCTCTGTGCCCTTCGTGGCCTTCGTGGTAGCAAGAGGCAGGCATCTGACCACAAAGAGCACGAAGAACACGAAGGCATGTATGCCCTGAGAAGAAGAAACCAAGACTTGGACAGGACGACCCCGCCACGGGCGGGGTTAATCGTGTCCGCTGTTTCTCCGCGATCTCCGCGCCCTCTGCGGCTGCCGCCCCCACGGCCATGCCATTTCCCGATCGCGCAATTCCTCAGTCTCGGGCGGTTGTACCGCAGGCGTCCCGCCTGCGCCGCACAGGGGCCGCGACTTCTGCGGCCGCACCGGCCTTTTGCCCATGTTCCCTGCCGCTGCCGAAGGCGGCGGCGCGTCGCCCGTTCTCTCTACGCTCTCTGCGACCTCGGCGGTTCATTCCCCCTGTGACTCACGTCTTTGCCCCGCCCCAAATTTCATGTTGACACGGGGCCTTTGGCTGGTAGAGTCAATAACCAGCATCCACGGAATCGGGTGCTTGGAAGTTGTCGAGGAGGCATTCCATGTCGAAGAAAGCCGAATAGTCGCAGTCAACTTCATCTCAAGAGGAGGGGGGACAATGACCCGCACACGAGTTCTCGTCACGACATCAGTCTTTTTCCTTCTATCGGTCTGTTCGGGCTCGTTCGCGACCGACTGGTACGTGGCGCCTCCGCCACTGGGAAACGACAGCAATCCAGGCACGAACGCGCTTCCCTTTGCCACCATTCAGCACGGGATTGACGCCGCCTCGAGCGGCGATAGGGTCATCGTGGCCCAGGGGACGTACCCGGAGAGCATCCATTTCGACGGCAAGAACATCACTTTGACCAGTACGGACCCGCTCGATCCCTCCGTCGTCGCAAACACCATCATTCAAGCCAAAGAAACCAGTTCCGTCGTCACGTTCTCCGGGACCGAAACCGAAGCCTGCGTCCTGTCCGGTTTCAGTATCCGCAACGGTGGGGCTGTGGACGGGGGGGGAATCTCCGGAGGAACAGAGTCCACCCGAACCCACGCGACCATCGAGAATAACACGATAGCGCGCAACTCGGCGCAGGCCGGCGGCGGGCTGGCCTACTGCGATGGCGAGATCGAGAGCAATACGATAAGGGACAACTTGGCCACATTCAACGGCGGCGGGATGTATGGATGCGCCGGGATGATCCTGAACAACACGATAACGGGCAACTCCGCCACGGGCGATTACTCCGCCGGCGGCGGGCTGGAGTACTGCAACGGCACGATCCAAAACAACACGATAACCAACAATTCGACGGACCAGTATGGCGGCGGGCTGGCCCGGTGCAACGGCACGATCCAGAACAACACGATAGCGGGCAACTTCGCCCTGTACGGCGGCGGGCTGTGCCTCTGCGACGGGACCATTGGGAACAACACGATAACGCGCAACTCGGCGACGTGGGGCGGCGGGCTGTATTGGTGCAACGGGACGATCCAGAACAATACGATAAGCGGCAACCTGGCGGGGGCAGACGCCGGCGGGCTGTACTACTGCAACGGCACGATCCAAAACAACACGATAGCGCGCAACTCTGCCGGAGAGCTCGGCGGCGGGCTGTGCGTCTGCCACGGGACGATCCAGAACAACACGATTACAGGCAACTCGGCGGCACAGTACGGCGGCGGGCTGAGTGAATGTTACGGCACGATCCAGAACAACACGATAAGCGGCAACCTGGCGGGGACCGACGGCGGCGGGCTGTACCACTGCAGCGCCACGGTCCAGAACAACACCATAACGGGCAACTCGGCGGAACAGAGCGGCGGCGGGTTGGGGAACTGCGACGGGACCATCCAGGGCAACACAATAACGGGCAATGTGGCGCAAACGGCGGGCGGGCTGGACGCGTGTGACGGAACAATCCAGAGCAACAGGATAAGCAGTAACCGGGCGATGACCGACGGCGGCGGGTTGAGCTACTGCCTCGGAACGGTGCAGAGCAACACCATAACGGGCAACTCGGCACTGAACGGCGGCGGGCTCTACGACTGCCACGGAACCGTTCAGAACAACACGATAACGGGCAACTCGGCGCAAGTGTACGGCGGCGGGCTAGCCGCGTGTGGGGCGGCCATCCGGAACAACACGATAGCCGACAACTCCGCAACGCAGGGCGGCGGCGGGCTGTCTTACTGCACAGCGACGATGCGCAACTGCATTCTCTGGGGGAACACCGCTCCAGGCGCCGGTCAGCTTCACGAGTCGTCTGTCCCAACCTATTCCTGCATTGAGGGGTGGACCGGAGACCCAAGCACAAGGAACATTGCGGAACACCCTCAGTTTGTTGATCCTGACGGACCCGACAATGACCCGGGAACACAAGAAGACAACAACTATCGGTTATCGGCGAGCTCGCCGTGCGTTGATGCGGGACTTAACGAGGACTGGATGGGGTCGGCGACAGACCTGGACGGGAATCCGCGAATCGTGGATGGCGATGGGGATGCTCAGGCGATTGTGGACATGGGGGCCTACGAGTACAGCTTCAAGTTTCGGATTAGCCAGGTCCTGCGACAGGCGGGCGGCGCCGTCAGGGTCACTTGGACGAGCCGCGCGGGGTCCAATTACGTCGTCTGGTCATGCACGGACTTGAGCGGCGGGTCATGGACGGATGAAGCGGGAACGCCGTCTCAGGGGGAATCAACGACATGGACGGACCCCAGTCCCGGCGGTTCGCGCAAGTTTTACAGGGTCGAGCAATTCTGAGGGCAGCCGTGCGACTCGGTAAGCGAGCGCAACCTTCTCTACGAAGTCCGGAGGTACCGAAACCAAAGCTACCTCCGAAAGCCGCTTCATTTGGCCCACCACGGAGGCACAAGATGGGAACTACCGGCGGCCCGAAACGTGTTTACGCTTCAGCGTATTTGTAGTTGACTCCTCATCTCTCTGCCGACGAGGACGCTGAGGTGAGGGTGCACCCGTATCCGCTTCGACCCTGGGAAGGCCCGGGTCTGAATTTACGGCGCAAGGAATCTTTCCCGGCGTTTGCGACGGCAATGAATACAGCACAAGGAGGGCTTAAGCATGCGAGCGATTCTTTTTCTCAGCATCTGCGTCGTAATTCTCCCAATGGCACAGGCATTGGGGGCGAAATGGTACGTTGACGATTCGGTTTTATCCTCCGGCGACGGCAAATCCCCCGCGACCGCGTTCGAAAAGGTCCAGGAGGGGATTGACGCGGCGTCCGACGGCGATACGGTCATCGTGGCCCAGGGGATATACCTGGGGAACATCCATTTCCACGGCAAGAACATCACTTTGACCGGTACGGACCCCCTCGATCCCTCCCTCGTCGCAAACACCATCATTCATGGGAACAAAGCTGGTTCCGTCGTCACGTTCTCCGCGACCGAAACCGAGGCCTGTGTCCTGTCCGGCTTCACCATCCGGAATGGCGCGGCCCTGTTGGGCGGCGGAATCCGTGGAAGTACAGGCGCCGGTGGGACGCACGCGACCATCCAGAACAACACGATAACACGAAATTCGGCGCAGGCCGGCGGCGGGCTGGCCTTCTGCGATGGCGAGATCGAGAACAATACGATAAGGGACAACTTGGCCACAGACAACGGCGGCGGGATGTATGGATGCGCCGGGATGATCCTCAACAACGTGATAACGGGTAACTCGGCGACCTTCGGCGGCGGGCTGTACGCCTGCAATGGCATGATCGAGAACAACACGATATCGGACAACTCGGCGAGCCGGTATGGCGGCGGGCTGTTCTACTGCAATGGCACGATCGAGCACAACACGATATCGGACAACTCGGCGAGCCAGTATGGCGGGGGGCTGGCTTACTGCGATGGGACGATCCAGAACAACACGATAAGCGGCAACCTGGCGGGGACCAACGGCGGGGGGCTGAACTACTGCAAGGCCACGATCCAGAACAACACGATAACGGGCAACTGGGCGGAACAGCGTGGCGGCGGGTTGGACGACTGCGACGGGACCATCGAGGACAACACAATAACGGGCAATGTGGCGCAAACGGCGGGCGGGCTGGACGCGTGTGAC
>CAYZXL010000030.1:0-51346 GCA_964482435.1 uncultured Verrucomicrobiota bacterium
ACAACTCCTGGGAGAATATAACATAATCCGTGAACTTGTGCAACTAAGTACTAGAGCGCGCCGGATTCCCTGACAATCAGTCCACGTTCTCCTGTCAGCGCGCCATACAGGTCCCACAGGCACATGTTGCTGTAATATTCCGGACCCCAGCCAAGCTCTCCCGTCTTCGCGTCAATGTTCCATGTCGTGTTCCATGGAGTGCGCAGCCGCAGCGCAATGTTCCCGTACAAAGCCTTCGCCATATCCATTCCCGTCTTTGGTCCGCCCGAGTAAAGACATGTGGCCGCGTAGCAGAACGTCTCGCCAGTCGTGATGCTCGATGAATGATATTTCCCGCTGGTGTCCGGCGTTGCGTCTGGTCGCATGCCGTTGACAAGACCGTAAGGGCTTGTCGCAGCGTTCAGTTTCTCCACCGCTTTCAACGACGATAGAATCTTCTCCTTCGGCAGAATCTCACCAAGCCCCGCCGAATATGCAAACCATTGCCCGGCGAGCTGATTCCCCAGGCACGTCTCGGAAATCTCGCCCGTCGCCGGATCGTTGTAAAGACGATAGTATCGCCCGTTCCAGAGTTTCTCGTCGAAAGACTGCGACGCTATCGCAAAAAGCTCTCTGCATTCATCCGCGAACGACGTGTCGCCCATAACCTTCGCCATTTCTTCCGCCGCACGAAGAGCCGCAAGCCATATCGTCCCCACGTACGCCGAAGTCCCCTTGAACTGCCAGATGTCGTAATACTGCATCGAGACCTCGTTGATTACCCCGTCGCCGTCCGTGTCGAGGGTCCTGGCGTACTCGGTCGCCTTTTTCACGTGCGGATAAATCTCCCGCAGCAAACTCTCGTCGTTCCACCACCGATAATCCCTGTACGCCATTAGCACAAACTCCGACGAATCCAGCGACTTTTGCGTCTCATAATAAGGCTTGTCCAAAAACTCCGGCTGCCCGAACGCGAACGGAATCGCCCCGTCCGACCGCTGGTGCCTGGCGAATTGGAGCATCGTGTTCCGCTCGAGGTCGGGGAAGAACATCGCCGTCGGTATCGAGCCGTAGAACCGGCAGACTATCGTTTCAGTTATCGGGCATCCAACGAACGACTCGCTGTGGGCAAATCGCCCGTCCTCAATCCACAAGGTGTTTCTGGCGAGGGAATAGAGCGAGTTCACCAGCCCGTCTTTCAGCCAGTCCGGCAGCGCCGACTCGTAAATTGCCTCCTGCCACGCCGCCGTGCCGTCATTCAGCGCTGGCCATCTCTCCGCGACGTATTCGGCCACATCTCTGGAAGTCCTGAACCAGTTGGAGTACATGTGCCCGATGAAATTGCCTTCTGAATCCTTCTGACCGGGGAAGAACCATGTCAGCAGAAAGCGGAGCTGCCGTTCCTCCCCCGGCTTCAGATTCACGCTCGCGCAGACCGCCATCGCGGGGCCGCGCGCCCAACGGGAAGCTCGCACGCCCGGCATTTGCGGCTTCTGTGCCGCAAGCCTCAGCGAAGCCCATGTCCCCTTCTCTTCAAACTCGCGCCAGGGTTTCAGTGCTGCTTGGTCCTCTTCGCGAGAACACCATTCCTCGAGATAGTCACATTGAACTCCTTCATCCCTCAGAATGCCAATTGCGTACTCACCCGGTTCTCCGACATGGGTCCCGGACCACAGCCCGAAAAGCGATTGGTCGTCAAAATGACCTGTCCCCCAGGGGGAAGCGACCGACATCATCGCCTGCAAGTCTCCTGGCACCCCGACACGGTCCTTGAACAACCGCTCCCGTGCCTGTGCCCAGTCGCCGACGAATATTCCGCTGGGCGGCGGACTTCCCGTCAGGACGCACACTATCCGGCTCACGTCATCCAGCACCGCGGCGCCCCACGGTCCGAGCGTGTATCCCCCGGCATCGTCGGCCTCGTGTCCCGGTCCGCCGACGTCATAATTCACGAAATACCGCAGCTCGACGTTCCGGAGCTCTGCGTTTCCGCGGTTAGTGATTTGAAAGCGGCGTGCTGCAGTCCGCGACGTGAGAGTTGTGAAAATCGCGATGCCAATCGCGCCATCGGAACTGGACAGCCTGGTCATAGCCGAGCTGTCTCCAATTCTGTACGATGGAGTCTCCACGACAAGATTCCGCAATTCATTCGGTGCTGAGGGGCGGTAGGCAACTCCGGCGACCCGCTCTTGTCCGTCGTTATAGTGAACCGCGAAGTAATGCTGGCCGACTGTGGGAAGCTTCTTCCACGTGAACGTCTCCTTTCCCCAGTTTTCCCAGTTGAAACAGCCGTCCGGGTCCAGGGCGAATTCGACCTCGCCGTTCGAGAGAACAATCCCCTTTGCCTCCTTGTCCTTTTGCTTTGTGTCGAGCACCTCGTTCCCGAGCTGGGCAACCTCCTTAGTCACCTTCTGTAGCCGGGCATTCAAGTCCTCCGCTGATTCACCAAGAGATTGGAATACCCAGATGGACGCCGTCTCGCCCGGCGCCAACATCTTTATCCTCCATGCACCGGTTGCCCCAACATTCCCCCGGCACGTCACGGGAATTCCCTCCACCACGTCCGGCTGCGGCTTGGCCCATGAGAAAGCGATAGACACTCGGTTAGGCTCTTGAAGCCTGTTCTTGACTCGGAATGTGAACATGGCTGCCGGAAGGCCGGAGTTTTTGCTGTCGCGGTACATGAACGGCGTCATCGCCCGGAGGGAAATCTCAACGGGGAAGTCGTCCTCGTAATCAATCTCTGCAATCGGAAAATGGCCCAGGAACTTCAGTCCTTTCACCGGCTTCAACCCGTGGGCTTCTCTCCCCTGGAGGATTCGGGTCGTCACTCCTTTGGGCGATTCGGAGCGCACGACAAAAAAGCATCCCCCAGCCTTCCCTTCCGGGCGCGGGTTGTTCATCAAGCCGTTTCGCTCAAACTCCCCGAAGCTGTTTATGCTGATTGTCCCTGTGCCGAGTCCGCCCAGCGGCATCCCCGCACAGTCCCCCATGTTGTATCTGACCCCAACGACCGTGCGCGGCCTCTCCCAGCGTTGATGAGCCTCGAACCGATAGCCGTCCATCCCGCGTGAGGCATCGTCCGCCGCCTGCGTCTCACAACCGACAAACACGGCGCAAAGCGATGCGCACAAAAGCACGTCACCATGTCGTTTCATACGCTGTTTCTCGTCGAGAAGGGCAAACAGACTGACTCAGAACCTCCGCCGCACGCCGCCCCATGCATGCGCTCCGTTGTATCTCCGCGCCCGGGCCTCAGGAATCTTGCCGCAACTCACGGCATCGTCGGGCCAAGCGGCCGAATCCAGATGTTCCGGTACTCCACCGGATTGCCGTGATCCTGGAGGAGAATCGGGCCGGGCTTTTTCTCGTCCTGCTCTTTCTCGTTCATGGAGGCAGTCGTTCTTTTCCAGGCCTCGGCGTTCTGCTGAATCCACACCCCGTTCTGCAAAACCGATATTCGCGCCGGCACCGTCATTTTCCCGCTTTCGTCGAAACGCGGTGCGAAGAACAGGATGTCGTAACTCTGCCATTCCTCGGGCTTCAGGCATGCGTTGACCATCGGCCGCGACACCTTGTAGATTCCCCCGCAGTCGTTATCCTGCGAATCCAGCCCATACGAATCGAGCACCTGCACTTCGTACAGGCCCTGGAAGTACACCCCGCTGTTCCCGCGCCCCTGCCCCGCCGCGTTCGCGTCCGTTGACCTGGGCCGGAACTCGACGTGCAACTGAAAGTCCGTGAACTTCTGCTTTGTGACTATGTCGCCTGTACCCGTCCCGACCTTCATAATGCCGCCTTCCACAATCCACTTGCACGGCTCTCCCGCTCTCCGCATGACCCACGCGTCCGCATTCTTCCCGTCGAATAGAACAATAGCATCCGACGGCGGCTTGAGATTCGTGCTGGCGACGTTCGTCACCTGCTTCACGGCGGCTGCTTGTTCTCCAAAGCATATGCCCGCCGCGCCCAGAACGACTATCGCGACTGCCAGCTTGACAACTACAGCAAACACCCAACTCTCTCTCGTCCTCATCTGATTTCTCCCTCCTTGTCTCAAGAGTTAGAAATGACCGCCCGACTACGGCAAAACCAGCGCCGACTTCCTGTCCGGGATGGGACCGCCTCACGACTCACTGCACTACTCGCCACAGGCTCCTTAAATCGTTACCTCACTCTATCCAACCCCCGCCTCCCACGCAACAGAGATTTGACCGGTGAGCTTGCTTGCGGAACGCCTGTTTGACTGCCGCCGAGACGAGAAGACATGTCGAGAGCTTACCGACGGGGCGGAACTGGGCTACAAATAGAACCGCCCGCGTGGAAATCCCCATGGCACTAAGCTCTGCAGTCCCGGCGTCCTCTGCCGTGAGACCCCGGGGTCACCTCCTTCACTCGCTCTGGATTGTATAAAACCTCTGGCGGCACACTGCGTCGAGGTCAATCCAACTGGTTGATATGCCAGCCGACGGTATTGTCTCTCCCTTTTCCCATGCTCCGGTCAGGAGGTCGAGGGACGACCAGACGGTGTATCTGTCTCCGGAGCCACTGGTCCAGGTGAGCTCAATCTCGCCGCCGCCCTTCCTTTTGACGCCCACGATGGTCACACGGAAGAACTCGTATGCCCCCATGTCCACCCTCATGCCCGAACCGGGGATGCCGCCAGGCGGAATTTGACTTTGTAGAACTTCTGACGCGGCTGCACGGCAGCATCCGTCCAGGAAGTAGTGGTCCCCTGAGAGGGAACTGTTGCAGCCATTGTCCACGGCGCTTTGGGCAGCGCGAGAGACGACCAGACCTCGTAACTTTCGCCGGGACAACTGGTCCAGGTAATCTGGACTTTGCCGCCGGTGACCTTTCTTATCCCTGTAATAAGCACGACGAGGTACGGGTATTCGTACGCCCCCATATCAACGGTGCGCGTCTTGAAGGCCTGAGAGATTCTGGGGTTGCCGTCGAGGTCAGTGGCTTCCGACATCCAATCCTCGTTCTTCCCGGCGTCAAGGCAGGGCGAACTATCCGAAAGACGGTAGTCGGTGTCGGCGAACTGGGGGTTCGCCTTGATGTTGCCTTCACCGCCTCCGTTCCAGGCTTCGATGCACGAATAGGCGGGCAAGCTGCACTCCTCGATCTGCGCGCCTCCGCCCCAGATGTTTCGCCAGATGATGCAGTTTATGATCTTACCAGTGCAGCCCTCCAGGCCTCCGCGGAAGCGACTCGCCGTGATGTTGTCCACGATCGTGTTGGACTCTATGTCGGCGGCGCAATCCCACAGGGCGCCCCCCCGACGCGCCCAGTTCTTCGCGATGAGGTTATCCCGAATGGTGCCGTCGCAAGCGCCGAGACCGCCCCCGTAGTCACCCCCGCTGTTCCCCTGGACCACGTTGCCCAAGACCAAGCCGTCGCAATCGTACAAGCCTCCGCCCTGCAACTGCGCCTCGTTGACGCTGACGACATTTCCGGTGACCGTGCCGTCGCACCCCCACAGCCCCCCGCCAGTGGAGGACGCGATATTTTCATTGATTGTGTTGCCGGAGAGGAGGTTATCGCAATCGTACAAGCCGCCGCCATCCTGAGCGGTGTTCCGGGAGACGGTGTTGTCTGAGATAGCCGCGGAGCAGAAGTACAGGCCGCCTCCCTGTGAAGCGACTCCTGTCGGGCCGTTGTCGGAGATGACGTTGCTCTGGATGACACCGTGGCAATAGCTCAGACCCGAGCCGTAAAGAGCCTTGTTTCCAGAGATTGTGTTGTGCCGTACCTCACCGAGACAAAAGCACAGACCGCCTCCCTCTTCCCCGGCCGTGTTGCCCGAGATAGTGTTCCCCTCGATAGTGCCGCCGCAGTCAGCCACACCTCCGCCAAAATTATCTGCCGTATTGGAAGCCACCTGATTGTTCCGAATAATCCCATTGCATTGTGAAAGCCCGCCCCCCGCCATGGCAGAATTCCCCGAAATGTCGTTCTCCTCGATGATGCCGTCGCAGTACGTCATCCCGCCGCCCTCGCCATCGGCGAAGTTGGCGCTGATGACATTGTTCCTGATAGTGGCATGAGTGTGAGCATCCCCCCTCCCCCCGCAAATCCCGCCACCGCTGAAAGCCCAGCCGTTTCGAATTGCGAACCCCGACAGCACGCAGGTTTCTTTCTCGGTCCCCTCGAACGTGACCACCGAGCCCGCCCGTTTCCCGTTGATGACCGTCGCTTCCACTACCATCCGATTTGTGGGATCGGTTCCGGTGAGAGTAATGTTCTTGCGACCGAACTGGATGTTCTCCAGATAAGTCCCTTGCGCCACGACGACTTCGTTGCCATCGGAAGCGGCGTTAATGCCTTCCTGAATCGTCTTGAACGCCCTTTGCCAGGAAGTCCCGTCACCTGACATCGAGACGGAATCATCCACGTACCATGTGCCCGCGGAGCAAGTACCGCAAAACGGCAGCAGTGACGAACTGACGACGAACAAAAGAAAAACCATGCTCGAAAGGATTATCTTGAGGCGCATAACCACCCTCTCCCTCGCGGTGGGGTTTCCCCCCTGGTGAGTGTTGTCGAGTAACTGTCTTCGCAATGCCCTCCCGACTGGCGCGGAACCGGCCCTGACGGACCCGGGCGCTCTCCTTCTCGGTGCATCGCAGTCCTCATCTCGCCGTCCACGCCGCCGAGCGCGTCCGCGCCCTACGATTGATTAGCATATAACCCGAC
This sequence comes from uncultured Verrucomicrobiota bacterium, assembly GCA_964482435.1. GTDB lineage: Bacteria > Auribacterota > JABMQX01 > JABMQX01 > JABMQX01 > CAYZXL01. The sequence goes on from CAYZXL010000030.1 coordinate 6,682, forward strand.
AACAGGCAAGTGCCTTTTTTGCCCTACTGCCAGCGTCCCCCGAATTCGCGCCCGGTCGTTGCCCCAGAGCGCCCTGCCTTCAGGAGCTTCCAGTGGACGCCAACCGGAGAATATGCTATTTCCCGATGAAGCACGGAACCGCATAGACTTGATTCGCCTGCTCAATGGTCTGGACGCCTGAGGAAATTGGTGAACGATGGGTGGTTTCTTTCATTTGAAAATCGGTTTCTGGGGTTTGGCTGCTTCTGGTGCCGTGGTTCTTTTCGCCTTCACTGCGGCTGGTTTCTTTGGCCGCCTCTGGTGGGGGTTCGACCTGGCGGCGAACTTCCGAGTGCAGTGTCTTCTCTGCCTTCTTCTCACGGGCGTAATCTTCGTCATCCGGAGGCGGTGGCCCTGGGCGGTCGTTTGCGGCGTCTTTGCCCTCGTCAACTTCCTCGACGTTCTTCCTTCGTTCGTGCGACCGGCCAAGCATCGCGTCGCGCCCTCCAAATCCGCCAGAATCCTCCTCGCAAACGTCCTCACTTCCAACAAGGAATACGACAAAGTCCGAAACCTCATCCGCTCGGCTCATCCCGACATAATCGCGGTTCTGGAAGCCTCCGAAGCCTGGATGAAGGAGCTCTCGTCCCTCGACGACTACCCGCACGTCATAAGCCGCTCGCGAGAGGACAACTTCGGCATCGCTCTTTTGAGCCGCATTCCCTTTGAAGGGGCTGAAATCGTGGAGCTGGGCGACTCCGGGGTCCCGAGCGCCGTCGCTCGCCTTCGCATCGAAGGGAAACAGCTAACCGTCATTGCCACCCATCCTCTCCCCCCGATAGGAAGCGCCCGTTTCCGCCTGCGAAACCGCCAACTCCTGGCAGTTGCCGATTACGTGCGTTCGCTGACAAGCCCGGTCATCGTTCTCGGCGACTTCAACACGACCCCGTGGTCGCCCCACTTCAAACGGTTGCTCCGCCGAGCGAACCTCCGCGACAGCCGCCGGGGACGAGGAATTCATCCAAGCTGGCCGTCCGATCTGCCGTGGCTTTTGCGCATCCCCCTCGACCACATCCTCCACTCCGGTGAAATCACCATCCTGAGTCGGCAGCTCTGTCCCCCAATCGGCTCCGACCATCTCCCCGTCGTCGTGGATTTTTCGCTGGCATCAGACCGCTCCTCGCCGGCACCGTCGGGAAACTGAAGAGAGGGTCAGTGGGTCCTGCGACCCGCACGAAATCGCACTTTCGGTTCAGGGGACGGCGTGCGGCGCGCTCGGGACCTGAATCGCTTTTTCGCCACGGGCTCTATCCGAATCGCCCGGTAATGTAATCATCGGTCTGCTTTTGCTTGGGACGAGTGAAAATCTCGTTGGTGGTGCCAAACTCAACAAGATTGCCCTCGTAGAGGAAAGCTGTAAAGTCGGAAATTCTCGCGGCCTGCTGCATGTTGTGAGTGACGGCGATGATTGTGTATTGGCCGCGAAGCTCACGAATGAGGTCTTCGATGCGTGCGGTGGCTCGTGGGTCGAGGGCCGAGGTGGGTTCGTCCATAAGGAGTATTTCCGGGTCAACGGCCAGTGCCCTTGCGATGCACAGGCGCTGCTGCTGCCCGCCGGAAAGCCGCAGCGCGTTTTCGGAAAGGCGGTCTTTCACCTCCTCCCAGAGGGCGGCGCGCACGAGGCTTCGCTCGACTATCTGGGGGAGGTCGCGCTTTGTTGCGATGCCGTGGATGCGAGGACCGTATGCAACGTTGTCGAAGACGGATTTGGGGAAGGGATTCGGCTTTTGAAAGACCATTCCGACTCTGCGGCGCAAACCAACCACATCCACCTGTGCGGCGTAAATGTCCTGCCCGTCGAGCACTAAACGTCCGGTTGTGCGGCAGCCAGGAATCAGGTCGTTCATGCGATTGATTGCTCTCAAGAATGTGGATTTGCCGCAGCCGCTCGGGCCGATGATGGCGGTGACGAGTTTCCCGGGGATGCCGAAGGTGACGTTCTTGACGGCTTCGTTATTTCGGTAATAAACGGAGAAGTCTTCGGCGTAAACGTGATGGGGTTGTGACTGGATACGGGCGTCGAGCTTTTCAGGGACGATTCTGTGTTCGAGGACCATTGTGGTCATACCTCAGCCTTTCAATCTGCGTGAAATCCTCGCCCTCAGGACAATGGCGGCGATGTTGAGTGTCAGGACGAGGAGGACAAGCGTCAAGACCATGCCGTACTGGACGTGGCGAATCTCGTCAACCGCCTCGTGCTCTGTGGCGAGGTTGTAGATGTTCCAGGGCAGCGCCGGAGTTGGCTGCGTCAGCGTCTGCCAGACCTTCAGCGGTTTCCCAACGCTGACGGCTGCTGTGAAAATTATGGGTGCGGTTTCGCCCGCTGCCCTCCCCATGCTGATGACGACCCCCGTAAGAATGCCGGGAAGAGCCGCCGGCAAAATCACAGTCACGATCATTCGCCACTTGCTGGCGCCAAGGCTCAAGGCCGCCTCCTTGTAGTGCAAGGGGACGGAGCGAATCGCTTCCTCGGATGCTTTTATCACTGTAGGCAAGACGAGGACCGCCAGGGTCATTGCCCCGGCAAGGACGCTTTTGGAACCGGAGACGTGCAGCGCATTGACGAAGAAAGCCAAACCAAAAAGCCCAAAAACGATGCTGGGGACGCCAGCCAGCGTGCTGATGCACGTTCGCAGCAAGCTTATGAGGCGTCCCTGACTTGCGTACTCAACGAGATATATGGCGGCTATGACTCCCATGGGGACGGCAAATATCATTGCCCCGACTGTCAGGTAAATGGTGCCGAGCATTTCCGGCCAGATGCCGCCGAAGAAGTGGGCGTCGAAAGACTCGTCAAATAGAAAGCGCCAGTAGATTGTTCGTCGGGGAAGAAGCATTTTGTCGAGGTTTTTCTCCAGGTATGCGAAGACAGGCTCAAGCGACGTGCCCTTGAAATCGTTGACGCGGGGGACAAAAAACCTCCGGCCGATTTTTGACGGGGCCGAATAGTCATACTGCTCCACGTATAGCACATCGTGGAGCTTGAGAAGGGCGCGGTCCCACCGGGTCTGGCCATACTGGTCCCGCGCGAGAACCGGCCTCAGTTGACCCGGCAACGGACCAAGGAGCGCGCGAAGGCGCTCCTTCAATTCGCGCAGGGGGCCGGCGTACGTGCGACGTCGCACGGAATCGGCGGAGCTGAGTTCGTCCTCGAATTTCCACATGAGGTCGTAAATGCCCTGCCGGGCACGTTTTGCCCGGGCGACCTCCGCCTCGACGGCGGCGCGGTTACCGCGACCGAATTTGTCGAGCATGAGTCTGCGGTGCTCGACAGTGGCCTGGAAGACAAACGCGCGGGAGCCTCGGACGAAGATGGGTCCCAGAACGATGACGAGGGCAAGGACGAGCAGGAGGGTCGAGGAAATGCCGAGTCCTGCAAAGGACTTATCGAGCATTTTTCGAGTGGCTGGTCGCATCTGCTTACGCCCTCCCCAATTTTGACCGCCGAAGGACCCATTCGCTCACTAAATTGGAAACAAAGGAGAAAGCCAGCAGGCAAAGTGCCAGGGCAAAAAGGACGTGGTATCGTGCGGAGCCGGTGACCTGGTCGGCTTCGCCCATATCCCCGGCGATAGTGGCGGTCATCGTGCGAACCGGCTCCAGAAGGTTAAACCACGGGCGAGGGATTTGGGCGGCGTTACCCGAGGCCATCCACACCACCATCGTTTCGCCGACGGCTCGCATTGTCCCCAGTATGACGGCCGCACACAGTCCGCTCTTAGCGGCTGGGAGAAGGACTTTCACTGTGGTTTCTGCACGTGTGGCGCCGAGGGCATAGCTTGCCTCGCGGAGCTCCCGACCGATGGCCTGGAGGGCGTCCTCCGATACGCTCAGGACGGTCGGCAGTGCCATGATTCCCAGAATGACGGAGACGTTCAGGGCGTTTGTGCCGCTGGATATTTGCAGGTTGCCCAGGAGCCTTCCGAGCCATAGAAGCCCCAAGAGGGCGCAGGCAGCGAGAATGAGTCTGGCCAGGTTCCGGACTGCCGGACGGAAACGCGACGGCGCTGTGCTTGTGACCATGCTTCCCAACAGAAAAACCATCGCGATTCCAATAGGGACACCGACAAACCACATAGCCACAGAGAGGATTGCGCCGCCGTGTTCCTGAAGGAGTGGTGCGAAAATCACCAGGGCGAAGAAACCGTAGGCGACCGAGGGAATCGCGGCAAGGATTTCGATTACGGGCTTGATGAGCTGGCGGAGGTTGAAGGGGAGGATTTCGCTCATGCATACGGCAGCGGAGACGCCGAGCGGAACGGCGACGAGGATGGCGCCAAGGGTGACGAGTCCGCTGCCGACGAATATCGCCAGGGCCCCGAAGACAGGGGGTCTGCCGGAAGGATACCACTGGATGCTCGTGAAGAACTCACCTATTCCTCGGATGCGGAAAAACGGGAGAGCGTCCCTGACGATGGAATAGAAGATAAAGAAGACCGCCAGAGCGGAGGCAGAAGTGATGGCGAGGAGAATGCCCTGCCCGGCAAGAGAGCCAGCCTTCTTAGTCAGGCTGGCCCTCTTGCCAAGTAACAGGCCCCGGCTTTGGGGGGGGGTGGTTGGTCCGGCCGTGAGGTATATGTGCTCTGTCATGGCTCCGAGTCTTGTGGACCACCACAGGATTGAAGCCGGGGCGCTCTTAATATTGGGTTACCGGCACAAATCCTATGGCTTCCACGATCTCCTGTCCTCTCTTTGTCAGGTGAAGTGTAACGAGCGCGTGCAGGTGGCTGCCGAGCTGCGGGAAACCGTTTGTAAACATGAACAGAGGCCTGGATACGGGATACCGGCCCGACCGAACCGTGTCGGGGTCGGGATAAACGCCGTTGATGTCCAGGGCCTTGACTGTTCGGTCAACAAAGCCCAGCCCCACGTACCCGATGGCGGCGGGTGTGCTCTGAACGCGCTGACGGATCGCCCCGTTGCTCCCGACGTATTCGGCATCGGCGGCAATTTTCTCGCTTTTCATGACCATGGTCTCGAAGCACTCGTAGGTGCCGCTATTGGTGTCGCGGCTTATCTTGACGATCTTCCGGTCGGCTCCGCCGAGTTCCTTCCAGTTGGAGATTTTGCCCATGTAGATGTCGCGGACCTGGTCAACTGTCAGAGCCTTGACCGAATTCGTCGGGTGGACGATGACGGCGATTCCGTCCATGGCGACGACGTGAGCGACGGGCATGACGCCTTTCTCAAGGGCGGCCTTGAACTCGGTGTCCTTCATGAAGCGAGACATGTTGGCGATACCACACGTCCCGTTTACGAGGCTCTTGGCGCCATTGCCGCTGCCCGACTCGCTGACGGTGACGTTGACGTCCGGGTGCCTTCCCATATAGTACTCGGCAAACGCCTTGCCAATGGGGCCGACTGTCGTCGAACCGTCCATAACGATGTTTGCTTTTTCTCCTTCGGCAGAAGCTCCCGCGGCGCTCACGGCGAGTGCGAAAGCCACGCTGAGGATCGAACTTCCAAGCCTTGTCATACTTCCATCCTCCTGTTTTGCGGTTCGTTATGTTTTTGGCAGAGAGTTCCAGCGTCTAATTGCAGAGCGGCGTTGGCGCCGGAGCCGCGGGAGACTCCCGCGTGCACTCTCCATAATCATATAACCATTTGACTGTTAGAACCCCCTTAGCCTCTCGTTAGAAGACCGTCATGGGGAGCCGTGGTTGGATCAGAAGTCAGCCTGAGTTCTCACCTGGAGCGTATCCGATGCGCCAACCTCGTCGAGGTCCCCATGGACGTAATTCCACATAATCCTGGTGTTCGGGTTCAGATACCAGTTCACGCCGACAGTGATGTCGTCGAGTTCACCCCCTTCGACTTCCTCGTCGCTGAGGTCGAGATGAGAGTAGCGTGCGGCGACTTCCCATGCTCCCGCACCGCCGGCGCCGAAGTTCTTCTTCGGTTTGACGCGGCTGAAAAGCCCACTCTTGTAAGCTCGGTTCTCGCCCGTCAGAAAGTAGCTGGCCATGGCGTAGAACCCGGAGAACCCAGGATCGGTTCCATCGGCGGTGTTCAAGCCGGCATGGATGAACTCGCCTTGCAGCGAGAATGGACCGAGCACCAGAGCCGCTTCTGCCCCCATGAGGTCCATATCGTCCACGTCGGTGATGTCTTTGGTGTCAACGTACCTCGGGGCGATGTGGACCTCGGGCCGATCGCTGAATAGCACCTTTGCGTCGTTGGGGTTTCTACGGCTGTATGCGGCGCCAAGGTGGAGCAACCTTCGACCCTTGTCTTCGTACCAGGGTAAGCCGGTTAGACGAGCCGTGAAGTTGTACTCTCCGTCGCTGATTCGGTTCCCGACATCGTCGCTGCCTTTGAAGACACCAAGCGCCCAGGTCATGCGGTCGTTGAGCTGGGAATTGTGGAACATAAGCCCAGCTTTGCGAGAGGGAACAAGCGCGCTGGTGAGGGACCTCTCCAGGAAGGTAATGTAGTTGCTGCTGGTCTGTTCCTCGAGGCCAAACGGCTCGTAGAACTGTCCGACCCTAATGTTGCCGACGACGGGGAGGTCAAGGATGCCAAGATAGACGTCCTTCCACTTCGCCTGGCCTCCGCTGAAAGTCCCAACCTTCTCCTTGTCATCCATGTACTTGAAGCCTCCTCCGGCAAAGTCGTACTGGGTTTTGAATTCGACCTTTTTGTACATCGTGCCGGAGAGGGCGATTCTGGCTCTTCGGAACTCCACGCCGTCCTTCAAGGTACCGACCTTCTCGACGAGTTCATCGTCGCCAGAGTTCCAGGCGCTGTCGAAGTGGATGCGGCCACCGATTTTCATTGTGAACGCCTTATCGGGGGTTTCAAAGTTCAGGCCTTCTTTCCAGAAGGCACGGAAGGTATCGGGCTTCTCTTCCTTTACCTCCACCTTCTTTAGCTGCTCTTCCACCTGATCAATTCGTTTGACCTGTTTTTCGACGTCGCCCACCCTCTTCTCGAGGGGTGACGGGGCCTTTGCGGCAGCTTCTTTCTCCCTCTGCCCGCCTTCGAGTTGCCAGACTCGCTTTTCGAGTTCCTCGATTCTGTTCAGGAGTTCTTTTTCTCTTTCCGTCTGCTCAGTTTCCTGCGGGCGCGCTGGCAGAGCCACGAGCGCCGTCAGCAAGCTGAGGAGCGTCAGGCATGTCCATTTCATAGTTTCTTTCCCTCCAAGAGTTTGACAGGACCACTACAACAATCAAGCAAACCAGAGCCGTACCTCTCAGGAAAACCTGGATTGCCCAATCCCTCATCGGTTCGACAACAACACCCTTCTCCGAGAGCCAGCGCACCCGCCACCTCGCGAAGACAACATTCGCCCGTAACCAGACACCAGCGAGAATCGCCAGGACGAGAAACACTGCAATGCCCTCCAGATAAATGTGAAGTTTTCGCCAGCAATATCGGCGAGGGGTGTTCGGGGATTATCAGGGGCAAGTTAGATTTTCGTTAGAAGAGACAGGGGGAGGAGGCTCGCTCAGGCTTTCGGGATGTGGATGGAGAAGACGCTTCCCTTGCCGGGGGCGCTCTCGACGGAGACGCGGCCGCCGTGAGCCTGGGCGATGTGCTTGACGATGGCAAGTCCAAGGCCCGTGCCGCCCCGCTCTGAGGGGCTTCGGCCTTTATCCACGCGGTAGAAGCGCTCGAAGAGGCGGGGAAGATGTTCATTTGCGATTCCGCAGCCCTGGTCGCGGACGGCGATGGTTATTTCGGAATCGGACTGGCTCGCTGCGACTTGGACTGGCTTTCCCGGCTCGCTGTACTTAATGGCGTTGTCGAGGAGGTTGACAACGGCTTCCTCGAGAAGAGGGGGATTCATTTTGGCCACGAGGTCCTCCGCACAGGTCAGCTCGATAGAGACGTTTCTTGCGCCGGCTTTGGTTTCACAGGCCTGAACAGCGGCCTCCAGGGTGTCTTTTAGTTTGCCGGCCTCCAGTGCGATCCTTGCTCTTTCGGCTTCCAGCTCGATCCTGGACAGGGAGAGGAGGTCCTCGACTATGGAGTTGAGTCGGTCCGCGTGCTTCAGGATAATGCCGAGGAAGCGCTGAGCATCCTGAGGGTTGTTTATTGCTCCGTCGAGGAGAGTTTCCACGGCCCCTTTGATGGAGGTGATGGGCGTCTTTAGCTCGTGGGAGATGTTGGCGACGAAGTCGCGTCGGACGTTCTCGAGTTTCCGAAGGCGGGTGATGTCGTTGAGGACGACTACGGCGCCGATCTCTCTTCCTTCAGCGTCTCGCAGGGCGGTCGCGTGGGCATGGAGGAAACGCTCGCCATCGTGTCGCAAAGTGATCTCGGTCTCCGGGACGGCCGAGCCGGACAGGGCTGCGATAACCAGTTGCTGAAGGTCCTTATTCCTCACCACTTCCTGGATGCTTCTGCCAAGAGCTTCCTGGGGGTTCACCCCGAGGAGGGAGGATGCCGCCCGGTTGAGCATGATGAGCCGTTCCTCCCTGTCAATCGCAAGGACGCCCTCCACCATGCTCGACAGGACGGCTTCCTGTTCGTTTCGCTGGCGCAGGACTGTGCGGATGCGCTCGTCGAGCTGAGCGGCCATTTGGTTCATGGCTTCGGCGAGGGCGGTTGTTTCCTCCGCTCCCGAGACGGACAATCGGCCGGACAGGTCTCCTCGTGCGAACCTTTCTGCGCCGCGGCGCATTTCTTCCAGGGGGCGGCTGATTCGACGAGATATGACCCAGCTCACGCCTGCCGCGACGATAGCCACGGCCAGTCCGACAAAGGCGATGCGGATGCGAATGGCGCCGATGGCGTGGTCAATGGCGGTTACGGGGACAGCCGCCCGGACAACTCCGACAATCTCGCCGTTCTCCCGAAGGGGAAGGCCTACGTAGAGCATGTCTCTCTGGAGAGTAGGGCTGGGTCGTTTGGAAGTGCCTATGCGGCCAGCCAGGGCATCAAAGATTTCGGGTCGGTCTCCGTGATTCTCCATGGTGTCAGGGTTGTCGTCGCTATCGCCGATGACCTTGCCCGAGGGAAGGATGACGGTGATGCGAGTGGATGACTTCTTCCCAAGTTCCTTGCACAGACTGTCCATGGCTTGTTCGTTGGAGAGAATTTCGCGCCCGGAGAGCTGCTTCTGGATGAGGCGGGCCCTTGCTTCGAGGTTAGTGGCTGTATCCTTCTCATAGAAATCGCGCAGGGCTTTGGAGGCATGCCACAACAGTCCCAGGAGGGAAAGAACTGTGATTACAAGGAAGGACGGGTAAATCTGCCAGAGGAGGCGTTTTTTCCGCATATTTCACTCCTTGAACCTGTATCCGACGCCGCGAACAGTTTCGATGAAGTGGCCAGACGGGCCGAGCTTTTTCCGAAGGCCGACAATCTGCACGTCAACGGAGCGGTCGGTCACGGGGTAGTCGGCTCCGCGGATGGCGTCAACGATCCGGGAACGAGTGAAGACCCAACCGGGTCTTCGAGCAAGAAAGTGGAGAAGTTCAAACTCTGTAAAGGTAAGTTCCACGGGCTTGCCTCGGGCGAGTATTTCTCGTCGTCCCGGGTGAATCACAAGGTCGTGGATTTTCAGGACGGACGATTGGTCAACTGGCTGCTGAGCCTTTCTGCGAAGCAGGGCTTTGAGTCTGGCGAGGAGGACTCTTGGACTGAATGGCTTGACTATGTAGTCGTCGGCGCCCAACTCAAGGCCGGTCACGATGTCTGCCTCTTCGCCTTTTGCCGTGACAATTATAATCGCTATATGGGAGGTCTTCGGGTCGCTTTTGAGGATTTTGCAGACATCCAGGCCGTCCACGCCCGGCAACATCAAGTCAAGAAGGATGAGGTCTGGCGACTCAGAGCGTGCCGCTTTAAGGGCATCCTCCCCGGTGGCAACGCATTTGGCGCGATAGCCGTTCTTGAGGAGATTGTACTCAAGCAGTTCGAGGATGTCCTCTTCGTCATCCACGACAAGAATTTTCTCTTTTGGCATCTCTGCCCTTTCATTCAATTGAGGAAGTGAATGGGCAGCCCGGGGGCGCGAGCGACCGAGGCCCAGCACCTCGAAAGCTCGCTGAGAGGGATAAACCTCCGCGAGGCCGCGTTTGCACCTTTCGGCAATCATGTTAGCCGGTGCTGTCCTCTCTGGCAAGAGATTCGGCAAGCGAAGGGCGCATCTCCGGGAGTAGTTCCGGACAGTCGGATGGATATCTGTTTGACTGGCAATCCCCATGCTGCTACGGTGTGAGCCGACACTGGGGCGGTCGCGGAGGTGAAGGTTGAAGCGATGAAGTCTGCGGTTTGCGGAGGAACGAATTGGGGCGGAGGTTCTTTTCGGGTGCGCGCGCTGGGGGGTTTGGCGCCGGAGTTGGGCGGTGGGGTGTGGGACCCATGCGGCCGCTCAGTTGCGAATCCATTGGTAAGGAGGCGGTTACGATGAGAAGGTACGTGGCTGTAACGCATATTGTATTTCTCGGCGGCATGATTATCTTCTGGGCGCTTGCCGGAGGTATTGCTACTTTGAGCGAGGAAAGCGTGCCGTCGGTGATTCTGCGAGATGCGACGCCGCTGCGGTTTCGCGGGGCGAACAGCCCCGATCCGGAGCATGTGGGCGATACCGATTGCAACAGCCCCGCGCACTGGGGCGACGGCACGTTGTACGTCTTCAACTCGGCTGGTCATCCGTGGCGGAGCGGCGGTTCTGACCTTTTCCACCTGGGGCAATCTTACGTGCGCGCCGAGTACAACAACAAGGTCAATGGCGGGCGGTGGATCGAGAGCACCTGGAAAAACGACGATGGAGTCCTCTATGGTTGGTATCACAACGAGCCGGGCCGACTCGTCCCTGGAACGGGTCTGACGGCTCCCCGAATCGGTGCATTGCGTTCGACTGACGATGGGGCGACGTGGGAGGACTTAAGGATTGTGCTGGAGGCACGCCCTGGTACGCTGCGACCGGACACCCCAAACCGATATTTCGCCGGCGGGAACGGCGACTTTTCGGTCGTCCTCGATCGCAAGAAGGAGTATTTCGACTTTTTCATCAGCACCTACGCAGGAGACAAATCCGAGCAGGGCGTAGCCGTCGCGCGAATGGAGTACGCGGACCGCGATAAGCCGGTGGGGAAGGTGTGGAAATGGCACAAAGGTGAGTGGAAAGAGCCGGGGATCGGCGGAAAAGTTACCCCGATTTTCCCGGCGAAAGTTGACTGGCACGAGAAGCACGCTGACGCGTTTTGGGGGCCTTCGATTCATTGGAACACGCACTTGGGGCAGTATGTAATCCTGCTTAACCATGCGAAGGACGCCACGTGGGCGCAGGAGGGGATTTACGTTACGTTCAACCCCGATGTCGGCGACCCGAAAGGATGGACTCCGCCGAAGAAAATCCTCGACGCCACGCGGGCGGATCACTGGTATCCCCAGGTCATCGGCCTGTCGAAAGAGAATCACGAGACCGATAAGCTCGTCGGGCGGGTAGCGCGGCTGTTCGTGCGGGGTGAGTCACGCTGGGAGATAATCTTCCTGAAGCCGGGCGAGGCGGCAAGGCCGTAAGTGGCCGCGGGATACCGCGATTGCCTTAAAGAGCAGCCATGAGACGCGGTCCGTTGGCAGTGGCCACTGTGGGGCGTCGGACTTGAATGAAAGAGCGCCCGCTCCCTCCGCGGTGAAGGTGCGGACGCCACGAACCCGGTTTTCGCTATTAGCCGCGTGGCAGGCGCCGGAGCGCCGGCAGTTTTTACCGCCAGTGCCTGAAATGGACTCCGTAGCCAGCCCCGCGCCAGTGCCGCCCGAAATGGGCGTAGCTGAAGCTCAAACCGATGTGCGAGGGGTAATAATAGTAGCCGGGGGCGTAGGCGTAGTCCCACCCCCACCACGGGTCATAAGCGACCGCGGGCGGAGCCGAAACGACTACAGGTCTCGAGACCACTATGGGGGGCGCCTCACGGGTCGAGAGCATGTAGTTAATGACTTCCTCCGGCACGCCTTCGCTCTTCAAGGTCTCGATGTCGGTCGTTGACAACCGGAAAACCGTCCCGGACTCCCGAATTTCGCGGATGACTTCGGAGTTGGGTGCGCCGTCCTTGACCATCTGCACAACATCCTGCTGAGTCATGGGAACAAGCTCGCCCCGCATGAAGACCACCTGTCTTTCCTCGTAACATCCTGCGAGCCAAAGTGTTATAGCAGCGACGCTGAATACTATCGCCGTCAGTCTCATAATCTTCATATTTCCTCCCTTAATCACCATCCTAATTTAGAAACGTCGTGGACAACCGTCTGGTTCCAGATAAATCGCCTCTTCGGCAGTCCCATCCGCTTTTTGATTTTCTGCAATTCTTTGACGCTATTCAAGACGCGAAAATTCATTTTGCATTGACGCGCCAGTTTCGGGCCAACTCACCGCGGAGAACCGAGAGGATGAGACAGCATAACAGCATTGTCAGGACCGTTGGGGTCATCTTGTAATCATGTCTCTCTCCGTATTTCTCTCTACGGATTCTGCCGCCAACAAGGGGGCTTCACCGGCTCCCACCGGTCGGCCGGGAGCGGCTGAGTAATCGGGGCATATCGCGCCGCTGGCTTTCGGTGCTGCGCCAAGCAGGTCTTCAGCCACACTGCCGGCTTCAGCCGGCACCGCTGGTAGCCACCTGCTTTAGCTGGTGGTCCGGCGCTCCGGCCCGGCCCTCACTCAAGCCGCCTTCAGGCGGGCTTCTCGAACAAGGGATTCATCCACCCCCTGCCACGGAAAGGCAGCCGCACCGGGTCGGCCTTGAGAGGGTGAAGAAATGGCACAAGGATGCGACAGGAAAAGTCAGGCGCGCCGGACCGCCGGGAGAGGCCTCGCCGAGGTTGCTCTGCGACGCATCGCGCGATGGTGATCGGGTGCTTTTCCTCGATCTTGCGCCATAAATAGCCCAGCTTCACAACGCGACAACAAGGCTGCCCGCGCGTCAGGCAAAGTCGTTAATCAAGCTCCGGGGGAACGTTGCCGTAGGACCACGGCGAGCCGAAAGGGGGAGCTTGCGCGGGGGCGGGGACTTTGCCCGGCGTCATTTGCCCGGCGAGCTCGAGGGCAGTCTGGACCATCTGCCGACCGGCTGCGATCTCTAAGTTGCTGTAACTGGTCAGCCTTGTCTCATACCCTCCGCCGTGCTCGCCGAAAGCTTCCTCCGTTGGGATGTAGCCGATGCAGCCGTTGCCAAAGGTGACCGGGAAGGTGAACGGGAACGGGCTTTTCGCCTTCATGTCCAGTCCGAACTGGCAGAACATTTCCGCCGGGTGAGCTAAGAACACCGCCGGCCCCACCTGAATCGCCTGAACTTCCACCTCGGCGACCGGCTCCCTGGCGAAAAGAACGTCGAGGAGCACAATCTCCTTGGCAAATGTCCACTCGGTCTGTCCGACGTCATTCGGGTCTTTTTCGACCAGCTCAACGCACCGGCGGACTCGTTCAGGGGCAGGGGGACGACGTTTGATTTTCAGGACTTTGCTCCTGGCATCGAGTGGTATTAGCACCCCCGGCTCCATTGCCAGGAGAACCCTGACCGCTTCGGCGCCGACGCGGCCCCCGACGAGGCGAGCCCAGCGCTCGCCGGAAGGATGGGCATAAGGGCTCAGGTTATCAACCTGGGTGACGTCGCCGGAAGTGCCAGGGAGGAAAACCACGATGGCATCCGGTCCCATAACCCCGCGTATAGCCTGCTCGAGGTAATAGATGTAATTGGCGGAGATTCCTCCGGGACTTGTCGTCGCGTGGCAGGCGAAGTTGACCACGCAGCCGAGAGACTTTCCATCTTTGCTCCATGCGCCAATCACTCCGACTTCCGGGTCGGTTGGGCCGGCGGGTTCAACAGTGTCGGGGTTCCCCTGACCGGGGTGAGTGTACGTCAGACCGTTTTTCATCCGAAATCGCCGATTGAACGCAACCTTGCTCTCAAGGCCTTTGCCGACGCCGCAGAGCGCCTCCACACGGGATTCGTCGGCTTTACAGACGGCGGCAACGACCTGGCTCTGAACGTGCTCATAATATTTCGCATCCACGACGGTGGACATCTCGTAGGCGAGCTTCTTCACGAGGGGCGAAGCGCCATCCAACTCGCCCGGCCGCACGCCGAAAATGGGGCCCGAAGAGTGCGAATGAGAAGCGCTGATGAGAATTGCTTCCGGGCGAATGCCGCATCTTTCGTGGATGGCTGCTCTTGCGGCCTCGACCATTTCCCGGTGAAGGGCGAGGGCATCCACCCCAACTAAAGCAACCCGGGTTTTGCCGTCGTCGAAAACTGCTGCGCGCACCTTGCACGGGTCATGCAGAGTCCTGTGATAGGATTTGCCGTATCCGCCGGGGCACTCCATGCCAATTTGCGGCGTGATGTCCGCCTCAGCAAAGCCGACCTTCATCGAGGGCGAAGGCTCGGCGGCGAATGAGTAACTGGCGAGGATTCCCGCAAGGCAAATCAGCACACAGATGAAAACACCGATTCGGTAAACTGAACGCATTGTCAATACGCCTCCTGTTTAGGGTGCGGCTGAGTAATCGGGGCATATCGCGCCGCTCGCTTTCGGCGCTGCGCCAAGCAGCTCTTCAGCCACATTGCCGGCTTCAGCCGGCACCGCTGGTAGCCACCTGCTTTAGCTGGTGGTCCAGCGCTCCGGCCCAGCCCTCACTCAAGCCGCCTTCAGGCGGACTTCTCGAACAAGGGATTCATCCGCCCTTGGCCCGGAAATACAGTCGCACCCCCTGTTTAATCCACGTTGCCCCGCGGCTCCGCGCGGCGAACACGCACGGGGGTTTCTTCGCGGAAACCGCGAAATCGCTCAACCTCGCCCGAAGAGCCGTCATTTCTCCATCTGCCAGCGGTCGAGCTCTTCCTTCCCAGGCATCGCCGTCGGGTAAACGCCGTTCGCATCCGGCTTGACGGGCGGCTCGACGTCCCAACTGTACCGGTCGAGGGCAAAGGAGCGCCTCGACTTCATCGCGTCTTCCCAGGAAATCATCTGGCCGGAATAGCAGGCCATTTGCGCGACGATAGCGAGCATCGTGCTCAAACACATGTAGTGACCGTTGTTGATTGGCTTGCCGGAGCGGATGGAATCGAAGAGCTCCTGGTGCTCGGCGTCGTACATGTTGCCTTTTGGCGCTTCGTACTGCCACGGCTTCTCGCCCTCGATCCGATAATTGAGGAGGTCGCAGCGTCCTTTTGTGCCCATTATGAAATCGGAGGTGTTGTTGTGGCAATCGGGCATGTCGCGCGTCAGACCAAACATGCGGACTCCGTTCGGATACTCAAACACGACGCTCTGGTGATCGAACTGGTCGCCGTATTTTGGGTCGAGGCAGACTTGTCTGCCGCCCATGCCCAAGCCTCTCAAGGGCGGTTTATCGC
Organism: uncultured Verrucomicrobiota bacterium; assembly: GCA_964482435.1. Taxonomy (GTDB): domain Bacteria; phylum Auribacterota; class JABMQX01; order JABMQX01; family JABMQX01; genus CAYZXL01. Next base: position 22,029 of record CAYZXL010000030.1, read on the forward strand.
CCAGCGCCCAGGAGGCTTTGTCGAGGCTGTGAATCAACTGCTGGGCCGTCTGGTCGCCGGAGAGCCAGTTGAAGTGATACCAGTTTCGCATCTGATATTCCATTTCGGTCCAGCCGGGCTGTCGTTCGTTAATGATGTACGGTCCCCCGACGTAGGTCTCCTGGATGGCCACGATGTCGCCAATTGCGCCATCGAGCACTCGCTTCATCGTCTCGCGGCCCCCGGGGTCGTAGCGCCAGCAAAGGCCGGACACAACGTTCAGACCCTCTTTTCGCGCTTCCTCGGAAGCGGCCATCGCGACCTTGAGGCCGGGCACGTCAATGGCGTGGGGCTTCTCACAGAAAACGTGTTTCCCTGCGTCAACCCACTCCTTGAGCATGACGGGGTGGAAGTGAGACGCTGCCCCGATGAGTACCACGTCGAGGTCACTGTGAATCAATTGCCTGTAGGCATCGAAACCGACGAAGCAGTGGTCGTCCTTCACAGCCACTTGCTGCGGCTTTCCGGCTACGAGCCGATTGCGGCTGGTCTCCAACCTGTCCTGGAAGACGTCCGCCATGGCGACGAGCCGGACCTCCTTGCCAGCGTTCATGGCGTTGACGGCGGCGCCCGTGCCACGACCACCGCAGCCAATGAGGCCGAAGCGAATGACGCCAGCGCCTTCGGCGTGGGCGAACCGTTCGAGAGGCAGTCTTGTTGCCAGTGCGCCGGCGCCGGCGACGAGAGCGGAAGTTTTAAGAAACTCACGACGGGTCGTTGTCGCGGTTCTGGAAGATGGTTTTTGCTTTTTCATGGCAACGTGTCCCCCTTTCGAATTTCCGCTTGCCGTGTATTCAATTGATGACCGAATGGGACTTCCGGGGCGTCAGCGCAGCGCGGTGCTCAGCTTTTCACGCACTTATCATAGCTTTCTTCTTGTACGACTCGTACGCCTTCCCGGTCAATTCCATTATGCGTAATGCGTTTTCGGCGTTGTTGATTTCGGGCGGGCGACCGCTCAATATGCAATCCGCGAAATACTCGCATTCGGCGGTGTATGGGTTGACCGTGCGATAAGGGATAGCCTTGAATTTGCGCACGATGTCCTTGCTCTGCTGGGCATCGTAAGCAGCCTCGCCGAGGCCCAATATGCCTTCAAGCTTGCCGCCGACGCCCTGGCCGATTGTTCCCTCGCTCAAGATAGCTCCGCGCGATCCGTAGATTTCAAGACGTGTTCGGCTTGCCTCGTCGGGGATGCAGTAGAAGCAGTCCACGGTGGCGTGCGCTCCGGATTTGAACTCTAAGAGCGTCGTCGAGGAATCCTCCGATTTGTAGTCCTGGACGAGATTGCCGGTGAGGGCGACGATGCGGCGAACTGGTCCAGCAAAATGCTCGAGGAGGTCATAGAGGTGCGTCGCCATGTCAATGAGGGCGCCACCTCCTCCGGTCTTGGGGTCCTGTCGCCAGGCGCCTTCCATGGGAGGATACCAGCAGGACAACTGGGCACGCATGTAAACAATTTTCCCGAGGAGACTTCCGTCAATCAGTTCCTTGATTTTGACGTGAGCGCCGTGGAATTTCATCATGTAGCCCTCCTGGAGAAAAACCCGGCCCCGACGACACGCAACGACGGCGGCCTGAGCCTCTTTCAGGTTTTTTGCGAGGGGCTTTTCGCAAAGGACATGCTTGCGCGCTTCGGCAGCCATTTCGATTTGCCGAGCGTGGCAGCACACCGGGGAAGCGATATAGACCGCTTCGACTTCGGAGTCACCGAGCAAGTCCGCCTCCCGGGTGTAGGCTTTCGCAACTCCGAATTGCTCGGCGATGCGTTCGATATTCACCGGATCCATGACTGCGACCAACCGGCAGTTTCTCGATTTAAGCATCGCCGGAATTGTTTTGCGAAACGCAATTCCGCCGGCCCCTATAACGCCGAAATTGACTCGCCTCTTTCTCACCTTTTCATCTCCGATTTGTGACGGCTTGCGTACCGCGCATCAGTCAGCAGGGCTTTTGGCCCAGCATGGTTCGGCTTTCAACTGTAAGCCTTTATGACCTTCACCAAGGCCGCGGCAATCTCCTTCATGTTCTCCTCGGAATAGGTCGGGTAAGCAAAGCAGGTGAACGTGTGCGACTCGTGCCATCTCGCGTTCGGCACCTCGACCTTCGAGTAATCCACGCTCTCCGGGTCGGTGTATTCTTTTGAGGTGAAAGGAAAACCCGTTCTGCCGAATCCGTTTTTTTCAGTGAAAGCCCTTTCCGTGTGGCACTGCGGCCAGAAGACCTTCCAGCACGGCGCTCCCTCGGCGCCGGCAGCCTCGACGAACTGCTTTATATCGCAACTCATGTTTTCGATGTCGAGCGAAAAGCCGCAGACGTACCAGCCGTTCTGTCGCTGCGGCGTGTCAACGGGCATGAACTTCACCTGTGGCAATTCTCCGAGAGCGTCCATGAGGATGTGAGCGTTGCGGCGACGGCGGGGCATGTTCCAGGTGTCCATTCGGGATAACTCTGCCAGGCCGATGACTGACTGCATCTCGGTCATGCGGTAGTTCCAGCCGACGCGGTCGTGGATGTAGGGCAGCTTTTGCTCGAGTGCTAAGAGATTCAAGCGTTCCCTGACGTTGTAGCCGTGGTCTCGGAAGCTGCGCGCTCGCCAGGCGAGCTCCTCGTCGTCGGTGGTGACCATGCCGCCTTCGCCGCCGGTGGTGAAGGTTTTGTTCTGGCAGAAGCTGCATCCGGCGATGTGGCCTAAGGTGCCGGTCTTTTTTCCTTTATACGCTCCACCGAACGCCTCGGCGTTGTCCTCGATTACGTAGAGATTGTGCTTTTTGGCGAAGGCCGCGATTTTGTCCATGTCGCAGACATTCCCGTAGAGATGCACCGGCATGATAGCTTTGGTTCGTTTATTAACCAGTCTCTCGGCGGACTCGACGCTGATGCAGTGGTCGTCGAGGTTCACGTCGGCAAACCGCGGAATTGCGCCCGCTTGAACGACCGAGAAGCTCGTGGCAATGAAAGTGTAGCTCGGGACGATCACTTCGTCGCCCGGGCCGATGCCGAGAGCCGAGAGGGCCACGTGGAGCGCGGCTGTGCCGGTCGCCACGCTCATCGCATATTTGCTCCCCTGCCACTCCGCGAACGCCTTCTCAAACTCCATTCCCTTGGGGCCGGTCCAGTAGTTGACCTTGCCGGAGCGAAGGACTTCCTCGACGGCACGAATGGCGCTTTCGTCAAATTGAGGCCAATGGGGCAATGGGGTGGAAACTGCTTTCGGGCCGCCTCTGATGGCGAGCTTCTGGCTGAGTTTGGATTGGTCTGTCATGGCGCCCGGCCTCCTTTCGAGGAGAAATTGGACAACACCGCCTGCGGACATGCTACGCTACCGGTCCGCAAATGTGTAGAATAAATGGCAAAATCTGTGGTTGAACAGCAGCCCATGCGGCGGGCTTTCGGTCTGAGGAGGGCCAAAATATGAGTGCGAAACTTCTTCAAACCACTGTCGTACTTTTCGCGTGTCTGGGCAGCCTGGTGGTTGAGGCTGATGATCTCCGTGTTGGCGCCGCCAGCGTGAAAATAACGCCGCCGATCGGTGTACCCATGGCCGGCTACTATTTCGAGCGCGCGGCCGAAGGCGTGCACGACGACCTTTACGCAAAAGCCATCGTCTTGGAGAAAGACGGTGTGAAGGCGGCACTTGTGGCGCTCGACCTCATTTCCACCAACCGCGACGTCGTCGAAGCAGCTCGGCAGGAGATCGAGGAGAAGGCTGGCATCCGCGGCGACCACGTCATAATAAGCGCCACCCACGCCCACACCGGGCCGGTTCTGAGCGGGCGTTCGACACGCGACGATGCCCTGGGCGCCAAAAAACCCATCGCGGAAGAATACACCGCTTCTCTTCCGAACCGGATTGCCGAGAGCATTTTGACGGCTCAAGCGAAGTTGATGCCCGCGAAAATCGCTGCGGGCATCGGGCACGAGGAGGGACTGAGTTTCAATCGCCGGTTTCACATGAAGGACGGCAGCGTGGGGTGGAACCCGGGAAAACTTAACCCGAACATCATCCGGCCCGTCGGGCCGATTGACCCGGACGTTCCGGTGCTCTATTTTGAAACTCCGGACGGGAGACCGCTCGCCACCTACGTTAATTTCGCCATGCACCTTGATACTGTGGGCGGGCTTCAAATCTCCGCGGATTATCCTTACACGCTCAGTCGCCTGCTCGGTGAATTTAAGGGGTGGGAGATGCTGACGGTTTTCACTACCGGCACAGCCGGAGACATCAATCACGTAAACGTCAAATGGGCGAACCCGCAGAAAGGGCATGGCGAAGCCGCGCGAATCGGAACAATTCTCGCCGCGGAAGTGCTCAAGACCTTTGAGCGCCTGGAGTGGCTGGAAGCGGGACCGCTCGGCGCACGCAGTGAAATCATCACGCTGCCGCTGGCGAAGCTCGAGGCCGGGGAGGTCGAAAAAGCACGCGAGGTCGCCGCACGCCACAGAGAAGGAAAGTCCAATCAGCCGACGTTTCTTGAGACTGTCAAGGCTTACAAAGTGCTCGACGTTGTGGGCCGCGACGGGAAGCCGCTTGAGGCGGAGGTCCAGGTGATCGCCCTCGGAAAGGACGTAGCCTGGGTTGGTTTGCCCGGGGAAATCTTCGTTGAGCTTGGGCTGGCAATCAAGAACGCATCGCCATTCAAATACACTATCATCGCCGAGCTTGCGAACGGGTCAGTGGGCTACGTTCCAACCAAACGCGCCTATCCGGAAGGCAACTATGAGCCGGTCAGCGCGCGCTGCGCGGAGGGCTCGGGTGAGACGATGGCGGACACCGCGCTGCGCCTATTGCGCGAGCTTTACGCCGCCGCCATACGGTAGTTTGGCACCGACATCCCGCCGTTCTGCCCGGTGCGGCTGGAGACACAGACTCTGCGCCCGCTGGCCCCCAGGGCCCCTCTGCATCCGTTGAATGGGACTTGCCGACCCGTTGCCGCGCCTGGTGCGGGCTCGTTGTCAGGCTGCGCAGACAGATTGCCGACCGCTACCGGACAGGTGTAGTATTAGCCCCGTCAGGGGTCTGCCTGGCACAGAACGGAGGTTTATTCGATTCGAGGTGAAGCATGGGTATTGCTGAAACCATCCAGACCAAGCGAGACGAGATCGTGCAGCTGGCCGCTCGCTACGGCGCGCGGCGCCTTTCCCATGCGGCGGGGCTGTTGCGCCGCGAACAGGGCCCACTGAAAGGGAGTGAACTGTGCCCCCGAAGGTTCGAGAGCTGATCCGGGATTTGGAGAGGGCTGGGTTCGTCAAGCGCGGCGGGAAGGGCAGCCACAGGAAGTTCGTTCACCCGGAAGTCCACAAGCCCGTGGTTATCTCCGGAAAGCCTGGCGACGACGCCCTCGATTACCAGATTAATGCAGTACGAAGAGCGATAGAGGAGTCCGAAAAATGAAGGAAAGTGCTCTGTACGTCAAAATAGTCGAGTGGTCTGAGAAGGATCAGTGCTATGTCGGGAGCTGTCCCGGACTGTTCTACGGCGGCTGCCACGGACAGGACGAGCAGAAGGTGTTCTCCGAGCTTTGTCAGATCGTCGAGGAGACTATCGGTCTGTACAAGGAAGAGGGTAAACCTCTGCCCCCGCCAACGAGCGGCAGAGATTACGCAAACAAGATGCTCGCCGCCTCGTGAGGAGCGGCTCCCAATCCCGCAGTTCGCATTGCCAAAAGCACGCAAAACCATAGTATTCTGGTGAGGCTATTTTTGCCATTGTGTAGTAGGAGAACGCTTTTTCAGGAGGTGAAAGATGATTAATGTCGGAATCGCCGGCATCGGATTCATGGGAATGATTCATTATCTGTCCTATCGAAAAATCCGCGGCGTGAAGGTCCGGGCGATGTGCGAAAAGGACCAGAAGCGGCTCGCGGGCGATTGGCGGTCTATCAAGGGAAACTTCGGCCCGCAGGGGACGATGATGGACCTGCCGGGAATTGCTCGTTATGCCGAGTTGGATGATTTGCTCGCCGACGCCAATCTCGACCTGATTGACGTCTGTCTGCCGCCGTCGCTCCATGCGGACGTGGCCATTGCTGCCCTGGAGGCGGGGAAGCACGTTTTCTGTGAGAAGCCAATGGCGCTCAACCCGGCTGACGCGAAGCGCATGCTCAAGGCGGCCCAGAAGGCTGGCAGGATACTGATGATCGGACACGTTCTGCCATTCTTTCCTGAGTACAGCTTTGCTTACAAAGCAATTGCGGCCCGCAAATACGGGAGGCTCTTAGGGGGACACTTCAAACGGATTATCTCGGACCCGCTGTGGCTGCCCGACTTCTACAATCCGGCCGTCTGCGGCGGTCCGATGATAGACCTGCACGTGCATGACGCACACTTCATCCGGGTTGTGTGCGGCATGCCGGCCGCGGTGCGGACGGTCGGGGCAATGCGCGGCGAGGTGGCAGAGCGGTTTACCACGCAATTCTTGTTCGAGGATGAGAAGCTCGTGGTGAGTGCCTCGTGCGGGGTCATCAACCAGCAGGGGCGTCCCTTCACGCACGGCTTTGAGATTTACCTTGAGCAGGCGACGCTGCTTTTCGACGCAGCTACCATCGGGAAAGATTGGGTTGTAGCCTACCCGGTCACCGTCCTTTCAAAGGATGGCCAGGTCGTTCGCCCGGAGCTCGGTTCCGCTGACCCATGCGATGCCTTCGTGAACGAAATAAAGGAAGTGCTTCGGGCAATTCGCACCGGAAAGCCCTCGGCGTTGCTGGCGGGAGAGCTTGCCTGCGACGCCATTGTGCTCTGTCAAAAACAAACCCAGTCGCTCCGGAGAAGGCAGCCGGTGAAGGTGTGATTCGTTGCTGGCCGTGGGACCGCCCGCGGCGGGGTGGCATGGGCATGCCTGGCCGCGGGCAGGCAGAACCGCCGCTCCCAGCCGAGTGTTACGGGAACGGGGGTCTTTCCTGAATTGAATGTGGCGCCCCCGCGGGGGCCTAACCTGATGTGAGCTTCTGGTTCCACGGGTTGACACCCGTGGCTATTGTGTTTCATCGCCCGCCCGAAGGCGGAGCGGGGATTGGCCGTGTCGCCCCTACGCCGGCCTGCTTGGACCCGTGCTCCTCATTCCAGTAGCGCCGCCCAGCAGGGTGGAGCGGCACAGGATGTCCCGCTCTTGGCGGGATTACAGAGCTCCACCTCCCCAACGAGCCTCAGCTCCTTTTCTTCGCGCAGAGTCGTCAGCCACGCCCCTCAGGCGTAGCCACACTGGCTTCGATGGGTGCCACTGAGTAATCGGGGCATATCGCGCCGCTTGCTTTCGGTGCTGCGCCAAGCAGCTGTTTAGCTATACCGCCGGCTTCAGCCGGCATCTCTGGTAGCCCCGCCCGAAGGCGGGGCTTTAGCTGGTGGTCCAGGGCTGCGCCACCGCCGTTACTCAAGCCGCCTTCAGGCGGACTTCTCGAACAGGGGATTCATCCACCCCCTGCCACGGAAACACAGCCCACCCGGCTTCGATTCCCGGCTTGACACCTGTCAACTTGTGCGTTATAGATTATTAAGAGCGCATAGCGCGAACCAGCCCGAGAGGAGGCAATTCAACCATGCCAGAACAACAAAGCGATGTTCGGACCACGGATACGCATGCTCCCACCCGCCAGGAAGTGCAAAGGGGCACAATGATGCGGCCGGCTCAGCCCCCGCCGGAATTCCCCAAGCAGGCGCAAGACCTCTTCGACAAGGCCGGCGAGGCAGTCGAAAAGATGAACTACGACTACGCCATTGCCCTTCTTTTTTCCGCTCTGGAGGTCACCCCGGACATGGTCCAGGCCCGCCATCTGCTCCGGGAAGCCGAGATGCGCCGTTTTGACAGCAAGAAAGGGCCCGCGTGGCTGCGAAAGTTCTTTGTGACCATCTTCCAGTCCGTCAACTTCACGAGAGGAGGACTGTGCCTTCTCACGGGCAAATGGAGCAAAGCATTTGTCATTTACGAGAGAGTTTTGAAAGCAAAACCTCGCAGCATCCACGCGCTCCGGCGCCACGCACGCGCCGCAAGGGAGATGAGGATGCTTGACACCGCTATCAACTCCCTGGAGCATGCCAGGCGAATTAGGCCCGAAAACCTCAGGGTCATCAGAGAATTGGGCCGCGTTCAGATGCAGAAGGGCGACGTCCCGCAGGCTCAGGCATGCTTCCAGAAGCTCCTCATCGAAAACAAGGACGACAAGGAATCCGCCAAAGCTCTTCAGGACCTTGCCGCCATGGGAACTATCATCAAGGGCGACTGGGAGGACACTGAAAGCTACCGCGACAAGATCAAGGACGTGGAGTTCGCCAAGACCGCCGAGCGAGAGACGAGGCTCGTCAAATCGAAAGACGACGTGGACGCCCTCATTCGAGACCATGAGAGGCGATTGGCCGAGCAGCCGGAAAAGCTCGACAATTACAAGACTCTGGCCGACCTTTACATTCAGAAAAAGGAGTTCGATAAGGCCATCCAGCTTTTCGACCGGGCCATTCAGCTCGCACCCGCCGACGCTGACCTCCCCGACATGCGCTTCAAGACCGTCATACTGCGGTTTGACAACGAAATCAAGCAGGCCGAGACGGAAGCTGCCTGCGACCCGGCGAACCTGCAACTCCAAGCGAAGGCCGAACAAGTGAAGAAGGACAAGGACGCGTACGCCGTCAGCGACCTCCAGCGGCGGGTCGCTCAATACCCAACCAACCTGAATTTGAGGCTGGAGCTTGGGCTGGCGCTCATGAAGCATGGCAAGCTCGACGAGGCAATCAAGGAACTCCAGGTCGCCAAGACCAGCTCTCAGAAGAGAGCGGTGGCGCTCAACTACCTCGGGGAAAGCTTCCGGCTGAAAGGGCAGCCCGATATGGCCGTCGAGCAGTTTGAGAGGGCACTTTCGGAGCTTTACGTCATGGACTCGTTCAAGAAGGAGGTCATGTACAACCTCGGCAGGGCTTACGAGGATTTGGGCGACGAGGAAAAGGCTCTCCACCAGTACAAGCAGATTTACGCCGAGGACATCGGATTCCGGGACGTCAACGAGCGAGTCCAGAAAGCCTACCAGCGCGCCAGAGGCAAGGCCTCGGGCACGGCGGCCGGCCCTGCAGGGGGCACCTGTTAGCGGCGGCCCCGCGCGACGCACAGGGGTTGGCCGGCCGCGCGCTGCAGGGCCGCGGCGCATATTAGATCGTCGCGGTGGCCGGGGTGTTCCGGCGAGCGTGTGAGGGGGGCGGTTCGTGCAGGGAGCGCGGCGGCGGGCCACGGGTGACCAGGTCGCTGGTGCCAGGGCAGCACCTGAGCCCGCGGCAGCGGGAGGGGCAGCTGGTCGTGCGAAACGTCGGCTCGATGGCGGGGGCGAGCCGGGAGGAGAATCAGGAGGGTGGACAATGGAAAAGAAACCGTGGGAGAGAACGAGAGGGTTCAGCGCCCTGCTGGGCATGTCCGTCGTCGCCTTTCTGGCTTTAGCGGGTGCGGTACTGTTCACCTGGCTCGTCGTCTTGGCCGTGTACACGGCCCTTTTCTCCCCAAGCGAGCCGGTGGACACTCGTTATGTGTTGGCGACGATGGGTTTTACATCGCTCGTCATCCTTTGCTTGTTCGTCTACGGCGTCTCGAAGCCCAAGAGCTTTCTTCGCGACAAGGGCCCTGAACCCATGGGCCCGCCCCCGGAGTCGAGTGTGGCTGGCGCGCACTTCCGCGTCCACTTTGAACCTACGATCTCGGTCCGCCTCATGCGGGGGGAGGGCACCGTGTCCTTCCGGGCCGACCGGCTGGAGGTAAGCGGGGAAGTTTCCTGGCCAGTATGGGTCTATGGCGCTATCCTGGTCGGCGTTACGATATGCACCCTCATCCTGGTGCCGTTTCGCCTGCTCCTTGTCTCCTTTCCCTCCGTGCCCCTTATTGTCTACGCCGCTTCCTGGAGACAGCTTTCCTTCAGGGTCCCTTACGGCCCCGGCCGCAGAGCGCGGACCCTCTGCTGCTGGGCGCGGCTCCGGACGCCGCGGCAGAGAGTCTCTGCCCTGCAATTCACCGTGGCGCGTCCCGACGCTGAACGTCTCTATCGTGAGATCGCGAACCACTTCGCGCGCAACTAGCTCCACCGGCCGCGCGGACGAGTCGCGCACAGCCACCGGACGGGGGCACCCGATGGTGGAGGCGTCGGGGTCCGCCCTGCGGGCGAGCTCGGCAAGCCTTACGAGGACTCGGGGGAAAACCAGAAGGCTCTCCAGCAGCACAAGCAGATTTATGCCGAAGACACCGCACTCCGTGACGTCAACGACCGAGTCCAGAAAGCCTACCAGCGCCGCAAGCAGGAAGCCGCCGAAGAATCGCCGAAAACCTGACGCCGAAGAGCCGCACGCCCAACGACGGATTCTGAATCTTCCTCTCGGCACGGACGCCACGTGTGCTTCCGAAGAGAATGTCGGCGGCAGGGCGTCCTTCCTCTTTACCTCGCGCCTGCCCGCCGTGGCCGCACGGGGCCGCGACCCCTTACCCTATCTTGAGGCGCAATTGGAAGATTTCTTCGAAGTAGCCCTTTTTCCGCTCAAGGGCCGCGATTTCGGCATCTGGAGGGGGGGAGGCTTTTAGTTTGAGAATAAACCTTCTCTCCTCTTCGTCAGGCGAAACGGATGGGTCGGACGGATGGTTCGTCTCCCCGGGCGAGGAAGGAACGTTCGCGTCAGGACTTCGCCTGCCCCCCTGCACTATGGAGCACTCGATGTCCTCGACTATCCTCTTATGGCTCGTGTCGAGGGCATCAGCGATTCGTATGATGGCGCTGAGGTAACGGACTGTCTTCTTGTCCTCGCGCGATAGCTTGTTCCATCGGTGCTTCTTCCCCGGCGGCTTGACGCCATGATACCGAGCCACGGACGCAACAACCTCCCGCTCGGCCTCTGAAAAGCCCTTCAGTGTTGCCGACTTAATTATCTCGTAGGACCGGCGCTTATGCTTGGTCTCTCCACCTGACCATCCTATGTCGTGCAGGATGCAAGCGTATTCCAGAAGCTCCCTGGCGCCGTCGTCGAGTTGGTGGAGCGGGGCGGTCTCCTCGAATATCTTGAGAGCAAAACGACGAACCTGCTGCGAGTGAGCAGGGTCAGGGTCGTACCGCTGTGCGAGTCGAACAACACTTTCCTCTCGGGAAGGTTTGCCTTCCATTTCACCTGCTCTTTTCGTTTTTTCTCCGCGCCCGGTCCTCACCGGCGCGGAGTGAACCTCCGGCGGCTCAACTCCCTGAGCCTCGCGTCAAGAAGGACGCCGCCTGCGCACCACCGCGACTGCTGCCCGAATTTCCGTGCTGAGAAGCAATCGCCGTGCCGAATTGCTGCCCGCCCCGGCGCACCTGTGGCTTTCCGGACCGCACTACTTCGACACTGCCGAAATCAAGTGGCCGACAAAGTGCGTCGTAACTACTACTGCCAGGGCGATGACGATGTGCTCACCGATAACCTGCCAGGGCCTCATTTTCTGGGACTTGCCAATTACGTAACTGAGAATTGCCAGAAGGCCAATTCCCCACGCCACGCTGACGACAACCGCCGTGGTCAGTTTCAAAAGGAGAACCGGAACCAGAAATGTCACCGCAACGACAAACTTCGCCGCAAAGGTGGCCGCCGTGGATGCCCAAATATGTCCTGCTGTGTGGACGTTTTCCGACTCCTCCGACATGTGGATGCCAAGAGCGTCCGAGAACGCGTCGGCGATGGCAATGGTCAGAATGCCGCCGATCACAGCCAGCCTTGAATGGGTCCCGGCATGGAGACCGACCATAAGCCCCAAAGTCGTGATGACCCCCGAGGTCGTTCCGAAACTGAACCCTGTTTTAAGCGATTCTCTCATTCGATTCAGCGTTTTCTTGTCTGCGCCGGCGATCAAGACGGGAACATCTCCGCGTTCCCGCGGTTTATGACAACCGCTGTATGCAGCCCTCTCTCAAGTGGTTGGGGCTGCCGCAGCGCCAGGCTTTTCGTGTTCCGGGTTCTTCTCGGTCTTCAAATCATCGGGCGGAGGGCTTTCCGGGGCCGATGGCTGCCACCTGCCTCTCAACCTTCCGGACCGACGGCGCAGAATGTCGGAGGTTGAGAGCCAGTTGGATGAGGAGCTTTCGGGCAAGGGCATCGTCCTGAAAGCCAGCGACACCCAGGACGTAGCTTCCGCTCGACGAAACAAGCCAGTTGCCGAGATAATTGTCCTGTGCCTGGAAAACCGATTCGCCGATGCCGCGAAATTCTCCCGTGAACTTCCCATTTTCCGAGAGTTCGCTTCTCAGCTTTTGGTAGGCTGACTTAGCCGCTGTGGGCGATTCCTTCGCCGAGAGAAAAAGGCGAAACCGGTTTCCTCTTTCGCTGTATCGGGCGGTAAATCCGCCGCCCATGAATTCGTGTCCCATGAGGTTTATGGCGAAATATTGCTCGCTTTCGGGCACTTTGCCCTCTGCCGGGAAAGCCGCCAGAAGAGGCACGCCCTCCGAATCCACGGGAACCGATCGCTCAAGCTGAGTCGAGATCGCGTTGATGGCGTCAATCGTTCCGGGTGAGCCATCGGCGCTCGTAACTGTAACGTAGTGGCGGCCTTTCCAGAAAAAGCGCGCGGAGCCAACCATGTACCCCAGGCGCTTCCGGTAATGGAGCGGGAGATCCTCGCCGCGCTCAAGGGCGTAAATGCCGAAAGCGCCTGCGGGGCTTCCCATGTCATACACATCAACGTCAATCACGGACCTGGCCAGCCCGGCTGCCATCGAAGCCCCGGTCCCCGGCGAAGAGACCGGCTGTCCCCGCCGGGCAAGCTGGGCGTGGTCCAGCCGCACGAACCCGTAGTCGAGGTATGCACGAGCCTTGCCGTTCATGTAATCGTAGAGGTTTTTCCGGTTGTAGGTCTGGGGCATTTCAAGGTAATCCCAGTCCTCTAAGATCGGGGGCGTCGGGAGGAGCGTTTCTCGCGCACAACCGAACAACGCCGCCAGGACGACCGGGCACGCCGCCCACAAAACCCGTTTCAGCGCTTTTCCCGTAGCCACTCCGAACTCCTTCATCCAAGAACCCGATTCGCCTCCCGGAGGTTACCCTGAACGCGAAGCCCGTGCGGGCAATGCGGGGTGCAATAGCCCGGGCAATCGCCGCAGGAGGATGCCCTGGCCTGCGTCGGGAGTTCAGCGTAGAGACGCCTCGCTTCGGCTTCAGTTCCGTAATATTTGAAATACATGCAGTAGCGCATCACGTCGGCTACCGCCACGCCGGAACGGCAATGGACCTGGCAGGTTCCGCAATTGCGACAATACTCGGAGTCCAGGACTTCTGCGTACCGGCGAAGCATCCATCGCTCTTCGGCGGAGAGCTTTTTTCCGACGGCGCCGAGGTATTCCTTGACGCCCTCAAAGCTCGTCGTGGGGCAGAGGACGCTGGTCAGGTTCGGGTTCTGGAGCGCCCATTTCGCTGCGGCTGCCTGAAGGCTCAGACCGCTTTTCCGGATGTCATCCACCTCCTTCTGCCGTTTGCCTGCACCAATTTTGAAACCGATGAAACCGATGTTTTTCTCGGCGAGCTTCTTCACGAATGCCTCCCCGCGGCTGTTCTCCATGAAGTTGTACCTCCCCATGACGTAATCGAACCCGCCCAGCTCCGCTGCTGCCTCGAAGACGTCGAGTTGACGCACCGGGTCGTGAGCAGAGACTCCGTAGAAGCGTGCCTTGCCGGCTTTTTTCGCTGCCTCGAAAGCCTCGAACTGCTCCTGGATTTTCAGAACTTCCGGGTCGCCGACCATGAAGGCTCGAATCAGGTCCACGTAGTCGGTCTGGAGATGCTTGAGGCTGCCGTCGAGGCTCTCGAGAAGCTGCGCTTTTGTGACGCCTTTCGAAACGCCCCAGCCTGTTCCAACGATGACCCTGTCTCGCTGGCTTTTTTTCAACACCTCGCCGATGGCTTTCTCCGCCTGCCCGTTGCCATAGCTCCTGTCGGTCTCGATGAGGTTGATTCCCGACTCGATGGCCTTCTGGAGGACGCCAGGGTTGGAAAAGCCGTAGCTCCCAAAGCCGATGACGGTAACTTTGAGGTTTGTTTTGCCAAGGGTTCTCATCTCGAGAGCAGGCGGCTCTTTCTTCTCACCACGCCCTGGCGTGGCGGCAGAGACGCAGCGCGACAGCGCCCCCGGCACGAATGCCGCTCCGAGCCCGACGGCGCCGGTCTTGATGAATCTTCTCCGGGAAATCTGTCTGTCGCTCTCTGGCGAATTGGCAGCCATGGCGTTTTTCCTCCTGTGAAAGTCCCTTATATCGAACAGATAATGTGCTGTCAAGTTTCGGTGTCCTTCCGGGCAGCCTCATGTTTTTCAAGGTTGCCGGAGTCTATCACATCGGCACCACCCGTGCAATGCCCCTTGTCCGGGATCGGTGGCTGCGAATCGGTGGCAGATTTGGAGCCTCGACCTGAGCTCTCCCCGTGGCACGGGCGTCTCGCCCGTGGTTGACGTCGCGTAACGCTGACATGGGGAAGATGGCCATGCCACCAAAATACAGCCACACCCCGTCGCTTAGGCGGTGTTGACATGGCCCTCGCAGCGCGGTACTTTCAAATCCGTAGGAGCTTGTGCCCGCAGATAGGACGGCGGGTTTGCGCGTCGTGGCCGAAACACCTCAGCGCGTGTTTCGGGCAGTAGCTTTAGCGCAGGCATCCACTCCGCGTCGTCCGAAATCCGCCTGCCCCGGCAACTACGTCCAGAGAAGAGAAAATGATTATCGGCGTCATCGGTGGCGCGAGCCAGAAATGAGAATCAAACTAATCGCCAACGCTCTTGCCGGAAGATACGACAGAGGCCACTTCCTCGCTGATGCCGCGCACTGCCTCTCCCGGGCAGGCAACCACATTGACGTGGAAATCGCGCAAGCCCCCGGCGAGGGCACCGCCGCCGCTAAAAGAGCAGTCTCCGAAGGCTACGACCTCGTCGTCGGCTGCGGGGGAGATGGCACACTCCGCGAAATCGTCTGCGGCCTTGCCGGCTCCGAAATCACCCTGGGAATCATCCCCATCGGCACCGGCAACGTCCTCGCCCTCGACCTCCGCATCCCCCGAAACCCGCTCGAAGCCTGCCGAGTCATCCTCGAAAGAAACGTCCGCCGAATTGACATCGGCCGCTGCGGCAACAACCACTTCATCCTTGCCGCCGGCGTCGGCTTCGATGCCGAAGTCATCACCAAGACCGACCTCCAGCTCAAGGCAAAAGTCAAAAACTTCGCCTACATCTACGCAGGACTCAAACACATCCTCGGCTTCAAACCCAAAAGCTATTTTCTCGAAGCCGACGACTTCTCCGCCGAAGTCTCCGCCCTTGCCATCGCCATCTGCAACTCTTCCCGCTACGGCGGCTACCGCCTCAAGCCCGACATTTCCATCACCGACGGCCTCTTCGATGTCTGCGTCATGCGAGGAAGGCCGCTCCTCGACGCCCTGAAAATCTCTTCTTGCGTCCTGTATCGCTGGGGAGTCCCACGCCGCAACCTCATCACCTTCAAAACCCGCTACCTGAAAATCTCTTCCGAAGAGGGCGGCCTCGTCCAGAACGACGGCGATGTCGTCGGCAACCTCCCCGCCGATTTCGAAGTCATCGAGCGCGCCATGCCCGTCATCGTCCCCAAAGCCTGACCCCGCCCTCACGGCTCATGTGGGTGGCCAAGGATGTAAATGCCGAAATGCGCCAGAATCTCCACGTAGATGATGAAACCGATCCTGTGGAGGGGCGCGGCCCACAAAAGCCACAAAAGGAAACGGGGCCCCGGTTTCCTCCCCGTCCCCCAAATTCGCAGCCACAACCAGACCATCCCAAATTCCCCCTGCCAACGTCCGCAACCAGTCCCGGGGGAGGCCCCATGCCCGACCCCCACACCGCAGGGCCCGACGTGGCATGGGCATCTTGCCCATGGACATGACCACGGGCGCGACGCCCGTGCCACGATTAGGCGGCCACACCCACGCTTCCTCGTTGGTTGACTCACGCCGAGCAGCGTGCTACGCTTTCTGCGATTTCGGCAGGCACAAGCACCTAATGAATCCGAGAGGCAAGAATGTTTGAGGTCAGCGTTCGTGAAGATTTTTCGGCCGCTCATCGCCTCAAAGGCTATCCGGGCGAGTGCGAGAACGTCCACGGCCACAACTGGATTGTCGAAGCCTTCGTCCGCTCCGGGCGCCTCAACGAAATCGGCGTTACGATTGACTTCCGCGACATCAAAAACGCATTGAGAAAAATCCTCGCCGACCTCGACCACAAAGACCTTAACCAGATTCCGCCCTTCGATAAAGAGAATCCGTCCTCGGAAAACATCGCAAAATACGTGTATCACAAGTTGAGCGATGCCCTCAACTCCCCCGGAATCAAAGTCTCTAAGGTCAGCGTTTACGAAACGCCGGGCGCCGGCGCGTCTTACTGGGAAGAATAGATGAGCCTCGTCGTCAACGAAATCTTTAAGAGCATCCAGGGCGAGTCCTGGTTTGCGGGTCTGCCATGCGTCTTCGTCCGCCTGACCGGCTGCAACCTGCGCTGCACATATTGCGACACGAAGTATGCTTATGAGGAGGGTGAGGAGCTTTCCCTCGAGGAAGTCCTCGACCGCGTCGAGTCATACGATTCCCCCATGGTCGAAATCACCGGCGGCGAGCCTCTCCTTCAGAACGAGGCGTCCGACCTGGCAGACGTGCTCCTCACAAAAAAGAAAACCGTCCTCGTTGAGACAAACGGAACTCTCGACATTGACGTCTTGCCAAAGGGTGTTATCCGAATCGTTGACGTCAAGTGTCCCGATAGCGGCGAGTCCGGAAAAATGTTGTGGGAAAATATGGATGCACTCGTCAGGACCGACGAGGTCAAATTCGTCCTCCAATCCAGGCGAGATTACGACTGGGCAAAGTCCGTCGTCGAGGAATATGAACTTTTGCGGCGGTGCATGATCCTCTTTTCGCCAGCCTTTCGGATCCTCGATCTTCGCACCCTCGCAGAATGGATTCTCGACGACGACCTCACCGTCCGCCTCAATCCCCAACTCCATAAATACATCTGGCCCCCCAACAAGAGAGGCGTCTGAACCGTGGGCAAGAAAGCTGTTGTCCTCCTCAGCGGTGGAATTGATTCCTCAACCACACTCGCGCTGGCAAGAAGCGAGGGGTTCGACGTATTTGCCCTCACTATTGATTACGGACAGAGGCACAGAGCAGAACTCGAAGCAGCAAGAAAAGTCGCAAAGTTCATCTCCGTCAAAGAGCACAAAATCGTCCGCCTCGACCTGACAAGCTTCGGCGGCTCTGCTCTCACAAGCAATATGGAAGTCCCAAAATCCAGAACAGCGCAGGAAATCGCTCATGGCATTCCCGTGACTTACGTCCCCGGAAGAAACACGATTTTCCTCGCCCTGGCTCTCGCCTGGGCGGAAGCGATTGGTGCCACTGACGTCTTCATCGGCGCCACTGCCATTGATTACAGCGGCTATCCCGACTGCCGCCCGGAGTTCATCGAGGCTTTCCAAAAGCTCGCGGACATTGGCACGAAAGCAGGTGTCGAAGGGAAGCCAATTCACATCCGTGCCCCCTTCATAAACACGCGAAAAAGCGACATAATCAAAAAGGGCGCAGCACTCGGACTGGACTATTCCCTGACGCATAGTTGTTACGACCCGGCCAACGACGGAAAAGCCTGCGGCACGTGCGATAGTTGTCTCCTTAGAAAAAAGGCTTTCGCAGAAGCTGGGCTAAAAGACCGCATTGTTTTCGTAGAGTCAACGTGAGGATCAGCCTCCTCGGGAGAACAAGGTGTGGCTGTATTTAAGCGGCATTGCAGGCAGGCAGCGCCGGCACGAATCCATGAAGCTCGTTGCAAGGAGATGTGTCCAGGAGCGGCGCGTGATGCCGGCTTCAGCCGGCACGACTTCCTTCAGCCCCCTGCTTCAGCAGGGGGAAACGCCACGCTCCCTTCTTCGTCGCAGCCCGCTTCAGCGGGGCTTCCTGCAAAAAGGGCTTCAGCCGCACGACACGGCCGTGGCTCCGTTTCGGAGGCCTGGCCTGGATGAATCCACGTCATCGAGAGGTCCCCTGAAGGGGACTCCGATGAAACACCAGCGCCGGCCAGGCGGCCACGGGCTGAAGCCCGTGTCTAAGACGGATGCCGGCTGAAGCCCGGCAGGGGTCACAGGACAACATAGTTGTCAGCCGGTCCTTGGGGCTGAGAGCGGGCGTCTCCGCCGTGCCACGGAGATAGAGCCGCAGCCACACGACACCGCCGGGGTACAGGAACATCCGCACAGCGGGTGTGCTTGCTCGCTTCGCCAAATCGGCGACGCCAAAAGAGCAGCACGGCCTTGCCGCTTCTGGGCCGTCGTCCGGGGCGGCTTGACCAATAACCGCGATTCTCTGAACGCAAGATACACTCAGTATGGTAGGAATAATAGGTCTCCCGTCACAGAGTCTCCTCGATAAGTTTCGCGCACAGGACATCGTTGACCTCGATTGTCCTCTCCAGGGCGTTCTCTCCTACGACGCCGTCGAGAGCCGATGCCCGAAGATTTTCTGCGCCGTCCTGACGGCCTGCTTCACGAACGCCATGCTTCTCAAGCCCGACCTCATCCTCGCCGACGTGGGACCGGGCAAGTGCGAAGGAGCAAGATACCTCTGCGCAATCCTTCGGGACCTCTTGCCCTCGACGAAAATCATCACCGAAGAGAACCTCGATTCCGTCCGTCGCCCAGCCACCAATTGCGAATGCTATACAGTTCCCCTCCGCGAAAGAATGCAGCGAATCGTGGACAGAGTCATCAAACCCGAGCTGCCGGACTTCCCCAAGTCCAGCTCGGCCCCCAAGGCCGCCTTCTGGGGAGTCCCCCCGCGCGATTTTCGCATCCTCGAAGGATTTCCTGACGAGACCGTCATCCTCGGCTGGAGCCGCTGCATGGACAGCAGAGCTCCTGCCGACCTCGACCTGGAAACGTACGTCCCGGCGGATATACCGACCGTGTTCTTCTCCCAGAGTTTCTGCCAGAAAAGCATCCTGGCCAAAACCCTTGCCGAGAAGCACCGTGGCCTCTTTGTCGAATCCGACGAGAAAGTTGACAACAGCACCATCCTGAAAATCGAGGCTTTCCTGAAATTGCGAGGCGCACTGTGATCCTGGCAGATTTCGGAACAAGTTACACGAAGCTCTACCTCGATGGAGCCCCGAAGATAGTTGCCACCTTCAAGCTGGACTCCTCCTTCCTCGCCCACGCCGGCTGTGGACACCACGCAAAAGGACGAGCGAGGCGAATCGAAAACGAGCTGGTCGCTTTCTCCACCGGCGCAAAAGCAATGGTCGGGAAAGACGACTTCGTCGTCGCTGACGTCGGCAGTCGCGACATCAAGCGCGTAACTTTCCGCGAAGGCCGCTACGCGGGCTGCGATTGGAACTACGTCTGCGGCGCCCTCGCCGGCTTCACGCTTGAGCTTCTGTCCCAGCACTGCGGCCTCTCATACGACGACATTGAGCCTTCCGACGAGGGCCTTCCAGTCAAGTGCGGCGTCCTCGGAATTAGTGGCCTTTTCGACCTCGTGGCTCAGGGCGAGCCCCTCCCCCGTGCCATCTCAAAATTCGTCAAGGGAGTCGCAATGAACGTTTATCACTTCGCGGGAAGACCACAGACCCTTTTCTTGGCGGGCGGGATGTGCGAAAATAATCTATTCGTACGGTCCATTCCCGCTGATGTAGTTAAACTCGGCAGATTTGTTTCCGTTGAAGGTTTAAGACTTCTGATTCAATCGTCGCCCTGAGCCACCTGCAGCGGAGGCGATAACCACAATGCACCAGATGCTCGGAATCACTTGACAAGATGAAGGGAAGAGAACCCGATAGAGTATTTCAGGACAAGGAAGTTGACCTCCGAGGAGAAAGGATAGACCTCGACACTCTCCGCCGTATCGGCGAGAACGTCGTAGTCAGGGCAAGGTCCAGCGGCATTCCCTCTCCTCAAGTCGTCCTCGCTGGCGACACCCGCGACGACACCCTCGCCTTGCTTGAAGCCATCAGCCGCGGCATCCTCCACCGTGGCGGCAGCATCATCCTTATTGGCGGTGACGCCCCAAAACCCCTCGGTTACTTCTCGGCAGAACTTCTCGCCGCCGACGCCATCGCCTACGTGACCGCCTCCCACGCCCCCGCCAGGTACAACGGCGTGAAAGTCTATTTCACCGAGAAGTCCGCCTCCCACCGCCGCGCCTTATCTCTTGCAGGTAGGGAGGTCGTCAACTGGCGAGAAGACTGCATCCGCGAATATCACCAGTATCTCATCAAGACCTTCGGGCCAAATCTCGGCAGGAGAAAGCCGCTTGTCGTTGACCCTTTGTTCGGTGCCGCGCGGGTTATCGCTCCCGAAATCCTCAAAGGTTTCGGCTTCGACGTAGAATGCCTTCACGACTACGTTGACAGGAAATTCACACTCCTGCAGGACAACTCGCCCGACCCCACTCTCCCCAATAACCTCGACGAGCTGAAGGAGGTTGTCAAGTCCTGGGGGGGAATGGGCGTTGCCTTTGACGGCGACATGGACAGGGCTGTTTTCGTGGACGAGAACAGCGAGGTCGTCCACTCCGACGAGATAGCCATGATCCTCGGAAGCTATATCTTGAAGAAGCTCCGAAAGAAGGCAAAGGTCGTTTACCACTGTCAGTGTTCCAATAGCGTCCCCGAAGTGATTGAGGAAGCACGCGGCCAGGCAATCATCCAGGAGACCGGCTGGCGCAGCGTCAAGGAGAAAATGAAGGAAGTCAGAGCAGCCTTCGGCGCAGAAATCAGCGGCCATTTCTTCTACGGCGACGGGCTCTACCTCGTCAACAATGGCGACGACGGGCTTTTCACGACCCTCATGCTCTCCAAAGTCTTGAGGGAATCCAGACAAACACTCGCCGAGGCCCGCGACGGACTCCCTGCTTACTTCACCTCCCCGGAGCTGAGGGTCACCTACGACCAGGACCGGAATTCTCACATCGTCCAGTCTTTGAGAGCTCGCTTCGAGAAGGACCACGGCTACGCCGTCCGCGCCGTCGGGCGCGACTTGAGAGCCGAGAAGCACGACGGCAAGGAATGGCGCTCATGGGTTGTATTCCGAGCGTCTCGCACTGAGCCTCAGAAGCTCTCGTTCCGCTTCGAGGGAAGGTCCTTGGAGCATCTCGCCGAGGTCAAACGCGACCTCCTTGAGTCAATCCCCGCAAGCGACGAACGCCTCTCGACGATGCTCGATGAATCGTATAAAACTATCGTCGGCGACCCCACGGCGTATTATCGCCGGGCCCTGGAAGCGGCAGGCAAAATTCCACGATAAAAGGTGGTGGACAACGGGGTCTACCGGCAAACGAATAGAGTGCAGGAACGATTGACAACCACAGCCTCCGCTGGAAACGTTTTTTTCACTCCAAACTCGGGAACCGTTTTGGCGAGTCTTCCCGTCCGGGTGGGGAAGGATTCCGAAAAATCACACCCGTTAATTCCGCGTCGTGAGCAATGTTCGTTGATTACGTGAGAATCAAAGCCATCGCCGGAAATGGGGGTGACGGTTGCGTCAGCTTCCGCAGGGAGAAATACGTCCCGCGAGGCGGCCCGGACGGAGGCCACGGCGGCGCCGGTGGAAACGTCGTCCTTGTTTCCGACGAGGATGTTGACAGCCTCGTCTCCCTCAAATTCGTCCCCGTTCTCCGAGGCGACCACGGCAAGAACGGCCAGGGCAATCAGAAAACTGGCGCCGACGGAAAAGACGCCGTCACCCTCGTCCCTGTTGGCACAGTCGTTCGCGACGCAAAGTCCGGCGTCGTTCTTTTCGACTTCACGCAATCCCGCGAGCGCTTCATCGTCGCCCATGGCGGACGCGGCGGCAGGGGAAACGCCAGTTTCAAGAGCTCCACAAACCAGGCCCCACGCCAATTCGGGACCGGCAAGCCCGGCGAAACCCTCACCCTCGACCTCGAGTTGAAACTCATCGCCCACATCGGCCTCACCGGCTTCCCCAACGCCGGAAAATCGTCCCTTCTTTCCAAAATCTGCGACGCCAGACCTAAAATTGCCAGCTACCCCTTCACCACTCTCTCCCCCAACCTCGGCGTCCTCAAGCTCACCGACGATTATCGAATCATCAAGGTCGCCGACGTCCCCGGCTTGATAGACGGCGCACACGCAAACCGCGGACTTGGCCATGAATTCCTTCGCCATATCGAGCGGACCTCCATTCTCGTGATGGTTATTGACATAGCCGCAGTTGACGGGCGCGACCCGGTCGAGGATTATAGAGTCCTGCGTCGAGAACTCGAACTCCATAGCATAGAGCTCGCGCAGCGCCCTTTTCTCGTCGCCTGCAACAAAATGGATTTGGAAAGCGCACCTCAAAACCTGGAAGTCTTCCGGAGAGAGTCGGATGTTCCCGACGAGAAAATCTTCCCGATCTCGTGCCTGACGGGCTACGGCCTGGAGGGGTTAGTCGGCGCCATCGCTAAAATCGTCAACCAGAAAAACTGAACCATCTCGCAAATTGTCGTCATGAAAACAAAACTCGGAATCTTCGGCGGCACATTCAACCCAATCCACATCGGCCACCTCATCATTGCCGAAGCCGCCAGAGAGCAGTACGCTCTCCAAAAAGTCCTCTTCATCCCGTCCGCCCACCCGCCCCACAAGCAAGAGCACGACATCATCCCCGCCCACCACAGGTATCAGCTCGTCTCCCTCGCCGTCGCCGGCAATCCCTTCTTTGACGTCTCCGACATCGAGATGAAAAGAGAAGGACGCTCCTATTCCGTCGAGACCCTCAAATTCCTCCGCCAGACCGAAACCCTCCCCGCAGACTATTTCTTCATCATTGGCGCCGACAGCGTCCCCGAACTCCGAACCTGGAAAAACGTCGAAGAACTCGCCCGCCTCTGCACCTTCCTTGTCGTCCCGCGACCAGATTGGCAGCTCGACCGCCTCGCCAGCGAGGACCTTGGCCTCCCCCGATGGATCGTCGAGCAACTCCTCACTCACGTCGTTTCCGCT
This sequence comes from uncultured Verrucomicrobiota bacterium, assembly GCA_964482435.1. GTDB lineage: Bacteria > Auribacterota > JABMQX01 > JABMQX01 > JABMQX01 > CAYZXL01. The sequence continues at coordinate 45,043 of CAYZXL010000030.1, forward strand.
CCCCTCATCGGCATTTCCTCAACGGACATCCGCCACAGGGTCGCCAACGGCCTCTGCATAAAATACTTGGTTCCTCACCCCGTAGAGGAATATATTGTTCAACACGCGCTCTATCGAAAGGCCGATACCTCAACCTGAACGTAAAAAACTCGGAGGACACAATGCCCAAGCCAGTCGCCGCCAGATGTCAGAAGTGCGGTCACGAAGCTGAGGTCCAGTGGACCTTCGGCTCAAAATGCCCCAGGTGCGGATCCGATAAATTCTTCCCTGTGATCACCGTCGGCGAGTCGGAGGAACCCACCGAGCGTACCCGCCGTCGCGCCGCCTCCCCGAAACCGACCAAGGCAATTGCCGCAGTTCTGTTTTTTGCTGTCGCAATTACCGCCCTTGTCTTACGAGTCAAGTCAACGAGCCGTCCAAAAGAGTTCTACCAAACCTGGACGATGATTTGCGCCAACGCCGACTGCGAGAAAACCTTTCGCCAAAAGCACCTCACAAGCGACGTCTTCCCACAGATGACGTGCCCCAACTGCAAGCAGAAGACCGCTTTCCGCGCCGTCCAGTGCAGACGCTGCGGCACAATCTTCCCCCTCAGGTCCGATCTCAAGAAAGACCCCAGCATCGGCCTCCAATGCCCAAACTGCAGATCCCCGGAACTCAACCTCGACTCCTCCACCGTCCCCCTCGCCGAGGAGACAAAAGAAAAGTGACCGAGCGACTTCTCGCCCGTACAAGCCCTTAACGGTTCACTCATGAAAGCAGTCATCTTCGGAGCCGGTAATATCGGAAGAGGTTTCCTCGGACAGCTCTTCTCCCAATCCGGATACGAAATCGTCTTCGTCGAGCTTGACTCCGAAATCATTGACCGCCTCAACGCCGACTGCTCATACCCCATCCATATCGTCGGCGAAAAACAATGGACATACATCGTCAAGGGCGTCCGGGCTCTCCAGGCCTCAGATGCCGAGCAAATCGCCTCCCACATCAAATCCGCCGACATACTCGCAACCGCAGTCGGAGTCAACGCCCTCCCTGCAATCGCGCCGACAATCGCTCACGCTCTCCAGCACCGCTTCGCCTCCGGCCGCCTTTCCGAGCTCAACGTCATCATCTGCGAAAACATCATCCACTCCGGCGAGCACCTCAAAGCGCTCGTCCTCAAGCACCTCCCCCAACAATACCATCACCACCTCGACCAGAAAATCGGATGGGTCGCCACAGTCGTCAGCCGAATGGTCCCCGTCGTCACCGAACAAATGAGAAAACAAAACCCCGCCCAGATTGCCGTCGAGCCCTACTGCACCCTCCCCGTTGACAAAAAAGCCTTCAAAGGCCCCCTCCCCAACATCCAGGGATTCGACCTCTCCGACAACCTCCCCGCCCTCGAAGAACGAAAACTCTTCGCCCACAACGCCGGCCACGCCCTTAGCGCCTACTTCGGCTACCAGAAACGATACACATACATCTACGAAGCCATCCGCGACAGTGAAATCCGCCGCAAAGTCCTCGGCGGCTTAAGCGAATCCGGCCACGCACTTATCAGAAAACACCACTTCAACCCAAAAGAACACCACGCCCACCTCGACGACCTCCTCCGCCGCTTCTCCAACGTTGCCCTCGGCGATACCGTCGCTCGCGTCGCCCGCGACCCTATCCGCAAATTAGGCCGCAACGACCGTCTCATTGGCAGCGCACGCCTCGCCCTCGAATACCGCATCAAACCCCTCTTCCTCCTCGAGGGAATCGTCGCTGCTCTCCGCTACGACAACCCCGACGACGAAAAAGCCGCTGAGCTCCAGCGCCTCCTCTCCGACGAAGGAATCGCCCACGTCCTCGAATCCATCTGCGGCCTCTCCCCCTCCGACCCCCTCTTCGACCTCATCTCCCACAACTACCTCCTCTCCCTCCGCTCCCACCACCAGTGACGACCCTGGCCCGGTGCCTGCAGTGCGAATAATGGCGGGTGAAACCCGGATCAAAAGGCCCGCCGCCCCGCCGCACAGTACCACACATGAGGCTTGCGGCCGGCGCAGCATCCTTGGTATCATAACGCCCGTGCGCCGAAAGGTGCGGCGACGGCACGGGATGTCGTGGAGCATCAAACGCGGTTCCGGCCCATCTTACACCATAAGAGAAGGGGAAGGCCATGGCACAATTCGACTATACGCCGGACCAGGACGTCAAGGTCCACGAGGAAGGAGCAATCCGCCTCATATCCAGCGCTTTTCAGTCACACGAGAACGGACTGCCCGAATGGCTCAAGAACTCGGCGGATGCCTATGCACGCGAGGACGCTCCCGAGCCGAAGCGCGTGGTCGTAGTCATATTCGACAGCGGACGCAGCGGCTCAAGGCCCTCCATTTCCTGCCTTGACTTTTCGGGCATGACCTCGCAGATGATCGAAGAGAATTTCAGGATATGGCTGGATCCCGAGGCGGCGCGACGCGGAGGCGAGGCCGCAAGCGTCCAGGGCGGTCACGGGAACGGTGGGAAGTCTTACATGACGCGGATGTTCGAGGATTATGCCCTCCTCCACACCGTGAAGACCGGATTCGGGAACCGTTACGGCGTCAAGGGCGGGTCATTCCGGTTCGGATACATCCCCGACCCCGCACGTGGCCGAAATTTGCCGGTGACGGATCTCCGCGTGGAGCTTGGGAGGGCATTGGCCGAGGTTGGATGCGCACCCCATAACCTTCCAGCCGCCGCAATCCAAGCCCTGCAACAGGCGGACGGGTTCACCCTTGTCAGAGGCGTCGGCCCCAAGGGCTATAGAAGCCGTATCCCCGCGCGCCAGTTCGTCATGAGCCTCCAGAACCATCCCCAGATGGCACGCACCTTGGAGCTCTGCAGGGTGTTCGCCATCGTGAACGGCGAACAGTTCGAGCGTGGGAAACAACTCGTACTTGCCCCGATCGCTCCGATGCAGGGTGCCGAGGAGCCCAGGGTTCTAAACCTCCCGCCTGTACTCCGGGACCCCGTGTCGGGCCAACACGTCTCGACCACAGCCGAATGCTCCCTTCCGGCGGGGGTGGTCACCCTGCGAACGTCGAGCGTAAGCATGCGGTGGAGCAAGAAATTGCGCCACAATGTGGTCTTCAGGGCGAAATCCGGGTACATCGGGTATGTCCCGGTCTCCGAGCTCGACGTGCAATCGCCCTACCGTGACCGCGTCTATGGCGAGTCCACCGTCGAAGCACTTGAACCCTACAAACAGAATGACAGGGCCCGGCTAGCTTCAAGCCCCCTCACGCGTGCTGTCGAGCGCTTCATCGGGGAACAGATACAGGCCTACGCCCGCGAGTTCGAGGCGCGCGACCGCCGCCGGTGTGACCAGGATGAAAAGAACGCGATCAGCAAGATCAACGAAGCCCTTGATCGGTGGAAAAACCGCTTTCTTGGCGAGCTGATGCGCGGCCTCTGGGGCCCCGGCGTCATAGGACCGCCTCCTCCGCCTCCTCCGCTGCCTACCGGCGAACCCGCGACCATGGAGCTGCGCCTAAGCCACCCGAGGGCCGGCCTTGGCGTCGCCTTCCGGCCAAGCTTGAGGTTCTACGATCGCCAACGGTGTATAATACGGCAGGTTCCCTACAGATGGGTCAGCGACGACAATAATGTCGCAATGGTGGACGAGGACCTCATGGTTATAAATACGTTTGCCTACGGCAGGACCGCCATAAACGCGGAGACACTCGATGGCAAACTGCGGTCCAATAAGGTCCCTCTGGATGTCGTCCGGATCTGCGGGATACGAATAACGCCCCAACAAATCACCATCCCCGCCCGTAGCCGGTACAAGCTCGAAGCCCTCTGCCGGCTCGCCTCCGGCGAGGAGACCTCCGCCGTCTACCTCGTCTGGACCGAGGGCAACAGCGATGTCGCCAGGGTAAGCGCCTCCGGGCTCGTATTCGCCTTCTCGGCAGGCCAAACCGAGGTCACTGCTGGAGACGATGAGTGCATCGCCAAGGAACCCGCACTCGTTAAGGTCCTGCCCGGAGGGGGTCGGGATAGAGGCGACCAGCGTGGTCAAGGTTTCCCCCTGGTCTTGGTCTCGGGCGACATCAACCCTGACCCCGATACGATGGAGTACAGAAACTTCAGCGCCGAAGACCCCCCCGTGTGGCAAGAACCCCAGGACGTCGATCGCAATATCTGGTGGATTAACAGCGCCGCCCCGCTGGCGAGGCTGTACCTCGACCAGGCGAGAGGCTACGGATACCAATCGCGCGAGTGGCGCATGTATCACCTCGAGCGCTACATTGACGTAATCGTGCAAATCGCTCTGACCCGCGGCCCGGCCGAAAAGGAGCCCCTCACGGCTGCTGACTGGATACTGAGGTGGGGTTCGCAGGCCGCCGAGATTCAAGCCGCCGCGGTCGCGGACTTGACCAACTTTATAGCTACAGGGGAGCTGCCGGAGGAGTAGACCATGACCGAGCAACCATCGCTTACAGTACCTCAGAAACTGCTTGTGGCCGCGTACGAGCTCGAGGAACGCGGACGCCGGCCGTTCTCGGCCGAGGACCTAGTTGTGTCAGCCTGGCGCAAGTTTCCGGACTCCTTCGGCCTTCCAGGCTACCGCGGCCCGGACGGCCGCCTCTCCTACCCCGACTCGAACAGGGTCTTCGCTGAGATAATGGGCTGTAAATCCGTGAGGAGGCGAGGCTTTCTCTCGAAGGTCGGCCCGAAAATGTACCAACTCACGGAGGCCGGCCGCGAGGAGGCCCGGGGCCTCTCCGCACGCGTCGTTGGCTACCCCCCGGAGAAGGCCGGGCTCCCCAGGGACATGCAGCTCGAGCTCCAAAGACTTCTCCGATCCAAGGCCGTCCAAAAGGTCAGAAGCAGCAGGTCTGCGGACCTCACCTTCCATGATGCATGTGCCTTCTGGGGCATCTCCCCATGGAGCTCCGCCATAGAGTTCCAGGGAAAGACCGCCAACTTCGCGTGTGTCGTTGAACACGCTCGGAAGGTCGTGGAGAACAGTCGCGCCACGTTTGGGCACCGGGGCCAAGCGTTTGACACCGTGGATCTGCAGCTCCTGATGCGCGCGCATCACGAGCTTTTGAACAAGTTCCTAGACGAGATAGCCGTCATCAAAAACAGGAGGGACGAGCGCCAATGATTCGGCCTCTATATATCACGCCGCTCGGGCGCGCCTACTGCGGTGACTGCCTCGAGATGTTGCCGAGCCTGCCCCCCGCGTCAATCGATCTAGTGATTACGTCACCCCCCTTCGCCCTGCACCGGAAGAAGTCTTATGGGAACGTCTCGCCTGAATCCTACTGCGACTGGTTCCGGCCCTTCGCGGACGCCATATGGCGCATCCTGAAGCCCAGGGGAAGCTTCGTGCTTGACATAGGTGGATCCTGGGTCAAAGGCGAACCGACGCGAACGCTGTATCATTTCCAGCTGCTCCTCAGGCTCTGCGCGCCCCAGGGCCCGTTCAAGCTGGCCCAGGAGTTCTACTGGTACAACCCGTGCAAAATGCCAGCCCCTGCCCAGTGGGTCACCGTCGAACGCATACGCGTCAAGGACGCCGTAAACCCCATATGGTGGCTCGCCAAGTGCTCCAGGCCAAACGCATCCAACCGTCGCGTCCTGAAGCCATACACCCCTAATATGGAGCACCTACTCGCAAAAGGCTACAACAACGGTCCCAGGCCCTCCGGGCATGTCGTGTCTCGGGCTTGGGCCAGGCGCCACGACGGTTCCATTCCGCCCAACATAATCATCGCCGCCAACACTGTCAGTAGGGATCCGTACCTGACTGCGTGTCGCAAGCGCGGCCTCCAGATCCACCCGGCCCGTTTCGTTCACGCCGTTCCCGATTTCTTCATAAGATTCCTCACCAGCCCCGGCGACACAGTTCTCGACCCGTTCGCCGGCAGCAATGTCGTGGGCCACGTCGCCGAGCGGCTCGGACGCCGTTGGATCAGCGTCGAGATGGACGAACAATACGTTGTCGGCTCCGCCTTCCGCTTCAACGGCATGGGACCCAGCGCATACACAAAGTATATTAGGCGTCTACGTTCCCGCCCCGCGGCAGCGAACCCTCAGAACTCCCGACACCCCGCGGGGTAACTCCCGAGAATCGCAGGCAACCACCGGTCCCGCGGACCCGTGGGCCACTGCTGCCTGGTGCTCGGCGACTGCAAGGTCCGCGATATTGCCCTTCCCGTCCATCGCTGGGTCGCAGAACTCGCACGTCGGGAGGGGTTCATTCCGGACGACCATTTCATCGACGTCGTCAGATGGATCTTCTACAGTGCCTTTTTGTAATCCCCTTTCTTTAGGGATGTTGTGA
>CAYZXL010000031.1:0-50308 GCA_964482435.1 uncultured Verrucomicrobiota bacterium
ATCCTATGGGAGGGCTGATTGAAGCCTACCGGGCATGCACCCTCGGACACAGGCCTATCCCTTGGTCCTCGTTGAGCATATCGTGCGTAATTGTCTTCGCGGTGTTTATGGGCGGGCTTATCTACTTCCGCCGGGTGGAAAGGCATTTCGCAGATGTCATCTGAGAGGTCAGGAGTCATCACAAGAACGTAAGATGAGTGAGACAGTAATAAGGGTAGAAAACCTCAGCAAGCAGTACAGAATCGGCGTCAAGGAAAGGTACGGGTGCCTTCGCGACAGTCTCGTGCAAGGCCTCACGGCGCCATTTCGTCGGCTGCGGCGGTTCGGCCAAAAGCCTTCTCCAGATGAAATGATTTGGGCGCTGAAGGACATTTCTCTCGAGGTGCAGCAAGGGGAGGTTGTGGGTATCATTGGGCGCAATGGCGCCGGGAAAACCACGCTCCTGAAGGTCCTCTCAAGGATCACGGAACCGACCGAAGGCGAGGTCAGAATGCGCGGTCGTGTCGCGAGCCTCCTGGAAGTGGGGACTGGGTTTCACCCTGAATTGACCGGGCGGGAGAACATCTTCTTGAATGGAGCTGTTCTCGGCATGAGGCGCAAGGAAATCGAGCGAAAGTTCGACGACATCATAGATTTCGCCGATGTCGAGAAATTCCTTGACACGCCTGTGAAGCGCTACTCGAGCGGGATGTACGTGCGTCTTGCGTTCGCTGTGGCGGCCCACCTGGAGCCGGAGATATTGCTCGTGGACGAGGTGCTGGCGGTGGGAGATGCTGGCTTTCAGAGAAAGTGTGTGGGCAAGATGGGGGAGGTTGCCAGACAAGGGCGCACTGTTTTGCTTGTAAGCCACAATATGGGTCTCGTCCGTCAGGTTGTAAAGAGGGGAATTTGGTTGAATGAAGGCAGGCTCCTTTACGACGGCGGCATAGAAGACGCCATTTGGTCGTATCTCTCGTCGGGGCAGCCGACCGACGTGGGAACTATGGAGTTATCGGATCATCCAAATAGACTCCATGGGATGAAACCATTACTGAAGCGCATTCGCTGCAAGCTATCTAACGGTGTTTCCTGCGTAGATTTCTGCCAGCTCGATGAAATCGTGTTAGAGGTAGAATATTGTTCGCCGGATGGAATTAACCTCGCGGGCGCGGGCTTTATCATCTACACGGTCCTGGGGGTTAGAGTTGGAGGATTCAATACTTATATGGGTGAATCACCTCCGTGGAGACTGCCTCAACGCGGCAGGGTGAAGTTTGCGATCCCGGCGAAACAGCTCACGCCGGGTTCATATGTTGTCAGTGTATCAATCGGCTCTCATCCAATGGTTTTAGAAGACAAAGTAGAAGCGGCCATCGGTTTCCGTGTTTCCGGGGCTGACATTTATGGGACAGGTTACATACTTACACCTGGGGACGGGGTTGCAGCGCTTCAGGCAAAGACAATGGTCGAAGGGGAATAGGGGCAGGATGTTGCTGCAGGTTTGCCGACGCGCTTCAGGGGCTATTCTGGAACGCGCGAAGCGCTATCATGTTAAGTCCCACCTTCGAGCTGCGTCGATATGGCGGATAGGCGAGGTTCGCCTAAATGCGCTCAGGTATGCCGCAAGCCTGCGTGTAAAAGCAATGCCAGACGGTGTGTATCGCTACAAACTCGCGAACCGTCCTCCACTTCTTTATGCCTCGGTATACGCAGTGCTTCTTAGACATCTTCTTGGCGATCTGCATGCACTGGGACCGGCCGAGCGAGATTGGTGGGCTGCCTATATCAATCGTTATCAGCAGGAGGATGGGCTGTTCCGAGACTCGGTCATCGCAAACACTATCGCTGAAGTCGAAGACTGGTGGGGTTGGCGACACCTGACGTTACACGCTTTAATGGCGCTCCATGCCTTGGGGGCTAAGCCCGTTTATCCCTTGCGGTTCCTGGAAGCCCTGGATACACCGGCAAAGGTCCGGACTTGGCTCGATAGTCTTGACTGGCGAGGTCGCATTGGCTATACGAGCAACGCAGTTCTTAACTATGGCGCAACATTGCAGTACGCTTGCCGATTTCTCGGAGAACCTACGTTACAACAATCGATTCGCGAACTGTTAAATAGAGTTGCCGAGCACTGCGATCCGAAGACAGGCCTTTGGGGACGTGAGATTCTAAACTGCCCGATAGCCCTCTCACGGGGCTACCAGGCAGCGTATCATTTCTGGTTATTGTACTGGTACGAAGGTCTGGAGATTTCGTACCCAGAGAGGGCGCTTATATCCATCACAAGGCTTCAAAACGAACTGGGCGGATTTAGCTTGAGTAGCTTTGCTTCCTCGGCCTGCGAGGACATTGATGCGTTGGACCCGCTGGTAAGACTTGCCATTCATCGGCCGCAATTTCTATCCTCTGCCATGCCGGTCGTGCAAAAAGGCTTGAGATGGATTCTTTCCAACTTCAACAAGGACGGCGGCGCTTGTTTCCAACGAGGCATCCCTTTTCATTACGGACACTCTGAAATGTTCACCAAAGCCGATCAAAGCTCGCTTTTTTCCACATGGTTCCGCATGCTCACGGTCGCATACTGCTGTGAGCTGTTGAAAGAGCACTTGCCTCGCCTCGGCCCATACCGATTTCATTTTCTTGACTGCCCAGGATACCAATTCTCTCCGCACCCCCAACCGGTGCGTCGTAACCCATCATCCCGAGCATGCATAGCTTGACCAGCGCGATGGAGACCGTTGCTGAGGTTACGCCCGAGGATGGGATTGTGTTGCGGTCTCTGGGTTTTCACGCAGCATCTGACTGGACAGCAAAGTTGAGTTAAAGACGCGTGTTGCATCCCGCATTGTTCTTAACCTTTTCAGTGGTGGTAGCGTATTTGTCAAAGAAGCTACAGGGGTCATGGTTTTCGCCCCTGGGGATGTACGCGATGATCTGGGGCGCCGCGGTTACGCTGTATCTGGCGAACCCCTTCCATTATTATCCGCTTACTCCGAAGACTGTGCATTTGATCTGGGCGAGCTTTATAGCTTTTGCCTGCGGATGCCTGCTTGTCGGCCCCATAAGGAGGGGAACCGTCCCGGCGCGAAAGGACTGGTTGCCGCGTTATCTTCCGACACTGCGAATCCTGATCGGTGCGCTGGCTGCGTTGGGGCTTCTGGGAAAGCTCGTGCAGTTGTACATCACTGTGACGAGGTTCGGGATTTCAGGTCTTCTGAACGACCCGGTGGGAATCCGGGAATTCAATCTGGGGACTTCCGGAAGGGGCTCCGTCACGCAGAGCCTCACATGGTGGATGCACGGTGTCGCGCCAGGTTGTAACTATGTCGCGCTGGTCTTAGGGGCCGTATACATAGTCTTCTTCAAGAAGTCTTTCTTGGTGGCTTACGTTCCGATTGGGACGGCTCTCCTTTCCGACTTTCTGTGCCAGAATCGTTCCGGGACCTTCAATGTTGTGTGGGTCATTCTTCTCGCTTTCGTACTGAGAAGACTTACATCGTCAGGGGGTGCTGCACAAGGAGTAAGGAACAAGCGTCGGCTGCTCGCAGTGTGGTTTCTGATTATCGTAGGTTTTTTTTCTTCTATTCGTACTGCCTGGGTTCTGGGGAAGTTTAGGGCGGGAGAGACATCCGCGGGAAGGATTGCAGGCGGCGCGTATCTGGAACATGTCTTCAATTACTATTGCGGAGGTCTTGGCACTTTCAACGTGGTAGTGAACCGACCCCAGGGGAAGTTGTGGGGAGGGAGGCTTTCACTCTGGGGTCTGCGGGAGACATTGAACATGGTCTCTTACACCCTGCTCGGACTTATTCCCTTCGGCAGGGGCGCGGAGATTTTGAATGATGAGTATCAAGGGGAGTGGATACGAATCGCGGACGGATCCCAGATGAACGCCTTTCATACATATCTCCGCTATTTCTACGACGATTTTGGCCTGGCCGGGATTGCCTTTGGTCCATTTCTTTTTGGAGTGATTGCCACGTATCTGTACAAGAAAGCGATTATGACGAATCGCCTTCTTTCGTTTGTGCTGTTGTTTCCGATGCTGAATGCCATTACGTGGAGCACGATGGTATGGCAGTTTGTTAATATGTACATCTGGGTGGGGGGCGCTCTGTTTCTAATTGTTTCGGCGGTCGCCGAGGGTGTAGTCTTTCGGGCGGCGGCCGTAGGACCCGGGCTTCTGGGCGCGCGCCGTCGCCCGGTTCGCGGAAGGAGGCTGATTACTGCCGGCTTGGCGCGGGGGCCCGCCGGCGCTTCTCCGGCGGCGGGGCCGCCTGATGATAGGGCGGTAGCATGAGATTCGCAATACTGACGACCAGGCAATATGCCAGTTCCAGGGTCAGGGCCGAGGCGCTCCATCGAATGTTCAGCAGGATAGGCGTGTCCTCTCGGGTCTTCTACGACTTCTGGGGGACCCTTACGCGCCTCGGGTCGGGCTATAGGCCAAGGCCGCGGCTTGCGTTGGACGTTCTCCAAGACATGCGGGCGCTGGCAGTGCTAGCGGCGTACGATGTGCTTGTCGTCTGTGGCTACATACCGGGGGCTTTCCTTAGGTATCACTACGGGATTGAGGCCCTCAGGAGATTGTTGCCCGGCAGGCCGATCGTCCTGTATTTGGTGTCTTACCTTGCAAATTCTCCCGACTGGGAGGATAGGATCCGCCACTGTATGGGCTATGGCATTTCCAGATACGACTGGCACCTGGTCGTTTCTCCTGTTGGTAAGAGAGCGTTGGCGCCCGACCAGCCCTGCTGCGCTATAGGCATCAACTTTCAGGATCCGGAATTATTCCCTGCGGAGAAGAAGGACTTTCTAGCGCTGCTCGACTTCGAACAGAAAGGCTTTGAGCGCTTTCGAGAACTCCAGGTCCAAGCATTGGAGGACTTAGGGATAGAGTACATCGCATTACGAGGCAAATGTACCTTTTCGGAGGTCTACGAGGTCTATCGAAGAACGTCTATTCATTTCCTGGCGTTTCTGGAATCGTTCGGTTTGCCGATCTGTGAGACACAGATCTGCGGGAACTATGTCTTTACGCCTGACCGACACTGGCCTCAGGCACATCGCAAGCTGGAGGATTTTGTCAGGGATCGTTCCGTCGTTTTGTCAGATAACTTCGTTGTCTACGATGGCTTGGAGGATTTGAAGCGCAAAATTCTGCTGGCCAGAGAGAGGCACGATTCTCAAACCATATACAATAACTTTGTGCAGAATTACCCCTGTTTTTACTATGGCAACTTGCAGGAGCTGCGCCGGTTCGTCCATCGGGCGGAGCGAGGGGGGCTTTGGGGAAGACAGTAGCACGAAGCCTGAGGATATATGATGAAGAGGGTTATCCCCGCCTTGTTGCATCGCCTTGCAGTCATTAAGGCCGCCGCGCTGCCCAGGAACATCAACACAAGGTCGTACTGGAACGGCGTGTGGCGCCTCGAGGGGCCGGAGGGCAGGGGCAAGGACTCAGCCTTGGTCGCCGAGGTCCTCAAGATAGTGCCGGACGGAAGCGCTGTTTTGGAGTTCGGGTGCGGCAATGGCCGCCTACTTCGCGAGCTGAGGGACAAGAAGGGCTGCAGTTGCCTGGGCCTGGATATCTCGGACGAGGCGATCTCGATGCTGAGGCGGGAGGGCATTGCCGGCGTACGCTGCACCCTCCCGCAGGTGCCGTTCACATCAGGCTCCTTCGACGCGGTTCTCGCTCTTGAGCTCCTTGAGCACTTGGACCGGCCAAAGGCCACGCTGCGGCAGATGGAGGGCGCCGCGAGACCCGGGGGGCTGATACTGTTCTCCGTGCCGGACGGCAATCTCTGGGGGCGCGGCGGCGAGCACGTCCATGTATTCGACGCCAACGACTGCGTGCAGATGCTGCGACCGTTTGTGGCCACGATCCACGTTTTGGCGCTGGAGAGTGGCGGCTGGGCGCACTTTTTATGCTGGGGATGGAAGAGGCGCGAAGCACAGCGGCCTTAGGGTGGAGGGAGTAACATGCTTGCGCGAAGCCTCGTTGCGCCGGCGCTGCTGGGGGTGTAACAGCGTGCTCGCGAGTATAATCATTCCGACGCTCAATCGGTCGAGCATGCTACGCCGGACTCTGGAAAGCGTCCTGTCGCAGGATTGCCGTGGAATCTCGTACGAGATCATTGTCGTGGACAATGGTTCCACAGACGACACGCGGTCGGTCGTGGAATCATTCAACATGCAGCGTGCTCCCGCGGACCCGAGGCGCATCCGGTACTTTTACGACGAGCATCCGGGGCTTCATATCTGCCGCCACCGGGGCGCGGAGGAGGCGAAGGGGGAATTTTTGATATACGCAGACGACGACGTCGTGGCGTCGCCGAGTTGGGTGCGAGAGCTTGTGCGGTGCTTCCGGGCGAGGAAAGTTGGAGCAGTGGGGGGGAAGGTAGTGCCGATGTGGGAGGCGGAGCCCCCGTCGTGGGCGGGGGTTTTCGGGGACTACCTGAGCCTTCTGGACCTTGGGAGAGGAGTTCGGAAGGTTGACGCGTCAAAGGTCTATGGCTGCAACATGTGCGTGCGCAAAGAGGCGCTGTTCGAGGTGGGCGGATTTAATCCAGATTCTTTTCCGCCGCGGCTGGTGAAATACCGAGGGGACGGAGAGACGGCGCTTATGAGCAAGCTGGCTGGCAAGGGCTACGTGCTTCTGCACAACGGCAATGCCGTGGTGCGGCACATCATACCGCCATCCCGCCTGACGACCGATTACATCAAACACAGAGCTTTCCTCCAGGGGATCAGCGATTCGTTCGCGGAGACCAGGGCGGCACATGGCTTGGACTGTGCAACAGGAAAGAGGCAATCTTCGGGGAACCCTGTGTTGAGATACCTGAGGTCCTGCGGGAGGCGGATCAAACGGGTCTTCGGTGAGAGAGGCACGCCTGTGAACCACCCGGAATTCGAGGGTCTACGCGAGGAGCTTCATCGCAGCCATGCAGCGGGCCGGGAATTTCATCAGAGGGCGCTGTCGGAGGAACCGGGGTTGCTGGATTACGTACTCCGGGACAACTATCTTGGAGAGAATGGCCGACTGCCGATATGAGAGTTGACGGACCCGACGCGGATTGCGTTTCTGGTGCTTGGCTGGCTGAGCAGAGCTTACCGACATCAAGGGCTGAGTTCGCCGTGAAAGTCAGCGAGATTCGCAAGATAGCCATAGTAATGGTTGGCTATCTCCTCGGCGTTTCCACATCAATCATCTACATTGCAAAGGCGCTCGCCAAGGAAGGGATAGGGGTAGATATTCTGATTGACGAAGGCTTTTTTCTCGCTGCGCCAATCGAGTTCGCCGAGCAGTTGATCAACGTAATCGTCCTTCCTTCTGCAAAGTCAAAAAAGGCACGGGGCGCACGCTCGACGGCACTTGCGGACGCAAAGCGCCTGTTGCGCCGCACAAAAATCCTCAACTTACTTCGCGGATTGAAAAGAAGCTCGTGGCAAGCCAAGTATTGGGTTCTTCGACATGCGAGGAGAAACTACGGTCCAGCGGAATTTGCGACGAGGTATTGTCCGCATTTTTCTCTTTACGCAGACGTGCTGAAGAGGAAGGTCGCCGAGGAGCGGTACTTTGCCGTGGTGGGAGTGGAGCCGCTCGCGGTCCTGCTCTCATATCTGGCTCTGGATACGGCGGGAGGAGAGGCGCCGCATCTCGTGTACCTGAACCTCGAGCTTCTGCGACACGAAAGCTCCATGACGGTAAAAGACCACCTTCTGAAAGACGCTGAGATAGTATGCTCGCGGCGGGCCGATTTCACAATCATACCGGATGCCAAGAGGGGTAGAGTCTTTGCGAAGGAAAACGGAATAGATGAAGCGAAGCTGCGGTACTTGACGGTCTCAGCATGCGGAAATGCCGTGAGGACGAAGGGGAATTACCTGAGGGAGCTCTTCAACATCCCGGGTGAAATGAGAATAGCGCTATACGCCGGCAACATTGTTGAGACGATGATGTGCCGCGAGGTTGTGGAGTTTGTGGATAAATGGCCGCGAGATTGTGTATTGGTTCTGCATACCTGGAGGAGAGACATTAAGAGTAGCCCATACTATCGAGAGTTGGTCAAGATTGCGGATCCTGCGAGGGTTTACTTTTCGACGGAGCCGGTGGCTTACGAGAGGCTGCCGGAGCTGCTGTCTTCGGCAGACATCGGGCTGATGTTCTATAAGCCGATCAATCCGAACTTCAGCGAGGTAGGCTCCTCGTCGAACAAGATTGCGGAATACGTTCAGGTTGGGCTTCCCGTTATCGCGAACGATTTACCGAGCATAAGGCGCGTCTTCGACAAATATGGCAGCGGAATCTGCGTAGATGACCCGGGCGATACAGGGGATGCAATCAGACAAGTATTTGAGCGTTACGAGGAGATGAGGGAGGGAGCGTTTCGCTGCTTCGAGGAGCACTACAATTTCACGAGGGCATTTGAGCCACTGTTGCGAGAGTTCAAGGAGATGGCGGGGAAAAAAGCATAAGGCGAAGAACGCTCACGTCATGCGTGTGGCTTTCGTATCGCCGATAAGACACCTCGCGAGCATGCCCTTTGCGGTGGAGGCTATACGCTCCCTTGCGGAACGAGGTCATGAGGTAGACGTGATGATCCCGTCCCGCACGGAGCCGAAGTTCGTGCCCCCACACGGAAGGTGCCACGTTATTGCTTATAGGCAAGGCGAGAGCTCGGTTGATGCTCTGTTTTTTTCGATCGTTCGACTTCTGCGGACGGTCGGGGCGTGCGGGCGGCGTGTCGCATACGATGCAGCAATTGGATTGTCTCAGAAAGGTCTGGTCGCGGCGGCGATGGTGCTCGGCCGGCGAGTGAAATCAGTAGTGTATCTGAACGATGAGATATGGTACGGGCCGGAAGGGGGGAGTTGGTGGGCGACGAGGTTTGTCTCCATTGGGTGGAAATGGCTCGAGCGCCGCTACTGCCGACGGGTCAGCTTTTCGGTGACGCAGGATTCAGGTCGTGCGAAGTTGCTTGCGAAGGTGAACCGGATTCCGATAAGTTCAGTTATGCTTTTGCCCAACTCCCTTTCCGGGCGGGCGAGTCGAATCAGGAGCCGTTACCTCGCGGAGAGGTTCAACCTATCGGAGGATTCGGTGATACTGCTCTGGGCGGGGATGATTCCATCGTACGGGTGCGCTTTGGAGCTGGTCGCGGAATCGTCAAAATGGCCTTCGCAGTTCAAGCTTGTATTTCACACCCGCGGGAACGCGCAACACGACGCATTCCTTGAGCGTCTCATGAACGCGGCCGCCCCGGAGCGTGTGAAGTTCTCGCTGCAGCCCGTGCCATACGAGGAAGTCAGTTCCGTCGTCGGTTCCGCAGACCTCGGTCTTGCGCTGTATGCCAACACCGGACCGAATGCCCACGAGATAGGTCTGTCGTCGGGCAAGGTGAACCACTATCTCAAGGCGGGTGTTCCGGTGATCGTGCAGGATTTTCCGAGCCTGCGGTGGGTTGAGGAGGAAGGATGCGGGATATGCGTTTCGGGGCCGCGGGAGGTTGCCGCGGCGGCAGAGACGATTCTCCGGAACTACGATGCGTTTGCGGAGAACGCGGTCAGGACTTTCAACGAGTTGCTGAGTTTTGACCGGGCGTTCGAGAAGATTGCCGAGCGCCTCGAGCGCGAGTGCGGTGCACACGAAGTTTCAAGCAATAGCGCGAGACGTGGATAGGAGAGTGAGAATTTCCAGCATATTTGTTCCGGAGCATCTGCCGTCCGAGAACAAGGGGGAGATGGCGATACTTTTCGGCATAAGGGAATTGCTCGGAACTGAGCCGAACGCGACTTGCACGGTGATGGACAGACACTGCCGAAGGCCGTGCAGGAAGCGAGGAATCACAATCTTTCCGCACCACTGGCTCTACCCGAGGTGGCGGCAGCAGGTGGCGGTCTTTGGACTCTCCCCACGGAAAGTCTACTCTCTTTTCTGTGCGTATCTGAGGCATTGGATGCATGTGTTTTGCCCCCGCTGGGTGCTCTGGAAGCCGCTGACAATCAGGGTCGCGCAGTCGCTGGGCAACGGAAACAGGCTTTTGAGACGGCTCTTCCCGGAACGGCTGAAGATGATCGAGGCTTTGAAGAAGGCGGACATTGTCGCCGTCGGGCACGACGGGGTGTTCAGCGACGTGAGCTGCCACGTGATTGATTTCATCAAGGCGTTGGGGCATCCGGTGGGTGTTTTGGGGTGCGGTCTGCGAACGGATATGAAACCGCGGCAGATCGCGCAGTTATATGCAAGGACTTTGCCCAAGTGCGACTTCATTTTCATGAGAGAGGTGAAAGCTTTCGAATGGATTGCGAGGCTCGCGCCGCCCGGGGTTCGTGTTCGATTAGCGCCTGACCCGGCGTTCGCCCTGCCGCCCGCGCGTAAGGAAGACGTCCGGAGAATCGTTCGGGCGGAGGGATTGGAGGAGCTTTTTTGCGGGGCTGTTGTTCTGATGACGGTCGTGGAGAACGCAATCATCACGCGATGGGGATTTCCCTCGGAACGAACGGTTTCAGGCAAATGCCGTGCACATTACGAATTGATTGCTTCAGTAGTGCAGCACATCGTGGACGAGTGGGGAGCGTCGGTGGTGTTCCTGCCTCACTGCATCGGACCGGCGGCGGACTTGGACGACCGCCGAGTCGCGCGGGAGGTTGTACGGCGGGTGCGAAACCCGCGAGGAAAGGTGAGGATTATCGAGAACGAGTACGGTCCGAGCGAGCTGAAGGGGCTTATAGCGAACTGCGAAATGGTCATCGGGGAGCGGATTCACTCCATTATCGGGGCGATAAGCACTGCGACGCCTTTCATCTGCCTGGGGTCGAGGTTGGACCCGCGGACAATTGACATAATAGGGGACATGTGCCACGGCAGCGATAAGACGTATTTCCTCGAGGAGGCGGACGCCGATTCTGTGCGGTCTTTCGCGGACGAAATCTGGAGGAACAGGGCGGCGATAAGAGATGAGTTGAAAGTGCTTTCTGAGGAGCTGAGGGCACAGTTAGGAGATGTGTCTGAAGCGATAAAGCTGGCCGTCGCAAAAACAGCGAGGGGCGCAGGAGGAGAACATCGCGCACGGAGAGAGGAATGCCGGGAAAGACGATAGCGTCCGTGGTTGAAGACGGTTTGTGCGTTGGCTGCGGGACGTGCGCGGCTTTGTGTCCGCGGGAGGCGATTGAGTTACGCATCTCGACATACAGAAAAATCTACATGCCGGAGGTAACTGGCAGATGCACAGAATGCGGCGAATGTCTCCGGGTTTGTCCTGGAAGGGGGATTGCGCTGAAGAAGGTCAGGAGAGAACTCTTCCCGCTGGCGAAGGAGCACCTCATTGGTCGGTACGTTAGCTGCTATACCGGTTTCTCCAGCGACCCTGATGAGAGATTCTCAAGCTCGTCAGGGGGATTTGCGCCGGCGATTCTGAGGGCGCTTTTTCGTCTCGGCCAGATTGATGCTGCCATTGTGACGTCGGCTTTTGACTGCCGGCGATTTCTCGTGGAGCCGATTGTCATCAACGGGGAGTCCGAAATCGCAAAGAGCCGCGGGTCGAAATACTGTCCGGTGCCGGTGAACGTTCTTCTGCGGCGTGTCCTGGAGAATGGACCGAGGCGGTACGCGTTTGTGGGGCTGCCGTGCCATATTCACGGGCTGCGGCTGGCTCAGCAAGCAAAACCGCTGCTTCGGGGGCGGGTCCCTTTCGCAATAGGCATCTTTTGCGGCGGCATGATGGGGCTTGAGGCGACGTGTAGAATCCTCGAGAGAAATGGAATATCGGTCTCTGAGGTCAGGGCGCTGACGTACAGAGGGGATGGATGGCCGGGCTTCATGATGATAAAGACACGGGCCGGGCGGGTGATTCGCCTCCGGTACCCTGAATATGGCAGGGGGCTTTCCCATTTTGAACCGGACAGATGCCGGTTGTGCGCCGACCCGGTGGCTGAGCTGGCGGACATAAGCCTCGGTGATGCGTGGCTTCCGAGATTCCGGGACGACCACATCGGAAGGTCGGTGACTATCCTGAGGTCGCCATCGTGTGAGAGGGTTTTTTCGAGAGCGATTGACATGGGAATGGTGGAGGCTGAGCCGAGTTCCATCAAGGAAGTGGCAGAGTCGCAAAAGTCGAACGTGTTCTTTAAGAAAGACAGCATGGGGGCACGGGTTCTGTTCTCACGGGCGTTTCTGAGGAAGACACCGAAATATGACCAGAGGTTCAGCTTCCGTCCCCGATGTTTTCTGAGAGAGAGCCGGGTTTTTGCCTGGAGGCTCCTGAAAGACCTCAGCGAGAAAAGGCGACGCCTGAGGCGCCGTGAAAGTGACCGTCTCGCTGGCTTTGCGGTCACAAGCAGCGTTTTGGCGAGGTAGGGGAATGCTGTGAAGATACTGCATATGAATTATTCAGGCCAACCGTGGGATGTTTGTCCGCGGCCTCCCGGTCTTTTTGCACCAGGGCGACGGGAGTACTGTAGCAGCCGCCTTGCTCCGGGAAAACAAGTCTCGCGCATCCCTTGTTTTCATTGATGGCGATCATAGCCGGGAAAGCGTCCTGCGAGACGCGCGCACGATATTAAACGCTGCTCCAGCAGCAAACTTGCTTTTTCATGACACATTTTACCAACCGGCCTCATGGTACAACCACGGTCCCTATGAGGCGGTGCAAGAAGTTATAGCGAGTTTGGAAAAGCCACCTCAGGTGGTCGAAGTAGCTTTGGGACGTCCAGGTATGACTCTCGTCTTGCCTTCCGTGTCTTCCGGGATTACGAGATAATGCGCATACTCCATACTACACACAGCTACGCACCCGAGGTCTCTGGCGTAGCGGAAGTGCTAAGGCAAATCTCCCTAGGGCTTGCACGTAACGGCCATGAGGTCCATGTGGCTACCGGAGCGGCTCATGTCGGTCGCCTGGAGGAGGTCCTTGAAGGAGTCTATGTCCACCGTTTCAAGGTGCAAGGAAGCGCCGTCTCTGGAATCCGCGGTGACGTAAATAGGTATACGCGTTTTGTACGGTCAAGACCGTGGGATGTCGCTGCGATGCACTGCGCGCAAATTTGGTCAACTGATGCGCTCTTGCCCCATCTGGATGACATGAGCGGGCGGAAGATATTTGTCGGACACGGGTTTTCAACTCTTCGCAACGTGAAGTACCGTAGTTATTTTAGCGATTTAGCAGACTCTTTGAGGCGGGTGGATAAGATTGTGGCTCTCTCGACTCTATTGGAGGAGGTGCCATTCTGCGCAGAACATGGGCTTCCTGAACCGCAGGTCATCCCGAATGGCGTGGAGCCCTCTTAGCACCCTTGTTTTTCATCGCACGACGGCAACGCGCCGAGGGCCTGGGGCCACAATCGGATAAGCACCGACCTGTGCCCCAAAAAATAACGACCACGAAATTTCTCGCATACCAGCGATGAAAATACTGCACACAGCCGCAGGTTATCCGCCTGCTGTCAATGGTGTGTCCGAGGTTGTCCGGCAGATTTCAGAGGAACTCGCTCAGCGAGGACATGAGGTCCATGTTGCCACATCGTGGCATAACGAGCGGCGAACCAGCAAGATCCAGGGCGTTCAAATTCATGCTTTCAAGGCGTGGGGGAATCTTGCTTATGGCATGCTTGGTGAAATAGAACGCTACCGTCATTTTGTCCAAACAGGCAGGTGGGATGTGATGGTGAACCACGCACTTCAAATATGGACCACGGATGCCATCTTTGACATTCTGGATACCCTGAAGTTCCCTAAGGTGATTGTCGCTCACGGCCTCTCCGGGTTGAAGCATCCTGGTTATCAGGCATACTATGCAGCCATACGACATCACCTGTCTAAATACGACCGCATGATAGGTCTTTCTGCGCTCAATGAAGACGCCGAATACTGCAAATTGAAGGACTTGCCGCCACCGCAAGTTATTCCGAATGGGGTGAATCTTGCGGAATGCAGTTCACCGGTACTTGGTCTGCGAAAAAAATGGGGGATACGGGAAAGACCTTGGGCTGTGGCAGTATGCAATCACACAAGGCAGAAGGCTCACTTTCGTCTGTTTCAGCTATGGCGCAGGATTTGCCAACCCGATGCGAGACTGACGATCATTGGCAATCCAACAACAGCTGAACGATGGAAGCTCAGGAGCACAGGGCTGAAGGGGGGATGCTACTACTTCTGCATACTTCGGTCACTGCTATCAAAGGGCTGCGTTACCTTGAAGACCAGACTTCCGCGTCTTCAGGTTGTGTCCGCAATCAAGGAGGCTGATCTTATGCTGCTGGTATCTACTTGGGAGGCTTTCCCCCTGGTGATCCTCGAGGCCATGGCAGCAGGAACGCCCTGGGTTTCACTTGACGTGGGCAACGTGCGGGAGCTTTCAGGAGGATACGTAGTGGAAAATGTTGAGCAGATGTCCAGAAGGGTGAACGAGTTATTGGAAGATAAGTGCGAGCGTAACCGGGTCGGGGAGGCAGGCAGGGCAGAAGTCGAGCAAAAGTATTGCTGGAACAAGATAGTAAGCCGGTATGAAGACCTCTATTTCGAGTTGGTCGCCGGCTATGGGAAACTGGGCAAACATTGAAGATACTTTGTGTGTTTGGCAAGCATCAGTACGGCGACCCATCACGCGGGATCGGGACAGAGTACGCCGCTTTCATCCCCGCGCTCAAGCAACTGGGGCACGAGGTTGTCCATTTTGAGTCATGGGACCGCTCCCGATTCCCTGATTTCAAAGCGCTCAACTTGGCCCTTATCGAAACTGTGCGTCGCGAAAAACCTGACGTGCTTTTGGCCGTCCAGCATTTAGAGATATGGATGGAGACGCTGGATTTTCTGCGGGCAACCTCAGATGTCGCATTGGTCAACTGGACAACCGATGATTCCTGGAAGTATGAGCAGTTCTCTCGCTATATCGGGCGGCATTATGATGCAATGACTACAACCTATCGCTTGGTACTGCCGAAATACCGCCGGGACGGCATCCCTAACGTCTTGTTGACTCAATGGGCGGCCAGCACCGAGCACCTTCGTGAACCTTTGCCTGCGAACAAATGTATTTACCAAGTCTCCTTCGTTGGGGCAGCACATGGTAATCGCAGGGAGCGCATTGCCGCCCTGCGTGAAAAGGGAATAGAAGTGACCTGCTTTGGACATGGATGGGAGTCAGGCTCAGTAGCGGCGGATGATATTCCGGAGATTATGAGGCAGTCGGTGATAAGCCTCAATTTCGCCAATTCTGCGTGGAGCTGGGATGGTGCGTTTCCTCGGCGGCTGAACCAGCTCAAGGCAAGAGTCTTCGAAGTGACTGGAGCGGGCGGTTTTCTCCTTACCGAGGGAGCGGACGACCTGGAGCGATATTTTACCCCCGGCCGGGAGATTGTGGTCTTCTCTGACGAGCGTGATCTTATCGAAAAGGTTCGCTTTTACCTGGCACACCCTGAAGAGCGGAACCGGATCGCACGGGCAGGGCATGACCGCGTGCGACGTCAGCACACGTACGAGCGGCGAATGAAAGATGTACTGGAGTTTGCGGTGCAAGCTCGCGCGTCCAAGCGGAGTGCCGGCGGACATCCGAGCAATCAGGAAGCCGAAGTGGCGTTTGAGAAGGCCTTAGCGCGCCACACTCGCAGCCGGCGTTTGAAAGTGTCTCGGTCGTTGCTTGTGAGCATCGCGTCCCTGCTCTGGGGGCGAAAACGAGGTGTCCGCGCCGCGCGGCGCTTTCTCTTTGAGATTGGCTGGCGTTTGGCGGGCGAACGCATTTATCACTCGGGGGGGTGGCCAGGCCGAATGTTTCCTGACGTGACAAACCATGCCTGAGAAGCGGCCGTTAGTCAGCATTGGCATGCCCTTCTATAACTGTGACAACACGCTGGGTGACGCAATCAACTCGATTTTGTGGCAGACCTACGAGAACTGGGAGCTTCTTCTTTGCGACGACGGATCAATGGACGGGAGCCTGGAGGTGGCGAGGTCGTTCAGCGACGAGCGAATTGTTCTGTGGTCGGACAGTCGGAACAAGAAGCTCCAGGTTCGCCTTAACGAATGCATTGCCCGGGCTCGCGGGAAGTACTTCGCGCGGATGGACGGCGATGACGTGGCATACCCTACTCGACTGGAGAAGCAGGTGCAGTTCTTGCAGATAAATCCAGAGGTCGATTTGGTGGGGACCTCGGTCCTCGTCTTTGGCGAGGAGGGGAAACCTCTTGGTGTGCGAAGGGGTCCAATGTCGCACGAGAATATCTGCAGGAGACCCACATCAGGCTTTTACATCGCACATCCCACGTTTTGCGGGAAGCTTTCTTGGTTCAGGAACCACCTCTATGACGTGACGGCTCTTCTGATCGAGGATCAGGAACTTCTTTTGCGGACGTATGAGCAAAGCGAGTTTGCCAATATCCCCGAGATACTGCAAGGATACCGTGAAGAGCATTTTAACCCGCGGAAGACGTTGCAGGGTCGGCGGCTTTGGTCCAGGGCGCTCTGGTGCCACTTCTCGGGCAAGGGTCATCCGGCTTCAGCGCTGTTGGCCGTTACTGCCCAAGCGTTCAAAGGTGCCGTCGACTGGGCGGCGGTTAAAACGCACACCGAACGTCTTCTGCTTCGCCATCGAGCGCGGCCCTTGCGCCCAGAAGAAACTGATCACTGGCGTAGGATTTGCGATGCGTTGAATGGAAGGAACCTGCGGTGAGTGGAACGGCCGGGGGTGGCGGCGGGAATGTGACGAGCGATCAGCTTCGCTCCCCAGGCAGGAGGATGCCGGACGGAACCACAGATGTTCTGAGCGTCCAGCCCGAGTCTACACTTTGGGAGCTCACGAAAAGAGCTATCTTGTCTAAGTAAGCAGGATGCTGACGGCGTCAAACTTCGTGCGCAAACAGATTCCTTTCGATGGCGGGTGGGCGATGCACCGAGTGAAGATAGCATATGTGACGACGGTCCCTATGACGTTGTCCACGCTTTGCCGAGGGCAAGCGCGCTATATGCGCGGGAGGCCCGGCTTTGAGGTCCTGAGGATTTCATCCGAGGGCGAGTTGCTTCGTGAGTTTGGCCGCGGAGAGGGCGCCAAAGTCCACGACGTACGGATGGCGAGCCGGAACCTGCAGAAGGCGAGAGAATACCGCTGCGAGGTTCGACATGAACGCCGAGTTGAGTTTTATCAGAGGGTGAAGGAAGCTGCCGAGGCATGGGAGAGGAAGGGTGCACGATGAGGGTTCTGCATGTCGTTAAGACCTCTGATGGTGCGCTGTGGGCGGCGAGCCAGTCGGCGGTGCTGACCAGGCTCGGTGTTGAAGTTCACGTGGCTCTGCCTCGTTTGAAAGGACGAGCAGTGTCGGCTTGGCGCTCGGCGGGTGCTGTTATCCACGAGGCAGACCTAAGTCTGCCCCTTGCCAAACCCTCGGTCTTGCGTGCCACGGTTCGACGCGCAAGACGCCTTGTTTCAGAGGTGAGGCCTGACCTTATTCACAGCCATTTCGTAACCACAACACTCCTTCTCCGTTGGGCACTGGGTAAAGAGCATCCGATCCCAAGAATCTTCCAGGTGGCCGGGCCTCTTCATCTCGAGCACCGCTTTTATCGGCGGTCGGAGATATCGTTAGCTGGTCCGCGTGACTTCTGGATTGCCTCCAGTCGTTGTATTGCGAACCACTATCTGGGGGCCGGCGTTCCGAGACGCAAAGTATTCCTTTCGTACTACGGCCTTGACACGCGGAACGAGGAGGCGGGGTGTGTTGGTGTCTTGCGCCGTCGGGTGGGAGCCTCCGACAACATCGTTGTTGGGAATATCAGTTTCATGTATCCACCGAAGTGGTACCTCGGCCACGTGGTCGGTCTGAAGTGCCACGAAACTCTAATTGATGCCCTTGGAATAGTGACAAGGAAGAACCCGACAGTCTTAGGTGTCCTGGCAGGAGGTGCCTGGGGAAACGCGTTTTGGTACGAGGAAAGACTTCGGCGCCGAGCAAAACAGGTTGGCGACGGGCGGATTCGTCTTCCTGGCCCACTGTCTCCCGACGAGTCGAGAGTCGCCTGGCGCGATTTTGATTTGGCGGTTCACGTCCCATTGTCTGAGAACTGTGGCGGAGTGGTCGAGCCGCTCTTAGCAGGTCGGCCTGTCGTCGCGAGCAACGTGGGCGGCATACCTGAGGTGGTTGTGCCCGGACAAACAGGCTGGCTCGTGCCGCCAAGATGCGCGGAGACGCTTGCAAGGGTGATACTGACGGTGCTGGGCCGGAGGGAAGAAGCGTCAGTGTTGGCAGAACGGGGACGACAATTAGTGAAAAGAATGTTCGACGTCGAGCGAACAGGGCGGGAGGTGCTGGAAATCTACCAACACATTCTGGACCGGAATAAACCGAGTCCGCCCGAGTTCAATTCACTCGCCTTCCTGGAGCGTCTCAGCTCGTAGGCACTGCATAAAGGGGATTATGAGGCTCCTGTCCAGAAAGAGCCCCGCCCTTGCCCAACATTGTGATAGAGGTCCACATGCAGCTTAGTGGATGTTTTCACAAGTACGATGGCGTATCGGTAATCCACCACGTGTTTCTGATAACGTCAGCCTGACCTCGTCGCCAGAAGAGGCCTCTCGCGAAGCCGCAAAGGATCGCTGACAATCAGAAAGTGAAGCCGCTTGGCGTCTTAGCGCCTTGGCGAGACAACACCCAACACAACAGGCGCGGTGGAAAGAGACCTCGATCTGAAACGAGTCGTGGATGTTTTTGGAGCGGCCCTCGGCCTGGCCCTGTTCAGCCCGGTGCTTTTGATCAGCGGGTTGCTCATTCGGCTCACCCTGGGGCGGCCGGTGTTGTACGTTGGCCCCCGACCCGGGCTTGGTGGTCGGATATTCAGATTGTACAAGTTTCGCACGATGACAGACGAACGCGGACCGGATGGTCGGCTGCTGCCCGACGCGAAGCGGTTAACTCCCCTGGGGAGATTTCTCCGCAGGCTGAGTCTTGATGAGCTGCCGCAGTTGTGGAATGTTCTGAAGGGCGACATGAGTTTAGTGGGACCGCGTCCCCTTTTGGTCGAGTACCTCGACAGATATACTCAAACGCAGGCTCGACGGCACGAGGTGCGTCCGGGAATCACGGGCTGGGCACAGGTCAACGGACGCAACTCACTCACCTGGGAGCAGAAGTTCGACCTGGATGTCTGGTACGTGGACCATCGTTCGTGCTGGTTGGACGTGAAGATTCTCTCCAAGACAATAGGGCTCGTGCTCAGGAGAGAGGGGATATGGAGGCAAGGTGAAATAAACGAGCCGTTCATGGGGACGCTCACCGGGGCTACGCGAAAGCAAACTGAGCAGGGTGACAAGGTATTCCGCAGGGATAATTCGCGAGTGTCGGGTCTGAGGGCAGGCGAGCAGACATGCAGAAGCTACTGATTTACGGTGCAGGGGGACACGCCAAGGTCATTGTGGACATCGTTCATAAGTGCAGGGGCTTTGAGATAGCTGGGCTGATTGATGATGACCCCTCCCGTCCGGGGGTGTTGCTAAGGCAGGCCCCACATTGAGATAGAACAGTTCAAAAGGCAACCACGGGGTATGCTATATGAGACAAACAGATAATGCCGCGGTTACAGCGGTAGATGTCGCCTTGCCTCCAAAACGCTTGACGAACGGCGATTTGGCCAAGGAGTTCCCGGACTGGTCGGCGGAGAAAATCTTTGAGAAAACGGGAATTCGGGAAAGAACAATCGCGGAGCCAGACCTTTGCGCGTCAGATTTGGCGTTTGAAGCAGCGCGGAGACTTTTCGCCCAGGGAGTCTGCGACGCGTCCAATGTGGACCTCCTCCTGTTCTGTACACAAAGCCCGGATTACTTCCTGCCGACTACCGCGTGCCTCCTCCAAGAGCGCTTAGGACTTTCAACCGAGTGCGCAGCTTTCGACTTCAACCTGGGATGTTCTGGCTGGGTCTACGGGTTGGCAATTGCCAAGGGCATGATCGAGACCGGCCAAGCGGGGTGCGCTTTGCTTCTCACAGCAGACACGTACACACACTATATTCACCCCAGTGACCGGGCCAACAAAACCATTTTCAGCGACGGAGCGGCGGCGACTCTTATCGAGTCGGTCCAAAGTGACGAGGCGCCCAGCATCGGGGGAATGGTGTTGCGTACAGACGGCAGAGGTGCGATGAACTTGTGCGTCAAGGCCGGCGCCTCGCGCCACTCCATCGGGTCGACCAGCGAAAGTCCAGATGGGCCCGGCGACCGAAACCTCTTCATGAATGGTCCGGAAATATTTGCCTTCACGCTGAACACCGTGCCTCAGCTTGTTGAAGATGTTCTGGTGCGGGCGGGATTGGCCCTCGCGGATCTGGACTGGGTAGTTATGCATCAGGCAAACCGGTTTATACTTGACGCGCTGCGTAAAAAGATTCGCATTCCGGCAGAGAAATTTGTGGTCAACCTCGAGTATACCGGAAATACTGTCTCATCAACAATTCCCATCGTATTGGCTGACCTCAGCCGGTCCGGGCGGCTGCTTCCGAACATGAAGGTCCTGGTTGCTGGCTTCGGGGTGGGATACTCATGGGGAGGATGTGTCCTGAGGTGGCCATCAAGCGACAGGAAAGGGTGACCTATGACGCGTAGTGAATGTTTGCGAATCATCGAGGATGCGCTGGACGTCCCTCCGAATACGCTGACTGAAGAGATGGAGCTATCCCGAGTTGAAGGATGGGACTCGATCGGGCATCTTTCCCTAATGGCAGCGTTCGACGCAAATCTCGGTATCGTTGTGGCACCTTCACGTCTTCACGAAGCGAGTGTCGTCAGGCATTTAGTCGATCTAGCAAAAGAAAACCTGGAGTAGTTTCTCAACTTTCAACAGCAAGTTTTGGGAGAGAGGGCGAATGGGACTGGAGGCTTTCTCGCTGGCGGGTAAGCATGTTGTAGTCGTCGGTGCCTCGTCCGGGATCGGCAAGGCTACCGCTATCAGATGCGCCGAGGCCGGCGCCATAGTTTCGGTTGCCGCGAGGCGGGTGGAACTTCTATCACAACTCGTTGCTGAGCTGCCTGGATCGGGGCACGGATTCCACATGCTTGACGTAAGGGTTTCGAGGAGCATTCCCCCCTGCTTGGATGTGTTCGTAAAGAGAGCTGGTCCCATAGGTGGCCTGGTTTACTCAGCCGGCGTCAGCACATTACTCCCTCTCAATGTAACTGGGGAGGACCATTGGCGGGGAGTATTGGATGTCAACCTGACGGGGGCCGTTTTCTGCACCAAGGAGGCAGTATCTGCCAAGCGCTGTTCGCCGGAGGGCATGGGAATTGTCTGGATTTCCTCCTCGGCAGCGCAAAATCCGGCTGGCGCAGGCAGGCTAAGCTACGGCGCCTCAAAAGCAGGGATGATTGGGGCGGCTCGTGCTCTGGCGAATGAGTTGAGCAGGAGAAGGATGCGGATCAACGTGCTTTGTCCAGCTGCTGTTGCCACGGAAATATGGGACAAACAAACGTTGGACGAGCAGCAAAAACGAAAATTCTTTGACAGGCATCCCCTCGGGATCGGTGAACCCGACGATATCGCCTATGCGTGTGTCTATCTTCTCTCCCCTGCCGCGAGATGGTTAACGGGAACGGTCATTTCCTTAGACGGGGGGTTCTCGGTCACGTGAGCGAAGGTAACAGACTTGTTGTGATTGGTGCCGGCGGCTTCGGACGAGAGGTTTTGCACCTCATCAACGACATCAATTCTGCATCCTTGAAGTGGCACTTTATTGGATTCCTCGACGATGATCCGGGGGCGCTTAACGGGCTTGAGTGTCCCGGAAAAATCATAGACTCAGTGGAGGCATTTTCACGGTGGTCTGATACTTGGGCGGTGTGCGCAGTTGCGGATCCTCGGGAACGGAAAAGGCTCGTCCTGAGCCTCTCAGGCCGGGAGGTGCGTTGGACTTCGTTGATTCACCCGACTGCTAGAATTGGCTACGGCGACACGATGGGAGAGGGAACGATCATCTGCGCGGGAGCCTCTATTACGGTCAACGGTCGGATCGGCCGCCACGTTCATTTGAACTACTATTCTGTGTGCGGCCACGATGTCGAGGTCGGCGACTTCTCAACTCTCTGCCCGCATGTGGACATCAGCGGCCACGCGGTTCTGGGAGAAGGAGTGTTTGTGGGTTCTCAGGGCATAGTGCTCCCGGGGGCGCGCGTCGGCAATTGGGCGAAGATAGGCGCCGGGGCCGTGGTCTTGCGTCATGTCCCTCCCGCGTGTACCGTGTTCGGGGCGCCAGCCCAGCCCATAGGTCCTCCTGATATTAAAGACCGGAAACCCGGTTGCGTATAAGCATGGCCCGTCACGCTACAAAAGGCGGACAGAAGCCTATTGTCCGCATCCCATTCTCGCTCCGAATAGATTTCGCAATTCGCCAAGGGTTTCGTTTCGTTGATGGTCCGTTCAGTGGAACGATAACCGTACTCGGTTTTTGAGGCTCAGAACAGGGAATAAATCAAATGGGGCGTTCCACAGACACACCGGACAAAGTTAGAGTTTTTTGTCCTCGGCTTGGGGAACGGGAGGATTTTGTCGAGGGGCTTGCCCCTCTGTGGGCTTCGCGCCTTATCAGCCTTGGCAAGTATTGCGAGCGCCTTGAGGAAGAGGCGGCGAAGTACCTGGGGGTAAAGCATGCCGTTGCGGTCGGGAATTGCACCTCGGGGTTGATGCTTTGCATGAAAGCCCTGGCGATGGAAGGCGAAGTGATATTGCCCAGTTACACTTTCACGGCGACGGCGCATGCGGCAGTCTGGGCGGGGCTGGAGCCGGTGTTCGTGGACTGTGAGCCTATGACGTGGACGATGGACCCAGCGAAAGTCGAGGAGGCGATTGGGCCACGAACCGGCGGGATAGTGGCTGTCTCGATCTTTGGCGTGCCACCGAGGTATTGCGAGCTTGAGCAACTGTCGGAAAAGCATCGTGTGCCACTTCTGACTGACTCAGCACAGGCGATTGGGAGCGAGTACTGGGGGAAGAAAGCTGGGGGTTTTGGGGATGCCGAGGTCTTCAGCATGTCGCCGACAAAGGTGGTCACTGCCGGGGAAGGCGGTCTTGTCACGACGAACGATGACAAGGTCGGCGAGTACGTTCGGCAGGGACGGGATTATGGAAAGAATGGTAGCGACGTGGACTTCATTGGCTTGAGCGCGAGGATGAGCGAGTTCCATGCCCTGCTTGGGCTGCACAATCTGCAAGCATTAGAACAGGCTTTGACGAGGCGTTTTTCGCTAATCGAGATATACAAGCGACGGCTAGGCAAACTTGAGGGCATCGCGTTCCAGCACGTTCCGCGTGGGTGTCGTCCGTCAACGAACTACTTCGTCATTTATGTGGACGCTGAAAAATGCCCCGTTTCTCGCGACGAACTCCATTTCCGGCTGGCTGAAGCGGGAATCGAAACGAAGAGGTATTTCTGGCCCCCGGTACACATGTTGAAAGCCTACCGTCAATACCGTGAGAAATACGAGGGCAGGCTCCCGGTTACAGAAAAGGTGGCAGGATCAACTATTGCTCTGCCGCTTTTCACGGAGATGGAAGACGAGCAAGTGGATCGCGTGTGCGATGCGATAGAAGAGGTCTTGAGAGAAGCGAGTCTCAACCGAAGAGCGGTTGAGGTGAAAGGGGAAGTGAGGTCGTGAGATGGTAAAACTGAAAGCGTTCATCTGGAAAAGGCGGCGTTTGCTCGGGTTTCTTGCCGACAGCCTCTGCGTCGTGCTCAGTTACTGGCTGTCCTTTGTAGTGGGGCTTGCCGGTCTGGGCAGGACCTATGGGCATCTTTTTGCGAAGACATTGCCGCTTGTGATAGCCTGCCGCCTCGCTTTTCTGTGGATATTCAAGGTGCACAAAGGCTCCTGGCGGTACGCGAGTGTAGCCGAGCTCAGCAACATCCTGAAAGCGGTTGTCGCCAGCCAGGGGCTGATCATCGTCCTCTTATTTCTTGTAACGCGGCTTGAAAGCTATCCGCGCAGGATATTCGTCATCGACGCGCTGTTCCTGATTTTCCTGCTGGGAGGAGTAAGACTTACCTGTCGGCTGATATGTGAGAAGCTGGGACGAAACCGGGGTGACGAAAGGCCGCTACGGGCGATCATCGTTGGCGCCGGGGAGGCAGGAGAGGCAGTCGTCCGGAACTTGAAGTACGGGAATCACGGCACGCTTATCCCTGTGGGCTTTGTGGATGATGATCCCGCAAAAACAGGGATGATGATTCATGGAGTGCGGGTCCTGGGGAAGATTTCGGATTTGAGCTTGCTTATCAAGCGAAGAAGAATTGACGACGTCATCGTCGCAATCCCCTCCGCCAGCCGGACGTTAAGAAAGCAGATTTTCGCCGCTTGCGAGCAGACAGAGGTCAGGGTGAAGACGGTTCCGAACCTCCACGATGTGCTGATAGGGAAAAGGCAAATAGACGAACTTAGCGATCTGAACGTTGAGGACCTCTTAGGGAGGGAGACGATTAGCACCGATATGGAAAAAGCGCGGGGCTATTTACAGGGGAAAAGAGTCCTCGTAACCGGCGCCGGCGGTTCCATAGGAGGAGAAATCTGCAAGCAGGTTATCGAATTCGCGCCGGAATCCATTATCCTGTTCGGAAAGGGCGAGAACAGCCTTCATGACGTGCGGCTTCAGCTCGCCTCCAAAGGGTCGGTGACAAGGGTCTATTGCGTCCTGGGCTCCATAACGAACAGTCCCAAAGTAGCCGCCGTTTTCGCTCAGTTCCGTCCGGAGGTGGTATTCCACGCCGCAGCGCACAAGCACGTTGATCTGACAGAGGTGAATTGCGACGAGGCGGTCCTGAACAATGTAATGGGCACAAGGAACATACTGCAAATTTCGAAGCAATATCGCGTGGAGAAGGTTGTGGTCATCTCTACAGACAAGGCAGCGGACCCAACAAGTGTCATGGGATGCACAAAGCGAATTGTCGAGATGATGGTCAGCTCCGAGAAAGAATCCGACACGGCAATCGTGGCGGTGCGCTTCTGCAACGTTTTAGACAGCAGGGGGAGCGTCATCCCGACTTTCCGACGCCAGATAGAGCTTGGTGGACCGGTGACCGTCACTGACAAAAGGATGAAGAGGTACTTCATGACGATTCCCGAGGCGGTCGAATTGGTAATCCAGGCGGGGGCAATAGGTCGTCATGGCGAGGTGCTGATGTTGGATATGGGCGAGCCTGTGAAAATCGTTGATCTCGCGAAGCAGATGATCAGGCTTTCGGGACATGTCGAAGGCAGAGATATGCGCATTGTCTTCACTGGAGTTCGTCCCGGCGAGAAGTTAGAAGAGCAGCTTGTGGGCTGTAACGAGACGGTCGCGGAGACAGAGCATCCGAAGATTCGTCGCATCGAGTTCGCGAACCACGGTGCAGACCGTGCCGCGCTGGATAGGGATATTGACTATCTGGTTGAGAAATCTGTCGCCATGGAGCTCGACAAGGTTCGACAGAAACTCATGCAGATGGTGCCGGAATACAACCCGAACGTGAGTCAGGAGACGCTCAGTTGGCTGCCCTGGAAGCGCGCAGAGGTGGAACCGGAGCCTCAGGCGATTCATCGGGTGGAGACATGACAACTGGCGTGCGGAGTCTACCGACATGGATATTTCCCGAAGGATGGGGGTGCAGGGGGAGTTCGCATAACGTGTGCATGTGGCCGCCAATGGCAAGGAGACCCTTGAAATGACGAGAAGGAATGGTCCGGAGATGAATTACGAGCAGGCGCCGCAGCCGGAGGGAATGGTCGAGCCAGTGGTTTATGAGAAGCGGCTGGCGATAAGGGACCTTTTCCATATCCTGCTCAAGAGGAAATGGATTCCGATCGGGTGCCTGGTGCTGTTTGTCGCGATTGCGGCGGTCGCCTCGATGAAGGCAACGCCGATGTACAAGGCGACGGCCCAGATCGAGATCGAGAAGGAGGACGTGAAGCTTCTCTCGTTTCAGGAAGTGGTCCAGGTTGACACGACGAACGTTGATTACTACAACACGCAGTACAAGATTCTGAAAAGCCGGTCGCTCGCTGAAACCGTCGCTGAGAAACTGAAGGCGCCGAAAAATCCCCAGGACGCGAATTTGACAAGAGATTCCGTTCTCCGAATGACGAAGGTCGAGCCAGTCCGAAACAGCCGCCTCGTTGACGTAATAGCCGAATCCGCCATACCGGCGCAAGCTGCTCGCGTCGCCAACGCGTTGGCCGAAGCCTACATTGGGCAGGATCTGAACAAAAAACTCGAATCCATTCGGGCGGGGTCCGAAAAACTGAGAGAAGAGCTCACGAAGGCAAAGACCAGGTTAGACGAATCGGAGGGGAGATTCACCGAATATAAAGAGAGAAACAATATCGTTTCCCTTAACGAAAAGCAAAACCTTGTCCTTGAAGAACTCTCGAGACTGAACGAGGCTGCAGCCACCGCGAGAACAGAAAGGGTCAAGAAAGAGGCACGGTACAACCAGCTCAAGTCGCTTCCGCTTGAGCAACTGAGACATGAAGAAGAGGTAATCAGCAATCCCTCAATTCAGAGCTTGAGACAGAGCGAGTTGGCGTCCGTCCAGACGGTTGAGACGCTCGCCAAGCGTTACGGGAATAAACACCCTAATATGATCTCGGCGCGGGCAGAGCTTGTGCGGCTGCGCGAGGCGATTGACCAGCAAATTCCGAAGATTGTCGAAGAAGCGAAGAACTTGTGCGAGAAAGCGAAGAGCCAGGAGGAACAGTTAGTTCAAGCCGTCGAGAAAAAGAAGCAGGAGGTGATCGATTTCACGC
Source organism: uncultured Verrucomicrobiota bacterium (assembly GCA_964482435.1). Classification (GTDB taxonomy): domain Bacteria; phylum Auribacterota; class JABMQX01; order JABMQX01; family JABMQX01; genus CAYZXL01. The sequence goes on from CAYZXL010000031.1 coordinate 26,724, forward strand.
GGAGGGTGAATCAATACGAAAGCCTCTCCCGGGAAGTCGAAACGAACAAGAAGCTCTTCGACGAGATTCTGAATCGCACGCGAGAGACGGATATCTCCCAGAGGACCGAGAAGAGCAATATAAGGATCGTTGACAGGGCGGATGTTCCTAAGAGCCCGTTCAAGCCGAGGACAAAGCTCAATCTGATCCTCGCGATTGTTGCTGGACTAATCGTTGGGTGCGGCGGGGCGTTCTTCGTCGAGCACCTGAACGACAAGGTCGAAGATCCTGCCGATATCGAAGGATTCCTGGCCAAACCTTTCTTGGGAGCCGTGCCTTTGATTTCGGGTCGGGACGGATATGGGGAACTTGAGGAGAAAGCTAAAATCGCAGACCTCCGCCCCGAGTCAACAACATCCGAGGCCTACAAAACCCTCCTTGCGGGCATTCATTATTCTCCGGCGGCCAACGGCATCAAGACCATTTTAGTCACCAGCGCCGGTCCTGCCGAGGGCAAGACAACCACGTTAGCGAACCTTGGAATATCGGCAGCACGCAATGGCCAAAGAGTTCTCCTCGTTGATTCCGACCTCCGCAGGCCAACTCTGCATCGCATATTTGGCTTGAGGAAGGACGTCGGTCTCACGGACTACCTTATCGGTGAAGCCGGCTTGGACCGTGTGCTACAGGACACGGGAATCCCGAATCTTTCCGTCATCGCCCGCGGAACATCCACTCCCAACCCCTCCGGGCTGATTTCTTCCGACCGCATGAAGGACTTCACGAATCTCGTCAAGGACAAGTTCGACCTCGTACTTTTCGATTCGCCGCCCTGCACCGTGGTATCCGACCCGTTGATCATCGGCACGCTCGTGGACGCGGTCGTCACTGTCAGCCAAAGCGGCAAGTTCTCCAGGAGGATGATCGGACGAGGACTTGACCTTCTCGACGGCGTGAAAGCCAATGTCCTCGGCATCGTCCTGAATGAGGTGAAGGAACGCGATCATCGTTACTATTACTACTACGGCTACAGCTACTACTACGGCAAGGACGGCGAGAGAAAGAGCCGCAAAGGGAAGTCGCACAGGGACAGGTCAAACCGGGCACGTAGCCGAGAGCATTCCACATCCGATTCCGTCACCTGAGCGATATACACCTGAAATGCATGTGCCGGGAACAGCCAGAGGCTCTGACCTCTCAGCCCAGCCTGCGCGCCGGAAGACATCCAGCATTAGACAACGCACAGTCTCTCTCCATCTTCAAGCTCACGATTAGATGCAATTCCTCTGCTTTCTGATTATTGGACCCGATCGTCCTGCCAGATTATGCCTAAGACATACGGACTCATAGTCCATAAGTCTCCTTTCACTTTCTCTTTCATCTGCAACACATTGTGAAATATGTGCCTCGCCTGGGTGCCCAACTTGTACCCATCCTGGCCCCCTGACGACTTTTGCCCGCAAGGCCAAGCTCAAGGTACGCCTCGTCCGCTGCCCAAAGCCCGCGTCACGACACATTGATCGGTTACCGCGTTGGGCAACCTTAGCGCACGGCAATCCCGCCTGAGACAAGCCTGCCTCTTGAAGTCCACACTCGACATCCGGTCCTGATATCCCGTATAAGGCCCCACCCTGCTTGCCTCACATCTGTGCCGCGGTGTGCAGTGATCGGCACGGCGACAAATCCTTTTGCGCAAGGCGTCCACCCCGCCTCTTCACAACAGCTGGAAGACATTCGCACCGGTGGTCTACACAGATGCGGCTCGAAAGCGGTTTCGTGCTGTATCAAAGAAACCTGGACGAGACTCGGTTCGGAACCGCAAAGCTTATAAAGCGTGAAGCCGTAGTCCTTTCAAAATGACAGCACAAAAAGAACATGAAGATGGAAAAGAAGGCATCTTGGAGCAGATGCTGCAAAGCTTGGCCGCCATTGGGCAGAACGTCGAGCGGATAGTGTATCGGTTGGATTTCTACAACAACAGGAGCAGGGCGGAGGAATGATGACGAGTGGCAACCTGAGGACATCTGTGAAAGCGGGGAGTACTGAGGCAATAGGGTTATAAGGCGAGCATGCCGCGACCTTTTCCCTTTAATCAAGGGTCGCGGGCTATTGTGTTAGCACCTCCAGGCGGTAGAACCGGCAAGGTTCCGTTGCGTCCAAGTCTGTCCAGGACGCCAAGGGGAGACCAGCTGGGATAATCGCCGATTCGTGCCAGTCTGCGCTTGTCAAGTTCTGGGAGGACCAAACAGCGAAGGATTAACAGGGGGACCTGACCCACGTCAAAGCTGCTTCGCCGTGCGCCTCCAAGGCAATGGTCACCCTCGGCGGTTCTGCGTATTGATAGCACGCGAAGTCGCCGAGAAAGACAGTTGCACCGGGTTGAATCTGTGCCTCTATTTTCCATGCCCCCTCCGCGGCGTGAAAGTCGGCCCAACATAGCCAGCTTCCATCGCCCTTCGCTTGATAGTGAGACCCGGAGACGGCATTCTCACCATGAATTGCCGCGTAGGGTGCCGCGTCCTGCGCGGCAGTTTGTGACCAGACCAGGAAGGAAATCAGGTAATCGCCTTCGGGCAGGTCCGCTATCCGATAGAGTGTTTGGGGTCGGTCCGACTTGTTCTCGCACCGTAAGGAAAAACCCCGGTCCAGGGGTTCGGGCGGCTTGCACAGGAACAGGTCAACAGCGCTTGATCGCGTCAGGACGGGAATCCCCTCTGCCTGAGCGTATTCGAGCAGTTGTGAAAGCGCGCTGGCATCGTCGTCGTCGGGGTTGTCCATGAGGAGGATGAGCATCCGGTTGCCGCTCACCGCCCTTGTCAATCTCAGCCTTGTACGCGGTCACGGCGGCCTCACCGGGCGTGTCTATGGTGACGTGGCCAAGCGCATACAGATTATCTTCGGCGACAACGCCCCCGCCATCGGCGGCAGAACGATAATACTCAGAACAGATGACGCGATATGCCTCGTGCGGAGCGGAGTAGGGCCATGCGTAGTGGTTAACCGTGAAGCCCAGCGATTCCAAGGCGACCTTCGATTCCGCGAACTCCGTTCTAAGCTCCTGTTCGGTGAGACAGTAGGCGTCGGCCCGGGTTTTTGAGTGACTGATAATCTCCCAGCCTGCGAGAGACAGTTCGTGGAGTTGAGCAGCTGAAAGCCTTCCGCCCTTGTCCACGAGGTCGGAGACGATGGCAGCGTTAGCAATGGCGCCGAACGCGTCAAAAACCGGCTTTGCTATCGTGGCGACGGTCGCGTGGCCGTCATCGAACTGAAAACAGAGGACGCCGTTCTGCGCCCTCAAGGGGTCCAGGACGCCTCTTTTCTCCCAGAAATAGACATGGAAGTCGGGGCCTGCGTTGTGGTAGAGGTCGGTTGCCAGCCACTGAATTTGCCACTGTGAGAGACTCCTTTCGTAGAAAAGCAGCGTGTCGAGGAGTCCGCTATACGGATTGTCAGCGCTTGCTGAGTTGCCAACACAAATCGGAGCGGGGCTTGGCAGGTTCGAGGCTGCGGCGCCGGCCTGCCGGACGGCATAGGCTGATGGCTCGCGACCGTCAATGAAAATCCTGAGCGTAGCGTCATCGCCGGAATCAAACGTGACCGCCACATGACGCCATTCGTTAAGCTCCAACCCCCGATAGTCGTTATAGGTTCTCGAGACGGCTCCCGCGCCGGTAGTGAAGCGGGCGTCAAGCTCTGCCCAATTTCCGTTTCGTTCCCGAATAGAAACGAGAAAGGAATCCTTCGGGTCGTTGCCAACCTCAAAGACAGTCGCCAGTCCATCACGTGCATAAACCCAAAATCCTATCGTGAACATGCTCAGGGATGGAGACCAAAGGTCCAAAGCCGTTTCCATCCGGCTCGTGCTGCCGTTGAACTCTGCGCACAGACCGCGAAGCATAGCACCCTGAGGCCAGTAGCGGATGGTGGGGCGAAAGGACAAGTCAGTGGGGTTGCCGTTATCGTGTTCTGCGGCATCGGCAAAGTCGCCGTTGAAAAGGAAAGCTCGGCGGCAACCTTGCATCATGTCGTTCCAATAGAGGTCTATGTTCTCCTGGGAAATGGGGGAAACGGCGGGAAAGTAGTTGCGGGGCGGCTCAGATCCTACTGTCCATGAGAAACAAAGCAAGCTGAGCGCCCATGTCACACTAAGATGAAAGCTTCTCATTGGTCTCTCTCGGCGCCTTCACAAGAGAACGTGTGGAAAGAGGGATGACCAAATTCTTCTGGCCTTTGCAGCTCCGCTGCCCTCTTTAGCCGTTTCTTCTTCAACCATTTTATCAGAAGGTCGGCTCGCCGTCATCAAAAGAAGCCGCACGAGTGCTCCCACACCCTGCCGGGTAACGAGACGTTCTTGTTTTCCTCGGCTATCTCGGGCCGGGGGTACCCCACCCGGCCGAGTGCTTTGCCCCTCCTCTGGGAACTCTTACCTGACACTGCCGGAACTTTTGAGGTCGAAGACGCAATAATAATCGCTCTCTCGGACCATCGCCGGTCCGCACGGGACAACAACCGAGCACTACTGGGCGACGGCTTCGATGGGCGTCAGAAGACCTGACCTGGCAGTTCAGGCTTCAAACCAGGTGAGCCGCCCTATTGAGAGTCCGAAGTTGGCCCGTCGTTCTTGGGCAGTTTCATCAGGCTTTCGTCCACGGCCTCGCGCTTCGGGGGTGTTTGTTTATAGAGCAGTCCGTTCGAGCCATTCAACTTGATTCCGGCCTCTTGCATTGCTTCCTTGATCCAGCCCAACACGATCTTCTGAACCGACTTGTCCAGGTCTAAGCTCAGGAACCGCAGTTTCTTCTGCCACGTCCGGGGGATTCGGATTACCAATTTGCCTTCAGTTTTGGGGTCCGTCATGGTTCGCTCCTTTCTTGTTGCCCGGCCTTGCGGGTTCTTGGTTTAGCCTCTGGTTCGGGGCCCCTCGAGGCCCCGCCGCCGGGAGCTAAACGCGATTGGCCTTCTTTGCCTTTTGTGGTTCGGCCCGCCAGCGGGGCCCATAGTTCACCGCCACAAGCTCATAGTCCGAGCCAGCAAGTAATATCTCGAAGTCATCGCAGAATGCCTCTGCGTCCGCCTCAAACTGGTCGGGGTCGTGGTCTGAATCAATGCTCAGTGTGATGCGGTAGTGCTTCATTTTGGGGCTCCTTCCCTCTTGTGTTTCGTCAAGACTTGCTACTTGTTACGGCGCCGAAGCCCCGGGCTCTCCGTTTAGTTTTCGCAGTTCCCCTCTGCGTCAAACGACACAAGAACCTCACCCTCGTCGTTGATTTCGTCCACACCGACAATTTCCCACGGCAAAGGCAGGTTAAGAGGGAGCCCAAAGGTATCCGCCTCTTGGAAGTCGTGGTCCTCGCCTGCGTTGGTCTTCTTTATCGCCTGTTGTGGTGTTTCGGCATCAACTAAACTTTCCGCGCTGTTTGCCAAATGCCATCTGACCGCATAATGTTCCATGGTTCGCCTTTCCTTTCCTCAGAACAACGTGGTTTGTACTGATTCCTTATGGTTCTCGGGCATTCGCCGTGTCAACTCGACTTGGTGTTTCCGCCGACAATTGGGGCAACCCCAGCGGTCGGCTTCTTGGGCGTGCTTCTGGTTGGGGAATAGCTGCCCGCAGTGTAGGCATGTCCAGCGATACTCGCCGGTGCCCATCGTGTTGGGCGGGATGATTACGGTCTCTCGCACGGTTCCTCCTCTTCTTCAATAAACGCGAACCCCCGAAGCAAGGTCTCCGTGTACTCAATGTAGCATTCCCGGCATAACCTCGGTTCTGTCAGCCCCACTCCGTACACCCCGGGCCGTGTCCGGCAGTGGGCGCAGGGCGGGGTGTAATTGGTGTCTTGTTCTTGGTAGCTCTCCGCCGGGGCATCGTGGCCGTTGCCGTTGGCGAGGTAGAATACCAGAAAATCCCCCTCGGTGCTTTCGGGTGGCAGAAGGCCGCGCCTGATTGCCTCATCAGTGGCCTCATCAAGCGGCTTGCCGGTCTTAGAGTAGTTGAACATCGGCACGCCGGACCGGTGGCCAAGGCGCAAACCTTCTCGAAACTCTTCCCACCGCTCCCAGTAGATTTCCGGTGGTATTCGCCGGGCCTGGAGTTTCCAAAACGGGCGCTTGAGCGCCCTGAACCGGGCCTCACGGTGCCGCATGAGGATTTCCACGCCATCGGCAGAGCGCCGGACAGAGGGCCGGATTTTCGGCCATATCTCACGCGGTTGTTCTGTTAAGGGTTGTTTTGCTGCCTTGCGGCGGGGTGCCTGTTTGGGGGCAGGCGCGCGCCGTGGCCTGGGACCGGTAGGTCTCCGGTATCGCCAAGTGCCTAACGCGCCAAAAATGTCCCGTTGTGTTGTCATTGGTCGTGCGCCTTCCAATAGCGGGTCGTCGGTTCGCTCTCTTTTACCTCAACCTGTCCACGCCACCCAGGATGACGCCGCGCCAACGCTATCGCATATTCCCCCACCTGCGCCGCGGTCAGCTTGGTGCACTTGTGCGGGCCCTTCGGATATGGTTTTGGTGTGGTTTCCATGCTTTAGGTTCCTCCGCTTCGCGCCCTGTCCCTTTCGTTAGTCTGCATTCGCTGTAGCCGCAGCAGGAGCACCCAGCGACAGAGCGCGCGGCCAGGAGACCCTATGCTATTCGCTTCAGAATCGTGTGGCCCTTGCCACTTGTCATCTTGATATTGCCGAGGATGGTTTCACCCTCGAAGTAGCCCTGGTCTGTCGTGTAGGGCAGCTTCAACGTCATTTGCGCGTGAGGATGTACAGGCCCTGCGTGCCAGCATTTGCGGCCCTGGCCGCACGAATACACGCCCTGAACCTTCCCGGTTTCACTGGCCAGTTTATCGGCTTCTCGCCGTGCTTCTGTGAACGTGTTGTACATATTGCCTTCTCCTCTCATAGCTTCGCCCTCTCGGTTACATTCGTTTGTTTCTGCCAGTTAGTATAAGCAACTGGTATGCCAACATGCCGCTGCGATAATGCCATCACCCATTACCGTCGAGACTGGGCCTTATCGCACGCATGGGGAATCTGCCTTGTATCAAGCCCACCCGCCAAAGCTGTCAACTTTTGTTGTCATTGTTCTCGTTTGTGATAATCGCTGGAGAGCTGGTATTTGCCTAATAGAAGGATATACGCTGGGAGGACATAGGTTATTAAGATAACCCGCGCGCACGCGCACGCGCGAAGGCAACCCAGACTGCGCGGTATCTTAGGACTGTATAAAAGTGATATACAGGATGGCAAGGCTTGGCTCAGGGTGCCCCGCCCGCATGACGCAATTTCCAGATTCGTGACACGGCCTGGGGTGACTGCCCCGGTCAGGATGGTACAGAGCGACACATTGGATTGTCGCCGTGTTTTTTGATTTGTGGCACCATTCTTGCCCAAGAGGATGGTTTCGCTTTTGTTTCATGGGTAGTTTGCATAACGACTATTATCAGACCTTGCCACGACGAGAGATAGGGACATCTGCAAGTTATCGGTTGCGGGCATTTGAGCATGGACGGCGTGCCCTTGACGCATAGCCAAGCCCCTGATCGGCACTCCCGCAACGTAGCACCGAGAGAGTGCGTGCCGGGCGCAGCCCGACCGCAGCAGCCCGTCCGCCCTTTCCTGACGTATTTGCCTATGGGCAGGGGATTTGCGACCGGAAGGGCGAAGGGGCATGGGACGGTGACGGTCGGGACAATTCATGACCCGTCTCCCATATGCACAAAAAAACTTTCAGGTCAAATTGCACCAAAGGGGGCACAAACGTAGCGAAAATAGCTAACAGGGCATTGACTTGGGGTCGGAACTCGTTGGGATGTGGCGGATTACGCCGTTGGACATGCCGCCGTGTATCCGATATGTATCCATATCCGCCTTGCACTGAGCTTGTTCCCCTATTCCCGCCAGATTGACGATGCCGCCCCACCCAGTAGGCGAGACCCACCCCCACCCCCGCCCCTAAGATATTGAGGAGACGCTGGTTCCGACGCGGACGCGGGAGGGTACGGGACGCCGCGAGCCGTCCCGATACATGATAGGTCTCTCCTATATGCAGAAATCGGGGGAATCCCCATAAAACGGGTGCGGGACTTCCATTGCTGGGGCAGCGTCGTCCGCGTAGGTGTCAGCGCTACGGGGTGTTAGGAGTCCGGTTCGGGGGCCAAAGATGGCCTTCTGGCGACAGGATATAGGCGACCTCCCGTGTTTCTGTACCAGCCTTCAGGGTGAGATTCCCTGTTCCCGGGTCACGCCACAGGACTATCGTGTCGAACTTGCGCGGTCCGGCGTCTTTGTCCCAACTCGCTTCTTGCCAACACGGCGGGCTCCAAGGTTTTTGATTTTCACCCCGATGGAAGTCGGCAAGATATTGTTTTAGGCTCGAAAGGTCCTTAGTGGAGAACCCACACTCAACATTGTCGAATGCGGAGTTATGGCCCGTTACGTAGAAATTGACAAGTACTCCATCGCTCTTTAGCGGCACAGAGAAGCCGTCGGGCACCCCACTGCTCGGTTCGGGGTCTTGCGCTTGGACAGAAGCGGCCAAATAAGCCAACGGGTCAAGTTCTTTCCCCTGTTCCTCTCTGCCCCAATGTGCGTCCTCGAATCTCTCCTGCACCTGAGGGGCGACAATGCTTTCGTTCCTCTTCCTCCGCGTGACCCGTTGGGCCTTCAGCGCCTCCTCACGAAATCCCCGTAGGCACTTTGACCTGGAGAAATGTTTAGCACAGGCGGCGGGACTCATCTCAACATTCCATTGAAGGCGGATTTCGTCGCATACGTCTTTCGCGGTGGTCTTTTCCCACTGTCGCAGGATGTCTTGAGGAGGGTTCAGCTCGGTGTAGATTATGTCGTCAATCTTGCACCGGCGTATACAAAATGCCATCCAAATCATGCGCTGTTTTTCAGTGAATTGCCGAAGTTTCGGCACCAACTTCGAGAGCTCGCCTTTCGAGTCCTCCGCCAGGTACTCATTGGGGCCAAATCTCGATAGAAACACGGAGCCGCTTTTCTTAAACGGCTTAGGCCACCAGGACGGAAGCAGTGGGTTCTTGAACGCTCCGGCCCGCCAGATTCTGAAGCGGTCTTTCACGTAGAACGCATGACCGTCGGAGTCTTCCCACTCGTTGAGGAGCGGTATTCGTTCAACCAGCGATGCCCCTGCTCTCTCGATGTCTGCGTCATCCCATGAGAAGGGCTTTGACCACCACGTCAAGTCGAAATAAAAACACCAGAGAAAGTCCGCGTCCGCTGCCTCGCGCGAACAATAAGTCCTGACCTTCCCCTCAGGGCGGTAAACCCGAAACACTTTACCGCGCACTCTACTGGGGCACACTCTCTTGTCCAAGCCGTGTTTTAGCACGCCTTCCACCAGCTTGCAACGCTCCTGGCGCATCGTGAGGTAATATCCTCGAAGGAATCGTTGCACTGTTTCTGGGGCCTTTCGCAGCCCGCAAAGAAGGTGACCCTCCCGTACAACGCTGAAGGCTTTCTCCGCCCCACAATCCCGCACATAAGCGGCGATCGCCCAGACGGTTTCCTTCATCCAGCGGGGCACAACGCCCTTTTGCACAAAGAGGTCGAACACCGGCACCCGCCATCGCGGCATCCGCATCGGCGAATCGCGGTAAAGAACAGAGTCAAAAACCTCGTCAAAAGCTGGGTTGTGCAACTGGGGTCCTCGGTACTTGGGGCGCAAATGAGGTTTCCCACGGAGTGGCGAGACTATACCCTTCTTTTTCCAGCGGGTAATGGTGTTGCGATGAACCCCGTATTGGGCGGCGAGTTCTTTCGCAAATACCCGCAATTTGCTGTGTTCCATGATTCCCGTTACCTCTGATAGTTACGAAAATCAGTGCACTATTTCGGCGCGCCTGTCAGAAAACTGTCTTACGTGAAGAATGTACCACAGGCGAGACAATTTGTCCACAAGAAGAAGGAGAAAACGATGAGATTCAAGGTAGTCGAGAGTTTCAGAATTGATGATGCGTGTTGCGGGTGGTTGACGTTCTTGGAGAGGCACTGGCAGAAGTCGCGCAGCGCGGTGATCCGGGAGTGCATCAAGATGGTCGCGGCCGATGTCCTTTCAAACCTTCCGCGCGAGGGTGCGCCCGGCGATAACGGGGACGTTCCCGAACGGGACGAGCAAGAACGGGTAAGGCGCGCCAAGTGAACGGGTGTTCGGGGATTAGTGGGCGGGGCGAAGGCACTGCCCGCCTTGAGCACGAGAAAGGAGGTAACGGATGGATATAAGGGATAATTTTCTTCAGAAAGTCGAGGAATTGCGGTTCTCGTACAACATCGGAGAGGGCCGGGGGGGCGACAACGACCGTCGCAGGGTCGTGATTCTCGTTTCCGACCTTCTCTGTCAGTATCCCACCGATGACATTCTACGGCTTCTCAGCACGTCAGGGCGAAGCATCGGAGTGGGAGTCTTAGGACCGGACGCGGCCCTTCTCGCGCTGGGCTTCTTCGAGGGCGCGTTGTATAGCGCGTTGTCCAAGTATCAGTTCCATTGCGACTGTGTTCCGGCAGAAGCTGCGTACAGGGAAGCGTGCCGCAGGAGAAGGGGTGGCGATTTCAACCCTCTGGTCATTCACTCCCTGAAGGAGTTCACACCAGAGGAGGCGGTCCGGCGTTTCCCGATTATTCAGAGCATTATTGCAGCGGTGTTGGGTGAGGTAGAGGTTACGGTGAGCACAAAGGAGGAAACAGATGGGGACAGGTCGGTTCGGGGTGATGAGTTGGACAGACGTTTTGAACGAGACAGAGTTTTTGAAACTGCTCGGCGTGGGAAAATCGTCGTTAGACCAAATGCGCCGTGAGGGGCTACCGTGCCTCCACCTATCTGCACGGTGTCGGCTCTACGTGTGCGCCGACGTTCTAAGCTGGGCCGCACAACGGCCAAAGCCGAAAGTGGGCAGAAAAGTCCAGGACTCCACAAAAGGGGCATGTAGAGGGCATGTAGAGGGTATGTAGAAGGGGTATAGAGGGCGTGTAGCCGAGGGGTTTTCAAGGCGCGGCTATCTTACCCCTCAAAACCAGAAAGCGCGGGAAATCAGCCTAAAAACGAGGCTGACAAACGATTGAGGTTGCTCCGTCCCCGGTGTCCTGGGTTCGCCTGGGGCGCCGGGGGCTGGCACAAGGAACGCAGACAGTGGGTAGGTCAAGAAATTGGAAACACGGCAACTGTGGGAAATTCGGTAAGGTGCCGAGGGACCTCCTCGATACCCCGGAATGGCAAGATTTGAGTCTCGCGGCCCGCCTTAACCTGATTGAGGCGATAACTCGATGGAAATTCAGGTCGCCCTTTTTGCTGCTTCTCTACTCCAAAGCTCCGTGCAATCCGCGGACACACAAACGTTCGATCGAGGAACTTACGGAAAAGGGATGGCTTGAAAAGGTGCGGCCTGGGGGCCTTTATAGACAGCCGACGCATTTCCGGCTTGGCCCACAGGGAGCCCGGTGGTGGCCGCAAATTGCAGGCTATAAATAAGCACAACATGCAGAAATACGCCTTGTCAAGGTGTAAAAGTACACGTTGTTTTTAATGAACAACACGTAAGAGTGCGTATTGTGTGGGGCAAAATGGGGGCGGAGACAAGGTGTAAAAATGCACATCGTCTATACGTCTGCCATGGGCCTCTCCCGCGTTAGCGCAATGTAGAAACAGGAATGTTAAGGGATAGTCAGGCCGCCGCAAAAAGCCGAACCGGGAGAGCCGCGAGAGAAGATAGGAAGTTGGCGGGTTCTTCTGGCCGAATTCAAGGGGAAGCGGCAAGGGGAGATGTTCCCCGTTCTGTGTGTGGGACTGTGGTCGTGCAGGCACCCGTGAGAACAAGTAACCGCTTTGGGCAAATGAATCGGGGGAGAGTGAACGAGGTTAGCGAGGGATATTGAATGGTGAAACGACTACTGACAATCACAGAGGCCAGCGAATACCTGGGTTTCAAGCGCTCGACGCTGTACGAATGGGCGTGTCGTCAGAAAATCCCGTTTGTGAAGGTGGGCAAGGGGCGCATCCGGTTTGACGTGACCCGACTTGACCAGTGGATCGAGGAGCACATAGTTGAAAAAAAGGGGTCTTGACAAGTGGGCGGAGCGTGGTAAGATGTCCGGCGTGAATCTGGATTGGGCATTTTTTTGCGCCACAAGAAACGCCTCAGAGGCGGGAGCCGGCGACGGCCCCGGTCGAACCCAGTTCGGATTCACCCTCTGAGGCTTTTCTGTCGTGAAAGGAGGACAAATCATGGACGATAAGGCGACTAACAACAAGAAACCATGGGGACACCAGCAATTGTCACTAAAGAGCAGGTACCAGCACGAAGTGTCGGGGCGGCCTTCTTCGGATGAAAGGGATAGACTCCACGAGGAACTGCAGAGGCAGTACTTTGAAGTCTGCAAAGGCGAAGCCGAGGATGATATGAAGAAGGACTATTTACACCAACTTGCTGACATTTACGTTGAGTCCTCAGGCACGGTGACGGATAGGTCCCAAGCGGAAAATTTCATTCACTCGATGCGAAGGGCAGTGACTCTGAACGCAAGGCTCGCGCATGATGCGGGAGGACATCTTGGCGAGCTCCGACGTGCTACTGAAACAACAAACCAGCTGACACTGAAGATGGCGAAACATAACACGATTATGATACTCCTGTCCGTAGTCATCGCGGTTCTCGCGATAATTCAGGCAATTCCAGTAGTCAAATCCTGGTTCTGTGAGTGAGGTGAATCATGGGCGTTTACAAGAGAGGCGACGTATGGTGGGTTGAGGTTCGGCATGATGGAGAGAGAATCCGGCGGGCGGCGGGGCGGACAAAGAAGGATGCTGTCGAGCTTCTTGAGAGGCTGCGGTCTGACCTTCGGCGAGGCGACTTGGGGTTGATTCAGAGGATAGACAGCCCCGCGTTTGACCAATTCGCCGGGGAATACCTGAGTTATGCCAGGCAGAACAAGCGGTCGTGGACGCGAGACCGGGCGACCCTGAAGCATCAAACGGAGTTTTTCAAGTCCCGTCGGCTGTCCGCGATTGACCCCCTCGACGTCGAGAAATACAAAGCATGGCGACTGGCGCAGAATAGCGCGAAGGGACACGCACCGTGCAAGGCGACGGTTGACCGGGAGCTTTGTTGTCTGCGGCGGATGTTCAACCTTGCGATGCGATGGAAAAAAGCGTCGGCGAATCCTGTGTCGGGCGACATGTTCTACAACGAGAACCGGCAGCGGGATTATGTCGTGTCGGCGATAGAGGAGCGTGTCCTGTTGGAATCAGCGGCTCCCCACCTTCGCCCCATAATCCGGCTCGCCCTGGCGACGGGAATGAGGAAGGCCGAAATCCTCGGCCTGCAATGGGACCAGGTTGACCTCCGGCGGCAAGTAATCCGGCTCTATGCCGAGGATAGCAAAAACAAGAAGCCGGACACCGTGCCCCTGAACAGCGAAATGGCGGAGCTTCTGCAAGACCACCCCCGGCAAGGCCCCTATGTTTTCGGCGGCGATGCTCCCATTCTCGATGTGAAAAGGTCGTTTCACACCGCGCTGAGACGGGCGGGCTTGCCGTTGAATATCCGCTTCCACGACCTGAGACACACCTTTGCAACGAGGTTAGCAGCGTCGGGCGTTGATGCCGTAACGTTGATGGCTCTAATGCGGCATAGCAGCTTGAGGATGGTGGTGAGGTATATTCACCCGGCGGAGCAAGGAAAACGCGCGGCGGTTGAGAACCTTGTCAAAACGCCCACAAAAACGCCCACAGTTGAGGTTTTTCCACGCACAAAAGCTCAACCAGTCAACGCAGAAGTGCCAGAGGATAAGGATGTTAGGAAGTGGAGATGGGGGGAGTCGAACCCCCGACCTGTGCGTTGCGAACGCACCGCTCTGGCCAGCTGAGCTACATCCCCACGACGGAAGTTTTATACGACGCTTTCTCCCAGACATCAAGAGAAAAAACGCCTCCCCCGCAGACCCTCGCTCGGCGTCTGTAGCGTTCGTGGGGGAACACACGGAAGCTGACAGGATTACAGGACAGACAGGATCATCTTGGCGGTCCCGTTATCTTGTCTCATTGTCTGCGTCCTCTGCGGTCTGCCTTGAAAGTCGGCGCCCCACGGCCAAGGTTCTCGTGGTCTCCGGGAGAACGGGGTTCGCGGTACCCTGGCCTCTGGACAGCCGCGCGGAAGTCGCATCCTTCTCTGCGTCTTTGCGCCTTTGCGAGAAGCTCAGATGTAATGGCGCTCTGGAGCACTTTTCTCTCTCGCCAAGACGCCAGGGACGCCGAGCGGACAACTGGGGTGACAATCACCGCCGCGGGACTGGCTCATCTCTCCAGGACTTCGACGAGGCGGCACTCGCTGAAAAGCCACTTGTTCTCGCTTTTGTTCAACATGCATTCGAGCTCGTGGGTCTCGTCAACGAGCGATCCGTCAGTCATCGTCCCATTGACCTGGATCGTCAGAGTTGCTTTCGCGATTCCGTCGTCGGGAAACTCGACCTGCAGGTCGTAGAATTTCACTGTGAGGGTCGAACACTCCAGTCGCGCCTGGGCAATCAGGCTGACTATCTCCTCGCGGGTGAAGTCGCCGGAAAACGACGAGAAGCGCGTTCGGAGGCTGCAATTCTCGGCGAAGAGGGAGCGGAGCTTGTTGATTTTGGTAGCGGTCGTTATTGGGTTCTCGCGCGAGTCCTTTGACACCGTTTTCGATAGCAACGCGAATTGTCTCCTCACCTTCCTCTCCCTGCTCGGAAAAAGGCGAGGGGCGAGAAAAAGCCCGACGAGGAGAAGAGCCACGACGATGATGAGGTGCTTAGTGCTTCGATTCATAAGTTCCGGCACGCATTCTTCTGTGACAGGATGAACATGATACACAGGATTCTGCCCTGAAGATAACCGCTACGCGGCGAGGTCTATGACGGGGAAAACCTGTCTCGCAAAGGCGCGAAGTACGCAAAGAGGGGGAACTTGTGAATTCTTGGCATCTTAGCGTCTTGGCGAGAAAAAACGGGCCAGATAGAGTCATTTTCATGGTCTCCGGGTGAGCGAAGCTCATGAGGCACTGCCCTCTCTCTCAAATTCGGTCCATCCTGTAGATCGTGTCGAAAATATCCCCGCTTTTGATGGGGGTCTCGGAGTTCATCTGCTTGGGTTTCACCACAGGGGCGCTCCGACTATTCGCTTCACAGGCGTCTGACCGAACCGGTGGTCTTCGATGGGCATTTTTCTATTGTCTCCGACGACATAGACGCAGCCTCTTTCGACTCGCCGCGGCGACAGATTCCAGTCGCAGGGATAGCGGACGTACGGCTCATCAATCGGCTTCTCGTCAACGAAGAGCTTTCCGGCGCGGAACTCGACCAGCTCCCCTTCGAGCGCTACGACGCGTTTCATGAGCATGATTCTTCTTCCGGCAAAGCGAACCACTACCACGTCGTGCCTCTCCGGCTTCGAGAAAAGATACCGCAGCCGCCAGCAGAAGTTGAAGCCGCCGTCGTGGTAGGTCGGCTCCATGCTCGATCCCTTTATCCGAAGGGGAACGCAGACGTGCCCGAAAGACAGATACGCGAAAGCCACAACAACTGCGACCCGAATGACAAATCCGCGAGTCAGCCGCGGAAAAACAAATCGCCGAATCTTTTCACCAGCGTGCATGGTTTTCCCGACCACTTTCCGGCGAGAGGTGACAATCTCCCGCGGCCGGGCTGTATTTTGGTGGCATGGGCATCCTGCCCATGTCCACCACGTGGCATCGGCATCTTGCCGATGGTCTCCGAGCGCTCCACGGGCGAGACGCCGGTTCTACCGTACGGAGTTCCCTTGCGCCGGGTTGGGTGAACGGCTCGCCTCGCACAATGGCGCAAACCGGGCATTCGGGGCGATTTTTATCGTACCAGGCCATGATAAAAACGTCAACCTCTTTCGAGGCAGCCCTGACGAATCAGTTTCTATGTGATGGGATGAGGAGGCCGAACCGAAGAGCCTCATAGAAGGGAGGGACATTCCGAATCTCTCTGTCGTCACCTGCGAGACCTCCTCACCGAATGCTTCGGGGCTTATCTTTTCTGGCCAGATGAAGGAGTTTGCCAAGCTCATAAGGTACAACTTCGACCTTATCCTTTTCGATTCCCCGCCTTGCAGAGTGGTAGCTGACGCTCTGATCCTCGCAAACCTTGCGGACGCCGTGATCGGCGTCACCCAGAGCGGCAGGTACTCGAGAAAGATGGCGGGACGGGCAATTGACCTTCTGGAGAGTGTCAATGCGAATGTCCTCGGTGTCGTCTTGAACGAGGTCAAGGAGCGAGACCACCGGTACTATTACTACTACGGGTAGGCTGTTGATCACCGGGCGGGCGGCGGCGCGCGCTGGGGGTGCCGGGACGCGGCGGGCCGGTCACAACCACCAGCCAACTGCCGTCTTTCAATTTGACCGCACCCGGGTCAGCGCCAGGCACCGGCGCGAAGCCTTCCAGCAATTTCCAGGATTGCCCATCCGCGCTGGCGGCTACCCAGACTCCACCGCGCCGTCCAGGTCCGCCCGGGTCGCCCGAGCCAAAAAACCGAATTACCGTGCCGTCAGACTGTGCGTTGCCCAGCCAGCGTCGGTCGCCTTCGATTTGCACATCCTCCTGACGGATGAAATTGAGTCCGTCCCGGCTAATGGCGTGGTAACCCGCGCCCGGGCGTGGAGGCTCCTCGTCGCCACGCCGTTCGGCGCCCGGGACGCCTGGTGGACGCCCCGACCCGTTATCCGGGGCAAAGAGGTGGAATACCCCTTGATGCAACACCACCGCGCAATCAATCACCGGGCGGCCCTCGATTCCGAAACGCGCGCCGGGCTCGAATGTGCAGCGCACACCATCGCTCGAAATTGCGGAATAGATCGCGGGGCGATCTTCGTCGAAGCGGCGCCGCCGAAGAGACGTGAAGTAAAGGCGCACGCGACCGTCCGGCAGGGGGACGAGTGTGGGGTCGAAGGGGAAACGCATCCCTTCGGGCAGGCCGTCCACGCGGACGACCTGGGGCGCCGTCCAGCTCCGGCCTTCGTCCGACGAAAAGCGCACGGCCACTTTGTCGAAGCTGGCATCGTCGTTCTCCGGAAAGTGCTGGTGCGCAGCGAGGAGTCGTCCGTCTTTGAGGCGTGCTACCGTTGGCACGCCTGCCCGCTCGAACGTGGCCAACTTCTCCAGCGTGCCATCGCCGCCGACGCGATAGACCAGCACGTCGTTGTCCCACGGACCCGGATGCGGCGGCCCCTCCTGGCTCGGCGGTGGCGTGGCGTCTAAGGCAGGCTTTTGGGGAGGAAAGCTCGGGACTGGTGGCGAAGGTGCATCAGGGTAGAGCACCGCTTCCAGATTTGCCGACCAGGTGCCGCTCTGCACGCGATCGGCCAGTTCGCAGACAGCGGCCTGCATGAATACTCCAATTGGAAGGCTGGCGGGTTCGAGCCCGCCGCCAATGTCCGAGCGGCTGTAGGTCTTGCCGGCCGGGTTGTCGGGAAACCGGGCCTCGGCACCCGGAAGCTTTGGAGCCCGGATTCCGCCGGGCCCCAAGGAGCGCGGACGAGGGCCAACCGCCAGAACTCGCTCGACGTAAGCGCGGTCCGGATTCAGCCGTACAAAACGCGCTCCAGCTTTTCGGAACCCCTCGAGCTGTTCCAGGATATGCGGATGGTCCGGGGCGGCCTGGACGTGGTCGTGCTGGTTCGCGTAAACAATCACTGCCAGATTCGCGCACTTGCGCACCGCTTGCGGGATGCTCGGCGCAGCATCGCGGTATCGCCAGAATTCCCTGGATTCCTTCAGCGTGGGGATGTGGCGTGGCCGGTCGCGGCCGATCAACCCGCGTTGGTCCGCCGCCGCCAGGATACGCGGCGAGTACCAGGCCTTGATTCCCTGGCCCGCGTCGCCCACGAAACAGTTGGCGGGAAAATCGTCGGCGGGGGAGAAGCGTCCGTCGGCGTTCAGGTCAAAGTAAAATGCGCCCTTGATATTGCGCGTAGAAACCAGCATCGGCTTGCCGAACATGCCGGGGGAAAGGTCCGCAGACCAGGCAAGGCGAGAAAGGTCCAGCACACCGGTTTGTGGATCGTACGCCGGGTTGACCCCGGTCTCATGTCCGCCGAGTTCCACGTTGGCCGCTCCCTCGCCGTAGGGTGATTCCATTGAGGCGTACCAGGCGAGGTCGGGGAACTCGTGGCCGAACATCGCCATGGCCAGGCCACAGGCATTGCCGCCGTGGCTCCAGCCGACGATGCCGCAGTTCTTGTGCAAGACTTTCGTGCCCGGCACCAGGTCTCCGACGCGTTTTCCCTCCTCGTCGCCCAGGCGGCCGGTGGCAAACCGAATCACATCGGCCAGCGCGCGAATACAATTTGGGCCGCGGAAATCGTATGTTCCTCCGCTTCGTTCGTCGCCCTCGCCCCCGCCGGGGAACGCAAAGCGAATCTCGATGAAACCGAACCCGACAAACTCAGGGCGGCCGCGGCTGCTGCCGGGCTGCACACCGCCGGGGACGTGAATCACAACCGGCGCTCCTTCGGGATAGCGGGGCCTGGGCGGCACGAACACACGCACCGCGATGCCTTCGCGTCCAGCGGCTTCGGAGGGCACCCGGCAAAAGCGGCCTTCGGGCAAACCGGGTCGCTCTTCTCTGGGACGCTCCTCAGGCTGGGGGGATGACTCGGCGACGGCATAGCTGGACAACGCCAAAGACAGACAACTCCTGAGCGACCAAAGGAGAATTCTGAAACCGCTCATGACGACGCTTTCCCTTTCGCGCGGCTGTAACTCAGCGCTCATTAGCCGCCGCTGCGGTTGTGAAGGCTCTCGCTCGAAACTCCGCACATTATCGCGCCGGTGGCTGGCGCGTTACAGCGTCCACCCCTCACGATACTTGCTGCGGACGTAGCCATCGGCCTCCGGGCAGTTTTTCGCTTTAAGGTTCTTCGCGTCCCACTCGAGCTTCTTGCCCACGCGGAAGGCGACCGTGCCCAGCAGGTTGTGCTCGATGAGCTTGCCGGAATAGTCGAAGTTGCACAATGTCGGCGAGCCGGTCTTGCAGCCAAGAATCCACTCTCTGTAATGGCCCGGCGACGGCGGAATCCACGGTTCGGGCGGCTTGAAGTCCTTAAAGTCGGCCTCCGGCAGCAATATGCGCCGGTCATAGTCGGCCAGGAGCATGCCCTTGTCCCCGACAAAAAGGGCTCCGATGCCCCACTCTTTGAGGTCGTGCCCGGGCGGTGACTTCGGTCGTTGGATACCGTCGTACCAGTGAAGTTTCAGAGGCGGCATTTTGCCGCGTGCCGGGTGCTCCCAATGAACGATCAGCCAGTGGGGATAACTCTCGGCGCTCAAGTGAGACCCCTCCGCCGCGACGGTCAACGGGTCCCGCAGTTTCAGCGCCCAAAACGGTAGGTCAATCAGATGGCTGCCCATGTCTCCCAGACATCCGTTGCCGAAGTCCCATCTCTGCTCCCAGGTCATGCAGCCCGGCAGGTAGCTGGAATGATAGGGACGCCAGGGCGCCGGTCCCAGCCAAAGGTCCCAGTGCAGATGCTCGGGGACCGGCTGCTCTTCCTTTGGACGTTCCGGGCTGGGCCCTTCCCGGCCACACCATACGTGCACTTCGCGAACCGGTCCGATGGCCCCGGACTGGATCAGTTCTACCACTCGCCGGTAGTTGTCTCCGGCGTGGATTTGCGTACCCATCTGAGTTGACACCTTACTCTTGAGGTATGTTTCCTGCATCACCCGGGCTTCATGCACGGAGTGAGCCAGCGGCTTTTCACAATATACGTGCATGCCGCTCTTCATGGCCATGACGCTGGCCGGGGCGTGAGTGTGATCGGTCGTACTGACAACCACTGCATCAATGTCCTTTTGACCGAGCATCTCCCGCCAGTCGGTGTAGGTTTTTGCCTTGGGGAAGCGCCTTGCGCCGACCCGAAGACAGTTGTCATCTACGTCGCACAGGGCAACAATGTTTTCGCTGAGGACCTCGTCCGTATTTGCACGCCCTCGCCCAGCCACGCCAATGATTCCAATGTCAAGTTTCTCGTTCGCCTCGAAGGTCCAGGCAGAGCGGTTGTTGCCCAGAATCAGCATACCGGCTCCTCCAAGCGCGGCGCTCATAAGGAACTCACGACGGCTAAGTTGCGATTGCATCGTCATAGCTTCCTCCTTGTTCGTTGACGATCCGGTGTCTTCGGCCCTTTCTTCGGGCACACTCGCATTGCTCCCTTTAGCGGGTTACCCAACATGTTAAGGAACAGTCGTCGCCGCGTCAATCGTTAACCACGACGACACGTAATGCTCCAGTGTTGGGAGGGACTCACCGCAGAGGACGCAGAGACCGCAGGGAGATGCCCGACAAGATTAACAGGATTTTCAGGATTATCCGGTCCATCCTGTTATCCTGTCGAAATCTTGGCTTCTTTTCTGCCACGTCTGCCGCCCGTAAGCGAGGGGATACCCCGCTCTATTGAATGGGCTTTGCCTTTCATCGTGGCATATTTGGGTCGCCTGCGATTCGCCGGACCCCCTCGCCCCGACATACACCCGGCCGTGACTCCGGCTAATCCGGCCGTGCCTTCGGAAAAAGAACGCAACGCACCGCCACTACGTCAACGACCGCATTGAAGGGCGGCCTCGAACGCGGGGGCGGACATGCCATCGCTTATGATATAGACCGGGGTTTGGCTGGGGTTGAACTCCCGGGCGACCTGTTCGCGCCCCACGACGTCCAGCAGGTGCATCTTTTGACTTAGCAGGCGAATCGTCGCGGGTTCTGCGCTGCCAACCGCCCAGATGACCGCGACCAGGCGTTCTCCGTCCCCGAACAGATAGCCTCTGATGCCATCGCCCAATGCCATGCGCTTGACGAACCGAGATGCCGGCGAGATCATGCGAGCCATCACGGCCTGCGCGGCATATATTTTGCGCGGCTCACCACCGTACTCATAGAAAACGCCCTCAAGGCTATCGCTGTTGACCCCGGCGCACGTGCCCGCATGATAGAAGACCTTCTCGACGCCATTCGCAAACATGATGGTCGCCCACCGCGCGGCGTACTCCGCTTGCACTCGCTCGCCTGGCAGAGGCTGGTCAAAGTCCTGATATGGCATCGGAGTGGCCGACGGGTCGTCATCCGCATAGTAGCCGTATTCTGTCATCCAGATGGGTTTCCGAGTTCCATGTTCGTCCATTAGCAGGTTGAGCTTTTCCAAAAGCTCTTCAATAAACTCCGGCGGCCGGATACGCGGATAGTAATGGATGTCCACGGCGTCAACCGCGCCCAGCCCGCCCGCCTCGAAGAACTCTCTGAAGTCCCTCATAATCTGTCCTTCTGCCAGATAGCCGATGCCCGCCAGAATCCTGCATTCCGGATTCGCGCGCCTCGCCGCTCGGGCGAAAGCCCTGGTGTAGTTCGCGTAAGTGGTGCCCGTGTAGCCATGCTCGCGGGGCAGGGCGTAGCTGGTAAAAAGTGGCTCGTTGAAAACCTGGAACCATGTAACACGGCCCTTGTAGTGGGCCACCGTCCGCTCGACGTAGTTCTCGAACTCTGCCATGTCCCGCGGAGCATAAGCCACCACTGCACGTCGCTCTTCGTAGCTGCTTCCCTCTCTGGCTTCTGCGGGTGCGCTCGACGACCAGGAACTCGAAGGAAACGGCAGCATACACAGCATCCGCAGGCCGTGGCCGAGCGGGCGGTTGATCTGATAATCCGCCTCGACGAAAGTGAACTCCCCTTTTTGTGGCTCGACATCTTTCCATTTAAGCGACCAATCGCGCACCCACACGAGACCAGCTTTGCGACTGAGCTCGAGCAAATGCGGCCACGAATAGGCGTGATTCACCCCGAAGCGCGAGTCCTCCCCCTTATTAAGTGGAACGACGGCAAGGCGCATCTTCCGTTCGCTCACAATGTCTCCATCGCGCAGCTTGGCGTGTAATCGAAGAAAACCGCGCAGCATCGGGGAGTCTTCCAGGACTATCTCCTTCTCAACGCGACCGCGCGGCGGGACAAGCGGCTCCAGTTCGCCGCGCCACACTTCCGCATCGAAGAAGTCGGTCAGCCTCATTGAAATATGCGGCCGCCGTTCCTCTGCCCCGGAATTGGCTATCATTAAACGGAGTCTGACAGGCTCGTCCCAGCCAAAAACGTTCCCCGGCTTGTCGGTCTCGATTCCCATTTCTACTGTCTCGCGCGGAACGAAAGCCGAGGGCTTTTCTCCTTTCTCGAGTTGGATGCGGTCCACCCATAGGGTCGCGGATGGCGGTGGGTTCGGGTTCTCATCGGTTTTTCGGAGGTCGGGACCGGCAAGCACGTAGCACCACCGTGAACTCGGCTTGAATGTCATGAGAAATCGTTCCCAGCTTCTGGAAACGCGAACGCCCTTGTCAAAACTTCTCCCCTCGAACTGCCGCAATGCCAGTCGAGCAGGCGTATTCGACTCCGCAGCTTTCATATAGGCCGACAGCGTGTAAGGGTGTCCCGGTTCTACTTCGATGAAACCGATGCTCGCCGACAGAGGAGCATATATTGGCGTGCGGTAGAGATCGAAGTAGTCGAAGAAAGAAACGGGCTGGGTCTCCGGCGTCAGCTCGATCCGAAGGCTGCATTGGCCATGAACCGCGTTCTGCTTATCTATCGTCCCGAAAAGGCAGTTCATTCCTCCGCCCCAGTGTGCCGTCCGATCCCATTCCGCCGAACCCCACATAGCGGAGGCACACTCAAAGCTCGCGTTCGGAACCAAGTTTGTTCGTGTGTCCGCTGAGATAATTTGCCCCGGACGGCGAGCATCCGCGCTGGCTTCGCCGAACGCGACATCGTCCACCCAGAGCGTCCCTACCGAGCTAAACCATATCTGGAAGCGGCTTTCACTCGAGCATTCTCGCGTAGCCCGGAAAAGGAACTCATACTGCTGCCAATCACGCGTCGGAACGAAAGAGCCGTCAAGCCCGCATGATTCCCAGCTCGATGTGTCAGAAAGCCCGACGGAAACAATCTCGGAGAGGATGCCTTCGCCCCGCGCCCAAAGCGTCACGCGATAATTGGTGCCGCGTCGAACAGGCACCCCCATCTGGCAAAGCATCGCGTGCGAGGCAGGAGATTCTGCCTTGAACTGCGTGCACGACAGCCGCGCGCAACGCCCGCCGTCTCGCCCCTTGTCGAAGGAAAGGTTCTGGGTGACGGACTTGCTGTCTCCGGCGGCACGCCATTCATCTGGAATCCCATCGCCATCCGCATCGGCATCCAAACCGGGATTCCGCACCAGATTCGTTCCGCCCGATCCCATTGCCGGGAGGGCGCAGCTCATCAAGCATATCAACACCCATCTCATCTGGAGCGTCCTCCTGCTCGATTGCCAATGTGAGCCAAAAGACCAATTAGACCGAGCATGATTATAGGCCCGGTCTGGGTCGGAAGCAACGTGTCCAGGGCGAGAAAGGCCTCCTCCGTGAGACCCCTCTAACTTCAAACGTCTTTCCACGCCCGGACCGCCATCTCGCCTGGTTCCCGAATTCGTCAGACCCCTCTTCGTGCTTCGTCCATTTTTCGTTCAGCCGTAACGAAGGGGTGCGGCTACTTTTCAGTGGCATTTCAAGCCGCCTCCCTTTGCTGTTGTCTGA
>CAYZXL010000032.1:0-48980 GCA_964482435.1 uncultured Verrucomicrobiota bacterium
ACACATCGCCATTGCAAGGACAGCCCGCTTTCATGTTGACACTCTTGGGAGGGACGCGGTCCAGTGGGGGTTGTGGTTTCGTCTCCGTGCGCGCCTGTCCCCGCAGAGAGCATCGAGGCGCGCCTTTGTGCCTTCGTGGTTACAATCTCCTCCGCCTGCACATCCCAACCACCAAGACACCAAGACACTAAGAGACCCCGCCCGCGCTTGCGCCTGGCCGCGTTGCTGGACTCAAGGAGCCGAGGGTGCTTCAGCACCCTTCTGCCGCCCATAACTGAACCATTACTTGGAGGCTCGGGTTTTCTCGGCGGTGAGTGCTGGCTCGTCAGCGCCGAGCCGAACGAACGGGTAGTAGCGATGAAGCCTGAGAATTGTCGGGGAGGTTTGCCTACAAGGGGCGATGAGTGCTGGAGGATGTGCAGCGAGGGGGCGCGCGTCTTACCTTTTTATCCAGCCGGTGATCTCCCTTCCCCTACCCCTGAAACTCACGAGAATCCAGTCTTTCGTGGAGCGGATGATTCGGGCGCGGGTTCCGCTCCGGAGCAGGGCAATCGGTCTGTTGTTCCAATAGACCGGGCAGTCGAAGTTGGAGGTGATGTAGATGCTCCTCGGGTCGAGAATGACCCGAGGAGCCTCACAAAACGAAATCGTGCTGGCAGACAATGCAGCAAGCAGCGTCGCCAGTGGCAGAAACCGTCTCATTCAACCTCCTTTAGGTCGTATTCTATCGCAGGACGAGAGCCAGACCTGTTCGATCCAATTAAAATATATCACGTGTCACACGAGGACGCAAGGTCTCTGAAGAAGCGGGTGCGGCTACGCCTGCAAGTAAGGGGCTATTTTTCTCGATAGCCATCACGTTCCCCCTTCCCCTGGGGTGAACTTCCGTCATAAGGCGCAGCGAGTGCGACGCCGTGGCCGGATGGTCAGGACCATCCCGTTCATCCTGTAACTCTGTCAGCTCGGTTTCTTGTCTGGACGAGCCCCGCCGCCAATACCACAGGCTTTCCTTTTTAACGAAAATCTAACTTGCACTTCATAATCTCGCAACGCACCCCGCCTACATTTCCCCCCGAGAATTCAACATGTATATGGAGGGCATTGCAGCGTTTCTCGTCCTTGCGATTCTCGCTGGCTTCTGGTTTTGGGTGAACGTCGTCTTCGGGAGGTGGCGAGTGCGCCGCCTGGCACAGAACGGGGACGGTCGAGTTCAGCCGATGAAAGATTGGGCCGTTCAGGCGTTTCTGAGAGGTACGGCCCTGCTGTGCCTGATTGTCGTGATTGTCCTGTCGAACTATTGGAGGGGAGAGCAGGAGTGGATGTCGCGGCGCTCCGCCGCAGGATCGGAATGGTTTTCCAGAAGCCCAATCCTTTCCCGAAATCCGTCTTCGACAACGTTGCCTACGGACCTCGCATCCATGGCCTCGCCAAAAAAACGCGACCTTCCCGAAATCGTCGAGCGCAGCCTCGTTCGCGCCGCGCTGTGGGACGAGGCGAAAGACCGTCTTTCGGAAAACGCGCTTCGCCTCTCCGGCGGCCAGCAGCAGCGACTCTGCATCGCCAGGGCTCTGGCTGTTGACCCGGACATATTGCTGGTGGATGAACCCACCTGCGCCCTCGACCCGCGAGGCACCGCACGCATCGAAGACCTCATTCGTGAGCTTCGCGGCCAATACACCATCATCGCCGTCACTCACAACATGCAGCAGGCCGCCAGAATTTCCGACTTTACAGCCTTCCTGTACGAGGGTAATCTTATTGAGTTTGGCACCACCAACGAGATTTTCACTCGTCCCAAGCAAAAGCAGACCGATGATTACATTACCAGGCGATTCGGATAGAGCCGGTGGCAAAAACGATTCAGGTCCCGAGCGCCCCACATCGCCCTGAGTCCCCGAAGGGAGGCACTTCATGTCTAAGCACCTCGAAACAGAAATAGTCAAACTGAAAAAGAAAATCCTCGCAATAGGCGCGGTCGTCGAGGAGAGCCTCCACAAGGCCGTCAAGGCCCTCGAGGAGAGAGACGAAAAGCTCGCCCGCAGCATCATTGACGGCGACGTCGAGATTGACCGCATGGAGGTTGACATGGAGGAGGAGTGCCTGAAGGTCCTCGCTCTTCACCAGCCCGTCGCCAGCGACCTTCGCCTCATTGTCTCCATCCTGAAAATCAATAGCGACCTGGAACGAATCGGCGACCTCGCAGTCAACATCGCCGAACGAGCGGCATTCCTTGCGACGCAAGAGCAGGTCAACGTCCCGCTCGATTTTCGCCTCATGGCAGAAAAGGCAAAGACCATGCTCAGAAAAAGCCTCGATGCTTTGGTGGAAGGCAACTCGTCTCTCGCGCACGAGGTCCGCGCCGACGACGACGAAGTGGATGCCATCAACCGCCAGATGTACGTCCAGATTCAGGAAGCCATCAAGCAGCATCCGGAGCAGGTTGGGCCCCTGATCCATCTCCTCTCCACCTCTCGCCACCTCGAGCGAGTCGCCGACCACGCCACCAACATTGCCGAGGACGTCATCTACATGATCGAGGGGGAAATCGCCCGCCACAGGGCCGAGGACTACCGCGCCCAGGCGCGGCGAACGTGAAACGCGAGTTCCCCGAAGAGCCCCCAGGCGATAAGCTTACCGCTCCTTCCGCGGGCGAGAAATCAGCCCCGGCTTACTGCTCGGCGTGCCGTGTGAATTTACCCTCGATGAGTTTTCCGAACCACTTCACGTGCCAGTCCGCGAAGAGAATGTCGTATCCCCCTGCATGCGGACCGGAGAAATCGGGCCCGCCGGTGAAACAGTACCACAAACCGCCCGAGCCGTAGCCATCGAAACCGGTGTTGCCGTACTCGTCGCTCGGGTCGGCATTGTGCGCCCGGTCATACCACTTGTTGATGTCGTACAACATCACCACCATGCCCGGATGCTTCAATCTATGCATGTCGAATTTCCCGGCCATCGAATCTATCCAGAGCCGCGAGTTGATCATATACGAAGTCAGACGCTTCCCGCCCAGCGCCGACACCTTCATGCTTGGGCAGCGAAACACCGCCGTCCTCTCCGACTCCGTGCTTTCCGGATACGACACCCCCCTTCCATCCGCATTTGCGTCCACGTACGGAAACAGCTTGTCCATCCAGCCGGGTCCCTTTCCCCAGCCGAACGGGATGACGCCTCCGTACTGTGGAACGTATCCTCCATACTCGTTCAGGTACTGCGCGAAGGCTCGACCAAGCTGGCTCAAGTGGCCTCTGCAAACTGCTCCTCTCGCTGCTTCCTTCGCCCTCTGAAGCGCGGGGAGAAGCAGGGCAGCAAGAATCGCAACTATCGCGACGACGACAAGCAGCTCGATTAGCGTGAAACCCTTGTTCGCTTTCATCGCTGTTCTCTTCGGCCGTCCCGACAAATTCGCGCAAACATTTTCCCGAACCAACAGGCTACCTTTCATCCTACCACTTTTCGATAGCTCCCGCTCGTCCGTCTCGTCGAACCGTGCGGCTGTATTTCGGCGGTGCTCCCGGTGCCATCTGGTGCCATCCGCTGAAGGGGTCAGGGGAGAACACCTGCCGAGAACGACCGCCAGCGGGATGACGCCCGCGGCCCGGACCCTCACTCCGGTTCTATTGGGAGGACGGCTTCTATTCGGTAAAACTTCCGTGCGCATGTCTTGTCCGGTTCGGTCCACGAGGTTGCTGGCTTGTCAGAAACTACTGTCGCCTCCTTGCTCCACACGCCGGCAAGAAGGTTCTCGCAGGAATAGATCGTGTAGGTGCCGCCCGGTTCGCTCGTCCAGCGGACATCAATCCCGTGTTCGCCGAGCCCTATGATGACCATCAACCTATAGACAGGCGAGACGTGCTCACATGCCCCCATATCAACCGTCCACGACGAAGCCCCAGGGATGATCCGGGAATTTCCATCAACGTCAAGGGCGTCCCACATCCACTTCTCGTTCTTGCCGACGTCTATGCAAGGCGACCCAGCACCGAGATGGTAATCATTATCCTGCCAGGTCGTGGGGTCATCATCGGGTCCGTCCGGGTCAATGAATTTCGGGTCGTCGGTGGTATTCCCTTCCCCTCCTCCGGTCCAGCCCTCGATACAGGAGTAGGTGGGCGTGCTCGAGAAAGAAAGCTGAGGAGATTCCTCCGCAACATTTCCCCAGATTATGCAGTTTGTTATCGTCCTGTCGCACAGGGACAGCCCCCCGCCGGCGCGAGCGCCGGAGTTCCGCGTGATGGTGTTGTTCGTAATCGTTGCGTTGCACTCACGCAAACCGGCGCCAGAACCGTATTGACCGGTAATGTAGTTCCCGGTGATCCAATTGCTCCGAATCGTGCCGCTGCAATAGGCGAGGCCCGCGCCGTCGTGCGCCGCCGAGTTACCGGCGATCCAGTTGTTCTGAATGATGGCCCCGCACCACAGTAAACCACCACCATCAAAGTCCGCCAAATTCTTCGAGATGAGGTTGTTCTGGATAATGCCGCCACACCCGTAAAGCCCGCCGCTGGAATTCCCGGAGATGACGTTGTTCTGGATGACCCCGTCACACAAGGCCACGCCGCCGCCGAGTGCCCAGGGCTCCTGTCCCTGGGCAGTGTTTCCAGTGATCGCGTTTTTCTCAATCGTGGCGCGGGTGTAGAGATTGCGAGGCCGGCCACCGCAGATTCCGCCCCCGCTTATGGCCTTGCCGTTGCGGATGGTGAAGCCCGACAGAAGGCACGCCTCGCTCTCTCTGCCCGTGAACGAAACCACCGACCCGGCGCCTCCTCCGTCAAGTATGGTCGAAGCGACTGTCGTCGGGTCGTCGGGTTGCGAGCCCCGCAGGACGACATCAACGCCCGGAAACAACAGGTTCTCCTCATAGACTCCGGGCGCCACGATGGTCTCATCCCCGGCAAGCGCCACGCATAGTGCCGCTTGAACCGCTGGAATGGCCGAGGGAACCTGGATGACACCGGGCAATGTGGTACCGGTCGGGTCGCTCCCGCGAAGGACCTCCAGGCCATCCTTGAGACGGTCGCCATCCGTGTCAGGCATACTCGGGTCCGTTTTCACAGCCACCTCGTCCAAGTCCGACAGCAAATCGCCATCCGAGTCAGGAGAAGAGCCATACTCATGACATCCTATGTCCACACGGCTGCCTGCAAGGCGACAGTTGCCGTCGATGTCGCGTTGTGGCCAGACGAACCAGTAGTAGTTTGCCCCTTTGTTTATACACGGCGAGCCTTCTGCCAAGCGGTAGTCGCCCAAGGTGGGGCCGACGAAGCCAGGGTCTTCCGGGGTGTTCCCTCTTCCGCCTTCGGTCCAGCCCTGGATGCAGGAGTAGGAAGGGGGCGGGCAGTCCAGGAGCTGCGCCTCCTCTGATGCTGTGTTGCCCCAGATGATGCAGTTACGGATAGTCCCTCTGCACCATTCCAATCCTCCGCCTCGACTCGCTGAGTTCCCGACGATTGTATTGTTTTGTATGATGCCGGAGCATGAGACAAGGCCCCCGCCTCGGTCCCCGGCGGAGTTTGAAACGATGAGATTGTTCTGTATACTACTCTCCCAACAGTAGAACAGGCCGCCGCCTGCCAGTCCGGCGGAGTTTCTGGTGATTGTGTTGTTTTGAATAGTGCCATCGCATAGCGCAACGCCGCCGCCGTCGTCAGCCGTGTTCTCGACTACGATGTTGTTCTCAATCTTAGCATGGGTTGGGCCCTCGCCCGAGTCGCCGCAGATTCCCCCACCTACTGAAGCTTTGCCGTTGCGGATGGTGAAGCCCGAGATTATGCAGTTTTCCTCCTCTGTCCCTGAGAACGTAACCACGGGGCCGGAGTGGCTCCCGTCAATAATGGTTTTGGCGACAACCGCCGGGTCAAGGGGGTCTGTACTCGTGAGCTTAATGTTCTTGCCGCGAAATTCTATGTTCTCAAGGTAGGTTCCCTCGGCCACCACGACGATGTCGCCGTCGGCTGCCTCGTTGATGCCGTCCTGGATCGTTTTGAAGGCGCTATCCCATGAGGTTCCGTCCCCGGGGGATGACACGGATGCGTCCACATACCACGTCTCACGGACGGTTGGATTGAGGCCTTGATAATATTCCCGGAGGTTGGGTATGAGGTCGCCATCCGGGTCGTCGCTTGCGCCTTGGCTGAGGTCACCGAGAAATTGAACCTCCCAGGTATCAGGAAGCCCGTCAAGGTCGGTGTCTGGGGACCTCGGGGTCGCCTCCGGTGTGTTCCCGTAAGCCCCAATGTCAATGCGGTTCCCGTTTGGTTGCGGTTCCTTGGAAAACGGTGAGGACGGATCCCCCGCGTCTATGCACGGGGACCAGCTTCTCAAGTGGTAGTCGCCACCTGATGCGTCCACGAAATACGGATAAAGGGCCATGTTGCCCTCTCCCCCACCCGTCCAGCCCTCGATGCAACAATACGTCTGTGTGGTCGCCCCGTAGGCGTATATCTGATTCCCGTGCGGGGCGCTGTTCCCCCAGATGATGCAGTTCAGGACAGGCCCGTAGCACTCGAAGAGCCCGCCGCCTTCCTCCCCGGCCCGGTTTCCGGCTATCGTGTTGTTCTCGATTGCTCCGTCGCAGTCGGCCAATCCGCCGCCCATGAAGTCCGTCGAGTTGCCGACGATTCTGTTATTCTGAATCAGTGCCTTGCAGCGGAAGAATCCCCCGCCGTCAACCCTCGCCCAGTTCCTTGTGATAACGTTCCTCCGGACTGTGCCCGTGAGTCCGTACAAACCGCCTCCAAAATCCGCAGAGTTATCACAGATGACATTGTTTTCGATTGTGGCTTCACTGCCATAGTCGCCGCCACCGTTGATGCCACCGCCCTTGTAAGCCGCTCCGTTGCGAATGGTGAAGCCCGACAGGACGCAGTGTTCGGTTTCGCCACTGGAAAATGAAACGACGGAGCCCGCCTTGTTGCCATCAATGATGGTGTTGGCCACGACGGCGGGATTGAGCGGGTCCGTGCTGCGAAGAACGATCCTTTTGCCCTTGAAGCGAATGTTCTCGACGTATATCCCCTCGGCAACTATGACGCTGTCCACGCCCCAGTATTGCGCTGCGTCTATCCCCTCCTGAATTCTCTTGAAGGCCGTCTCCCACGACTTGCCGTCCCCGGATGTCGCCAGGGCCCCGTTGACATACCATGTTTCTCCCGCCGCCGCCCCAAAACAGACGCACAGCCCGATCGAAGTTATCGCCAGCTTATTTCTCATCTTCATTCCCCCTTCGACGCGGTTCTGGCGGTTCGCATTCCCGCACCATGCAACACTCAGATGATACTTCGGCCACAACATGGTTGACAAGCACCTTCTGCCTGAGGCGTTTGTGAGAGCGGACTGCTCCGCTCTCCAAGGGCCCGTGCCGGAAACAATTGAAGAACACGTACCCAATGTGATATGGAAGCCACACGGCGCAGCCGAATGGCTGTGCTATCCCTCAATCAGTGAAAACACCGTTGACCCTGTTTGGGAGTAAAGGTTGACGAAGCGCCTTTTGGCCCTCATTTTCGACTTCGACGGTCTCATTCTCGATACGGAGACCGCGCGATACTACGCATGGAAGGAAGTGATGGAATCTCACGGCGTCGAGCTTCCTCTTTCTTTCTGGCAGCAAAACGTGGGTCTGCCGAGCGAGGCTTTCGACCCAGCCGAGTATCTCGAGCGGCTGGCAAAAGCGCCAATAGATAAAGAGAGCGTTCGCCAGAGAAAGCAGGAAATCTTTGAATCGAGGATGAAAAACGAGTCCCTTCGGCCGGGGATTCGCGAGTACCTCGACGAGGCCAGAAAACGACACATCAAGCTGGCAATCTGTTCCAGTTCCCCTCGCAAATGGGTCGTCTCGAACCTATCGCGATTCGAGATCGAGCACGCCTTCGATGCGATTGTGACGGGGACGGAAGTGCCCAACCTCAAGCCGGCACCAGACCTCTACCTAAAAGCCCTCGAGGCGTTGGACCTCCCGGCGGAAGCATGCATTGCTTTCGAGGACTCACCTAAGGGAATTGAGTCAGCCAAAGCCGCGCGGATTTTCTGCGTTGCCGTCGCTAACCCGATGACGGAAAAGCTGAGCCTGGACGAGGCGGACCTTGTGTTAGGCTCCCTGGCAGACGTTCCTCTTGACGAGCTGGAGAAAAAATTCCTCGCTGCCTCTCCGGAGTGAAAGCCGGCTCGGGTCGTCATTCGCCTCGCTGCTGCGCTTGGCGTTTAGCCCGGCGCACACGGCCCGGCAAGAGACGCACTCTTCAGGTCGGACGCCGTTCACCCGGCTCAGGCGCGGCGTTCGCCGGTGCACGCGAGCGCCGGGTATTTCGCAGCACGAACGCCAGGATGATCATGCCAACAGCCACCGGAATGATGCAGAGTCTGTACCTCCTCAGCCATTCGACGAGACGAGCGAAGAAAGTTTTGCGGTCCCAGTTCCTGCCGTACGGAGAATCAAGCTGCTGCCTCAGAATGTTGGCGGGCACATGCTCGTCGGTGAAAATGGGTCCCTCGGCTCGAAAGCCCGGTCCAACCCCAAACTGAGCGACTACATCCATCAGCCGGAAGGAGAATTTCCGCTCCTCCTGAAGAGCCTTAGCGCCGGCGACGAGACTCTCTTTCGTCATCTCCCTTTTCACGGGAAGCGCCACAATAGCTTCGTCCCCCGACACACCGCCAAACGCATATTGTTCCGGAAAAGTCGCCGCGAGCGTCCTCCTCTGATATTGGTAAATGACCCAACCCGGCTTGACGTTCACGACGAGAGCGCCGTCTGGCGACAGAATGCTCCGGCACTCCTCGAAGAACTCCTTCGTCGTCAGATGAAACGGGACGTATCCGCCACTAAAGGCATCGAGCATAATCACATCGTATTGGGCATTCTGGCTCTGGAAAGTCTTGACCTGCACACGACCGTCTCGGACAAAAACCCGTTGCCTTTCCCCTTCCTCAAACCCTAAGAACCTCTTCGCCACCTCGACGACCTCCGGGTCAAGCTCGATGCTGTCCACCTGCGCTTCCGGAAAGTAATGAGCCGAAAACCGCGACAGCACCCCCGCCCCCAGCCCGATTATCAAAACTCGCCTCGGATTCGGCACGAAGAGATACCCGGAAAACATCAGCGGGTAATAGGGAAGCGCGGGCCGCAGCATGTCCGACATGTCAACCGCGGACTGATTCCGGTCGTACCCTTTCCGTCGGAACGTGAGCGTGCGAATAGTCCCCGACTCTATGACTCGAACGTAGTGGTACCTGCTCTGTTTCTCGTACAGAACGCCGCGGCCGGATGCACTGGCGCGCGGGAAAAGGAACGCAGCCACAACCGTCAATGACCAGAACCACCTGCCGATCTCAGGCACCTTTCCTCCCTGATTAGTGAGACAAGGATTCTCCTCGCCGCGCCGCACACCGGTCGGGGCAAGGCCTCAGGTCCATTTTGTCTCACGCCATCTTGCCCGACGTCAATTCTCGCCCTGTGGGGACAGGATGTCAAGCTTGCCTCCACCGACACGGAAATGCGACAATGGGCACCAACGGAGGAGTCGCAGCGAAACTCCAATGGCACCCTGACTTCATCCCTGTTCACAGTCGTTCCTCGTATGTAGCTGAACGCCCCATGAGTTCCATGGGGGCCAAAACGACCGAGCCGGGACCGGAGAAAAATCGAGCACGTTCATGCAAGCGCCGAATGACCCAAAAGAACTTGTCCGCAAGGCAATCGAGCACGTCGAGACCTCGCGCGTTCCCTATAACTTCATGTTCTCCCCGCCCGCCGCTGCGAGGCTCAAGGAATACTACCGCGTGGACGACCTCGTCTCTGCTCTCGACATGCTGATGGTTTTCTTTGGCGCGAAGGACAAGCCCCTTTACGCCGACCCCGATGTTCACGGCCCGACAATAACCGACCAGTTCGGCGTGCTCTGGTCAACGAGCAAAATAGACCGCGGCTCGCCCATCGGCTCTCCTCTGAAGGAACAGAGCTTCGCGCATTATTCTTTCCCTTCCCCTGCCGACCCGAAAAGATTCGCAGGACTCGAGGAGGAACTCGAGCACAGAAGAGACCGATTCCTCGTCGCGACTATCGGCGACCTGTGGGAGCGCGCGGGTTTCATGCGCGGCCTCGGAAACCTCTGCATGGACGTGGTGGACAACCCGGGTTTCGTCGAGGAACTGCTGGAGAAGCTAAAAGATTACGTGATTGAGACCCTCGGGCACCTCGTCCGTTTCCGACCAGACGGCATTTTTCTGAGCGACGACTACGGCACACAAACGGGCTTAATCATTGCCCCCCGGCACTGGCGTAAGCTCATCAAGCCCCGTCTCAGCGAAATATACCAAGCGGCAAAGCGACTCAACCTCCTCGTCATGCATCACACCTGCGGAAACGTCAGAGAAATCGTTCCCGACCTGATTGAAATCGGACTGGACGTTCTCCACCCGGTTCAGCCGGAGGCGATGGACATCTTCTCCCTGAAAAGGGATTTCGGGGCAGACCTGACTTTCTGCGGGGGAATCGGCACTCAGCACCTTCTTCCTCGCGCCACTCCTTCGGAAATTCGCCGGACTGTGATTCAAACCCTCGAGGTCATGGCAAGAGGCGGCGGTTACATTCTCGAACCGGGAATCACCCTTCAGGACGATGTCCCCGTCGAGAACATGGTGGCAATGATTGAGACCGCCAGACAATATCGGCGATAGAGAAAAGACGCCGTTCCTTTCAACGCACCACCGCCAGGCGGCCGGAGCCTCAAGTCTCCCTACTCCGCCCCCACCACGTAGTATCGCTGCATAACCTCTTGCGTCAGCGTCTCGTCAACGAACGACATCTCCTCACCCGTCCCCGCCTGCGCAGGCCCGACACGAACCCAGTCTGCCCCCATCTGGTCGCACCTGTAAACCTGGTACGACTTACCGACGACAGACGGCCACCGAATTACTATCTTCCCCGATTCTTCAACCAAACAGCTTGCCTTGAACACAGAAAACGGGGCGGTGGTTGCTCCGGGACGTGCATCCTCACCGGCAACCCGAATCCTCACTCGCACCGTCTTGGCTGGCTGCCCTCGCATGTCGGAGAGCGCGTCCCATGCGAAGAAATGAGCCACGCCCGTCGGAGAAGAGGCGACTTCCGTCATCGGTTCGCCGCCAGCTTGCGTCGCGGGCTGCCACGGCCCGCCCCCGACGGAGAATTCCGCCACGAGGTCCGCGGGGAGGCTCAAGGCGTTCCAGAGCGTGAACTGGATTCCAACTTCTCCCGCGCCTGCCTGCGCGACTCGCTGAACAAGAACGAAGACTGTCTGCGGATTGTGCTCGTCGGCGCCGATGTCGGTTATGAACTCTCCGCGCACCGCCATCGTCCTGGGCTCCCCATCAATGTCCGTCGTCAGAAGTCCCGATGCAGAATTATTACCGGCATCAATGCAGGGCGAATTCGGGAGAAGACGGTAGCACTCTTCTTCGGGCGACACGAAGCGCGGGTCCTCTGAGATGTTCCCGCTCGTACCCACAAAATCCCCGTCGCCGATGTCGCAATATTCCACGTACTGACCCGCAGGAATGACAAGGTCATCCGAATTCCGCCACAGAATCGTGTTAGAGATAGTCAGCGACATTCCGGGGTCACCGACGATCCCATCACGTGAATTATCCGCAATCGTGCAACTGATTACCTGCACGGAAGTGGAGGTCGCTGCAAAAACCCCCGCCCCCCACGACGCTGCGTTCCTAAAGATTTCGCAGCCTTTCACGACCGCCGCACCGCCAAGAGTAACGCACAGGCCCCCAGCCGACTGAACCGCGGAATTCTCGAACAGGCGCGCCCTTTCCAGGATCACGCGGCAATTTTCGTAGCAGAACACGCCCCCTCCGCTCGCGGCGGTATTTCCGTAAATCGAACACTCCCGCATCGTCACCACGGAATTCTTGTCGGCACAAATCCCACCGCCCCACGACGCAGAGTTGCCCGAGATACTGCATTTCGAAATCGTCGCCACGGAGCCGCCGCAATAGACCCCGCCCCCGACACGGCTCTCCCTCCCGAAGAAATCCCCGATGCCGCCCGTGATTGTGAAACCTTCCAGCGTCCCCGTCGAGACGTTCTGGAAAGCAACCGTTGAGCCTGCCCGACCTGCTCGAATCGTCGTTACGTCCGCTCCCGAGCCGACGACTTCGATCCCATCCTTCATCACTATGTTCTCGACGTAAACGCCAGGCTTGACGCTCACCACGTCGAGCCTCTGGGCTTCGTTGATCGCTCCCTGAATGGTCGGGAAATCATCCGGCACGACGATGGGCACGACCTCCAGCGTAATCTTGATCTTGCGCGGTGTGAGAGGAGGTCCCATTGCCGCAAACGTCACCTCCGCCTCGTGAGTCCCAAGGAAAAGCCCCGCCTTCTCGACGGAGACGCGTACCACCGTCTCTTCCCCTGAATTCGTCCCGGAAGACGGTGAAACCGAGAGCCATGGGGCATCGTAACTCGCCTGCCAGGGCACTTCTTTCTCGCCATAAACCGTCAGACGGAGTGCCCGCTCCGGCGGGTTGGGTCCGCCACGACGCGTGACGAACCTCAGCTCGGCTGGCCAAACAACCAGTTCGCGCACAGCAGCCTCAATGTCGAGAGAGACCACAACCGTCTGAGGCGAGTTCTCGGCGCCGGGCGCGAAAATCCCAATACTCCCGGGATGGGAACCAACCGCCAGCCCCGTCGGATTCACCCGCACCTCCACGATGTCCGTGTCGCCAGCGCTCACGCCGGTAGTGGGCTCGAGGACAATCCACTCCCGGTCGGCACGTGCTTCCCACGGCATATCGCCGCTGCCCGCGTTGCGAACGTGAATGTACTGAGGCGCGGGAGCCTCCCCACCCTCCCGAGCATGAAACGAAAGAAGAGCCTCCGACACATCCAGCGAAGAAGGTCGGGGCAAAATCTCAAGGCCAACGGGGACCTTCGCCGGAGAGCCCACAACCCCTGTTGCCGTCAAGGTGATGTTGCCGCTATAAGTCCCGACGAGAAGCCCCGTCGTGTCCACGGAAACCGTAACCGCGTCCTTTTCCCCGGAGCTTGACCCCGCGCTCGGAAAGGCCACCAGCCACCCGGCGTCGCTGACAACGCTCCAGTCAAGCGAATGGCTTCCCTTGTTCCAGACCTCAAGCGTTTGGGGAGACGGAGCCCCCGCACCTTCCCGCGCGGAGAACGAGAAGCTCGCCGGTGAGAATGCAAGCTCCGGCGGGCGAAGGTTGTCCACGACGAAATCACCGCTCTCCCCGGCGGCGCCTTCCTTCGCGTCCCGCGGAATCACCATCAACCGCACCGCTGACGAATACTCGTTCGCAAAATCTTTGACCGAATCCCAGACGAAAACGTGCGCTTCGCCCCCCGGGCTGCTTCTCAAGCCTGTCGTTCCCTCACCGCCAGGAGCCGGGGATGTGGCGCGCCACGTCCGGCCACCGTCACTGGAGTGACGGAGGCCGACGGAACAACTATCGCTTTCGGAGTCGAGCAGCCGATACGTCAGGACCACGTTTCCTCTTTGAAGCGAACCGGGCGTCTCGACGGTGACCGAAGGCGGAAGGTTGTTGTCCACCACAAATGGAGTGGTCTCGGCGGGCATCCCGAGCGCTCTATCCGAAGGCGTTATCCTCACCTTGACGTTATTGCGAACCGCGTGCCCGATTGCCTGGATAGAACTCCACACGTAAGTATGCCGGACGCCTTCAGGAGTGGAAGCCAGATTCAAAATTCCCTCGCCTCCTGCCCCCATGCTCGCCGGGTGCCACGAACTCCCGCCGTCGCTTGAGTACTCAACACCAATGCTGCATTTGTCGCTCTGAATGTCAGCCAAGGAATACCTGATGGCAATGTCCCCCGTCACGACGCCAGAAGGTGTCTCGACGGAAACCAGCGGCGGCGTATTATTGTAAACCGAGAAATTGCTCGTCTCGCCAGGCGGACCGGGCGCCGGGTCGAACGGGCGAATCCGAATGCGGACCGTGTCGTTATTGGCGAAGCCGATGTCCCGGACGCTGTTCCAGACGAACCTGTGAAAAACTCCCGTCGGAGAAGAGAGGAGCCGCGAGGTCCCGTCGCCGCCTTGCCCCATGGTCGCCAGGTCCCAGTTCTTCCCGCCGTCGGCGGAATACTCGACGTACACCTCACAATTCTTCTCGGCAGAATTGAAAAGCATATAGCCGATGGGCACCTGCCCGCTCTGCGATACCACCGGAGTGAAGACTTGGACGTAGAAATCCCCTTTCGGGCCAATGTCTCGGACGACCATCATCCGATTCGCGGGTACACTCCCCTCATACACAATGCTCCCGTCGGGGAAAGTAACTCTTATCGCCGCTCCGCGGTAGCTCCCCAGCCCAAAGTGCGGCCAGAGTTGCCCCTGGGACATGTAACCCGACCCCCCATCAACGAGCTGCGCCAGGAGCCTATCCGGCGCTTTGGGAGAAAAATCCATATCCCCGTCGAGGTCCAGTTCGACAAGTGCCCCGATGGCATCTCTATCGTCGGAGGAGTCTCTATCGGTCGCGTCGCCATCCGTGTCCGTCAGACACCGAACTGTCAGCCAGTTCCCTTCCGTTCTTCTATTGAGATACAGAGCACCCCTCGAGCCGTTATTTGCCACATAGAGGTCAAGAAAGCCATCCCCATTTACGTCAGCCCATGCCGCACCTCTGCTATCCGCTGCGTCGGTGGTTCCCGCAAGGGCGCCCACGTCGAGAAACGTGCAGTTCCCTCTGTTGATGTAAAGGCGGTCGGAACCGCTCGTCGAGACAAATACGTCGAGGTCTCCGTCGTTATCGAAATCGCCGACCGCCGCGCCTCTATCCCCGGACGGCCCCTCAAGCCCCGCGCGAGCCGTCTCATCCCGAAACGTCCCGTCGCCGTTGTTCAAGTACAGCACGTTGTCATTCGACCCGGAATTGACGACATAGACGTCGAGGAAGCCATCGTTGTTCAGGTCCGCCCAAACCATGGCGACGCTGTCGCCGCCCTCCGTCAAGCCAGCTTCCCCGGAGACGTCGAGAAAGGAATCGCCAGAACTGCGAAAGAGCGAGTCCGCTTTCTCCTCGGGCTTTACACCGCCATTAGCGATATAGAGGTCGAGCATCCCGTCCCGGTTGAAGTCGCACCACGACGCCGCACGCGTCGGAAAAGGCGAGCCAACCCCCATCGCCCCTGCCAGGTTCAGAAACCCCACCTCCCGCAGGTTGCGGTACAAAACGTTCGTGCCGTAGCCGAAGGCCGGATCGTTGGCAACGTAAATGTCCAGCCAGTTGTCTCCATCAAAATCCCCCCACGCCGCCGCCACTCCTCCTCCCGAATCGTTCACCCACAACTGCGGCGCCACGTCGGTGAGATACCCATTTCCATCGTTGAGATACAGCCGATTGGCCCACCCGGCCAGAACGACGTAAAGGTCCATCGCTCCGTCCCCATTGAAGTCCCCCCACACCCCGCAGTTCGACGGAAACTTCCCCCACAGACCGGCAGCTTGCCCCGTCTCAACGAGAATTCCCGAATCGTTTCGGAAGAGGAAATTCTCCTGCCCGAAATTCGCCACGAAAAGGTCGAGGTCGCCATCATTGTCGTAGTCCCCGAAAGCAACTCCCCTGCTATTGGCCGCGGGCGCATTGAGCTCCACCCGCTCGAACGGCACCACGTCGTTGTACACTCCGAGAACCGCCTCTCCCGCTTCGCCTTTCTCTCCGTCATACGGAGTAATTCGGAACAAAACGTTGTCCAGGTTCGTCTTTCCGATGTCCTTCCCCGTATCCCAGACGAACGTGCGCGGCAGCCCTCCTGGCAGCCCTTCCACGTAACTCAGTTCATTGCCGCCCGTCTGCGTCGCCCCGTTCCAGTTCGTTCCACCATCGATCGAGAACTCCACCAGAAGGTCGCATTCGTCATAATTCTCGTCGAAAAGCCGGTAGTCGACCGCCACATCCCCCTGCTGCGCGCTGTCCGGCTTTTCCACAACCACCGACGGAGGTGTCTGCGGCTCTAACAAGATCAGGACGGCCCATGCGGTAACAATCGGCCACGACTGCTCGTACCCCTCGCTCGACCAACTTCCGTCGGGCCTCTGCTTCGCCAGAAGGTGCTCGGAATACTCACCATTCCAGTCACGTCCGCCAATCGCGCCCATGCCGTACGCCCGCATGGCGGTGGATATAGCGTACAGGTTGTACATCGAACTCAAATGCCCGAACTGCCCGCGCGAGCCCCAGTTCGCCGTGATGTAATTCAGCCCGGACTGAACCATCGGCTCATCCGTCGGAAGCCCTGTCCACGCACAGCACGTGATACCGTCCGCAGTCATACCGACGTTCACGTGAGTCGCAAGGTTCGGAAGGTATCGCCAGCCGCCGGTCTCCGCGTCGTGAGCGGCGACGAGAAAGTTTTCCCGCAGTTCGCTTTTAACCCAGGAAGGCACTGACACGCCGTACTTCCCCCAGTTCTTCTCTGCCATCATCATCCCGACAACCGGCCACTTCGTGCACGCCATGTCCGCTTCGCCGCTGTTCGGGCTGTCGTATCGCCAGCCGCCGCGAACGACGACATCCTCCGGATTGAAGTCCGTCTGCCCGAACGCCGCGAACTCAACCATCTCCTGGACAATCTCGACGAACTTCCTGCCGAGGATATATGAACCACCGACTTCGGCAACCCTCTCCGGGTCGCGGCTCATCACCAGAGCCATCATCGCCAGCCCCTCGCTGCTGAAAATGTGCCTGAGGTTTTGCTCGTGATGGCAGAAAATTCCAATACCATTCCCGTTCAAATCGGGATTCCCCGCGCTCTGCGGCGAGATGCTCGCCTCTTTCATGTCGAGGAGAAGCTGATTCAGGGCCCGACGAACGTCCTCCACGTACGGGCTTTCGTCGGGGTCATCGAAGGGGAAATTCCCGAGGTTCTCAAAAGCCTGGATGCAAGCCGCCGTGATCCCGATACGGTGCTCCGCGCCGCCATTATCCCAGTACCCGACGGGCACACCGTCCTGCTCGTACCGCCTCATCCTCTTATGGAGATTCCACAGCGCGAAATCGCAAGCAATATATGCCCGGCTGCGAAGAGTATTCGGGCGAATCCTAACGTAATAATCGTCGCTACCACTCACTCCGCCCTCATCCCACACGGTCAGCGTCGCCCGAAAAACCCGCCCTTCCGCCCCCGTGTAAACGTGCCTCGCCTCAATGGCAAGCGCGTCGCCTACCGCCGTCCGCCCCGAGTTCGTCCCGTCGCCGAAATCCCATTGATACTCCCGGACAGGTGCGCCATCCGAATGCGCTGCCCCGGCGAGGAGAGCCTCCACGCCGCTGACGACGTCGTGGGGATACGTCGGCTGCATTGGCCGCCGCGCAACGCAAACGACTTTCACCGCCGCTGAGGCGCGGACCGGGAAAAGCAACGCAAGCGAGACTGCAAGAATACTGATAACCAAACTGAGCGGTCTTGCATGCTTAGCTGCCACCCACTCGCACAACAACCGGCGAACCCGGAGCCCAAAGTCGCCCCCTCGGCGGGAGGGCACATTCTGCCACCGCGCGTTCTCTGAAAAGCACTGGCAGTTAAGCCCTTCCGGTTCTTGAACTGAGGGGAAGGAAAAAACCTTCCTCATCACTTCATTGCCTTTCCGCGAACTGACACCGTCGGCTGAGACAGCCCTCTCTCGGCGCCAACTCGCTTCTTCCGGTGCGTGCTGCTTCTTCTTCGGCGGCGGACCACCGCCGGAAGTCTCAGCGGTCTCGTAGGACGCCGACCGTTGTCCTGACGGCCGCCCGTGCCTTGACATTATACGAGAAAGCTCCCCCTTCCTCCAACCCCTCCCTTCCGGCGAGTGTGGCCGAGATTCAGAGGTATCCGTGCTCTGCTTCTCGCAAAGGCCAAGTACGCCTCGCCGGTTGGGAATTCTAATTGTCCCGTGGCAAAAGGAAGTGGTAAAATAACACTTGATGGTTCGCGTGCCAGCGGTTTTCCTTCGGCGAACGGGCAACTCGAATAAGCTTGCGTCTTTCTACTTTGCATCCATCGTTCCCGTCGCTGACGAGGGATTCCGCCGCGGTCGCGTTCATCCTTTCTGACTATCGAATAGTCCTGTCTAAAGGAGGGGACAACGATGGAAAGAATTCGGTTCGGAAGGGGATTGTACTGGGCAGTAGTCTTTCCATTCCTCCTCGTCCCGACAAAGGCTCAGGCATCGGGATTGAGGGCTGTCGGGGAGGCTTTCGACACCGCAGCCGACCCCGCCTGGTGGACTCTGAACGGCAGCGCATCCTGGGACGCAACCTCCAGACGAATTCTCCTCACGAACGCTGCGGACAACCAGGCAGGTTCCATTTTTTGGAAATGGACGATGCTCAACGGCAGTTTCGAGGCATCGTTCGATTTCTGGATTGGCGGAGGAAGCGGAGGGGAAGGGTTGACATTCGCCTGGGTGAAAGGGCCGCTTTTGCTGGGAGAAGGGGGCGCATCCCTCGGCTTTGACGGGCTTGACGGATACGCCATAAGGTTCGACACGCGCAGCGACAGCGAAGGCGAGCCGGAGAATTACATCGCTGTAAGCTCCTCGACACCAGAAGGAAGAAAGGACCTTTTCATCTATTCCCTCATCCCTGAGATGGAGGGCGTCCTTGATTCGGCGGGAAACCCCGCGCCATTTCACGTCAGAATTGCCGCTGCGGGGGGAGCGTGTCTTCTGTGGATGAGCAACCCGACGGCAGCCACCCCCATGCCGGAAACGCAGTTGTTTGAGTTTGAGGCTCCGGATTATTCTTTTTCTGACGCATATTTCGGGTTCACGGCGGCAACCGGCAGCGTGAACAACGTCCACGCTATTGACAACATGGTTGTCCGGGAGTGGCGATTCGATCATGAGACCTGGACCGTCTATCCGGGAGACCTGGTAACACTCGATCCAGGGTCGGAGTGGCAGGATGCAATCGGTTTTTTGTGGACGCAAATTGCCGGCGAGCCCATTGTAGCACTGGATAATCCCAATCCTCGTCTCGGCATTTCGCACTTCGTTGCCCCGAACGTTACCGTCCCCACACACTTCCGTTTCGAGGTAACAATCGAGCTTCCCAGCGGATGGGATACTGACGTGGATGGGGCCACCGTCCTGCCGAGAAGCAGGCCCGTGAAGCCACCGTCAAACCTTCAAGCATTGCCAATCCACCTCGGTTGCCTCCTCAGCTGGGAGGGCACGATTGACGCCAAAAGCTATGTTGTCGAAATGGAGCTGATACCGGGAGAGTGGTTCCCTATCTGGAATACCGCAGGCGTCTGGGCTGAACTGAAGAACTTGACGGAAGGGATGGATTACACGGTCCGCGTGATAGCGCGAAATGACTACGGAGACAGCGACCCAAGCGAGCCGATAACTTTCATTCCTTTGCGCAACCTCGCCTTGCCGGCAGTGCACGGCGGGACAAGCCCTCCCTCGCAATACGTTTATGTATTTTCTTCCGAGGACATCGCGTCGGTGAACGATGCAGACAGTTATCCGGGCACCGACAGCAAGGACGACTCTCTGGACGCGAAACCGAAGATGGAGGATTTCTGGGGATACTTGTGGGATGAGCACCACTACTTCAAGTGTATCGTGTACTGGCCCGGAAGGCTCACGTCCGAAGGCGGCTGGTTCACAAGCCTTTCAGTTCAATGCACCCAGGACGGCGTCACCTGGCGTGACATTCCGGGTGCAAAAATCACTCCGCCCTATGACTTTACCGACAGTCTGACTGGCCGCAAGAACTTTTCAAGGTACGACATCACGTTCGGGACTGTGAGAGGAAAAGGGATACGGATCTATGGCAAACCGGGCGGCTCGGCCACATACACCTCAGTAGGCGAACTGGAGATTTATGGCGGCGAGCCGGGCATTATTCCAATTGAGCCGTTCGAGATGTTCTTCCCGGAAAGAAGCACCGTGCATCTCGACGGGACATTCTTGTTTTCAGTGAGGGGGCCGATTCTCACATACCATTGGGAGCAGATAAGCGGGCCGGCCGTCGAGTTAGAGAACGCGGATAAAGCGATTGCGTGGTTCATAGCGCCAGGCGTGGACGAGGACATGCTTTTGCTTTTCAGAGTGACGGGGTGGGACGGGGTGGAAGAATTGTCCAGGGAATATTACGTCACGGTCAGAAACCTCGTCACGACCGCCGTTGCCGGGCCTGACCAGCGAGTTCTTGCAGGGGCAGGGATGATTCTGAACGGTTCCGGGTCCGTGACCACTACAGGGACTCTCACGTATCTTTGGACACAGACCGGAGGCACCGATGTCGGAATCACCGGAAGCACCAGTCCCGTCGTTAGCTTCGCCGCTCCGGAGATGTGGGACTTCACTGAGGAGCTACTTTTCCGGCTCGATGTGGACGATGGAGCGGGCGCCAAACGTAGCGATGAAGTGAAGGTTACCCTGTTTAACTTCGGCGGTATGATTTATGCCCTCGGTCCGGGATATTTCAGAGATATGCTTCACTTAGGAGCCGGCGCCGTTGATAGGATCACCGACCCCCTTCACATCGGTACGGATCACCTGAAGAACTTCGGCGGCGAGGCCCAGGTAAACCCTCGCCCAGGCGGGGCGTATGATTTCACCGGCACAGGGGTCACCGCAACCACAAACCCGATGGTCTGGACTCCGCTTCCTGAGGACAACGGCTGGTTCATGTGGGACGGACGGGCCGGCGAGGCCCTTGATGACTTCATTCAGTACTACCACCTCTACATCATCTCTCCGGAAGAGCGGGATGTTCAGTGGCATTTCCGCCATGACGACGAGATGAGAATCTGGAACAACGGCGCCCCCGCCATTGTGAGGGACGGATGGGACGGTGGTGTTGAGATCGTCCGGTTCGGCGTCGGCGCCATAGGCGCCGGCCTGAAGAAGGGCGTCAACTCCTTGACCCTCAAGTTGCACGAGTGGGGCGGAGCCAACTACCTTGCCCTCAGGGTAACCGACCTCGACGGCAATGAGTTCACAGACCTTCAGTACTCACTCGGTTTGCCAGTCGGTCTCCCGGACGCCTACGCCACCAGGAGTCTCCCGGATTCCTATCAGGCTGGGGGGACGGTCGAGGTCAGCCTCTCGCTGTTCATCAACCCTGCTAACCTTCCCGCAAGCGTAACTGTCCGGGAGGAGATTCCTGCCGGGATTCCTCAGGCCAATGTGACCGCCATCGGCGCAATAGTCGAGGACGGAGCAA
Organism: uncultured Verrucomicrobiota bacterium; assembly: GCA_964482435.1. Classification (GTDB taxonomy): domain Bacteria; phylum Auribacterota; class JABMQX01; order JABMQX01; family JABMQX01; genus CAYZXL01. The sequence goes on from CAYZXL010000032.1 coordinate 21,202, forward strand.
TCCTGTGGAACCTTACCGGAGCGGATGTGAAAACCAGCACCATCACCTATTCTCTGGTCGTTCCGGAGGGGACGACGAGAGGCTTGCGCTTTGCGGGGACGGTCTCCCTCGATACAACTTCATCGGACATTCTCGGCCAAAATATCGTTTATGCCGTGCCGACAGAGCCGCGAAACGTCACCGTTGAAATGCTCATGGCTGCACATCTGACCTGGAGTCCCCCGCCGGAAGAAGGCGTTGTGGCCTACAAGGTTTTCCGGAGTGTCAATGGAGGCGCGTGGGAGCAAATTGGCGCCACCACTGAAACGTCCTACGTGGATAATTTAGTCGTCCCAGGCAACCTCTACTCCTACAGCGTCTCAGGAGTCAGCGCGAGCGGGGTTGGGGGGGCGTCTTCTTCGCCATCTCCACAGGCATCACTTCCCCCTCCTGGCACCTTCCAGATCAGGGAAGCGGAGGACTACAACTATGATGGCGGGAAGTTTCCGTGGACCTCGGCTGTGACCCTTTGTGCAATTGAGGCTCCCTCTGAGAACGAAATCGGCACACCCGTCCAGTACGACTACTGGACTCCGGGCACGCTCGACCCAAGCGTGCCTCGCATCCGTCCGTGCGAGGATATCGGAATCCGAACCGCACCGGACTACGACTGGCCGGACGTCCTGGTGTCCTGCATCAGCTGGTTAGAGCCTGGCGCCTGGTTCCGCTACGGCTTCAACGTCACGCAGGCCGGCTGGGTCAAGCTGACGTTCCGCGTTTCCTCTCCCGAAGGCGGCACGTTAGCCGCTTACTGGGACGAGGAACTCGTGGGAACCGCCTCCTTCAAGACGGGCCATTGGGACCGGTTCACGTGGGTGGCGCTGGAGCAGTTCGAGGAGACCCAGACTGGCGTGCACCACCTGAGGGTTGCGTTGCTTTCCGGTCAGATGGACTTTGACAAGACAGCTATTGGGTTCAACTGGACTTCTCCGAAGAGAGAGACGATATGGTCTGACAACTTCGACGGGTACGAGACGGATGCTGACGTGAAGGCAACTGGCTGGGCCATTGAGAACGGCTCCGGGTATCTGGATGCAGCATGGCGGCTGTGGGACACGGAAGGACCCCCGCTGGGCAACCAGGACCCGAACCTCGCTGGCATGTACGACAAGTATATGATCAGCGACAGCGATCTTGCTCCGGATGCGGACCTTGACGAGAGGCTGATCACAAGGCAGATTTCCTGCGCCGATTACATCAAGGTACGACTGAATTTCAGCAAGAACTACGGTATTTATGAAGACCCAGAGCATCTTCAGGTCGCCGAGGTGGACATTCAGGTCTTCGACAACGGAGTCTGGGGCGAGTGGGTCACCCTGCTCCATTGGGACAGGAGCAGTGGCGACAGCGCGACGCCGGAGCAGGTTGACATTTCCTCTTTTGCTGACAAGAAGACGATTCGGCTCCGGTGGCACTTCTACGATGCGAAGTGGGACTACTGGTTTGCCATTGATGACGTGAGGGTCTCCGGTGAGCGTGTTGAACAGCCCCCCTTGCCCCCTTGCCACGGATTCCGCGTCTGCTGGCCACCGATTGGAAACGGGGAGTACACGGTCCAGCAGAGCGATGATCTTGTCTCGTGGGTCAACGCCCCCGGCACCTGGCCAATCACCAGCGGGTGCTGGTGCAGCGGTGACATCTCCGGCGTCAGGAAGCGCTTCTACCGGGTGATGAGTCAATAGCGCTGCGAGCCCCAGGGTGACGGTGCTGCTCGCCGAGCGCGCCAAGGAAGTCCGGCTTCGTGGCATTTGCGCCCGTCGCTCCGACAGCAAAATAAGTCCCCTGCAACAAGAAGGAGAAAGAGATATGTCTCGGAAGAAATGCATTACACGTCGTGAGTTCCTGAGAGGAGTGGCCGCTGGTTCGCTCGGGGCGCCGTATATCATTCACCCGTCAGCCATTGGTCTTGAAGGCACCGCTGCCCCAAGCGAGCGGGTGAACCTGGGCGTCATCGGCGTCGGTGAGCGCGGTCGGTATGACATGGAGCAGTTCATCAAATACGGTGGGCAAGTTGTCGCGATATGCGACGTGAATGGCGACGTGCGGGAGCGGGTCAGGGAGGAGCTCAAACTCCCCCCGGGCGCCGCGTACAACGATTTTCGGGAGCTTTTGCAGCGAAAAGACGTTGATGCGGTCCAGATAACCACTCCGGACCACTGGCACGTCCTCATTGCCATCGAGGCAGTCAAGGCAGGGAAGGACGTTTACGTCGAGAAGCCCTTGGAAACCACCATCGCTGAAGGGCAAGCGATGAGGAAGGCTGTCCGAGAAAGCAAATGCGTTTTCATGCACGGGACAGAGCAGCGCGGAACGCCTGAAGTCCGAAAGATGTGCGAGCTTGTTCGGAACGGGCGAATCGGCAAGCTCCACACAATCACCGTCGCCTGTCCCGGCGGCGAGGAAATTGGACTTCAGCCCGAAATGCCCGTCCCGGATGGATTCGATTATGACATGTGGCTTGGCCCGGCTCGCCGCGCACCTTACAACGGTATGCGCTGCAAGCCGCCCTTCCACTTCTGGATTTCGGATTATTGCCCGAGCGGGTTCGTCTGCGGTTGGGGCATCCATCACCTCGACGTCGCTCAATGGGCGAACGGCACCGACAACACCGGGCCGATCGAAATTGAAGGACGCGGGACATTTCCGAAAAAAGGCAGCCTCACGGACACGCCTCTTACGTGGCGAATCGAATACAAGTACGCAAATGGCGTGAAGATGATTTTCACGGATATGACGCAGAATCCGGAAGGGATTCGCCTCGAGGGAACAGAAGGCTGGATTTTCAAAGCCTACGGCAACCCGGCTCAGGCGAACCCGCCGACGCTCCTCGATTCAGTCATCGGCCCGAACGAGATTCATCTGTACGAGACCGATAGCGACGATCACTGTTTCCTCCAGTGCGTCAAGTCCCGGAAGGAAACGTGCTCGCCCATGGAGGTAGCTCACCGGTCAACTACGATCGGCTATCTCGGCCACATCTCAATGCTCCTCGAGCGCAAGCTGAAGTGGGACCCGGAGAAGGAGCGCTTTGTCAACGACGAGGAAGCCGATAAGCTTCTCTCCCGGCCCATGCGCCCGCCATGGCATTTGTGAGGCGCGGGCCAGTTGTCGGTAACGAGCCTCGAGAACGTAAACGACTTTCTGGAAAGGAGGTCGGCGGACTGTGCAGACTGACGGGAAGCCCTATTTGGCCAGCCCGGGAAGCACCATTCGCCCTAACTCTTTGGCCAGCTCAACCATTGATTTCATTTCCTCTCGCTCGATTTGATACCACTCGTCAGGATACCTCGTTCGAACGCCGTGAACTGTCAGGGCATCTGCTGCATCGGACAACCGGGCGAGCTCAGGCACGAACGGCTGAGCTAACTGGATCAAGCGCCTTAAATCATGCGTCCACGGGGCCTCCACGCCATGAAGTGTCAGGAGGGCTTTCAGGAGTTTTTCGACGAACTGCTGGCAATGAAAACAAACTGCGTCCGGCGGGCAGCGATCACTGGCAACCAAGACCTCCACCGCCGTCCAGTCACTCTCCGCTCTCGCCCGCCAGTGGCGGACGGCTTCCCGCGTTTCCTCGTTCATAGAGAACCTTCCCGTGCTTGTCAGCAAAGTAAACGATGTGATTCACGACCGACCGCCAGCGGGCATACTCTTCTGGTGTCTTGACGATTATGTCGAACGAAGCAGCATAGTCCGCCAGCAGCCGCCGGACAGTTCCGAAGCGCTCATGCGGGGGCAAGGATGTCTCCGCGACCACCAGGAGGTCCACGTCGCTATGTTCGGATGCATCGCCTCTGGCGTAGGACCCAAAGAGCACGATCCGCTCGGGATCAAGACCTTCCCTGATTCGACGCGTCAGTTCCTCAATTTGCTGCACAGTTACCATGACGCCCTCGAGCGAGACATGGCTCCGATTAGGTGCCGTGAAAATACGCTTGAAGAATGACCAGACTCGCACTAAAAATATGATAATTGACATTGCTTGCCCTGTCAAACCGAATTCGATGTTGCTCTGTGCGGCCGGGAAAGGCTCTGTCCCGCCGGGAGTGCTCGTCGGTCACGTATGACTTATCGTTGCGGGGTCGGAGTGAGAGTCTTTGCCGGCGCGAATAGTGCCGCTTGGCATTGGGAGGGACAGCCAAATAGGGAACGCCGGAATCCCTTTAGTTCGCAGGCGGACCAAAGTCATTCAAAACCACAGGATCACAAGGAGCGCATGTGATGTGTCGAAACCAATGTATCACCCGACGAAGTTTCTTGGAGGGAGTAGCGGCGGCCATTGCCGCGCCGTATATCGTTCGCCCGGCGGCCCTGGGACTCGGAGGAAGGGTTTCCCCGAGCAACCGCATCACTCTGGGCTTCATAGGAACGGGCGACCACGGGATCGGTCGCAACGTCAAGGGATTTTTGAGCCACCCGGACGCACACATTCTCGCGGTGTGCGACGTTGATTCCGGGCATCGGGAAGATGCCAAGAAGATCGTCGAGGCCTCCTACGCCAAGACGATGCCCAAGGGGGAATACAAGGGGTGCGCGGCATACAACGACTTCCGCGAGATTATTGCCCGAAAAGACATTGACGCTGTGATGAACTCGACCCCCGACCACTGGCACGTGATTCCTGCCATCATGGCTGCGAAAGCCGGGAAAGATGTCATATGCGAAAAGCCGTTATCGTTGACCGTTCTGGAGGGACGCGTTCTCAGCGACACGGTGAAAAAGCACAACCGCATCTTCCAGACGTCGTCGGAGAATCGCTCAGTCGGGGTCTATCACCGGCTGTGCGAGCTGGTTCGCAACGGGAGAATAGGGAAGCTCAAGAGGATTCTGGTGACGTTGCCGAAAGGCCGCTGGATTCGTCCGGCAAGCACGGAATTCGGGCCGCCTCCGAAGGGCTTTGACTACGACATGTGGCTCGGCCAGGCTCCCGAAGCGCCTTACTGCGAGGCACGATGCCACTGGAACTTTCGCTGGGTCTTGGACTATTCGGGCGGGATGCTGACCGACTGGGGCGCGCACTTGATTGACATCGCCCAGTGGGGAAATAATACCGAGCACACTGGCCCCGTGGAGGTCGAGGGAAAAGGCGTCTTTCCCAGGGAAGGTATCTACAACACGGCGACGGAGTTCGACGTCAACTACAAGTATGCCAATGGGGTCGAGCTGAACGTTTCGTCGAGCGAGCCGGGCATTCGATTCGAAGGGGCCGACGGCTGGATTGGAAACACGGGCTGGACAGCGCCACTCAAGGCGAGCCCGAAATCCGTGCTTGACTCGAAAATCGGTCCTGAAGAGACGCACCTTTACACCTGCCCCGGCGGCGAGCATCGCAACTTCCTCGACTGCGTGAAGTCGCGGAAGGAGTGCTATGCTCCGGCGGAGATCGGCCACCGGACGATCACCATCGGTCACATCGGCAACATTGCCATGATCCTCGGACGAAAACTGAAATGGGACCCGGAAAAAGAGCGGTTCGTCAACGACCCGGAAGCCGACAAGATGCTCAGCAGGAAGATGCGGCCGCCGTGGACGTTGTAAGACTGTTACCCAAGACGGAGGATAGGAATATGAGCCGAAGAAAGGTCTTTGCCGCGATGCTTGTCGTCGTCATGTTTCTATGTTTTGCCACTCAAGCAGAAGACGGTTCAAAGAAGGAAGGATTGACAAATCCCTTCTTTGCGATGGACACGGCCACGAAGGATGCCGAGCATCAGTCGGCTGAATCCCAGGCAGCGATGGTCAAAGAGCTCGGGTACGCAGGGATGGCTTGTGATGTCGGCGCCACGCCTGAAATACTGAAGGCCGTTGAAGCGAACGGACTGAAGCTTTTCGCAGTTTACGCCGGCGCGTCCATTGACCCAAACCAGCCGAAGTACGACCCGCGACTGAAGGACGCCATCAAATCCCTGAAAGGGCGAGACACGTTCATCTGGCTTTTCATAACGGGAGGAAAACCATCGTCGCCCGACGGTGATCCGCGCGCCGTGGAAATCGTCAGGGAGGTGGCGGACATGGCGACGGAATCGGGACTCCGTGTGGCCCTTTATCCGCACACCGATTTCTGGCTTGAGCGTGTGGAAGATGCAGTGCGCGTCGCAAAGAAAGCAGAGCGGAAGAATGTCGGCGTCACGTTCAATCTGTGTCACTGGCTCAAGGTTGACAGAGAAGAAAACATGAAGCCGCTGACGGAGCTGGCAATGCCCTATCTGTACCTCGTGACCATCAACGGCGCCGACAGCGGAGGAAAAGACTGGAGCACACTGATTCAAACCCTCGACCGCGGCACGTTTGACATCTTCAATTTCCTGAAGACCCTGAAGGAGTCAGGATACACTGGCCCCGTCGGCTTTCAGGGCTACGGCATCAAGGGCGATGCGCACGATAACCTCAAGCGGACAATGGAGGCGTGGCGCAGACTCTCGACGAGGCTGGCGGCGGAAGAGAAATAAGCTGTCTTTCGCGCCAGGCTTTGCGACGAGAGCGCGAGGCGTTTGTTGACCGGCTGGCGATATCCCCCGGATTCCCGTCGCGCGTGTGCCGACGAGGAGTTTCGGATTGAGAAAGGTCGTCCGTTCCGCAGAACCTCAAATCGAGCGGAGGTGGGAAAATGGCTTCAAGAGCCTTAACGCTGGTGTTAGCAACAAGCATCACGATTCCCGGGCTACTGTCTGCGGCTGATGATGTTTCGTCTCTGGCGCGGCTGACCCCGGGACGAACCGCTGCTCAGAACGCCCTCTGGATCGAAAATCCCTTGAGCGCGCGCTTCAATACCTCGAAGCAGGTTGTCGTCGCCGACGTGAAGGGGCCCGCGGTCATCACAATGATTCACTTTGCCATGCCGCAGGTTCTGAAGCTCAACCGCGACGTTCTGCTAAAAATGCACTGGGATGGCGAGACCTCTCCGAGCGTAGATTGTCCCCTGGTTGATTTCTTTTGCGACCCGGCGGGGACGCGCGATGTCGTCAACACTGCATTGGTCAACAGGAGGCAGGGCTTCAATGCCTATTTCCCGATGCCGTTTCGTAAATCCGCGAGGATTGAGCTGGTTTATGACGGTTCCCTTGAGCCGGGCGATGAGTTGTGGCGGATCATGCCCTGTTACAGTTATGTGATGTATCAAACGGTGGACCGAATTGACGACGAGGTCGGCTATTTTCACGCCCACTGGCGGCAGGAAGGGCTACTTCTCGGACGGCAGGACTACCTTGCTCTCGACGCCAAAGGAAAGGGCAAGTTTGTCGGCTGGAACGTAACGATTCGCTTGCCCGGCCGCCCGGGGTATCCGGTGGACGAAAACGAAAAGTTCTACATTGACGGAGAAGAAACGCCTTCCGTCGAGTTTCAGGGGTTGGAGGATTCCTTCGGATTCAGTTGGGGCTTCCCGCCGACGGAAAACATATTTCCGCTGACCGGTTACTTCCCGTTCTTCAAGGGAGCGATGGGCTACCGCTTCTTCATTAACGATGCGATTAGCTTTGAGAAGTCCCTGCAGGTGACAATTGGGTTTGGAAAGAACGAGGACCCGTTTTTCCGCTCGCAGTTCTCAAAGCCCGGGAATGAACTTCAGTTATCGAGCACAGCTTACTGGTATCAGACCGAGCCTCATTCGCCACTGCCGCCAGTGCCAGCCGCCCCAGAGCGGGTTCCTGCGCCAGAGGTCGCGTTCTGGCCGCACGAGGAGAAATTGCCTTCAGCGGAGGAACTGCGGAATCGAGGCGTCTGTCTGCTCATGCTTTGCGGGCACAAGGAGAAGGAAGTCATCTTTGCCGAAGAGGGATATGCCGCCGCAGTCAAAAAGGGCTACGCATACGATGGGTGGAGTCCGCCCGTCTATCACTGCCGGGCAAGCGACGAGGAAGTGGAGATTGAGCTGACCGTTCCCGAACGAGCCACGGGCATGGTGCGGTTGTTCATGATGGACCCGGACAGCTTTCAGGGCGGCCGGAAGCAGACCATATCCGTCGGGAAGAAATCTCTCGGCCTCATTGAGAACTTTCAGGAAGGGCGGTGGCTCGAGCACACGCTGACCGAGGAAGAAACAGCAGACGGGAAGGTCTTGATCAGGGCTGCCAATGCCCGACAGGGTTCCAACGCCGTTATCTCAGTTATTGAGTCGCTGAAAGAGAAGTAGCGGACCCGGGGGCGTGCCGCTGAATAAAGTGATCCACGTGTCACCCGCCTATCGCTCTGCGAGCTATCCGGGGCGCAGAAGCCTCTCCTGGCGACGCGGATTACCCTTCCTCTCATCCGCAGAACGGTGCGTTCACGACGAGAACACCGTTTGGAATCTCCTGCCGGTGTTCTCAATATGAGCTATCCTGCCTGACTCCGGCTGGTAACGGGCGCAGCGCTCTCCAACTTTGCGAGCCTCTGCTCGATGCCTGCGACGGAATCTGCGAGGCGGTCACGCTCCGCGCTCGAGCGGAAAGCCGGGTTGTTCGCCCACCAATCCAGGCCAATCTCCCTTGCTTTCTCGACGGAGCAGATGACCAGGCGAATCTGAATAGTCAGCAGTTCTACTTCAACCAGCTTTATCCGAATATCACCGGCGATGACGATTCCCTTGTCGAGTATCCGTTCGAGGAGGTCAGCGAGCGTTGTCGCCGCAACGGAGTGCACAGGGGAAGCTTGACCGGACATGTTCGTTTCTCCTCACAAAAGCCTGCCAAGGGGGCCGAGGTCGAGATTGAGGTCCTCCTCTTCCAGGCCGAACTCTTTTCGCAGCCTCTCGATCGTCTGAGCCTGCTGCATCAAGGTCAATCCAATTCTCTCGACCTCAGCGTCGGTGAGGGAGCCGGAGTCCATCCGCCGGATTGCCTGTCGCTCGAGGAGCTCGTGAAGGAGTTTGACAAGTGTCAGGACAAGCTGTCCGAGCCCATTCTTGACCTTGTTCTCGTCGAGGTTTATTCGTGCCCGCTGCGTTTCTTCTGGCTGACGGGTGAACGGACCCCAGCCCTCCTCCAGCACTTTAGCAAATCCGCTTAAATCTCTGGACTCCACTCGAGTCTCTTCGCGAGCGTTCATTGATGACATTTACTCCCGAACAAGGAAGCGAGCGTTCTGTCTGCCACTTCCGAATGCGAGACCTTCCAGAATACAAAGTCTGTATGCGCGGATGCCCACTCACCATTCGCCGACGGCCAACGGCATCTTCGCCTCCCGCGCAGTCTCAATGGAAGTCAATACAATCTGAAGACCCAGATAGACCAGGTCAATGTCCGCGACCGATATAGCGATTTCCCCAACCACGACCGCACCCTTGTTGAGAACACGGTCGAGGGCCTCGCAGAGAGATACATGTTCGTTATCGTCGAACGAAGGATCAAGCATCAATTCACCTCCTGACCACTGACTTACATCGCTCGATGCCGCGGGCCTCAGCCGGTGCCGACACCCTCATGTCACGCCGGAAATTATGCCTTCGCGTGTTCTTCCTGCTTGACGGGGACGCCTGGCTCACTTACCTGTCCCTCAGCCTCGAGGTCCTCACCCTCAATCTCGGTCCCGCGGCCCTCTATCTTGTCGAGTCGGTCGAGGAGCGTTTTTTGTCTCGCACCGAACTCCGCCTCGGTGATTTTCCCCGCCTCCAGCATCCTGTAAAGGTCGCTCAGCTCGGCGGTGATGGCGTCGGCCTCATGGTCGAGTTCCTGGTGAGCCGCATTGTGTATTTCGCGTGCGACCCAGTGAATTCCCCGCAGCGGCAGGAGCAGAATATCGTCGAGAATAAACACCTTTCCCCCTTCACATCCGCAGGCTCACACCTTCAGGTCAACATCCACGAAGTTGTAAGGCGCCCACGGGCCGTTGTAGTCGAATGCGAAGTTATTGTCGAACCGCTTTGCGGCCTGAAAAACTCCGGCTTCGAACTCGGTCTGAGCGTCCCGCCCAACGAGGCACGCGAGGTTCATGACTTCTCTTTCACTGCGGCACGGATTGCGCTTGATCTCGAAGCAGCGAGGTGCGAGGATTTCCTCCACGTCTCGAGTGCGAGCCTCGCGGTCCTCGTTGAGGATTCGCTCGAACATCCGGCCGAGCTCGATCCGGTCTTCGTGAGAGGGTTCGCGGTTCGTCCCAAAAAGTCTATCGCGGGCAGCACGCAGCTCGGGGTGGGTGTTGACGAAATACTCAAAGATGTTTGGAACGTCCCACGTAACTCGCAATCCCATTTCCGCCTTGGCGGCCACCCGCTGAAGTTGTTCGAGAAAAATTTCCGCTTTCTGAGAAAGAATCTCCTCGACGGCTTCGATGCTGTCGGCAATTGTCCCGAAGCGCACAGGAAGCACGGTGTTTTCCTTCACGAGGCGCCTCAGCACGTCCTGGTGGGCGGCGAGATGCCGGCGCTCGGGTCGAATCTTACCGTTGGCGACGTCGCTGACCACGGCCGACAGCCGCCCTTCTGAGACCGTGTAAAGAAGACCTCCGTCAATCCCCGAAAGGCCGGACATCCACTCCACAGATGCCGGCATCACCGCGTAAATGTACTTGCTGCTCGTTTTCTCTCCCACGGTCATGCTTACTCAAATCCTCTCACACGCGGTAGGCAACGCGAAAAAATGGCGAGAAGGTCTTTCACCGTCGGTCATTTCCGCGCTGCAGTTATCACTTTCGTGCACGTTCTAACATCTCGTCTGACAAAACATGCGGCGCTTTCACCAGCTTGACTGCTCGGAGGTGGGCATCCTCAGTCCGAATCTCGAGAAGCGCGCCGCAAGCAAAGCACTTGACCTGCCCCTCAAAGTTGTCATAGACAATGTCCAGGTCCACCTTGTGCCCGCATGAAAGACAGTTAATTTTCATCTGGTGCTCTCCTCACTTTCTCCCGGACAGAGCCGACGGTGGAAGAACTCTCAATCGCTCCGCAGCGTGCTCGAATCGTCCCGTCCACTGGCGGTTGAGCCAGGCGCGTCTTACCTGACCCTGAAGTCGTCGGGTCTCCTCGTGGATGACGCGCCCTTGATCCAGGTCACTCGCCGTAGCGCCGGTGGAATGCGCGCAGGAACGAAATCCTTTCACGTGCCGGCTTGTCCGAACGTTGTCCGAAGTCCTCAGCGTCAGCATCGGTAAAGCTCCTCTCAATATCGGATTTTGAAGCCCCGCGCGGCGGAGCCCTGTTCCGGCTCAGGTTTTTCCTCGGATGCCCCTGCGGGATCACTTTGGTCGTCTTTCTTGACGCCCACGACTCGCAGCAGCTCCTCCTTTTCCTCCTCGATTTCCTGGAAACGGGCTTCGATGTTTTCTACCCGGTGCAGAGCGCTGTCTCTTTCTTTCCCGCGGCGTGCTTTCTCCATCTCAAGGACGGTGATCCGCATGAACGCCCTGTGGGGGACCGATTTCTGGTCAACATTTCCGGAAAGCGTCCGTATGTCCTGCAAGCCTCGAACGTTTCTTTTGGGGATAGCCATCTCTTCGCTCCTTCACGCTTTTGCGACTAATCTTGATGCGTCATGTCCGCTGCGCGCAAACCTTTCGAATCACCTCATCCACCTTCTTGGGCATCAGCGACAGGCCGTCGCGGGTGACCTTTGCAGTATCCACGTTCAGCACGTCCCGACATACCCACTGGAAGACCGGGTCGGTCATTCGGGCATGGCCGTTTTTGTGGGCGAGAATTCGTGCGATAGCAATGCACGCCCTTATGGTGGGGCGGTGATTGTTGACTCCGACGCCCCGCAGTTCCCTCACAACGTCCACGATTGTCTCGGCGTCGGCCTTTGCTATTCCCGACTTCGCCGTCGCAATCTGAATCTCAGTCTCTCGGTCGTAATGGCCAAGCTGGATGGTGATGAGCCTGTCCATCAGCGCATCCTGGGTCTTGTGAGTGCCAGCGTACTCCTCCGGATTCGAGGTGAAGATTGCCCGGAATTGCGGGTGGACCTCTAAATAGGCTTCTCCGGTTGCCCGGAGCTTCGGCAGATTGAGAATCTTTTCCTCCAGGACGCTCAGGAGTGCGTTATTCGCTTCGGGCCTCGAACGCGTGAACTCATCGTAGATGAGGGTGCATCCCCTCTGGCAGGCCGTCGTGAGCCGGTTGTCCACCCAGAGGGTGCTCGAGTTCTCCTCGGTCTTCATAACGGAATGAATGAAATTGTCAATCAGCCGGTACTTCCTGTATCCGGCTTCCTTTCCAATGAGATCGGAGCTCCCGAATTCGTCGTCGCCATGGATAAGGGTGACCGGGCGACCAAGCTGCGCCGCAACGTGAAATGCCAGAGTCGTCTTCCCGGTCCCAGCAGGCCCCGCGAAATGGACCGGATAGCCGACCTCGAGGTAAGCCAACGCCCTGTTCGTAATCTCCTCCACGCAGGGAGTGTTGACAAACTCATTGCTCGGCTCCGGCACGACGTTATCGTCGTCGGCCTGAATCCGCACGATCCGGGCGAGGGCCGTGCTGTCATTGTCGCCGTTCATGCTACCGCTCCTTTCTGACTCTCCATTCGATGGGGACCTTCTGGTTCCGCCGCTGCGCGAAGCCATCCTCGGCCGCGACATCTCAAACAGGCCATCGCCGGAGCGGAGAGGTCGTCCCCCCCACCTCTGCACGTAGGGCATACAACGGTTGGCCCTGCCTCTGCAGGGCCGAAGCCTGTGCCGCGGCAGACAGTGCACGTTAGTCTCTTTATTGCCCCGGTGCCTTTGCAATGAGCACAGCGGGCGTACGGTGCCTGGACCACCACCGTTCTTCTCCCTCCGCATACGCTGCAGGCCGAGAGACGAGACATTATGCCGAACCGGTCTTTCCCTCGGCCCGCACAGAAAGAGCAGCGCACCTCACGCGTTCTTCGCTCCTCGATGACCATCACCTGCCTCCCTCCCGGTTCGCCTGGCGCCTAAGGGCTTTGGCGGCGCTTCTTCCCCTTTCCGGCTCGGGCCGCTGGCCGCATCCCTCTGTCTTCCTTGACCTCAGACACCACCTCCTCCTTGGCGCTCCGCGCCGCGTCGCTCCTTCCTGGACGTTCGGCGACCTCCGCGGGTCGGCGTCCGGTCGAAGTCACTCCGAACCAGGCGCCGTGGGCCCCGGCTATGTCAACGCCGAAATCCTGCCTGAGGCCGGCGACGGTCCTCTTCAAATCCGACACTGCCAGCCTCACGCCTTTCGTAAACGCCGAGACGTCGGCTCTTGTCTTCCCTGCCATTTCGGCATGGGCGTCCCGGAACAGGTCGTGCATCCCCGAGACGGACTTCTTCAAGTCCTTCACCGACTTCCTCAAGCCTTTCGTAAACGCCAGGCGATTGGATTCGGCTCTCCTCGCCATTTCGCCCTGGACATCCCTGAAACTGCTCTGCATCTCAGACGTCGCGCGCCTGAGTTCTGAAGCGGAATGCTCGATGTTCTTAACCACTGCTGAACGGTCGGCTTCTCCTCTTTTCGCCATCTCTGCGCGGGCGCCGCGGAAACCTCCTCGCATTCTGAAGACGTTGTTCCTGAGGTCTTTTGCTCCGCGTGCCAACCCATCAACGAGCGCTTCCCGAGCCATGTGTAAAGCGCTAATCTCGCCGTGAAGCCGCGTCATATCTTCAGTCAGACCACCCATAGTCATTCTCCTTGTGTCTCCTCATGCTGAAACCGCGTTGTCCTCTGCCGGGCGGGGGCCGCAATGCGGTCCCCGCCAGACATTGGAAAGTCTTGTTCGTTCAGCCTTATGCCGGAGCGGCCGCGCTTGCCGTCAAGCCAATGGCTTCGGCATACTTCAGATACGTCTCGACCGAAGCGATGACTATACGTGCTTCGATGGACAGCAGCTCGATCCCGACGAGGGCCACCTTCACCCATGCATCAATGACGATGCCCTTGTCCAGAATGCGATCCACGACCTCCGCCAGACTGGACGAGTCTGTTGACTTCTGAACCTGTGCCATACATTACCTCCTGTGTCAGTTCTCCTTTACTGATGACGTTCCCTGCCAGTACTGGCTTTTCTCTTGGCATGCCGCGGGGCATATAACCGAATTTCGTGCCAGGCCGGACGGCAAAGCTCTTTTTTCGCAATCGCCGAAACCAGAACGAAATGGAAAGCGACTTTTTCCCGCTCCGCCCGCCAAGATGGCAGATTCGAGAATTGATGCTATGGAAAGGATTCCTTGCCTTGCAGGAAGGGTTCCCATATCCGGACAGCCTGCTTCACGAGCGGCACACTGTCTCCATGACTTTCCGGATTTCCTCGTGGAGGAAGGGCTTGCCGATGAACCCGCAGATCAATCCTTCCGCCAGGGCCTTTCGCACAGCTTCGTCTTCTCTGTAGAAATAGCCGGAGACCATCACGATGCGAACGAGAGGATTCATCTCCCGGATTTGCCTTGCAAGCTCCAGCCCTTCCATGTCGGGCAACTTCGCGTCGAGAAAGGCCATGGGAAAAGACTCCGACTCCAGCAACCTGAGAGCCTCCTGAGCCGTCAAAGCCTTCTTCGCTCGGGCGCCGTTTTTCTCTATTATGCGTTCCAGGGCCCAGCACATATCCGGCTCGTCATCCACTATGAGAAAAACCGTCTCTTTGCTTTTCATCATCCTTTCCCTTTTCCGTTACCGAATGGGCAACCTGACGGTGAAAGTGCTCCCTTTTCCCTCGACGCTATCCACCTCTATGGAACCATAATGCTGCTTCACTATCGAATAGCAAATGGACAGCCCCAGCCCCGTTCCCTTCCCCACAGGTGATGTCGTGTAAAACGGATCGAAGATTTTGTGCATCTCCTCTTGAGAAATGCCATGCCCCGTGTCCGCCACGCGAACGAGCGCTTCGCTCTCCGATTTCTCGGCGGAGACGGATAATGTCCCCCCGTTCGGCATGGCATTGATCGCGTTCAGCAGAAGGTTCATGAACGCTTGCTGAAGAAGTCCCGCAATGCCGCTGATCAGCACGGGCCTGTCAGGAAAATCTGACCTCAAGGTAATCTTCTGAATTCTTGCCTGGTTGACTACCAACGTAAGAGTCTCCGTGAGCAACGAAACCAGGTTTACCTGCTCCATCTGCGTAGTCGCCGACGGGCGAGCAAACCTCAGGAGGCTCTCGATGATGCCCGACGCCCGCCGAATGCCAACCTGAATCTTCTCAGCGCACTCCTTCATAAACTCTGGCCTGAGGTCGTCATCCATCAAAAATTGAGCCGACGACGAGCAGATCGCCAGGGGATTCCGAATCTCGTGGGCAATTCCCCCGGCCATCACGCCAAGGGCGGCAAGTTTCTGCGATTGCAGAAGCTGCATCTCAAATTTCCGACGCTCGGTCAGGTCCCTCCCTACGGCGACAATCCCAATGCATCGCGACAGGTCGTCTTTCATCGGCGAACAAACCCACGAGACAGGAACCACCTCTCCCTCATTCGTCACGAGACCCCATTCAGCCATCCTCGAGTTCTTCCGCGCGCCCTTGCTCGAAAAAACTTTCTTCACTTCTTCGTGACAGCCTTCCGCGCAATACTCGAAGAAAAAATGCCCCTTCACCTCGTCTAAGCCGTATCCCGAAACCTTCTCAGCCGCCGTGTTCCAGGTCAAAATCCTCCCCTCTGTGTCAGTGGACAGGACAATGTCGCTGGCGCTCTCGACGACGCTTGCAAGATGTCGCTCGACCCGGCGAACTTCCTCGCTCAGCCGGATTTGCTCGGTCACATCCTCCATCAGAAGCATCGCGTTCTCCACAACCCCGCTCCACGAGAACGGAAGAATGCTGTAATAGTAAATTCGCATCGGAATCCCAGGAGCGCGATACGTCATTCTCTCTCCCATCATCGGCTCGTTGCTATTGAACACCTGGCGGATGCGCTTGGTGATATCCATGTGCTCGAGAATTGTGCTGGGGAACACCTCCTCTAGACGGTGGTTGATTGTGTCGGACATAGTCCGTCTGCTCTTCTCCAGAAAGTTCTGGTTCGCAGAGACAATCCGCATGTCGCGGTCAATCAAGAGAATTGATGACGGAATCGCGTCGAGAAGCATCCCGTACAGCTTCTCGTACCGCTCGGGTGCCTCCTGAGGCTGGATTTCACCCTCGTTCGCCTTCATTGCAGAATTCCCTTTGTCCTTGACTCAACTATTTGCTCACACTTCGAGCAGCGAGATGAAAAGCCTCCCCGGCAGTCGTTCTCTCGACGAAATTGTACGGCGGCCACGGACCGCTCAGAAGGAGCCTGGCGGATTCCGCCGGGCTGATTTCGCGAAACGCTCGCCGAAAAGACGGGACCTTGTCCCAACGGATCAGAAAATAGAGCGATGGAAAAGGAGCGTGGAGTTTCGGATGCAAAGCGCAGAATGACTGTGTTTCCATTTTCGAGTTCACCGAAAGGCCGGCAAGAGCATCCCGACACCGCTGGAGGAGGGCGATGTCCTCCTTCGCAATCCGCTCCTCCTCCACGTAGCAGGCTTTTCTGGCTACGAGGTAGGCTCGACCGGAGCTGGGCGTTCGAGGTGCGCCCGCCGGGAGGGATGAATGCCGCGTCTTCGGGTTGCGGGCTTTGAACTCTCCGTTTCCGGGCAGGGCGCGAATCCCCATTTCAGCGCATCCGTCCAGTTCCCTTAGAAGGGCCTTCCACTCCTCGCCGCGTTCGCCAAGAAGGCGGAGAATCTGACGTTCTTCAGCAAGCAGGCATCCGTAGCGCAGCGGTATGACCGTCAAGTCTGCGTGGAGCGTCTCGACGACGTTCCCATAAGCGAGAAGCCGAGAGACGTCCGGAGTGAGGTCGGCAGGCAAAACCCGGGAGACCGCGGCGCTCAGCCCGTCGTTACTCACCGTGAAAACAGGTTGCGCCCCAACGCCTCTCACCGGCTTATTCCGCCTGTCCTGTTCGCTCCGGAATATGCAATAGAGGAGGTACGTCATCTCTCTTCCTCCTCGAGACAGGGACAAAAACTATACGGGGGCCACGGCCCCGTCGCCTCGAAGACAAGCCCGCGTCCGTGGTGCTCCTCGTTCGCCCGGTCAACTCGCGCGCGAAAGTCCCCTGCCACATTTCGCGGCACAAGAAACGCCCAGTTCACGACCGTTTCGGCTGCGGTGCCGTCGCGGCAAGCAACCTTCCTTTCCCGGCACTCAGAGGCTCGGCTGGTCAAATCGTCGCCCACCTTTCCACAAACAGCTTTCAACCACGCCGCCAGCTCCTTCTCTGCTCCCGTCCGGATTCGCTGCTCCTCAAAGTATCGCGTCCCCGGCGGGAAGAGCGAGAGGCGCTCTCCGTGCACCGCCACTGCCGCCGAGAAAAGCTCCATTTTCGCCTTTGCTCTATCGAGAAGTGCCCTGACCCCCCATTCGTCCTTGTCAGCGACCCAGCCGAGAAACCAGGACATTGCGTCACGGTGCTTTTTCAACGCCTCATCAAGCCTCTCCAGGGAGGAGAAAATCGTTCCGAACCGAGCCGGCATGACCGGAGAATAACGCATCACCTCCTCGACCACTTCCTCGTGCCGACAGGCGCGCGGCCCGACCCACGACAGGTCCTGCATCCTCGATTCCGCAGACGGGCCGCAGAACTCCTCAAGCGAAATCATGCTCGCCGCAGCAGCGATGTCCTGAAACGCGTGCAAGAAAACAGGGTGTTGGCCATCCACCCCTTTTCCTTCGATGGACGGAGCGAGGTCCGAACGGGCGAAACAGTACACGTAAACCCCTTCGCCCTCCTCGCCCTTTGTCAATGATTCGGTGCAGGTGTTGGTATCATGCATTCAGTTTCCGCGTGCCTCCTGAAGAGCTGCTTCAATGTCTTTGCTTGTTATTGCCAGATCCGCCTCTTCGGCGGTATTGCTTTTGGCTTCTTCAACCGCCCGTCGGATGGCTTTCAATGCCGCTCTGTGACAAATCGCGGCGATATCGGCTCCGCTCAGACCATCCGTCAGCGAAGCGAGCCTTCTGACGTCAACCCCGGATTCAACCCGTTTGCCCCGCAAATGGACCTGGAAGATTTCTCTGCGCTCCTTCTCGTCCGGCAGCGGGATTTCAACGATCTCGTCGAACCGGCCGGGCCTGAGGACCGCAGAATCAAGGATGTCTATTCTGTTCGTTGCCCCAAGCACAAGGACGCCTTTCAATTCTTCAACCCCATCGAGTTCGGAAAGAAACTGGCTGAGCACCCGCTCGGATACGTGCGAGTCCAGCGATCCAGCGCCGCGCGTCGGAAGCAATGCGTCAATCTCATCGAAAAACACGATGCACGGCGCCGCCTGGCGAGCCTTTCTAAAAACCTCCCGCACGGCCCTCTCGGATTCCCCGACGTATTTGGAAAGAAGCGCCGGGCCTTTCACCGAGATGAAGTTCACCTGGCTCTCGTTGGCGATCGCCTTGGCGAGCATCGTCTTGCCGCAGCCGGGCGGACCGGACAGCAGAATCCCTTTCGGCGGGCGAACGTTCGCCTTTTCAAAAAGGTGGGCATACTTCAACGGCCACTCCACCGCTTCCTCCAGGCGTCTTCTGGACTCAGCAAGCCCGCCCACGTCCTCCCAGCGAACGTCCGGCACCTCGACAAACACTTCCCGAATCGCCGACGGCTCAATATCCCGCAGCGCAGTCAGAAAGTCTTCCATGCGAACCTCGAGCTTCGCCAGCTCCTCATACGGTATTCTGGCAAGGGTGAAATCAATGTCCGACATCATCGGCCGGAGGCAATTCATCGCGGCTTCCCGGCAGAGGGCTTCCAGGTCCGCCCCGACGAAGCCGTGGGTGATACTGGCAAGGTGCCCCATGTCAACGTCGTCAGCCAGGGGCATCCCGCGGCTGTGAATCTCTAAGATTTCCAGCCTTCCGTTTCGGTCGGGAATCGGGATTGCTATCTCCCTGTCAAATCGCCCCGGGCGCCGCAGTGCCGGGTCAAGCGCATTGGGAATGTTCGTGGCCGCGATAACGATGACGTTCTGGCGCTTGGTCAACCCGTCCATCAAAGCTAAGAGCTGCGCCACAACCCTCTTCTCCACGTCCCCCACAACCTGTTCGCGTTTCGGCGCTATGGCATCTATCTCGTCGAGAAATATGATGCTGGGCCCCTTTCGGCTTGCCTCCTCGAATATCTTCCGAAGATGCGCCTCGCTCTCTCCATAGAACTTGTGGATTATCTCCGGCCCGCTGACCGAAAAGAAGTTTGCTTCCGTCTCATGGGCGATTGCTCGCGCTATAAGCGTCTTGCCGCAGCCAGGTGGACCGTACAGGAGAACTCCCTTCGGCGGGTCAATCCCGAGCCGCTGGAAAACTTCGGGGTACCGAAGGGGAAGTTCTATCATTTCCCTTATCCGGTGGAGCTGGGGCTTGAGTCCGCCGACGTCCTCGTACGAAGGGGCACGAGTTCTTTCTTCTTCCTGGGCCCTGCTGATCATCAGCTCTGTGGTTGGGTTAATGACCACCGGCCCTTTTGGCGTCGTGCTTTCCACCCTGAAATCGGCTGTGCGGCTGCCGAAAAGCGCCGCTCGAATGTGGTCTCCGGCGAGAACCGGCAGACCGTCGAGGAGGCTGCCGATGTAGCGCAGGTCCCTGTCGGAAGGAGTGATGCTCGTGGAGGCAAGAACCACCCGCTGCGCAGGAAGAGCAGAAGTCTTACGAACGACGACGAGTTCGTCCACGCCGACGCCCGCGTTCTCTCTCGTGATACCATCCATCTGGATGCGGGATTGCCCGCGCTGCTCCTTATACGCCGGCATGGCTTTGCAGACGGTTGGCCGCTTCCCGACGACCTCGACGGTGTCGCCGATCTGGACTCCCCACGTCTGTAAATCGTCCGGGTCCATCCGGACAACGCCCCGCCCGACGTCTTTCGTGAGAGCTTCGGTCACTCTCAGTTTAAGATTCGCTTCGCCGCCTTTGCTCATGGTTGGCTCTTTGCTTCTGTCACCTCAGGCACTTAATCTCCACAATCCCGTTGTTGCACGAGACCGTCATTTTGTCGCGCTGGAGAGTTCCCGGCAGGAGTATTTCCTTGCGATACTTCTTGTCGCCTTTCTCTGCGGAAAGGGTCAGAATGTCGTCCTTGAGGTCGAGTTGAAGGTCGTTCGGGCCTATTCCGGGCATTTCTGCTACGATGAGGACATGGTCTTTCTCCTCGAAGACGTCCACCATGGGCTCCCGAATCTCCTGGACGACAGCCTGGCCGCTTGCCTTGTCCTTGCGGATGTTGCCGAAGGGCTCAACTTTTATCCCCTCTCCGCCAAGCCCCACCTTGACTGTGAACCCATAGACCCCTTTTATCCCCTTCTCCTCCGTGCCGTGGACCTCGCCCGTCCTGGAAAGCTCTTCTCCCTTCTCGGCAAGCTCGCCGAGCTTCTCCACCAACCCGGAAAGGCCCTTGAAAATCCCGCCCAGACCAAGTCCGACGTCAAGCTTGATCGCGTTTTCCTTCTCGGTCTCTTTACCTTTCTTTTTTGTCATTCTCCTGTTCCTCCGTTTGGATTGCGTACGTCTTCACTTTGGTGTGAATTGTCTTGTAGTCAATCTTGAGCAGCCTTGCAGCTTTCGCCTTGTTCCCCCCGGTAGAGCGAAGAACCTGGAGGAGAACCTCCCGCTCGACAGCGATGGTGCTGCGGCGCACAATTTCCCTCAGCGAGACACCGTTCCAGGGAAGGCCGTGAACCTTAGGCCCGAGCGATAAGGCCGCTTCCGGCGCCGTCTGCATCCCGAGATGCTTGCCGGAAATCATTTCGTCAGCCAAAAGCACTGCTCTCCGGATCACGGAGCGAAGCTGACGGACGTTCCCCGGCCAGTCGTACGCGATCAATGCCTCCGTGGCGGATTCCGAAAGTCCCTTCACGTTCTTGCCAAGTTCGATGTTCGTCGTGTCCAGAAAGCGCTTGGCTAAATACGAAATGTCCTCCTTGCGCTCCCGGAGGGGCGGAACCGTTATCGTGAATTCGTTCAGGCGAAAGAAAAGGTCTCGACGAAATGAGCCGGACAGTGTCAATCCGTGAAGGTCCTGGTTGCTCGCTACTAAAAGCCGCACGTCAACGTTCACCGGCTTTGTGCCGCCGACGTGATAGACCTTTTTCTCCTGAAGGACGCGAAGCAGCTTTGCCTGGGACCCAAGCGGCATGTTCGATATTTCGTCCAGAAAAATCGTTCCCCCCTGAGCCATCTCGAATTTCCCACGCTTCTGAACACCTGCCCCCGTGAAGGCGCCCTTCTCGTGTCCGAACAGCTCGCTTTCCAGGAGCGTCTCCGGGATTGCCCCGCAATCAACAGGAACGAACGGCGCTCCGGCCCGACGGCTGCCGTGGTGAATTGCCCGTGCCACAAGCTCCTTGCCGGAGCCAGTCTCGCCGAGAATCATCACCGTGAAGTCCGATTTTGCGACGCGGTTCACCTCGTAGCTGAGCCGCCCGACTGCCTCGCTGTGCCCCATCATTTCTCTCAGAGGCGCCCCATCCTGGATTTGGCTTGTCAACTGCCTGACCTTTCTCTTCAGGTCTCGCTCCGCCAGCGCCCGGCGAACGACCCTTATGACTTCATTGTGGTCGAAAGGTTTTGCCAGATAGTCGTGGGCGCCCGCCCTCATTGCCTCGACTGCCCCGTGAACCGCCGCATAAGCGGTAATCATGATGACCGGGAGGTCTCGGTCGAGCTCCTTTGCTCGCCTCATCACCTCCATTCCGTCCATGCTCGACATCTTGACATCCACCAGCAACACGTCGGGTGTGTCTCGGCGGATAATTGCCAGGGCATCGTCTCCGTTGTCAGCCAGTACGGTTCGAAGCCCTTCCCTTTCCATAAGATGAGAAAGAACCGTCCGGATATCTTTCTCGTCGTCCACAATCAGAACCCGACCGCTCATTCCAGACAATTGTCCTGCCTCCATGATGAACGGGTTTGATGCACGGGTAAATCACGCGAATCTCTTTTGACAGCAACCCACGCAGCAAGTGGAGCATCCCTAAGAACAGAATGCCCGTCTCGCCTCCTTCCAGGGTTGCGTTTATACGGTCAGCAATGAACCTGTCTCTCTTCTTCAGGAGCGCATCTCCGAGAGCCCTCGGAAGAGACCCTGCCGAGACCATCTTCCTGGCGTTCGGCGCCGCAAGCATCTGCTTGACAAGCTCGTATTCTTCGACGAGCAGCTCGGAGGATTCCGTGCCCATGATCGTGGCGCCTTTCTTCATAAGTCGAAGGAGAAGTCGGTGATTTCGGCTTCCCACTTCGGCAAGCTCCTTGACGATCTGGCTCTCCCGGCCGCAAACGGGCAATCCGTCCTGATAAAGACGCACTTTTTCGTAAGAGAACGGAATAGCCTCGATCGCCTTCTCAATTGCGACCCACATTTCCTCCACGGCCTTCCTCTGGCGCCTCCAGCCTTCTTCGCCGAGCTTCTCAATTGTCACTCGCCGCAGCGCTTCCCGCATCGCCCCCATATCCGCTGGCGTGTGGATAATGGGAAAGTAGTACAGAGTCCGTTGTGACGTTCCTCCGCCTGATTCTTTCACCATGACCTCGGGATTACTTCACAGACCGCCTGTGGGCGTTGTGGAAACAATTCCGTAGCACCTACGCCATAGATTTATGGTGCAGTTTCCCCTTTCTACGGGCACCCGTTGCGCTCCGAAGACGAGAAACCTCCTGCATTGAGAGAGCTGGCTCAACCTGAAACACTTCCCTCCACGTTGGGCCCGGAACAAACTCAATGCAAGATACCTGCCACCGACTGACCCACCCGCCGGATGCAATAGAACAGAAACCGCTAACCTCAAGACCGCAGCTCGCTCTTTTACTCGCGCGCATGCCTGAGCGTGTCGCCGAGGAACAGTTGCGTGTCGCGCAAGATAGCGAGCTAAACCGGCTTTCTGGCCTGTACGCCGCAGATTTCGGCTTTGTTCTTTTCTCGTCAGAGTTCTCAGGAGAAATGCCTCTTCAGCAAGACGGGGCAGCGGGAGGACCCGTCAGCATTGCAGGAAGGTGGATGACAGGGAAAAAGAGCACTACTGCTGATAGACGAGAGGAACCCGAGGTGGCATTTCTTGGCAGGAAGGCAACTCTCGGAAGAGGACTTCTCGCTTCGACGGAACTTCAGTCCGTCCATTCCGGACTTGCCGCGGCTGCCAACTCGCAAACAGCCACAGCAATCCTTCACCTGAAGCGTCTCTTTTGTTTGTTCTAATACCATATCTGCCCTCGGGAAACAAGTCCATAATGGCAGAGCCTGTACAGCCTCAATTACGGACGGAGGAGTCCGCCGCAACAGGATAACCGGGAAGGCCCCAACCGGAGTGCGAAACCGGAGGGGAATCCGCTGCCTCCCGTAACCGAGGCGTTACACCAACCCAAAAGGGTGCGGCTGCATTTCAGGGGTAGAGCTTGTACAGGTAACGCCGCCCCGCCAAGGCGGGGCAGTCCCGAGGGCGTCTCGCCCTCGGCACCCGGGGCAGGATGCTCCCGGGATCCCGCCGACGGGGGGACAAGATGCCAGCAGTACACGCGGGTCCAGGCACGGGGCCCGACGTGGCATGGGCGTCTTGCCCATGAAACCTCTCACGGGTCCCGCCAAAGGGGGGATGCCACGATTACGCAGCCACACGCGCCCAAAATAAAAGCTTGACCACAAGGATAGGATGGTGTATATAGACTAAACAAAGGCTCGGGTGCTCCCCCTCTTCATAGTTGCTTTTGTCACGGAATGGGGGAAAAAGCGACGCAGTGATTCAGGAAAGGTGGGAGCTTTTCGGTTCACGCCGGGTGAAACTGTCCCGGCCGGTATCGGAGCGCGTCGGTGCGGGAGGACTTCTGCGCGCTGGCGCGACTGAGCATGTCTTTTTTCTCATTCAGCCCGCCTTCCGAGTTGTGCCCGCTTCCCCGCAGAGTCTTTCACCAGAAAGGGGGCTACTATGCGCGAGAAAAGAACCTTTGGGCACGTCTTCCTTTACTCAGGTCTCATGACGGCCTTTTTCGCCGCTTTCCTGGCGGCGCCCGAAATCGTGGCCACAATCGTCTACGAGGAGAAGGCTTTTCTGCCGGCGTGGGCTTGTTACAGTGTGGACGTGTCTCCCGATGACGGCGTCATCTACGCACCCACCCACTTGGGTGATTGGGACGAGGGGGTCAGCCTTTACGACGCGCACACCTACGCCCTTATCAAGGTCTTCCACAGCCTTCCCAACGTTCCGAAGTACATCCTGGCGAGCGCCGATGTGAACTACTTTTATGCGACTTGCTACTACGGCGGATCGGTCGTGAAACTCAGGGCCTCGGCTGCGGAGCTTGCTAAGAGCATCCCAGTTGGCCCGTGGCCTGTGGGGATGGTATTCGACTCCGTCAGGCGATACCTCTACGTCATGGTGAACTGCCCCTATTCTGGAGCGGAGGGGTGGATTTCAATAGTTGACACCTCCACGGATGAGATCCAAGGCACAATTGGCCCCATAAGTGCTGCCGGGGACGTGTTAGCGATAAGCCCCGACGACAAATTCCTTTACGCTATCGGTTCTGGGGCCCAGAAGCTGTACAAAATGTCCATCGCCGAGCGCTCTGTGATCGGAACCGTCGCCGGCGTCCAGCCTGGCGGCATGTCGGTAAGCCCTGACGGGCAACTCCTCTACGTCGCCGACCGCTCCGGCGGTGCCGTCCGCGTGTTTCAAACAAGCAATATGGCGGAGTCGGCGTCTATTCCCGTTGCCGATGTTAACGGTTTTTGGGTCGCGCCGTCTGGGGACCATGGCCTGGCAGTCTGCCTCGCGCCCGGAAGCAGCGAGTTGTTGATTCGGGTTGTCGGACTGCCCGGCGGGGAGGTCCTCCAAACCCTATCACACGCGCTCCAGACCCCCGACACCCTGTCAAGTTACTCGCTGATGGACCCCGTCTTCTGGAGACGCACAACGGGCGAAGCCTTAATACCGATTTTCAGAGAGCACGGAGGCGTCATGGTTCTCTCACCGGTCGAGGAAAGGCACGTCGTCTATCAGAGCGATTTCTCGGCCGACCCGGGCTGGACCACCAACTCCTCATCGGATTTCTATTGGAACCAGGCGGATGGGAACTATCACTTCAGGTTGACGAACGGTGGCGAGGAGTACTCGTACAGGGGTATTCCGTTCGACCGCCGCGCCTCGTACCGGCTGGAGTTCGACGTTTACATGACGCGATGCGACTGGGCGGCAGACCTGTACCTTGGCCTGGGCGATTCCGACATGAACATTACGTCGCCTAGCACCTGGTACGTTTCCTACCACAAGGTGGATCAAGGGCAGACGGGCTCGCTGATTTATTATGACAGCGAGGGAGGTTCGTATCATCCGGGAGGCCTGCAACCCGCGCCGTTCCAGTTGAACACGTGGTATCACAATGTTGCCACCTACGACCCCGGAGCGGGAACACTTACCCTCAGGGCAACGAAGGTTTCGGACGGCTTACTTGTGGGACTGGTTGACCTCGGTGCCGTCGGCAGCTTCGTCGGAGTTGACCGCCTGTACATGAGTTCCGTCGGACACACGTACGCTTCCGGGGCGATTGCCGAGGGGTACATTGACAACGTCGTCCTGAAAACTAACGTTGACATTCCTCAACCGCCGCTCGTTACTCAGTTCGCTATCAACGGCGGCGCAGCGACGACCGAAAGCCGGACTGTGACCTTGAACAACACGACGACGAGGAGTCCAACCCATTATATGGCGAGCGAAAGCTCCGCGTTCACCGGAGCGACCTGGCAGACTTATTCAACCGCTCCTCAGTTCATCCTCAGCGCCGGCGACGCCCAGAAGACGGTCTATTTCAAGACCAAGGACGCCGCCGGCGAATCGAACGTGGTCAGCGACACTATTACTTTGCAGGCGGGCGCATGGCAGGTTGTGTACCAGAGCGATTTCTCGAGCGACCCAGGCTGGACGACGAACTCCCCGCAGAATTTCTATTGGAATCAAGCGGACGGCACGTACTACTTCCAAAGGACGAATGGCGCGGAGCAGTACTCGTTCAGGAGCATTCCATTCGACCCGGAGGCCTCGTACCAGTTGGAGTTCGATGTTTACATGACGCGATGCGACTGGGCGGCTTCCCACTTCCTCGGCCTGGGCGATTCCGACATGAGCATACAGACCGCAACGACCTGGCTTGTTTCCTACCACAAAGTGGATCAGGGTCAAACGGCCGCGTTGATATTTTATGACAGCGATGGGAACTATTCGCATCCGGGAGGGTCACAACCCGCCCCATTCCAGTTGAATACCTGGTATCACAATGTCGCCACCTACGACCGGGCGGCAGGGACTCTTTCGCTTCGCGTTACAAAGGTTTCCGATGGCTCGCCGGTGGGGCAGGTTGACTTAGGGGCTGTCGGGAGTTTCGCAGGTGTTGACCGTCTGTACATGAGTTCTGTCAGCCATGTCTATGCTTCGGGGGCGGTTGCGGAGGGGTACATTGACAACCTCATCCTCAAGAAATACTCGCCCGCGGCGCAGGACATCATCTATCAAAGCGATTTCTCGACGGATCCAGCGTGGATCACTGACCAGCCGGGCAATTATTACTGGAATCAAACTGAGGAAACCTACCACGCAAAGGTGGAGAACAACGCCCCGGCATACAGCCCGAACCGCTATTTCTACAAAGCAGTGACGTGGACTGGCGATTCGTTCGAGCTTCAATGGGACATCAAGATGACCCGAGCGGATTGGTCCGCTGGCGTTTCCTTCGGCCTCTTCGACGAGAACATCGCATTCGCAGGGTTCAATGGCGGACAGGGCGTCTGCCTGGAATTTGCGAACCCGGATGCGGGGCGACTGGTCTGGCTTTACATCTGTGGAGCGGGCGGCCTCGCAAGTGCCAGCAGCCCGGGGGGAACGTATGCGGTCAATACCTTGTACACGTGCAAGCTCTCCTACGACGAGGCATCCGGGAGGATTTACGCTGAACTTCGCGTGCGTGACTCGGGGTCGCTTGTCTGGTCCAAGACTCTGGCCGTCCCCGGCGGCTTCACAGTTCCTCTGGTCAAGCTTGGCGGCTCTCGAAGCGGTTTCGGGGAGACGGGCTACGGCGGGGTTGACCGATGGGGTATCGCAGAAGCAGAAATTGATAACGTGGTGTTCAAGCGGGCGGGGGTTGGGCCGTTGCCGCCGGTCGTCACGCAATTCGCCATCAACGGCGGCGCGGCAACAACTCAAAGCCGAACCGTCACCCTGAACAACACGGCCGAAAACAATCCGACGCATTACATGGCGAGCGAAAGCTCCGATTTCAGCGGAGCGACCTGGCAGACTTATTCAACTGCCCCTCAGTTCATCCTCAGCGCCGCCGACGGCCAGAAGACGGTATATTTCAAAACCAAGAACGCCGCTGGCGAATCCGACGCGGTATCCGATACTATCCAGTTGATCACGTCAATCCCGCCGGGCCCCGAGATCACGACAACGTCGTTGCCGAACGGAGTTGAGGGAGAGCCATACAGTCAGGTGCTTCAGGTCTCTGGCGGAGTTCCGCCTTATACGTGGACCATAGTGGCAGGCAAATTGCCGGACGGCTTGAGCCTCGATCCCAACACGGGCGTCATCAGCGGCGCGCCAACGGGTGCAGCGGTGGGGACCTCAACCTTCACCATTCGCGTGACCGGCAACCAATCGCAGGGCGAGACGATTTACGTGTTCGGGGGCTTGCACGAGGATTTGGGCAACCTCTCAAGTGTTGAAAAATACGACCCGGTGGCTGATGCCTGGACCTTCGTGTCACCCATGAATGAACTCAGGTTCAACCACGGCTTCGCCTCGGATGACCAAGGGCGCATTTACGCCATTGGGGGAACGTGGTACGGGGGATCCCCCACGGCAACCGTTGAAAGATACGATCCAAGCGGGGACGTGTGGGAGTACGTGG
>CAYZXL010000033.1:0-47965 GCA_964482435.1 uncultured Verrucomicrobiota bacterium
ATTCGGCTGAGTCCCGCCTCGGCGGGACAGAACATGATCGCTGTGACTTTGGCGGTGGCTTACTTCGTGGCGATGTGGCTCGGAGAGGGGCTGAGACTTCCCATCCTGACTCACCACGCCCTGGCTGCCAGCAAGCGTCTGTTTAGCGTACCCGACTTTCGCTATTACGCCCTTGCGGACGGCATCAAATGGGCCTTTGAAGGCTGCCAGACCCCTTTCTGGTCGCATCCGCAGCAACCCCGGGCCGATCCTCAAATCATGCTCCCCATATAGCCCAAATTCCGGGGAAACTCCAGAGGTACCTTGCGTTTGAGCTGGTTTCGTGGTAAATACTGAGCCAGTGGATCAGCAGGTCAGGCGACTGCTAACGGTTTGTCTAAGGGGTAGATCATGAAAACGTCCACCTTTCTTCTCTCCTCCGTATGTTCATCAATCTCGCTTGTTATTTCCCCCCCGATCGCGGCTGCGACGTGGTATGTGGCTGCGGAGGTGGCTTTGTCGGGCGATGGCGGTTCCTGGGAGACGGCGTTCAAGGCGATTCAGGAGGGGATAGACGCCGCCTCCGACGCCGATACTGTCATCGTCGCGCAGGGCACCTACGTCGAGAACATCCATTTCCACGGCAAGAACATCACCCTCACCAGCGCCGACCCCCTCGACTCCGCCGTCGTTGCCAACACCATCATTGACGGAAACAAATTGGGCTCCGTCGTCACCTTCTCCGGCACCGAGGACGAAACCTGCGTTATTGCGGGCTTCACGATTCGCAACGGAAAGGCGGAATATGGGGGCGGAATCCACGGTGGTCCAGAGAATGCTCACACACACGCAAGGGTAGAGAACAACACTATCACCGCCAACTCAGCCGCTTTCGCAGGCGGACTGGCATACTGCGACGGAACTATCAGGAACAACATAATTCTGGAGAACTCAGCTACCTTTGGGGGTAAATATCTGGGGGGCGGCGGCCTCCTCCGCTGCAACGGCGCCATCGAGAATAACATCGTCGCCCGAAACTCCGCTAAATGGTGTGGCGGGGGCTTGTTTGAGTGCCAGGGCGTCATTCAAAATAACGTAATCGCCGCGAATTCAGCCACTGACGGCGGGGGGCTCTACAGGTGCCACGGAATTATTCAGAGCAACAGAATTTCAAGCAATATGGCCGAAAATAGCGGCGGGGGAATCTACGACTGTGACGGCACTATTCGCAACAACCTCGTCGCTCGCAACTCGGCTGAGTTCGGGGGCGGGCTGTTTTGGTGCAAAGGGGTAATCCTGAGCAATACCATCTGCGAGAACTCAGCGTACTGTAGCGGGGGGATATACGGCCCGGGCGGCCCTATCCGCAATTGCATCATCTGGGGAAACAGCAGCAGCAGCGGTACCCCAGATCTTTCCCCGTGGTCCACGCCGATATATTCCTGCATTCAGGACTGGGCCAGCGGCGGCGAAGGGAACATTTCCGAGAACCCCGGTTTCGCCCCCGGTTACCGCCTCTCGCCCGATTCGCCCTGCATTGACGCGGGCAAGAATGAGGACTGGATGTGGCAAGCGTTCGACCCTGACGGCAATCCCCGAATCCTCACCGGCATTTCATCCATGACGGTTGACATGGGAGCATACGAATACGCTCCCGGGGGGCCTCCCACAAAAAGATGGTACGTCAACGGTTCGGTCGCTCAATCGGGCGACGGGAGTTCCTGGCAGGCAGCGTTCAAAACAATTCAGAGAGGTATAGACGCCGCGTCGCACGGCGACACCGTGAACGTCGCAGGGGGCAGGTACCTGGAAAATATCAGTTTCAACGGCAAGAACATCACCCTTTGCTCCACCGACCCGACCGATCCACGTGTTGTCGCCAAGACCGTTATTGATGGGAGCCAAAATGGTCCTGTTGTGTCCTTCCTGGGAACAGAAGACGAAACCTGTGTCCTTGCCGGCTTCACCATTAGGGATGGGGGAGGGGAAAGTGGTGATGGAATCTCCGGCGGGGTCTTCAAAACTCGGACTCATGCCACAATTCGTGGCAATATCATGTCCGAAAATTCCGGGTCGGGGTTAATTTATTGCGACGGCGTTATCCAGAACAACACTGTCTCCGGAAACAGCGGGGCCGGGCTCGTTTTGTGTTTTGGCACGATTCAAAACAACACTATAAAGGGAAACACGTGTAGTGGCCTCTCCTACTGCCACGGTACGATCCGGAACAACACGATCTGCGGCAACTCAGCCGATTACGGCGCGGGCCTCTATTACTGCCGCGGCATCATCCTCGACTGTATCATCTGGGGTAACCTCACGCGCGAGCAACTCTGGAACTGCTCCGCTCCAACGTACTGCTGCATCGAACGCTGGGACGCCGGTGGAGAGGGGAATATCAACTACTTCCCTTACTTTGTGGACGCAGACAACGGTGACTATCATTTGCAGAGATGGTCTCCCTGCATAGATGCCGGCGATCCCGCATCCACCTTTTACAATGAGCCTGAGCCAAACGGGGGGCGCGTTGACATGGGAGCCTACGGCAACACTCCGGAGGCAACACCGAAGTCTGGCGACGCAGACGGTGACGGGCTGCCCGACGACTGGGAGATCGAGTTATTCGGCGACCTCGCTCAGGGTCCGAACGACGACCCGGACTCTGACGGGATGCCAAACATAGAAGAATACCGCCGCGGCTTCGGCCCACTGACGCCACTCGCGGTGTGGCATGTGGACGCATCGCTGCCTGTCTCCGGCGACGGCAAAACCTGGCAAACGGCCTTCACGACAATCCAGGAAGGTATCGATGCGGCATCGGAGCGCGACACCATCATTGTCGCCGAGGGAACTTATGTGGAGAACATCCGCCTCCACGGTAGGAACATCATCCTAACCAGCACCAACCCACTCGATTCCGACGTCGTGGACAAGACGACAATAGATGGCAACGACGCCGGGCCTGTCGTCACTTTCCTTGCGACGGAGGATGAAACGTGCGTGTTGACCGGTTTCAGTATCCAGGACGGAAAAGCAGAATACGGAGGAGGAATCTGCGGCGGCACGTATGACTATGCCACGCGCGCCACAATCAGCCATAACCTGATAATTTGGAACGAAGCCGACGATTCAGGCGGAGGAATTGCCTTCTGCAACGGCAATATCTGCCACAACATCGTGTCCGAGAACTCCGCCGATGGTGGTGGCGGAGGCCTCTACCGGTGCGATGGCGCAATCGAGCATAACGTGATCAGATGGAATTCGGCCGGGCACGGCGGCGGATTGTGCGGTTGCGAGGGTGTCATCCGAAACAACATCATCTGGGGGAACCTTGCGGATTGGGGCGGCGGTGGGCTGGACTACTGCGGCGGCATCATTCAGAACAACACTGTCACAGCAAACGTTGCCGAGTACGCGGGGGGACTTCAGAGCTGCTGGGGCACAATTCTCAACTGCATCATCTGGGGAAACCTCCCCAGCGAAACCAGCCAGATTGTTGACTCGAGCGAACCGGCGTACTGCTGCATCGAAGAGTGGATGGGTGGAGGCGAGGGGAGCATAGCCTTCACCCCATACTTCGACAATGAGCCCTGGGGCGACTTCCATCTCAAATCATGGTCGCCCTGCATAGACGCGGGCGATCCTTCTTCCCCTTTCTCTAACGAACCGGAACCGAACGGCGGGCGCGTGAACATGGGCGCCTACGGCAATACCCCTGAAGCTACCTCCAGGCCGCCGGATTCGGACATAGACGCCGACAACCTCCCCGACGGCTGGGAATTGTACTGGTTTAATGACCTTGAACAGGACGCTGACGGAGATGCTGATGGTGACCGCATCACAAATATCGTAGAGTACCGCTATGCATGGAACCCGAAGGAAGCCTCAATTACCGTTGTCGAGAGCCTGAGGAGGAAGAAATGCTACCAGACGATACAAGTTGCCCTGTGCGAGTCAGTCCATGGCGATGAGATAGTGGTCTATCCCGGATTCTATTCGGAGAATATCAGGTTCGGCGGCAAAAACGTTGTGCTGAGGAGCACGAACCCGTCGGACGCCAGCGTAGTCGCGAGCACTATCATTGATGGGGGACAGGCGCGACCCGCTGTCACATTCGATGGAACGGAGGATGAGAGGTGCCTTCTTTCCGGCTTTACAATCCAGAATGGATCCGCCGGGATTTGCGGCGGGACGTGGGAGATTCGCACTCATGCCACAATCGAGCATAACATCATTACCAGAAACTCGCCAGGCACGTGGGGCGAGGGCGGAGGAATATATTGCGCCGACGGCACTATCCGCAACAATAGCATCTGCGCAAACTCCGCTGGTTACGGAGGCGGACTGTACGCTTGCGATGGTACGATCGAGAACAACGCCATTTTCGCAAACACGGCAAGGGACGGCGGCGGCCTATACAGTTGTCACGGAATCATCCAGAACAACACGATCAGCGGAAACGCCGCTTACCGAGACGACTCCGTCGAAGCGTATGGCGGCGGTTTGGCCTATTGCGACGGCACGATCTACAACAATGTCATTTCCGGAAACTCGGTGACGGGATGGTACGCAATCGGCGGCGGCCTTTACTCCTGTAGTGGCGTGCTCGCCAATAACACAATCGTCGGGAATTCTGCCTGGGGCGGCTATGCGGGAGGCGGCGGTGTTGCTGGTTGTAATGGCACAATCCTCAATTGCGTCATCTGGGGGAATACCGCACCCGAGGCTCCCCAAGTCTGGGGTTCCACCGAGCCCACCTACTCCTGCATCCAGGACTGGATTGAGGGCGGCGAAGGCAACATTGCGCAGGAGCCGCTTTTCTTTGATCCGGACGGGCCCGACGGCGACCCGAAGACCTTCCTCGATAACAATTATCGTCTCTCCGCCGAATCGCCCTGCATAGATGCCGGCAAAAACGAGGACTGGATGTGGGCAGCGGTTGACCTTGATGGCAATCCGCGTGTGTGGGGCGACAGGGTGGACATGGGGGCTTACGAGTACGGTTCCTTCCCGTTCCAGGTGGTCGGAGTGATCGGGAGCAGTGACGGCGGTGCTGAGCTTACCTGGAATAGCAGGCCGGGAGATACTTACACGGTCTGGTCCTGCTCAGGCCTCGCGGTTGGTGATTGGACAGAGGAGTCCATCGTCGCCTCCGGAGGTGAGATAGCCGTTTGGAGAGATCCCGCTACGACGTCGAGCCGCAAGTTCTACCGAATCGAGCTGAAGTGATTGGCGCCTGGCAGCGGTGCCTTGCTTCTGGGCGTGAAACGCAGATGCCCAGGCGCGGGGTCTGGGCCCCGGAGATCAAGTGGCAGTAACGCTTACCGGAAGGAGGGTTGGCAAGCGACGTTCCTTGGTTGAGAGAAATGCAGACCTATGCCAAAAGCGGGTTCCCCTAACGGGTAGAATCCATTTCGATGATTTTGCGCAAATTCCATATTCGCAATCGGCGGCACCATCGCCGATTCCAATCAAGGGCATACCGTTTCGGCAGTTCAACTCGACTCCACCGGACAGCAACTCCTCTCTCAAAACCCGTTCTGGGCCTTTCTTCCATCGTCCGCACGTTTTCTGGCGTTTCGTGTGCAGCATGAGCGGAGTAGCTACAGGAGGGTCGCTCCTGTCGGCGAGGGCTATCCTTTTCTGTTGCAGTGGCCCCGGGAAAGCGCACGAGGAAGGTGAGTGCATCCCCGGGAGTCGTTCATCGCATGGCGGGGAGTTTTCGATGTCGCTCGCATTTGGTCCGCAGCTCCATCCGCAAAATGTGAATTGGCACCCTTTGGCGGGGATGTATACTACCCGCGGAGTTCTGGTTGGGAAGTCCCGCTAAAACCAAGACCAAGTGCGCTTTTCTCTTCTGCTGTCATGACACAACGCGGCCTCTTTTTTGAACTGACCAAGGGAAAGCAAACTACTGTCGTCCCGTTTTTCCCGGACATCAGTGACTGGTACAAGGTCAGGCGCCTTCCCCTCGACAGGGCGCATGAGATACCAACGGGGAGTTTCATCCCGGACAACGCTCCGTTTCACCACGACTCCTTTGGAATGCCTCCGGAATTCGCGGACTGGACGTACCTGGATTTCTACCGCAATTTTGGCTGGGGACTCCCGGTCCACATCTACGACTGGTGTGATTTTACTTACCGTGCCTGCGAGCAGATTCGCCGGAAGGAGGAGGACCGAATAATCCAGCAGTTCAGAACGCCCATTGGAACGATAGAGCGTATTGACGGGATGGCAGCGGACGGAAGCCTTTGCCCGGTGAAACACTTCATAAGCAGCGACGACGATTGGAAGACCCTGCTTTATGTCCTGGAACACTCGGCGCCTTTACCGAATTACCAGCGCGTCAGGGAGACCCTGGAGGCCATCGGAGAGTTGGGTGTGGCGGACATCGTGATCTGGCGGTCTCCCTTTGGAAAGA
Organism: uncultured Verrucomicrobiota bacterium; assembly: GCA_964482435.1. GTDB lineage: Bacteria > Auribacterota > JABMQX01 > JABMQX01 > JABMQX01 > CAYZXL01. The sequence goes on from CAYZXL010000033.1 coordinate 6,404, forward strand.
TTTTGACCGAATACGCCGGCCTGGAAACCACAGCATATCAGTTGGCGGACAAGCCGTCTGTGATCAGCGACCTGTTGAAGTTGCAGACAGCCATAGACCTCGAAACGGCGAAGCTTGCTGCGGAAAGCCCTGCGAACGTAGTCATTCTCTCCGACCATGCCGACGAACAGATAATCAATCCTGTTTGGTACGAGAAATACTGCCTGCCATTTTATCTTCGGCTCAACGAAATCCTCCACGCAAAGGACAAGGTTGTTTCTACTCATCTCGACGGCAACTTCAAGGCCCTTTTCCCGCTTGTTGCGCGGAGTGGCTTTGACCTGCTTGACGGATGCACGCCGGCGCCAATGACAAACTACGAGGTTGAAGACCTGACATTGGCATTAAGTGGACACATGAAGGCGTATTGTGGCGTGCCTTCGATATTCTTCACACAGGATACCGACATCTGCGAGATCACAGCCTTCGCGGAACGCATTATCAAGGCTCTTGCCGGAAAGGTGATTCTGAATATTGGCGACATTCTGCCTGCCGACGGTGATATTCACAAAGCCATCGCACTCGGCAGATGGGTCGAGCAAGTCAACCGCGGGAGGGTGGACGTCAGCGGCGAAGACGTTAGCCCGAAGACAGGGTCTGGATATTCCGCAGCGGACACTGAGACCTTCCAGCAGACGTAGCCGCCACACACCGATGTCATACTGAGGAGACCATCAATGGGTGGGAAGGAATTAGGTGTATTGGTGCACGGAGCAGGGTGGGTTTCCGGGGAACACATCAAGGCTTTCCAAAACAACCCCCATACGCGAGTGGTCGCGCTGTCCAGTCGCAGGATGGAGAGCGTGAGAAGGCGCGCCCGGGAAGCAGGACTCGAGGGCATCGGAATGTATACCGATCTCGATCAAGCCCTGAAGCATGAGGGTGTGGACATCGTCTCAATTTGTACCCCCCAGCACCTGCACGCTGAAAATACCATCCATGCAGCAGAAGCAGGTAAGCACGTCGTCATCGAAAAGCCCGTTGCAAACAGCATGGAGGAACTGCGAGCGATGCGCGATGCCGTCACCCCCGCGGGGGTCAAGACGGTCGTCTCCTTCGTCCTGCGGTGGAATCCGTTGTTTGAGACGCTGAAATCCCTGATCGCCGATGACGCCTTCGGCAAAGTCTATTATGTCGAAGCGGACTACCAGCACCATATCGCCAGCTGGTGGACGGGCTTCGAGGACGCGAGAAAGGAGCAGACCGGCGTCGGAGCCATGCTGGTGGGCGGCTGCCACGCCTTAGACGCGGCGCGCTGGTTCGCCGGGCAACGTCGGGAAGAGGCCGCGCGCGTCGTCGAGGTGTTTGCCTATCGCGGCGGATGGCGAAAGGAAACCGGTCTGGAGTACAACTATCTTGCTGGAACGTGGTCTGACAGCAGCCCACCTTTGGAATACAACGGTCTGGAGGTGTTCCTCCTCAAGTTCGCCACCGGCGCCATCGGGAAGGTCTCCGTCAACTTCGATTGCATTATGCCGTACACGTTTCCGATCCAGATATTCGGCGACAAGGGGTCGGTCAAAGACAACCGCATCTGGTCGCACAAATTCCCCGGCCAAAAGAAGTGGATCGAGATTCCAACTATCCTCCCCGACAGTGCCGACGTCACCCACCATCCCTTTCAAGGGGAGATAGACCACTTTGTCAATTGCATCCTGAATGATCGGGAATCGCACTGCAATCTGGAAGATGCGTATCACACGCACGAGGTCATTTTTGCCGCGCAGGAATGCTATGAGACAGGAAAGCCGGTGACGCTTCCTCTGGAATGACCCTGCGCGCACTGCAGCAGTGCTGAACGTAGACGCGGCATCCTGCTGCGTATCTAAGCGGCTGGAAGCCACTTCTACTGACGAAAAAGCCGCGGCTGTTTCTCAAATGCCGCTTGGGTTTCACTGGAAGGTCTGGAAGCCCCCAAAAATGGATCATCCCGCCCGGTTTTCTTCTGTAGCTGCGTTCGCCGAATCAAAATGAAACGACCCGCTGGCGATTTCCCCACTTATTATCACAAACTCGTCACACATCGCCGCAATGGCTGTCGGAGCGTGCCCGGCGCCTGCCGGATCGCTGTACCACATGGCAATGAAGCCTCCTTCCCGACGCCCGAGGAGCGACACCATTTTGCGGCAATAGGCCCGAATCTCTTCAGGCGTGCCACGGACCATTGTCTTTTGAATATCAACCGGACAGAAGAACGCTATCCTGCCTCCGAACCTTTTGCCGAGGAGCCCCAACCCCATGTTCTCCTGTTGATCCATCTGGATGACATCCAGTCCAACTTCAATGAGATCGTCCAGAATGTCTGCGATATGACCACAACTGTGGAGAAAGGTGAACAACCCCGCTTCATGCGAAGCTCTGTATATCCGCTCGTAGCAGGGTTTCCATATCTCGCGCCACTTCTTCGGGGAAATCATCAGACTCTTCTGAACTCCCCAGTCATCGGTGAAGAAATAGCCATCAACCCCCAGAGTCGCGTATCGCTTGATCGCTTGCAGGTTCATGTCCACCAAGATGTCCAGTAACTCGCGCAACCTTCCCGGCGAATCATGAATATCCACCCATGTATTGGCAAGCCCCCGAAGAAAATGTACTCGCTCGTAGAGAGATATTCCCCTGCCGATGATGAATTTCTCTTTCAAAGCCTCGCGGATTCCTATCAGGTGTTCCCAGCGGCTTGACTCGTTGATGTCTGGGACGACAAGGCTGCTGAGGTCGGACCAGTCCTTGAGCGGGAATTCCTTCACCTCGCCCAGATTCGATGCGCCAATGTTCGCCCAGACGGCCCCCCATTCGTCTCTACCTGCTCTCGGCCTGGCATCCGGAGAAGGACACATATCCACCCAGGCGAAATCTGACCCGTATGCGTCCGGGAGGTCTATTGCTAGCCTGCCGGGTTTTTGAAATCTTATAGTTCGTACTACCACTTCTCTGCCGGTGCTCATGGAATGACCCTTTCGTGGCCTCGGTCAAAGATAATTGATCCCCCCTGGCAGGTCAACAGCCTCCGCGGCATGCCGCTTGGGTTCTAATTCCAAACCGACCTGTCGCTGCCGATGGATCGGAGCCCTGTCTTTGTTGCCAAACTCACAACAGAAACGCGTGGCCCTCGCTGAGAGGTTTTTCGGCCGATGGCGGCACCAGCATCTACGAGAACCGTGTGCTTCGCTCGGGCTCAGGGCCAAGACACAGTTCATTGTGCCATGGGCCGCCTCACCATCTTCAGGAGTTTACTCACCCGGTTTTCAGGCACTGAGAACGTCAACTTTCGATTTTTGCCGCAAGAAGCGGGTTCAGTGAGGGCTTGTCGTCAACTCCGAAAGCGAGGCAGGCTCTTGTTCCACGCGATGGGAAAATCCTCCGTGATTTCAAACCTCGATGCCCCGGATGTGAGTCGGATAGCGACGGTTCCTGGAAGCTGAGGCGCCTCACAACTACGCTGCTTGTCCGGCAGATTTCGCCGCCTCAAACAGTGTGTCACCCAGCTGACTCGACCGGTGTTTCCGAACGCTGTTTCGCGTGCCACTCGCTGTTTGAATGACCCCGTCCCTGCGACATGCTTGAAGTGCGGCGCCCTTGCGCAAGAAACACCAGGTGGGTGGAGCATAGTTTACTATCTGTGCGATCGTTGCACGCACGAAGGTTATCACGTAGGTCGGGTTTTTGGGCCGCACGTGGCCGGCTTCTACTCAGAAGGCTGCCTCCGAAAATACTCCGTGTGTCCTGTCCACCGCAAACTGTGTGGCGACTCGGGCTGTCGAAAAAACCTGATTCTGGCAGTGGCAGGAACAGCCAAGAGTGGCTCAGTTCGATAGAGGGATGCGACGGATTGAACCCCACAGAGCAATCAGAAAAAAAGTCTTGACATTCTGAACCCCGCGCGATTGGATAAGCGCTAAAGAAGGTGCGCGGAACGCATTTCCGAGACCCAAGGAACGCCCCAACTTGGTGATGTGCTTGGCTGCCGCGTGTGTCACGCGAGGGAAGATTTCCTTCGGGGGGAGTCCAATCATGTGGCCATACGAGAAACATGGGATCTTCGGTCTCTCTGGCCGTGCCAACCCATATTCACTTGCGAAAACGCTCTACCCAGTCGAAGCGGCTGCCTCCCGTTTCGAATCGCCTCCCATAACGGACTACCTTCGCAGATCAACCACAGGATTGCAGATAAAAGGCAAACCCTGCGCTGAAGCGCGGGTCCCTTTCAGCAGTTTCTCTCCAAAGGAGGAGTCTGCGACTGAATGCGCGTACCAAAAGTCGCTGCTTAGCGCGAGCCGAGGAAGTTGTTGGAGTACAGAATACAATGCAGGGGTACTCACATGAGAAACGGGAATTGGTTATCCGCTTCGGTCACAACGGCGGTGGTTATCCTGCTGGGCTGGAGCGAAGTCTTTCCGGTTGCCGTAGTTGCCGCGACCATGCCCGATCTTGTGCCGACGGCTTTCACGGTGCCTGCTTCGGTGGGGGCAGGGTATTGGATTGAAACATCGTGGACAGTGGAAAACCAGGGGGATGGGGAGGCACAGCCTTACTGGTACGACTTTGTCTACTTTTCCACGGACAACGTATGGGACAACCAGGACACAGAACTCCCGGGGTTCATGCGGACTGACGCGTTGGCAGTGGGGGCGAGCTACAGCCAGACGCGGCGTTCGTGGCTGCCTCAGGTTCCAGCGGGCACCTACTATCTGATGGTCAGGATTGACAGGGGCAACTCCGTTTACGAGTCCAATGAGGCGAACAACGAGGCGCATCACTCCATTGAGGTTCGGCTTCCTGGTGCTGTCGACACTCCGTGACGCACACTTGACACCGGGGAAGGGGTAAATTTGGGAAGTCTTGACTTTTCGCCCGAGGGTGTTCGCCTTGTGGCGGCCGGCGGCCGTCGCGCTTTCATATGGGATATACAGACAAGTAAGCTTCGTGGCCGGTTCACGGAGCATACGGGGCAGATTGACACGGTTGATTTTTCGCCCGCTGGCGACCAGGTTCTGTCGGGAGCCCAGGATGGCACGTCGCGGATTTGGGATGCCCTGACTCGCCAGCAGATCCGAAGTTTTCCTTCGGCGACCGGTCAGACCAATCCTGCGGTTTGGTCACCTGACGCGAGCAGGGTTTTCGCAGGCAGTGGACTGAATCTTCCATGCCTCTGGGATGCTCTCACTGGCGAGGAACTGCGTACCTTCCCTGGTCACTCCGGCGCAGTCAAGACGGTGGCGATGTCATCCGATGGGACGAAGGCGATCACGGGGAGCTCGGACAAAACCGCGATCGTATGGAACACGAAGACAGCCGATCGCCTCCTTACGTTTTCACGACATATTAGTGCTATTAACTCGGTTGCCTTCTCACGGGACGGCACGCAGGCGCTCACGGCTTCCGATGACTTGGCGATCCGTGTCTGGGATGCCGTTTCCGGCAGTCAGGCAGCCGTATTTATCCAAAGCAACCAGGTTCTGTCGGCGGTTCTTTCGCCCGACGCAAAATACGTCGTCTCCTGCGGCTTGCCCACTGCCGGTGTCGCCTATCTGTGGGAGGTATCCTCTGGCGCGCTGGTACGCACCTTCTCACAGGGCGATCAAACACGGATTAGTGGAGTTTCCATGTCACCCGACAGAACCTTGATAGCGACCAGCCATTCGGACGGACGTGTGCGGCTCTGGCAATCTGGCCTGGAGGCCATTCCGCTGCATCCGATCACGCCCTTGGCTGTGGGCTCAGAATTGCCACTCAGCCTTCGGTCTCTCGGCCTCGACTATTTCGAGATTGACATTGAAGCGGGACGGAATCTTCTCATCGCGCTTGGTGCCGGCGGACAGGCGCCGCAGACTACCGACCCAGCAGTCCGCATCTTTGTTCGGAGAGGAGGTCTCCCATCGCTCTATGATTACGACTACTTTGCCCAGGCACCAGTCTCGGACCTTCGTGCGGAGATACCGATTGCGGCGACCACAGGGGGAAAGTACTTCGTCCTCATCTCGTCGCCTTACGTGCCGGAGGGCTCAGTTGATACCACCATCCGGGCAGACTATGTCGGTTTTCACATTACCAGTATATCGCCCAACAGCGGCGGGAACACAGGGAGCACCACGACTCAGATTCGGGGTACAGGGTTTACGGCGGACACCATCGCGAAATTGGTGGCGGCCGGTGGGGGACAAATCCCGAGCGAGCCTCCGACATTGGTCAACCCTGGTGAGGTGTTCGTCACGTTTAATTTAACTGGCGCCGCACTCGGGCGTTACGACGTCCAGATTGAGAAGTCCGGGCAAGCCCCCATCTCTCTGCAGAATGCCCTTGAGGTCACAGGTGGCATCGGCGGCCGGCTTGAAACCCGTTTGGTGACTCCTACGGCGGTCCGTCCTCAACGCTATTCGACGGTATGGCTCGAGTACGCCAACGTCGGTGCGAGGATCGAGAGTTCCCGGACGATAAGACGTGTCCTCTAACCACTGAAAATCGGAGCCCCGGACCCATAACACGTGGCACGTTCGTAACAAGCGATCAAATCGCGGATTAGGAAGCTGCAAAAGAGAATTCCGCCATTATGCTCCACCAGTGTTTCGGAATGCTGTTTCGCGTGTCACCCGCCATCTGAATGAGCACGTCCCCGCGGCATGTTTGAGGTGTGGCAGCCTAAACCAGAAACGCCAGGTGGGCGGAGCATAGTTGCGTTTTTCTCGCTTTTGGGACTATGGGCCTGCATAGTCGCCTTTCTTGTGTTCACTGGGGGATGGTAGTCGCAAGTACTTGTTGGCTGACCGGCGTATGTAGTTGGTCAAGGAGAATTGGGATGCCCTGACCCGCTACTGCGAGGACGGAGACCTGGAGATCGACCAGAACGGAGCCGAGCGCAGCCTGAGGGGAGTTGCCGTCGGACCAAAAAAACTGGTCGTTCTACGGCAGCGATAAAGGCAGGCGAACCGCCGCCATCCTCACCAGCTTCCTCACCACCTGCAAGCGACTCCAGACCGATCCGCTCGGCTACCTCCACGACGTCTTCCAGCGCCTCAGCGCTCATCCTGTTAACCGCCTCGACGACCTCCTCCCCGACCACTGGAAAGCCGCTCAAAACGCCACCCGCAACCTCCCCGCCTGATCCGCCAAAACCCAAAATCTGTGCCAGCCCCCACCTGTGTCTACCGAACGGTTACCATAGGGAGCGTTCGCATGGGAGCGCTGTTGTGGCTGTTCTTGTCAGAGCTTCGATCTCCCATTGGCGTGATGGCAGCGACCGCCCCGCGCAAGACCCGACGCGGAGACTTTCGAGCTGAGCGGGGGCTAAGACAGCCGATCTAATGTGACGGGGAGGTATTATTCGATCGTTGGGCGACCCAATCTCGTTTCCCCATGGCTTATGAGGATTCGCCTGCGTCGCCTGCAACCCTCAAGCTCCGTTTCAACGGCCTCGGCCGCGGCCTCACCAAGGGTACGGCTTGTGGGAAGCCCGCTGGCGTCCACGTGGGCGTCAATGACTTCGATCCCTCCCGATTCGCGGGTGACGTTCCGAGAGGTGTGAAGCGTATTGCCTTTCTCGTCAATGACTTCGAGGCGCATCTCAGGGGTTTCGGGCAACTCCCTGAAAGCCTCGTCGCTGTGTACGATGCGGTAGTACCCCAGCTCATCAGTGCGGGCAGTGGCTGTCAGGCCAGGGAGTCCGCCAGCAGCGGCGACAGCTCTGACCTCCACGTTCGGGAGAGGCATTCTGGTGTCCTTATCCACGATGCGCCCGGTAATCACAGACACGCCCTCTTCGGGTTTGTGCGTCTCGGCCCGTCTGGCTTCAGCCATTGCCTCGAGCCATTCCTGGCGGAGAGCTACAGCTCGCTCCAGGGCCTCGGCACGCTCCTTAACCTCAGCTTCGTGCTGCTGGCGCGCCTTTTCCAGCTCCGCTCTGAGCTGTTTGGCTGCCCCCTTGAGGAGGCTCGCCGTATTGTTGAGGCGGGCGAGGCGGCGGATGTCCTCAAGCGACTTGATCTCGGGAGCACGCTGTTGCAGTTCTTGCAGGTCCTGAGCCAGCTTCTTGGCCAGCTCACTGAGGTTGATGATTTGATCCTGATTGTCTGGCATAGAAACCTCCATCGCTGAATGATAGCTTATGGGACGTTATGTTCAACCTTGAGGGCTGCGATCCCAGTCGGCAGGGAGGGCGCCTGCGTGCAAGCGTTGCCAATGATAGCTCCGCTGGTCATATTTGATACGCATAGTTGGTCAAGAAGGTTATGGCTGATTACGCCACGTCCGATATGGTCGATGACTACCGCGGCCTTACCTCCCGCCCGTGCGTGGTTGCCGGAAAAAATCAACTCATTCAGGTTTTCCAGTCTGAACCCATAGATGTAACTGGCCTCAAGAATTTGTGTTGCGCGGAAGCGGTTGTCCTGCACACTGGCCCATGTGCCCAAGGGCGATATGACTGTGCAGGGAGTTTCCGCGGAGACAGCGGTGCGGGCGGCAGCATAGCCGTACAGGGCTGCTACCAGGGGCTGAGGGGGAGAGAGGGGCACGCGGTCCTTGGTTACGAGGTTCAGGAGTTCCAATCCGACGCCCCCTCCTATCACCCATATATCGTTGTCGTGGATGGCCACCTGGCCAAGTACATGGGAAAGCCGAACTGCTCCGTTCGTGGCCCGTCCAGTCGAGAGCGCGGCCGGTGGCGGGGCGACGAAATCCAGACGGGTTTCGACAGGGGGCGCGCCTTCTTCACCATGGTGAAGAAGATGGTTGCCAGCCAGGGTCAAATCGAGGACTAATTCCAGATCGATTGCGAATACATACACTTTGTCCTTGACGTTGCCGCAGAAGCTGATGCGATTGTTGAGGATGCGACAAAGGGCGGCGTTGCGCACCACCAAAGCTCCTTCTGTGGGAGCGAAAGAAACGAGCTCGGCTCTGGTGCAGCAGTCCGCAATATGATTGCCCTCAATGTCAACGCCGATGGCGAGAGCCTCCTCGTCAATGAGTATGCCGGCACCGGCCATGCCGCGTATCTGGTTGTGGCGAATCTTCAAATCGGACAAGCCCTCGCGTACACCGGCAATCCCGGCGATTTCGATGCCGTGGGCAGTTCCACGGACGACTTCGTTGTTGTCAATCAGGGTCTCGGTGATTCCCAGCAGGGGATCGAGATCCAGGCCCGGGAGGAACAGGTTGGCCAGCCGAATTAAGAAAGCTATGGCCCAGATGGGGGTGCCTTCATCGTCCCAGAACCGAATGCCACCGCGTGCCCATGTTTCCGGGTTCACGTCAGCGGGCACCAGGACATGATTACCGACGATGCGGCAGCCGGCTCCCTTGACCCAGATGCCGTAGGTGTCCACGTAAGTCCGAAGAAGCCCAACAAGGGCCGGGAGTGATTCGCCTACAGATTCCAGGTCCAGCGTGCGGAAGCCAAGAGCGACCTTCGCGCTTGCCTCCCCCACGCGGGCATCGGTGGTGCGGAGACCTATGCGGTTAAGGACGTCGGCGGCACCAGCACGGACCCTCCGATCGGCGCGCAGGGTTTCATCGGCTACTATGCCTTTGCCGACGAGCGTCATGCCCCTCGGTGAGCCTTCGAGGATGGGCGTGGCGAGAGGTGCAGTCAGTTTGACTTCAGCCAGCGCGTCTGTGATGCTCCGAATCTCCTGGTAGGAGGCGGGACTTTCCTGGAGGGTGACGTGATTGTTGAGGATAGCAAGTTCAAACAGGTTGGACTCGATCGCGGTAAGCATGCTGTGCACGCTGTTGGCTTCGATGCGATAGTCTCCTTCCAGGAACGCTTCCGACCTCTTGGCCCATTGGCTCAGGAGTGACGAGAGGGTGGTCAACAGGTCCAGCACAGGCCCCTTAGGCGTGTCGGGCACACTCTGCGTTACGGCGGTCCTGAGTGCCGGGAGAATATTTTCCAGGAGGGCCTTGAACAGATACCGCCATAGAGCGACGACCAGGTGGGGATTGACGGCATGCTGATGCGATTTGACGCACACCGCCTGCCCGGTCACAGTGTGAACCCGGTTGTGGACAACCCGCATCCCGCCGAGAGGGAGAAAGTCGGTCAGGTGGACGCCACGGGCGGTGCCCTCAATGTCATTGTCATTCAATGCCAGGGCTATAATTGGCATGGGGAGTCCGACCTGGAGCTTGTTGAGCGCAGGATAAAGGAACTGTGCGACCACAGAGAGCGCGGGGAATTTGAGGCTGCACGCGTCGAGCAACTGCTGCAGGGAGTCACGGAGGTCCGGCAGCTTGAGGAAGCGAACGGTTTCTTCCAGCAGCATCCATAGCGCCTGCCGCCTACAGTCGTCATTATCGGCGAGGCCATAAGCGCGGACCAGCTCAGTGAGATAGGGGGCAAAGGCCCGGACGGCCTCGGTGGGCGCCAGGTTTTGCAGTCCGGTTGCTGCGCGGACAACGTTGTCTTCGATTTGCGCGCGGTAGCTTCCAGCGAACGAGAAGGCAACGCCCACCTCGCCCTCGCAGCGCACCTGGTTGCTGCTCAACTGGGTATCATGGAGCCAGAAGGCATGTATTCCCCGTTGGCTTGCCTCGACGGCATTGCCCGTGACGGTGCCGCGTATAAGAAACCACATGTCCAACCCCCGGGACCCCAGAAGGCGACAATTGCGAACGCTGCCATCGCGCCACAGAAATCCTTTCAGGGCCGTGCCCGTCTGTGTGCTGGCCGTAGCGGACATCGCTTCGTCGAAGGCCGCAAGCAGCTTTGTGCGGGACGGCAGGTCGCTCAGGTTGTCGGTCTGGAGCTCGCACAAACGCTTCATCTGATTCCCGTCAAGGAACTCTATCTGGGATTGTTCGAGGTGCCACCGGTCCGCTTTGAGCAACCAGATGCCCCATTTACCGTACCGAATCTGGCTGCGATGCAAATGCAGCGACTCAACGCCGTCACCGTAGCTGACGGGAGAGACCAGGTCGCCTGACTTTGGGTTCGGCAGTTTATCGCCGAAGAGACAGACGATGCCCGTTTGGGCTGCCATGCGGCAGTCCTCTATAAGCACATCTTCGGCATGCGCGAGCCGCAGTGCACAATTGAGGCCTGTACTATCACCGGGCGCTGAGCGGTTGAGCAGGCTCAGGCTGCGGAGGGAGATGGTCCGATTGCGCTTCAGCTCCGGACGCGTGATAATCAATGCTGGGAGGCCGTCGCCGAGCACGAACATGTGCTCAAGCGAGACGCGTGTGCAGTCGCTCAGGACGATACCGCCACGCCCGTCGCCGTCCACGCCCCGCAGATGCAGGAGTGTGGCGGTGCTCTCGCCGCATATGGTGAGGTTGCGCGCCTTGCGCAACAGGAGAGGACCGTCCACCTGATGCAGGCCCCTGCAAAGGGAGACACAACCGCCACCGGCAGCAATGACCGTGTCCACGGCCTGCTGCACATCCTCACCTGGTTGCACCGCGACGCAGCACCCGCGGGGCCTGACTTTGGTCAGAGGAGGGAAAAGAGGTCGGCAGTCGCTCAAAAGTTCAAACTCGCGGGACTGCGTCCCGCTGATGGCTAATCTCACCAAAGCGAGGCCGCAGTAGTGATGCTTGATCCCGTGAGGTGGTTGGAAGTCAGGCTCGTCCCCCGTCTTTGGCCACAGGATGTCGCCCAGTTGAGTGCGAGCCGGGATCAACCAGTAATCGCCGGTCTGGAATGAGCAGCCGGGCTCGAACGAGACCTGAACGCCGTCCTCCAATGTAACCCATTGGCCTGCCACAACCTTGATGGCACCATCGGTGGCGAGAGGGGTATCTGGAGTGTCCTTGTGGTCCCAGCGGCGAACCTTACGGTGTCCTTCATCTTTGTGGCTGGAAACGTCCTTGCTGAGTGTGATGCTTCGTTCGGCCTCGTCAATGCCGTCCGGGGCGATCTGAGCGAGGGTGCCCGGCTGGCCTTTGAGCTCGGTTTCGTCGTCCAAAACCTCGACCCAGTCTCCGACTCGGAGTGTCAGGACCTCGTCGCGGCCCAATCGCTCAAGTGTGACTTTGGTCACGCTTATATTGTTAATTGGGAAGACGACGGAGCCGTTGTCACGGGACCATTTGAAGGTGGCATCGCCTGCCTTGCCTTTCTTGTGAATCTCGACCCGGTAGAGGCGGTTTTCGGGGCCCCGGTAGCCCGCACCGGGCGGTATGACGCAAGGTTCCTCACTTTCCTCGGCCAGCTCCACGCGGGCGGAAAGCTTGGCGGCGCTGACGGCGTCCTTGGGTACCCAGCAGGGGCAAAAGGGGGCACAGTCAGGGTTAGCAGGGTCAACCAGATTGCTGACGTTCTCGAGCCTGACCTGCCATATTGTCTTGATGCGTGTGGTGGTGTCGGGGCCGCCCAGGGCGACCTCTTTGATCTCAGGATCTTCGATCGCGGTGATGTGGCGCTCCCAGACATCAATGTAAGCTAAATATACCCCGGCGACTGTGGGCAAATCAAAACCGGGCAAGTGCTCCTGTTCCGTGAGCAGGACGGGGTCCGTCCGGTCGTTGACGCAAAGGATGCCATCCACATAGATGCGTCCGGGAGAGATGGTGAGATTGCCCCCATCGGACGTGACCTGAATCTTGAACCCGTTGCTGTCCAGGGGGACTCCGCAAAGGCCGATGACGTCTTTCCTTTCCGTTGCGGTGAGATACTTCTGGATGTCAACGTACTCATTCCAATCGGCATCCAGGTCAACCCGGCCCTGCTGCTTGAGTACTCCAGTGTACTGCTTTCTGGAATCGTCAGTGAATCGGGTGAAATCGCCTTTCATCGTATTGCCTCCCAATTAGGTCACGTAGATGAACCCGGCTTCCAAGCCGAACGGAAGATATTCTTCCAAGCGGATACGCAGGTTGGCCCGGCGCTGGGGCTGCTTGAGGTGGTTGAAGGCCCCAATTTCAGCGCCATCTTCGGCGCCTGTGGCAATTTCTTCCGGGGAGTTCAGGCTGAGCTGAGCGTAGCCCGGGTCGCCGTAGTGGGTCGAGGTAAAGGCAGGCCGGAGTCTGGATCTTACGAGTTCCCTTTCCTTTTCCCTTTCCTTCTCCGGCAAGGCCTCTACCGAGCCTACATTTAGTTCCTTCGCTCGTGCCTCCAGCGCGAGGTCTGGCTGGCAGCGATATCGGCGAGGAGTCTTTGAGTTCACATCTGGCAAATAGCTGAAACGGAGGCAGCCGACCTGGCGCCGCCTGGCAAGTACGGGGTGGGTGAAAATCACCTCAGAAGCCAGGGTCAGCTCTCTGACGAGTACCTCGCCGAAAACCGTCGTCCGCTCCAGCGTGGTCGGGGGGCCGGATTGGTCACCTGCATCGGTAGCCGCGACAGCGAGTCGCCGAACGTCCTGTTTCCGTCGGAAACGGAGTTGGGTCAGTGTTATGGGATCGCCGGGTGGGTAGGCGAGCTGTACGGTACCCCCTGGTTCACCCGGCAGGATCAGAAGGCGTTCTGCCGCTCTGGAATCCTTGATTTTCATCACATACGCGCGGGTAAAGGACGTGCCACCCCCTGAGTTGCGGAGCGCTTTCTCGAGAGTGTCCTGGACCTGCGCCAGAGACGAAGGCTGCCCGCTGATGGCGGCTATGTGAGGGCCATCGTCGCCGATGCTAACCTGCACAGCGGGCGATTTTGCTTTCAGCGTGAGCGACGGAGAGAGCGGTGCCGAAAGGAGCACCTCCCTTCGGGAGGCGTGTCCGTCTACGAGCCGGAGTTTGGTCGCGGTGTCGTCGGTACCAGCATCGGAAAAGGTGATCTCGACGCCCGGGAGCCCTGGCAGCACGACGAGTCTTCTGGCGACAATTTCAACTACCGCACCTGTGAATCGGTCACTGGTATGCGCCCTGCGGATTGCCGCTTCAAGCTGATCCCGCGCCTGGGCCAGAGACCCTGGTACACCTGTAAAGACGGCGGTGAAGGGTCCTTCGTCTCCGATCATAACCTGCACCTTGCATGGATCGAAGGTCACCTCGGGAAAATCGGAAAGATTCCCTGAGACCAAGGCCTGGAATGGCTGTGCCAGTTCGTCCACGCCAGGGGAATCAATGATGCTGTCTTTTACAGTGAGGCGCTTCATTTCTTCGGGGAGCCTCATCGGTCCGACAATGCTGTGGTCAATCGTGAGCTTGAGGTCGGTGTTGGGCTGTTCGACAACAATGCTGGCGAGATCCGGGAAGACAGGCTTGCCTGCCTCGTCCAGTTGCCGCCCGGGAACCAGCGTGCAGTAAACAAACTGGACTTCTCCGAGGCTGTTCGCTTCAACGCGGATACCGCCTTCGATCAGGAGGCCGTTTAGCGTCAGCGACGCATCCTTGCCGGTATCGCTCTGGGCCACTAAGTCAGACAGCTCGCCGGCATCGTTCAGAAAACGGAGCATCGGCCGTTTTCCGTTTTCTGCCTGAATGACCAGACGCTGGCTGCCGGACAACTGGAGCGTGATTGTTTCCTCGTAGGTGCGGTTGTCTGCAATGGTGATGATTGCGTTCTTGTGCAGGACGGGGTTCCAGGTCTCGAGTGCTTCCTGGAGAGTCGCCTTCCAAACGGGAGGCGCGGGATCGGGCTTCTGTTCGGCTACGACAACGTGCCAGGTCTTGGCGTCGCCATTGGCCAGCGTTGCCCGGCGGTCATACGGGCCTCCGCCCACATCGGCGCTGAAACCATAGTGGAAGGATACTTCAACGGACGTCTGCGGCTCTTTGCCCTGAGCAAACGCGATACGTCCCCGGCGCACATCCACGCCTGCCTCTATTTTGACAACTATGTCGTTCCCCTCTTTGTCCTTGTACGCAAGTTGGCTGGGAGGCTGGGTCCACCCCTTCTCCAAATTCATACACACAATGGACTGAGGAGGCAGGTCCACCCCGTCTTTCCTGATGCTCAAGCTGGCGTTCTCCCCGTAATAGTTGCTGTTGGGTCCTTTGCCGGCCACGAGGTCTCGCCTGCAACATTCCAAGTCTGAGGCCAAGGCGGTCGGGCGGATGGGCCCGGGGACATGAATTTCGGTGGCCAGACCGGCCTCTTCGGCTTCGCGCTGGGGGTTGTTGAACAGGGGTGTCGGATTGCCCAGAGAGCTGAAGTGGTACCCGTACGGTTCTTCAGTGGATCGGCGTGCATTAACCCTGGTTAGGGGATAGGACTGTAGCCGCCAGAGGAAGAAGCCGATGTTGCGGATGCCGTACCATCCCTCGCTGCGGCTTGTAGGCCGCACGTCTGCGGTATGGGTGATGATGTCGAAGGGGCCGTTCAGGCGGTCCAGGGCGTCAAGGTCACGGAGGTTGACCGTGCCCACCCTGTCCACGGCATTGGGGTCGCGCCGTTCCGGGTTGGGCGACATCCTGTATCGCGGGTGGTTGAGGTTCTGAGTCCAGCCCAGCAACTCGAAGAAAGCCACGGCATGTGCACCCCAACCGGTCACGTCCCGCGCCAGCTCCTCCAGCACGGGGAGCGTCCCCTTCCGCCGACGGTAATAGATGGTTTTGGCGACATCGGCGCGGCGGCGGTGGGCGACCTCGTGGAGTGGATTATTCCCTACCAGGTTGCCGATGTAGGGGATAACCCAATCAGCACAGGTTTCGATGAAGAAGTCGTCCCACAGCCTATCAATGTTCTGCCGGACGATTTCGGCCTGCTCTGAAATGATGTCCAGCAGGGCACGGAGGGGATAACCTCGTTCGGCGTCCCGCACGCGGTAAACGGCGGGCAGCAGGTCGTACAGGTCGAGTTTTTTCTCACTCATGATTGCACCACACCAATGGTTACGACAGCGTCAGTGGCAGGAATTTCGACGCAAGCGAGCTCATTGGGCTCGAGGCGCAGCCGGGCTTGCACGGGATGATCCGTAGCACCGTGGGTCTTGCGGTCGGCATCGAGCTTAAACTGGAGCTTGTTGATGTCCACAGCGACTACGCCCTGGACGTCGTGGAGTACGCGGTACAGGTCGCTGAGTTGAACGGGCTGGCCCAGGTCCCTCCTGTCGAATGCGAAGTGTTCGAGGAGAGCGTCTGAGGCCGATTTCTGGATGTCCTCGGGAAGGTATGCGGGGTTGTGCTCGACGAGAGCCTCGACTTGCACAAAGACCTTCCGGTAACTTTGTATCCGCAGCTTTCGGTTGGGGTCACGGCGTACGTCGAGATAGGCTTTCAGGTTCTTTTTCAACTGGCCCTTCACCTCAGCGCCCGCATCGCCAGCCGCGGTGAGGTGCACAAGTTGCTCCTGGCCATCCCACTTCCAGACGGCACGAGCTTTGGCAATCCCGGCAAACTCGCGGGCTGCATCTTCAAAGTCGCGGAGAGAGACAATCCGCCCGAAGGTCCGCACAGTGTTGGGAGCGTCGTCGCGCGCTTTCGCCAGAGACTCTCTGTCGGCGCCCCCCTGTGCCGGGGCGGGATTGGCAACGCCTTTAAGGCCTACGGGGCGGTCCAGCAACGTGGTCAAGGAGTTCGCTTTCACGTTGCCACTCTGTCCGAGGCCCTGGCGATAGGTTGCGACCACGTTGTCGCGTCCGGTTGGGAGGTGAGCTCCAGTCTTTCCGTCACCAAACTTCACGGTCATGATGCCGCCTTCGTCAACTGCGGTCGTATAAACGCGTTCCTCACCGTCATGCCCGTAGAGCGTGTTAGCCTCCTGCCACAACACCTTGCCGACCCGCACCCGAAGCGTGTTCGCCGCACCGTGGGAGGCGCCCGGCCGGGACACAAAGGTGACCGGGGACTTCTTGATGCTGAAGGACTGAAATTGGGACGAGGCGTCGCCGTTGCCCAGCACCTCGTCGGCTATCGTTTCACCGTGGGTAGCCTTGGCTACGTTGCCGTAGAGGACAGCGGTTGCTGCGTCCAGTTCGCGTGTCAGGGCTGGTGTAAACGTGATGGCCAGGTGGTCTTCTTCGGGGATTGCCTGGCTGACGGTGATGGACTGTGGATTTCCCTGCTCGTCGTCGAGGATGACGGTGCGCTTAGGCTCCAGGCAGGGGAGATCACTCGAAGTGACGTAAATGGTGTCCGTGCCGGGCGAGAGGTACTGCTCGTAATCTCGCCCCCAGAAGATGATTTCCGGGCCCGCCAGCTCGTAGATGGTGACATTGCATAAATCCGCGATGGCCGGTAAAGAATCCACAAGGGTGATCCGAGTGACAGTCGCGCTGAGCGGCCCTTGGCTGGCAGCGACCTGGCCCACGGCTGCAACGCTCGTCAACTGCGCGAACTTCGGAGTCGAGATCAGGACCTGCGTGCCGACCTTGAGGTCATCGTACAGGGCATCCAGGTTGAGAGCATTGTCCGGGGCAATGTCGAACTTGTAGCCATCGTCTCCAGCCCTGACCTCAGTCCAGCTGATTTCCGTATGCCCGGGCGATTTGGGCTTTGCTTTAAGATAGCTCTGCGGCGCGTTGTAGCCGAAGAGACGAAACTTTCGCAGCCATTTGAACATCCTCGCGCCGCTCAGTGTCCAGCTGTTGGTCTGAACGGGGGGTGACCAGGAGAGGACAGTAAACCAGTCAACCGCTTGTAATCCTTCTACCTGCTTTTCCTCGACGAGTTCAGCGGCAACTTCGGGGCTAAGCGCCATCTTGGCCGGCTTCTGCACAAGGAGCTCTTCCTGGAACGCCTGCGGCTGTGCGAATGCTTCGGCTCCCACTTCATTCGGTAAGCCGCGCCAGGCCCAGGTCTTGCCTGTACCGGGATTATTCGCCGCGCTTTTTTCAGGGTAAATCACGAGCTTGTCTCCCGGGGACAGCTCGGCAGCGATAAGGGCGGCTTCGTCCGGCCGGAGGATGCCATCGCTACTTCCTTTAGCCAGGGGGTTGAAAGGTTGTGGCTTGGGGAAGACGCGAACGCGGTTGAGACGAGCATCGGCGCTGACTGCCTCGACGGTCTCGAACTTCTGCGGTTTCTCATTCTGCCCCGGGACGCTCTGCACCCGAAGGCCCAGGGGGATTTGTACCTGCTTTCC
The DNA here is from genome assembly GCA_964482435.1 of uncultured Verrucomicrobiota bacterium. Classification (GTDB taxonomy): domain Bacteria; phylum Auribacterota; class JABMQX01; order JABMQX01; family JABMQX01; genus CAYZXL01. Next base: position 24,339 of record CAYZXL010000033.1, read on the forward strand.
GGCTTCGAGAGTGAATGCCAGATGGGCGGTAGCAGCCACGCCGGGGGCGGGCTTGTAGTCTAACAGGGCCGCCAGGCGCAGCACGGACTCCCGCAGCAGTGCCGTGCGCAGGAAAGCCTCGTTGGCGATGCGCTCCTGGTAGAAGGTGAGGATGTCGGCCAGATAAGCCCACATCTCCAGGAGCGCGATGCCGTAGTCGTCCTTGCTGCGGGTAGTCCACTGGCGCAAGGGGCGGAAGACTGTCCCATTGACTTGCACGGTGGACGAGGCGATTGCCTGAAACATCGCCTGGCAGAAGGAGGCGTAGGTGCCAGCGCGATAGCGGATGGACCGCAGCCCCGGGCGGTTGCTGATCAGTTCCGGCGTCGGAGGGAGAGGCGCCTCGCAGCAGCCACAAGAATCTGTTTTCTGCGGGTCTTCAATGCTCATTTTCCACCCAACATGTTGAGGCGAAGCACGCCGTTTTCAGGGAAACTCAGATCGTTGTCCAGGCGAACCACCTCCAGGCGACCGGCGGGAATATAGCCTTGCTGAAGCTCCTTGTTGGGAGCCTTGCCAAAGCGCTGGAATTTGGTGACTACGGCTGAGTCCACACCTTCTATGGACTCGACCTCAGCGTAGAGCCGGCTGAGATAAAGCGGCTGACCGAAGGTGAAGTTATCGGGGTGGAAGAAGCCACGAGTTCCATCCGGGGAAGTCCGGTTGCTCAGGACCCTGAGCAGGGCTTCCTCCACATGGGCGCGGAAATGGTCGGGTGCCACGCACATGTCAATCTCAATTTCCAGCGGCACGTAGATGGGCGAATTGATCTCCAGGTCGTAGCCGGCCTGGGCGTAGCGAGTGACCCAATCGCGGATCCGTTCCTTCAGGTCGTGGGGGACATCGGTGCGGCCCCTGGGATCAATGGTGACGAAAACGGTGTGCCAGCTTCCTGTCCAGCGGAAGGTGGCAACAGCCCTGGAAACCTCGCGGTGCTTCTCCGCAGCGCAAGCATAATCTGCCTCGGTCACGGCCCGCAACAGTTCCGCATGAAAGGCTGACGGAGCCAAATACTTTACCTGTTCGACGGGCTGGGGGTCTATACCGCCCTGGGCGGGCAACGGGTTGAGCAGAGAAACGATGTTCGGTAGAGAGTCCTTCTTGACGATATGGATCAGCGACTCCGGGCCCACATTGCCTTCCGTCCCTACGCCCACCCGGTAGATGGCCTGGATGTGTGCCCCGTCGGGCGGCGGCATACCGTACACACCGTCCCCAAAGCGGATCACCGCCCGCCCGTCGTTGTCCGTCTCGACCGCAAAGTGGTGGTCGAACGGGTCGCTGTCGAGCAGGTGCGGGACGACCGGCTTCCAGTCATCGGACGGCGTGGTAGAGGTCACCACCAGCCGGGTGACCTGTGGCTCCGCCTGGCGGGGATCGGTCGTCAACAACTCCTTCGCCGGTGTCAAAGAGCCATTTTCCTTTGGCATGGGGATGCGAAAACTGAGCGGCCCATCGCCCAGGCGGAAACGATAGGCACGTTGACTGGTTTGGATGCCGGGCACTCGTGGGTCGGCTGGATCGCCGGGATGCCACTCATTGACTGTGCGGCCGTGGTCGGCCAGAACCAGGTTGCCACGAGCCACACTGACATCGTCAACGTCGGTTCCATCCGTCAGCCTGGCGGAGAGGCAGAGCGGAAAGGCCAGCGCATCGGCGATGTCCCAGGTGACGCGGGTCAATGTCACAGGGGATCCTCCGGTCTCCGGCTCCGGCAAGGGGTCTTCGATCTTCTCGACCTTAATCAGCCGCACGACCTGACGGTGTGTCGGATCGGCATCGGCCGGTTCACCGTTCTGCGGCCCCTTGACCTCCTCGAAGAGGAGGAAATCGCCGCGCTTGAGGCGCCATGTTTCCTGACGGGTTCCATCTGGCATGTCAAGCTGGGGATCAAAAGCTAAATCTTCGTGCAAGTCCGCGGTGGTTGTGCCGCGCGGCAGGCAGCATTCGCTATTGCCCCAGGTGTGGATCTCAATCCTGTTTAGCTTTTCGTGCAGGGGAACCCCTTTTAGCTCACCATGTATCGGAAGGCTGTTCATCGTCTCAAACACAGCGGCGGTTGCAGTTAGGGCGTCTTCCGCGAGGTCAGTCTCTATGACCGGATCGTGCGGCGGTGGTTTCGAGCGGAGCGGTACATTGATGCGAGTGAGCAGCTGAGTCCCCTCTGGTAGGATCCCTTCCGCACCCTTATCGAGCTGAAAGTGAACAAATGCGCGGGCACTGGCGCCGTCGTGCATGCGATAGTCAATTAGACGCGCATGCCGCCTGACGGAGAGGCGCTGTCGGGCAGTTTCCAGGTAGGCTTCGTTGGCCACCGCATCCTGGTAGTAACTGAGATAGTCGCCGACATAGGCCAGCAGCTCCACCAGCGTTATACCGAGGTCCGCCTCGTGCCGTTCCTTCCAGCCGGGCAGAAGAGTGGGGATGAGGTCGAGCAGCGCCTGGCGAAAGCTGGCGTAGTCCTTGGCCATGTAGTCAATAAGCGGCTCGACCCGAGGTTCGATGGGGCAGACCAGGCGGGGCTTGCAGTCGAATCGGCTGGGACAAGCGGCCTTGAAACTGAAGTCGCATTGGGCGTACGCCGGGTCCAGCTTTGGCGGAGGTTGTTGGACCTGTTCATCGCCCGGCGTCCAGACATATTTGATGTTAAGAGTGTAGGTAGAAAAGTCGCCCGGCTCGGTTACGTATACCTCCAGGTGGTCATCGCCGCACTTCTTCACATTGGTGACCCTGATGTTTCGAATGCGCGTACCGCCCTCGATCTCGATTTTGTCAATCGCGCCGTGGAGCTTGTCGAGCATTTCTGACAAATTGGTGCGGCCCTCGGGCGTCGTCTTGGCGATGAAAAAGACCTGGAGCACTGGCTGGTTGACCGCAGGAGGTTCTGTGACGACTTCGATGTAGTCTATTCCGTTGAGGGTTGGGTGCTTGCTTATCTTCGCGCGCCGTGCCTCGTCGTCGCAGAACACATTTCGATACTCTGCCATGGGCGTCTTCCTCTATGTGGCGCTGGTAGGCGAGGTAAACCGGTCGTGCTGTCGCTGGCCATTGTCCCGTCGGATATAAACCACCTCCACCACGAGGCGCTCCTCTTCAGCGGTAACCCGCACTGTTTCCACCTGAATAACGTCCGCCAGCCACCGCTGAAGAGCTCCCTGGACCATGAACTGGGTGGCGGCGGCGAGGGCGTCGCTGTTGGGCATGAAGACGAGCTGCCGCAGCCCGCAGCCGAAGTCTGGCCGGTTCACCCGCTCACCCGGGTTGGTGAACAGCACCTGATTGATCATGTCCCGGATGTGGTCATCGGGATCGGTCGTGCCTACACGGCCGCGGCCATCGATTCGGAAAGGATAATCCATCGCTTTGCCTGACATGTCACCTCCACTACTTGATCTTGCCGGTATGGGTATGGGCGTGTTCTTCGATAGTCGGCGTACAGGTTGCATCGTGATAATGACCGGACGAAGGACTGATGGTGACCTCGCAAGAAGCATCGTGTTTGTGGTGGGGTTCACTCAACACAACCTCGCCGTATGTCTGCAGGTGCTCGATAACGCCCGCAGCGATAGCCCCGACAAGCAGGCGGAGATCTGTCCTTCCTGTTTTCGACAGAGGCTCCTGTTTGGCGTCTTGCCATTTCTTGTCCAGGAATTCTTCAATTCTTTTTGCCATATCTTCAGGATTAAGGGCCATCCTTGTCTCCTGTACTCTATCCTGTCTTGACTTTGGTCGAAAGCAGGCTTGGGGTCGCGGGCGGGAATGGGGGCACCGGTGGTGCCGGGGTCACTGGGAATATGCCCAGAGCCAACTCGCCCGGGTGCATGTGCGCCTGATACATCTGCACAAGCTGGTTCAGGTATTGCAGCAATTGATCGCCGAACGCCACAGGATGCGTGGCGTTCTCTACGAGCTCGATGAGGGGTGCCTGGACAATCACTTTCGCGGTGCTCTGAATTTTGACCTGGCCCTGCTGAACCTTTATCGTCAGCATGTTGCTGCCGTTGGCGTCGCTCAGGGTGATGGTCTGGCCGTTGTCATCGAAGGCGACCATCAACCCTTTCTCACTGCGAATGATCTTGAGCGCTGGTGTGGCCGCGGTGCCGCCTTCATCTTTGGGCAATTTGTCCCCACCCCACCAGCAGCCGCTCCAGATGGGATGGGAAACGTCACCAGCCTCGAATTCGATCCATACGCCAGCACCGGGTTCGGGGACCGTGTAGATGCCGCTGCCATTCCCGGCGTAGGGAGCGCAAGGCAGCGCCCAGCCGGTTTCCTCACCCCCCAGCACCTCGGGTACCCTGGCCTTGATGCAACCGAGGTTTCTGGGGTCCTGGTTATCGGTGACGATGCCCCGGTATTTACCATAGTGTCGGCCTGCCTGCTTTTGAATCAGATGAGCTGTCTGTAAGTTCGCGGCCATTGGCGATGTCCTCCTTCCCGCCTGTCATCAGGGCAGCGCATTGTCCTCCACGAAGCGCTCTTCGCCGGTGCGGCCGAGGGCGTTTCGGCGGAGGGTGAAGCGCTGGGTGTACCCATCTCCGGTAAAAGTGTGCAGCACCCTCTCCACGTAGTAGGTGCCGCTGAACTGATCGCTTGCGCCGCGCACGTTCACAGGCCGCTTGGCTCGAAGAACGCCGCCGTAGGCTACTGTGTTGAGCTCCCCCTCGGCGGTGATGGCCCAAGCGGATCGGTCCACGACGGCCTGGGCGTAGCTCTGCAGCTCGCCGGTCTGTGCCAGTCCGGTCTGGCTGAGGAGGACCCGGCGGGGGCGGTCGCCGTTGACTGCGGGCTCCCTGCCCAGCCCCGCCAGGCCGAGGCTCTCCGCCTGAGCCGGCTGGTCGGAACGAGATTCGATGTCCAGTCCGGTAACCTGCGCGGTTGTCGGTCGCAGCATGTCATAGCGAGCGTTGAAACTGTTGACGTTGGTGGCCTCGCCCATATTGACCGACAGCACACCTTGAGGGCGTTGCTGGAGCCGAGGCGGATGGAAGTGGCCTTCGATCTGCCCCGTCAGCGGGTTCATCTCCGCGTAGCACTCGTAGCCGTTTCGTAGGGCCAACTGTCGCAGGAACTGGATGTCTGTGCCCCGTTGTATCACTGGCTGTTCCGTGTCCGGTCGCGCCCGGCTTGTCGGCTCCACGACCGGCACAAAGTTGTACTCCTTGTATTCGGGGTCCGTGAAGACAGCTGTGGCGATGTCGCTGTCGGTCATGTTGGGCCAGCGTTTGACCTTTTGCTGGAGGTTCATCAACACGGTCGGGTCCATGGCCACCACGTTGAGTACCGACTGGCCCGGCTGGTTGGCGAAGCTAGCGTTAGTCTCGATGACGTGGGCAACCAAAAGGGGCTCAGCCACGCTCCCTACGGTAACGATGATCTTTATTTTGGTAAGGCGACGAAAGATGTTTTTATCCACGAACGTCCACCCGGAACATCCTTCGCAAACGCCGATGGCGATGCGGAGGCGAAGCATGTCCGCCATGTCGGCGCTGTCCTCTACTTCGATCTGCTGGATACCGGCCAGCAGGTCGGGAGGGGCTGGTGCCTCGTCAATGAGCAAGGTGTAGTTCACCATGGACATTGTATCAACCCTCCGACGGGGGGATCGGGATCGTCCGCCCTGTTTCCTCAACCAAATCGCCCGGCCACATGGCGCGGTTGGCATCGCAGATTCGCCAGAAGCGCTCCGGCTCGCGGTAATGGTGATGAGCGATATGGTCGAGCCGCTCGCCCTGGCTGACCACGTGAGCAACATAGGCTCGGGTGTCCGGGATGAAGCGGACCTTCCTGTAACGGATAACGCGGCCTTTGCTATCGGCGATCTCATGTTCGCCGACCGTCGCGTAACGGCTTCCTCTGAAAAACATGATCGGTCTCCTAAAACGGCAGCATACCTACTATCTGCTCGGCACCGCTTATCAGGTTAAGCCGGGCAAGCACTTCCTTCTGAACCTGCGTCGCCAGATATGCGTTGTAGCCCAGGCTCGTTTGCTTCAGCTCCGCATAGGTCAACACCCGCATGCCCAACTCCACCTTGGCCCGGATGGGGTTGAGCGCCTGGTCGAAAGCCTCCTCGGTGATGGAGAAGTTCGTCAGACGCACCGGCACCACCCGACGTGGGCCCCACACGAAGAGCACCAGCGGGACGTCCTCCGGGCAGATCTGCGCCGTCCCTGCCCGGGCAAGCGTCTGATTTTGCAGAACCTGGCCGCTGGGCTGGTAGAGCAGCAGCTCCAGTGCAGCTAACGCTGGCAGCAAGCCATAGGCAACGACATGGGGATGCCGCTCCGGCTCGCCCAGTTGGTCGGCGGCATCGAGTTCTATTGTGAGGCTGATGGTCTCTACCGGGGGGCCCAGGACCCGCAGAACGTCCTCGCGGGCTCCACCAACATTGCTGGGCTCGGGTGGAGCAGCACGGTGGGCCAGCGTCCGACTGAGCTGCTCCGGGTTGTACTGAAAGACGATGACATTCGGCACCGGCCCCAGAAACTGGGACTCATACGCGACCAGCGCCCCTTTTAAGAATTTCGGACTTCTTGGAAAATCAGACGGCATTGGTCACCTCTTTTTTCCACGCGACTTACGTTGGTTCAGCGAGTGCGGCATAAGCCTCCTTTTCTCGAAGGATTGTTTGTTCTTTTCCTCGACCGGGAAGCGCTTCCTTAGACGCCCATACCCGCTGCCGTGGCCGGAAGGCTCGCAACCTTCACGGAGCTCCCGCATGGATTCACTTGATCGTTTTCATACATGGGTTGAAGATTGCAATGGACAGACCCACCGCCGGGCACCGATATGAATCGGCGCACATGAGCCTGAAGGCCAAATAACTAACGAATTGATTGTCGCAGCCGCATTCCCGGTAACAATCCCGGTGATGCTTCCAGATCGAGGGGCACCAGATAAACCGACCGGCCTGCAGGTCCTTAGCGTTCGCCGCCAGGAACACCCGTAACTTCTCTTGGAGACACTTTCGGACGCAGTTGTTATGTGGTTCGTCCGGTGTGTGAGTGCACGCGCAGAAAGCGTTGTTCGCAAAAGCGTCCCCAAGGTACTTTGAAGCTAGTAGGTATGTCGCACAATTAAGGCCCCTTGGGTTGTATTTGGTATCGTAGGGAAGCGGGGATGGGGGCCCTTTCGCTGACACCACGCGGATTAACACACTTCTGTTTTTGCTTCGGCCCTCGCGCGAGGCGTTGGAGGCGGCGAAGCTCTCGAGAGGAGCGCTCCTGCAAGAGAGAATCTGATGCAGGAAGAAGTCCTCGAAAGGTTTGTCGCGTTTCACAGCATTGCAGAAGTCTTCCGCGCGGGACTCCCGCAAGCGCCGGTTGACAGCGTCACTCCCGTGGCAGTCCGTGTAGCCCAACACCTCCAGCCGCTTGTCCTCAATGGGGAAGACCGCAAAGAGGCGCCCGCGCATGATGCTGGCTTCAATGGGCTGAGCCAGGGCGTACACATCGCCCTTTTCGGGTTCCACGTGGCCGCTCCCCACTCGAAAGTCGTACAGGAGCCACTCCTTCTCCGGTACCCGCTCCACCAGACGACAGGGGGAACGTGCGGAGGCCTCGATCTCCCCCTCTTCCCTGGGCGGGCAGCCACCCCCCGAAGCGGACTTACATTGAACTCGCGGCCTCTGCCCCCGTTGCTGCAGGATGTGCGTCAGCTCATGCGCAACGAGCCTCCGTCCGTGGCTGGCATTCGGCACATATTCCCCTGCTCCAAATGCCATGTGTTCACCGATGGCGAAGCTGCGGGCATTGAGAGCGCTCGCCGCCTCAGCCGCATTTGCATCGGTGTGAAGGCGAACCCGGCTGAAATCATACCCGAAGCGGGGTTCAAAGAAAGCACGCTCGGACTGGGGCAAAGGCTGGCCTCCACCGCGCATTGCGCCAAGCTGCGCTTCCATATCTGGCGTTGGTTCGGGAGGCCGGCTCGACATATGTTTGGCCTGGAGGGTTTCTTCCTCCTCTTCTTCCTCTACCGGCTGTCGCCGTACTTCCTCTTCGCATTCAGGGCATTTCCGCTGTGTGTCGAGGCCTTGAGTCCGAGGCTCAGGCATGGCCATCACCCGCTCCGCCACACGGTCAGCTTCCTGCTCATATACATCACCTGGCTGATTGATGCTCAGCTTGCCTTGCGCCCGTGCTGGACATGCGTGGCAGGCGCCGCCAAACGGACACAAACTCGGGCTGGGCAGCCTCAAGGGACACGACCGTGCAAACCGCTGCATGGCCTGGTTCCCCAAAGTCTGCTGCGCCAGGAGCGCACTCTTAGCGTGCACTGGCCGCAGCGCTGCCCGCTCAGGTTTTGCGGCACGTACGAGTTCGCTGCTCTGGGACCGAACCCGTCGTCGCTCAAACTCGGTCATCCTTCTATCTCCCTTGCCCCGGATTAGCCAACGCCTCCGCCGTGGCGGGGACGATTGGGTTGGGTTGAAGCAGACCGTCACTTCCAAACGAAGCTGAACAACTTCGCGTGCCAAACGTTCGGGCATGCTTCACGCGGACTGCACTCCTCCTTAAGGTACGGTTTGGACGCTGCTTTCTGGCAGCGGCTTTCATGATCTCGTCCAAGGTTCGCCCATACTATTTTAGCCTGGCCTTTTATAGACTCTTTGCCCGAAACGTACTTGCAGTCACTCTCCCTTTTAGCCTGCTGTTCCTGACATCACTTGCCAGCTTTTTGCGTCAACAGGCACATCAGAACCCATTGAATGCCAGCCAACCATGCAATTACGATTGCCGTTAAGAAATAATCCAGCAGCCACCACGACTCGAACAGCTTCGGCCGATAGATCGCTACGAGCACAAAGGCTATCCAGTGGCCAAAGCAGTATCCGCACGACACCAGCTCTCCCAGAAACGAACTTTTCTTCTTGACCCAGCTCCGCAGCCCCTCAAACAGTTTGGTTTCCGTTACAGTGAAAGAGATGGACGCGGTAACAAGCGACAGATAGATGACCTTTTCCATTCTCTTCTGCAATATCTCTCCGCGGACGAGCCGTGCCCGTCAGCAGCCTCCTCTGCAATGAGCCACAGGCCGCAACATGTACTTTCTTGTCCAGATATTGACTAACATAGCCTTCCTCCCTGAGCGTCTCCAATTAGGTTCATGGGACGATATGTAAACCACGGCTTGTGAGGTTTTGCAAGAGTCAACAACCGGCGCGACTGGGCTGGATTGTATTGTCGGTCAGGTTCGGACATGCTTTTGACCTACGGATTTTCGACTGTCTGAGGTCTTCCAGCCTTGGGGCAACGCTGTCCGCCAGGCCGTTAACACTCGACGAGCACCATGCGGCTCTGCTCGGATGCTCCGCTTCAGTGCCCCAGCCGTCGGACAGGGTTGCCAGCCAGCATTACCGACATCCCTGAGCAACATCAGGCACGCACGTTCTACCTTCGCCGCCTTCATACAATACATGCCAAACTGGCGCTCCTTGCGCTTGATTCCAATGGACACGGTGAGTGGTTTGCCTTTCAGGGTCCTCCTGGACCTATGCAATAGGCGAATTGGTCATAGACATACGCGTTTTGAGATGCTTGACTGAAGTCTCTCACGCCATGACCAGTTACACAATTGACGTTGTTCAAGCCGAATACTCCACCAGAATGCCCGACGCCAAGCTTGTAATGTGCGACCTCATGAATTAGTGCCCTGCCCCTTTTCTGCGGGCTGAGTTCAGATCCTGTTGTCGAAATTTCATACCCGGGGGTGGTTTTAAGGGGCACACTTGGGCCGGGGAAGAACGCAGGGCAAAGATATATAGGTGGGCTTCTGCCCCTTACAGAGGCATAGGTCTCCCGCCCTTCTTTTTCATCCGGGCAGCAATCCTGCGGGACACATCTGAAGGAGTTCCTGGTTAGGGAGCCTAAGGCGGCCTCGATGGACCGGTAAGCGTCCCAAGTCATCAGGGCATCGCCAGGGCTGGACGACTTGAAGTGAGCCCTGAAGAGATCAGCCGCCCTCAATCGGTCTGGCGGATGGAGTCTCGGATCTGCACCGGGCAAAAAGACATTACCCATGTGGTGGAGCCTGCCTACGGTAGATGTTGCCATTCTTCTCGCCTCTCGGAGAGCTTCGTCAATTACAGGGAATTGTGCTGCACCACATCGGCGTTGTAATGCCCTCGTTGTACACTCGGGAGTTCGCATAATGTGGCTCTCTGAATTGCGGCCGAGTGCTCCTTGCTGCATGGTGTGGGTTAATTCATGCGCCAGTAGTCTCTGGCCAGCGGTTGACAAGAAGTTAGATTGCCCGGGCGCGAAAACGATGTGCCGCCCAACGGTATAGGCGCGGGCACTGAGGCAGCGTGCGGTCTTGCCCGCCGTCGCGTCGGTGTGGATTCGCACCCGGCTGAAGTCGTATCCGAAGCGGGGCTCGAAGAAGTCGCGCATAGGCTGGGGTAAAGGCTGACCCCGGCCTTGCAAAGAATATATCTGCGCTTGCGAGCCGTGACTGATCCTGGGAGTTTGCTCGCCAGCCCGCTTGGCCTGGAAGGGTTGTTCTTCCTGCGGCTCTTCTTCTTGCCGCTGGATGGCGCCATGGGTCAACTTGGCCTGGAGCGGCTCTTCTTCGTCCTCTGGCTCTTCCGGCTCAAGCTGGCGCTGGACCAACGGCGTGATCTGGTCGGTGAGTAATTTGGCCTGCAGTGTTTCTTCTTCCTCGCACTCCGGGCACGCTCGCTGGGCAGCGCGCCGCTCCGGCATGCGCATCACTAAGTCCGCGACACGATCAGCTTCCTGCTCGTACCTGTCGTTCGGCTTGCCGATCTTCAGTTTGGTTTGCACCGCGACCGGGCAGGCGTGGCAGGCGCCGCCAAAGGGACACAGGTCTGGACTGGGCAGCCTGAGAGGACATGACTGCGCAAACCGCTGCATGGCCTGGTTGCCCAGGGCCTGCTGCCCGCAGGGGAGAGGATTCTTCGCCTGCGCTTGCTGTGGGGTGATCCGGTCGGGTTTCGCCCCACGGACGAGATGACTATTCTGCGTTCTAATCTGTCGTCGCTCAAACTCAGGCATGCCCTTGCCTCCTCTCGGCTGTAATCAATCCAGGCCGCGCAGGGCCTGGGCAATGCTGTGGGCTATTCCGCTTGCCAGGTTGTGGTCACCGCGTTTCTGGGCCGGACGCATCTTCGGTGCGTCAAGGTGATGCACCTCGCCACCCGATGCGAGGCCATCCGGCCATCTCTGCCCGGTCAGCAGGTTCTGCAATTCGGCCTCAACCAGCGCCCGGATGCGCTCGGCGCGTTCGGGCGTCAGCCCGAGGTCGGTCAGGACCATGCGGTCAATCGTGACAATCAGTTCATCCACACCTCAAGCCTCACATTGAGCGCGCCTCAAGCTGTCGCAGGCAGCTAAACCTTCTCGACGAACTCCATCAGGCTGCGGGTCAGCTCTGGTGTGACGCGTTCGGCCATTTTTGGTTCGGCTGCGTCCAGGCTGCGAATGGCGGCCACAGGCTCATCGCGCTCGTCGGCGACCGTCGCCTTCCACCTGTCCTTCTCCACCCAGACGTTCGCATCGCCCACCCGTCGGCAATGATAGAGGATGAACTGGAATGGTACCTTAGCGCCTGCCAGATGCGCTCCGACAAAGACGTCGTGAGGCGCAGTCTCGGGACGCAGCCAATTTGTTATATGCTGCACCAGCGCGGCAACCACAGGCGAAACCAGCCGACGCGCTTTCTCCGGCTTGCGCCGCCTGCGAGAAACTCTGATCGCCTTATTAAGCCTGTCCACGGTCTTGCCGATTACCTTTCGCTCGCGGCTTTTCTCATCTGAACCGGGTACGTGCTTGACAAGCGTGAGGTGAGTGATCTTGCGGGGGCCACCTTCCAGTTCGATCTCGATCTTGCGACAGCGGCGTGTGCAGGGCTGGCACGTCTCAGGGAGTTCGGCTTCATCGGCCTTCTCTTGCCACTCCCTGCGGCGTTGCACTTTGATAGTATGCCGGATGATGGGAGTGAGGAGGGCCAGGACGACGCCAGCTCCAATAATTACAACCAGGTAAAGCGGAATTCGCGGCGGAATTCTGATTATCTGCGCATTGTTGTCTTCGCTATGTTCACCGATTTCGTTCGCTAGATCAACGGCCACTATGAGGGGAACGCTTCGCCCTATCGGCTGAACGGGGATCTCCAGTCTTATTGCCACTACGGCGCTTTCTCCGATCCCCAGGGCATGTACGTCAGCCTCGCCGTGCCAGCCGCCGGGACGGGACCGATCTCTGACGGAAACCGCGGTTGGAGGGGCCGGCGAATCGCCGACGTTCTTGACCCGGGCAGAGACAATGACCTGATCAGGTTTTTCGACGGCCTCGGCGCGAGCGTCGAGCAGCACGAGGTCTGGCAGGGGCCTTCGGGACGCTACGTCGAACGCCTGTCCGAGCTCAGCCGCCAGTCGCTCGCCGATGAAGACCTGTACCGGGCGCGGTCCCGGCCGGGCGTGGGGCGCAATCTCAAGCTCGGCCCTTAACTCTTCAGGCCCGATAAGCTCTGTATATCTTGTCTCAATTCCCTCGGGGATGACCACCCTCAATCCGGGCACGAAGTTTGCGCCGGAGACAGTTATTGTTATCACAGAACCAGGCGTACCCTGAGCCGGGCGCACCGCTCGGATAATGGTCTCTCCAATCGGACGTTCTCTCTCGGTGTCAATGGAGACTCTGAGGAGCAAACCCTCGTCTTGACCGCCTTCTATCACGACACCGGCAATTTCGCGGCCCGTGATTTCGACTTTGTGTACGGCGTCTTGCGGATAGGAGGGCGCGGTGACAGGCCGACCGGGAGTGCCATCAGGCCCATGGGCGCTAATCCGCAGCGGGTCGGAGTGGTAGGATACGGTGTGCAAGACGACGCGAGAGGTGAGCTTCGGGAAACGGATGGAAAGACCGGTCCTGACAACCCTCAGTCCGGGCTCGTGCCGGGTAGCGGTTTCGATCAACTGCCCGCCGCCACGGACGGACCTGAACAAGAAACCTTCTTTCTCGAATTCCGGGTTAAGTACTCTTCGGTCTGCCCAATCGCTGAAATCCACGCACTGCTGGACGAGCTCAGGTTGCTGGGTCTGCGCAGGGAAACCCGACACCGCGATTAAGAAGAGTACTGCACCTGCGGTCAGACAGCGTCCCCGCCTTCGACACCGCCTGTGGTCCTTCATCCTCGAGCTCCCTGATAAAACGGTCCGAACTCGGCCTCGGTTATCAGCTTGTTAATCTTGGCGTACTCCCGGCGGACGGCGTGCATTACGTGCGGCATGCCGATGGACGCCGGCTCGCTGGCCGCCAGGAAGGCGGCGTTAAGCGAGATATTGCGGATGTTTCCCCCGGGGATTTCCAGTCGAGCCAGTGCGGCGTAGTCCAGTTGCTCCAAGGGCGCCTCAGCCGGGAACACCTTCTGCCAGATTCGCCGACGGCTATCGGCGTCCGGGAATGGAAAATCCACCAGGAATCGCAGTCGGCGCAGGAAGGCCTCGTCCAGAGCGGACTTGCGGTTTGTGGCCAGGATGGCCAGGCCGCGGTAATCCTCCATGCGCTGCAACAAATAGCTCACTTCGATGTTAGCGTAGCGGTCGTGGCTGTCCTTCACCTCAGTGCGCTTGCCGAAGAGAGCGTCGGCCTCGTCGAAGAAGAGAATTGCACCGCTCTGCTCGGCAGCGTCGAATACCTTCCTGAGATTCTTCTCGGTCTCTCCGATGTACTTGCTGACCACTCCGGCCAGGTCTATGCGGTACAGGTCCAGCTTCAGGTGGTTGGCCATGATCTCCGTGGCCATGGTCTTGCCGGTACCGCTGGGGCCGGCGAATAGGGCGCTGATGCCCCCGCCGCGACTGAGACGGGCGCCGAAGCCCCACCTTTCGTACACCTGCGGCCGGTTTGCCACCTGGGCGACGATCTCCTGCAACTGACGGAAAACATCCTTGGGCAGCACAATGTCCTGCCAGGTATAGCACGAGATTATGCGCTGCCCCAGGTGGCCGAGGTCTCCACCTGCCTGCTCGCGGCAAGCCTGCCACAGGTCATCGGCAGTCAGCCCGGCACCGTCGCCCGGCGAGCGCATTGTTGCGCGGCCCTTTGCGGCGGCCACCGCCTGGGCGATGGCCTTAGGGCCAAAGTCGAACTGCTGGAGGATGGAGTCTATGTGCCCTTCCAGGGAGGGCATTACATCGTCGAGGGCCTGGCGCCATAGGGAGCGCTGAGCGCTGACGTCGGGTTTTGGCACCCGGACGGGAAGGAGCTCGCGTCCGGTCTGCCAGCGCTCGAGGCTGCCCACAACGAGGAAGATGCCCAGGCGCTCGATGGTGTCGTCAAAGGATGCTGCCGCTGCTTTGTCGGGGTCATGTGGCTCCGGCGCGTCGAGGTAGAAGGCGAGCTGCAACAAGAGGGCCTCCCGCTCCAGCAGTCGAAGCGTCAACTGCCGCTCGGTACCGGAGCCGGGGAGCCGCTCGGCATCGAGACGGTAGAGTTGTAAGCCCAGACGGTTGCACAGCGCCCGGGCCACGGAACGTCTGCCGCTGCCTGGCGCCCCGATCAGGTTCACGACAGGCCACGGACGCTGCCTCTCCCCGGACTCCAGGGAACGGGCCAAGGAGACCACAAGCTCGCGGTGGGACGATGCCAGCAGTGTGGGCTGCATGGGCCGCACCAGCTCGGCCACTCGCTCGTCGAGCCGGTTCACGCCGCGAAGGTAGTGGGAGATGCGCTCATCTATGCCAAGGGGGCGAGCGGCGAGCGCCGCGGGCATGGTGCCGGTTTCCAGTGTCACAAGGTGGAAGCGACGCAGCGGCGCCTCGGGCAGGAATGCCTCCCAAGCAGTCCGGGGGTCTTCGACCTCGCCAGCGAAGAGCGTGAGGGCAAGGCGGGGCGTGGCGTGTTTACGGTTGACATCGTCCTGGACATACGCGTAGAGCTGCTCGAAGCTCAGGTCCAAGTCAGTCGCCAGACACAGGAGCAGCACGTTCCGCTCGAAAGGGGTCAGTCTGAAGAGGTCAGCCAAGACCTCCATGGCCGGCGGGCTGCCTGCGTGGGTTAGAGTTCTTGTGTGTGCTGCTAAGTCATGTTCGATCTGGGCGATGGATCGGCTGACCTGTGCCGCTTCATGGTCCTCTTGGTAGAAACTCGCTTCGGCATGGCGGTTCTCACCGGCAAGCAGCCGGTCGGCCTGACCGTCGCTGACCACCAGGCCGCGATAGCTCTGAAGCGGGTCGTGCTGCCATTGGCGGCGGAGCCATAGCACCCGGCGGTGCAGGAGCAGCCGGAGGCGCCGCATGTGGGCCTCTAGGTACGCCTCGTTGGCTGCGAGCCAGCTCTGAACAGGTGATTGCGCTTCTTTCACGCACATGGTCATGGAATGTTTAACACTATGGAATTTATACTTTCAGCACCGTTCACGCGGACGCGGACAGGGTAGTCACCGCTGGCGAAGCGGGCGATGCTGATCCTGATCTCTGTATAGGTCTTAAAGGTGTAGTCGTCCGAGCGGACGACCCGGTCCCCCATCAGCGTCAGGCAATCCAGGCCCTCCCGGTACAGCCGGGTGCCCATGATAATCAGCGTCCCTGGCACAGTGGCGGTATCGTGCTGCGTGATCTGGGGCACCAGCATGAACACGGCGGTGTTAGAGTGAAAGCCCGCATGCGGTTCGGGGGGTTCACCCATCATCATATCCAAAATGACCTTCACTGGTTGCGGGCCCGGCTGCAACATGGCGTCGTCGGGGATGGTTACCTCAATGCGGTCGTCGCTGAGGCTGTGGTTGGGGACCGTTACACTCAAGGAGCCCAGGGTCACCCGTGTGGCCCCGCTGGCGAAATTGCGTCCGAGGATGACCAGAGTGTCCCCTATCCGGGCGTAAGGGAAGGGCCTTTCTTCTCTGGATAAATCGCCCTGTCGAATGACTCGAAGCTCGCTGATCTGCGGGCTGCGGAACGGCCCAACGTACACCCTCGGGCCGCTGGGCGGCGGCTCTGCCACGAGCCGCGGGTAGCGCCGGGGTCGCTGGCTTTCTATCTGCACGACACAAACATGGTAGGCGACGGAACGGCGAAAATTGGCTTTCGGAAGGGCGGTCCAGAGCTTGGAGAGGTCCTCCAGGGTGACCGGTTGTTGAGTGATCTTGACCTGCTCGAACTCGCCCAACAGGCGGGCGTCGAGGATCGGGTCGCCGACGGTACCGACGGCGGGTCTGCTGATCTGCAGCTCGTCAGCGACCACAGGAAAATCGTGCAGCACTCGCATGGCGTCGCCTAAGATCTCCTGTGCCCGCAGGTCGGAGTCGGACTCCGTCTCAGAGCCTCCATAAGCGGTCAGGAGGTAATAGAGATCCAGGGAGAGGGGAGGATGACCGAAAGCGCCTGGATGAGTGCGGCCCGGGATGTCCTGGTTTTTGAGGTAGCCGTTCTCACTGACTTGATAAACATAGAGGTTCAGCCGCACGTCTGTCATGCCGGTGATGCTTGCATCCGGCGGGGCAATGGTCACATCCACCGGGTTGTCCATCCGGTCTCGAAGAAGGGTCCGCAGGCTGCGGCTCATGGCTGAAATGGCTCTGTAATCGCTCATCGCTCTACCTCAAATCGGTTCCCGGTCTATGTAGTTGCGTAACAGCACGTAGTCGTCAAAGCCCTGGCACGCGGGCGGTGAGGGCGGTACAGGTTGGGGCGGAGGCGTAGCCTGCACCTCGATTGTCCTGATGCGCACTTGAATCGAGCGGGGTTCTGATGGACTGACAGAAGCTCGGGGCAATACTGGGGCCGAAGGCTCGGCAGCCGGTTCGATCACCGGCCAGGCTTTCGTGGCCTCGCGAGGTGTCGGAGGCCGGACCTGTGCGGGCGTTTCCGCCTCAAGGGCTTCTGGCATTCTTCGCGTCGGCCTTGGGCGAACTGCCGGAGGCGCCTCGAGGGGGCGTCTTTCCGGTCTGCCGGGGAGACCGCCAGTTGCCTGCGGACGGCCCGCAGGCTCAGAGCGCGGTCGCGGGCCCGGCGCACGACTTATCCCCGGTTTCAGGGCTTCGCCTGATACATGGCTTGCTGGCTCCGTTCGGGCAATACGCCTCGACGGCCTTGGCGGCGGCATGCTGAGATGGACAGGCGATGACTGCGGCGCGCCTGAAGCTGGGACCACCTCGTTCCGCCGTGAGGCATTGTGGGGTACGTGGGTTGAAGGTTTAGTTGGAGGGGTTGTCTCCGAAGCTTTTGCCGGCGGTCGGGCGCGACGAGGGAGCGAACGCCGCGGCTGGGCTTCTATAGGAGAAGCCTCCTCGGACCTCGTACCGCCCGGGAGCGGTGAGGAGGGTGCTCGGGCTTGCGGCTGCGAAGGTGGAGTCTCCGTTGACGGCGGTGTGGGCGCAGACGCCTCCGATGGGGCCGCTGGTCGAGGCGAGGCCGGTGCGATTGTCGCCGGTGTCGGGGTCTCGAGCGCGGGTTCATCCAACGGGGACACTTCCGGTTCTGGCTTTGCTGGCTCCTCCTCGCTTGCGCCTGGTGTGATGCCCGGTACGAGAGGCGGCCGCAAGGCAACATCCTCCGCAAGACCGGCGGCTCGCTGCACAATGTTGATAAGATAGCTATTCACTGGCGCTGGTTCTCCGCAAGAGTCTCTTGTAGAAGGGCAAGGTAGCGCTGTCTTTTCCTGGCGGTCATGCCCATGATTTCCGCCTCACTCCAGTGATAGTAAAAGGCCAGCAGGTGCACCTCCCGGTAGAGACAGCCCATCCGACTCGATAGCTCCTGGAAGAAGTAAGCGGCCGTGTCGAAGAGGGCGGAGAAGGCGTGGCCGCAGACCGGGCAGGTGAGGCTCAGCGTCAACTCGGCCTGGGGGTCGAGCTCAGCCATGACGGGTGGGAGCTGCTCGGCCAGGGCGGGCGGCCAACTCTCGATGGGTCGTTCGCTGTCCCCTTCCGCGATCACCCGCTCCACGCACCGGCGGAGCAGCAGGTCGGCCGCTGCCGGAGCGTCGGTGCGGGCCAGAGCCGCTGCTGCCTCCTGGTCGGCCCCCGAAGGGAGACGGAACCGGACCCGATAGCTGGTGCCATTATCTTTCAGTTCCGTCTCGTACCGTTCCCGGGGATGAGGGTAAGGTGGGAGCAGCAGGTCACCGACCTTTAGCTCCAGGTCCATCTTCTCGCCGCAGTCGGGATGCGGGCAGCTCAGCACGCACAGCAATCGCTCGCCCAGAGTCAGGCGGCGCAGGTGCAAGAGCAAGGCCTCGCGATCGCCCACGGTTAGTGATCGTACGGACTCCGTCGTGGGTGGGCTCAACGGTCCCAGGTTCGTCAAGCAGCGGGCCAGGAGCATGGTTGTGCGATACGCGGGCGAAAGCCCTTCCCCTGACTCCAGCAAGGATGCCTCGTCAGCCCCGGTGAGCGGGCGCAGAGTCGTCTCTCGATGGCACGTACCCTCCACCCAGAGACCTCCCGGCAGCGTGATGGTAACTGTCTCGCTCATGCTCACTCGGGTTCAGTATAAGTGGGCTCTTCTGGCTCGGTGACTTCGTAGTCGCGTTCCCAGCCTTCGTTCTCCAATTTCATAGTCTGGATGGCGACCGCGTTGGCGTTGGCGTCCAGCTCGGGGAGGGCCTGGTATTCTGACACCCAGCAGCGATAGACCTTGTAGGACAGCACCTTCTGGCCAGCTTCGTTGAAGACGTCAACGATGATGTCCTTGCGGAAATCCTTGAGCGAGACTTCCGCACCGGGGCCGGCACCGAAGTTCCATACCTTGTTGGCCCACTTTTCGAACTCGGTGTCGTGCGTCACACCTCTCTCCAGGGTGATCGCTTCATACTTCGTCCGGCCCGGGGACTTGCGACTCGTGCTGGGGTCTCCACCTTCCCGGTGCTCGACCAACTCGGTGGTGCGTTTCAGAGCGCTTATCTTGCTCACGCCCGCCACGTAGCGCCCGTCCCACTTGACCCTGAACTTGAAGTTCTTGTAGGGATCGAAACGCGTGGGGTTCACACTGAATTGTGCCATCAGCGGACCTCCTTATGTTTGAACTTGTCCGGCAATTTGACTTATCTTGATGATTACGAACTCCGCCGGCTTGAGAGGGGCGAAACCTACCAGGATGTTGACGATGCCGCGGTCAATGTCGCTCTGAGTGGTACTCTCGCTATCGCACTTGACGAAGTAGGCATCCCGCGGCGTTTTGCCCTGGAAGGCCCCCTGGCGGAAGAGGTTGTGCATGAAGGCGCCCACGTTCAGGCGGATTTGCGACCACAGTGGCTCGTCGTTCGGCTCGAAGACGACCCACTTTGTCCCGCGGTACAGGCTTTCCTCGATGAACAGGGCCAGGCGACGGACGGGGATATATTTCCATTGAGAAGCCTGCTGATCGGCCCCTTCCAGCGTGCGAGCGCCCCAGCAGACATTTCCGTAGACTAGGAAGTTGCGCAGGCAGTTGATGCCCAGGGGATTCAGAGTGCCGTTCTCTGGGTCAGTGAGCTTGTAATCTAACTCCTGCACACCCCGCAGTACGGCTTCGGTGCCGGCGGGCGCCTTCCATACTCCGCGAGCGCCGTCAATACGAGCAAACAGGCCCGCAATGGTGCCGCTTGCACCCGCGGAACGCAAGCGGTAATCATTCAAGGGGTCAGCAACCTTCACACGGGGGAAATAGAGCGCAGCGTTTTTGTGGCGCAGGGTGGCGTTCTCATCCAACCAGTCCTTGACCTCCTGTACCTCGTTGATTTCCCCAGGGATGTCCACAATCATAAAGGCGCGGCGGTCCTCGCAATAGTCGAGCGCCTCGGAGATGACCGCACCAGCCTCTGTATCCGGCAAGGCTGCTGTGCGCGGGATGCAGAGGATGTTGAAGATGTCAACGTCTTCCAGGGCGTAGAGCCCCGTCTTGCTGTCCCGAATGCCGCGAAGCTCATCGGCTCCCGGTAGTGTCCCGTCCGTCCCGGCCACCGCGCCGGTCTGAGCGCCAGCAGAGGCTCCCACGCCCAGCAAGTACTGTTGCACATTTTCCGCCGCCTTGCCGCCTCCCAGCCCAATACTGGCTGCCAGTGTGCCACCAACGGCATCGGCGAAGGTGATAACCGTATCGGGATCCTCCGTGCCAGCACGTGCCCGCAGGCGGCCGCCAATCAGCTCGACGGTGGCCCGCTCCAACCCTGGGATGTTGCGCAACTTAGATTGAAGGGTGCTCCGCAGCCCGACCAGCGTCGAGACTGCACTACCCAAGCTGAAGCTTCCGGGCGTGCCGTTTGCGGTCACGGTCACCACATCAGCCGTGACGAGAGTAGCCAGGTTCAGGCCGCTGATGTCTAGCCCCCCAACTGTTCCAGTTTGAGCTGGGCGGTTGGCACCTGGTACGGCCGGGATGCTGAGACGCACAAGCTTGGAGCCATCATTGACAACATCAACGGCATAGGCAGAGGACGTTGAGTCCATGCTAAGGTTACGGAAGGTCTCAACGTTGCCGGGCTGCGGCTCTCCATCAACCATCACGTACTCTGTAACGATCAGGTTGAACAGGTTAGCCGGATCGGTAGTATTGTAATCTACGTCCAGCCGGATGTTGTTGCCCCAGGTGCCTGGGTTGGCTGCCTCAACGATCAGGACATCGGCGCCGCCGGGGCCGGGGGCGTCCTTTAGGGTGACCAGCGGCGTTGCAGGGTGGTCCGCGGCCGTCCGGACAACCCAGGCTTCAGTGCCGCCGTTTAAAAAGAAGTGCTGGACGGCATAGCTGACCTCGCTTTCCGCGTCCAGCCCGCCGAACTCCCGCTCGAAGTCGCCAAAGTTGAAGATTTGCACCGCCTTGTCCATAGGCCCCCGTTTCAGGTAGCCGACGAACGCGGTGACCGAAGTGCTGACGCCCATGATGGTCCGCACCTGACTTGGCAGCTCCTCAATGTAGACGCCCGGATAAGTGGGTGTGATCGGCATTGTCAACTCTCCTTTCTTACGCCCGCCTTTGCTCTAAAAGACTAAAGTTCTCACTTCCACGGCTAACTGAAAACAGAGCGTGGGTCGGGGCTGTTATCGGCCTCCGCTCCATCAAAGCCGGGAGCAATGCACTCTGTCGGGATTTTTCGTCTCTAAGCCCCAGGAACTCCCCTCTCACGAACTTTCAGTCGCCGCCCCTCCGGCGAGACGATTTCCTGAGCCCTGATTGTACTCTCACGAAGGACGTTCGTCCCTCACGACACAAATGCCCAGCAATGGAGTCGCGTAACAGCGAAAAACTATTGCAACCGTCCTCACGGTCGCAGTGAGAGGATGGTGACTTTTGCGTGGGGAGGTGGTCTGGATAGAGCTTCCGGTTAGTCAGGAACCTTGAACCGGAAGGGCCGGAAAAACTGGAGTGGCAGGAATTCCTCGGATCGAAGATTCCGCTTGCTTGAGATGGCCCCCTCATGGAACCGCCCAGACCGAATAAGGCCGCAAGGCAATGTGTAATTTGAAAAACACAGGTATAGTACGAATACCCCAACGTCTGAGCCTGCATACTGCGCCGGGGGCCGTCGGCTGTCAAGAACTTTCTTGGATTTTTTCTAATGCCTCATCTATGAAAGCGGGCGTCAAGGGAATTTTTTCGCTTTTTCAGGTCATGATTTTGCTGTGCCCCACGTCTGAGCGGTGTCTGCTTGGGGGTGTTGGTTGTATCTGTTCCAGTTCCCTCCACTCATCTATTCAGGGTCTTTCGCCCCAGGTCATGGTTCTGGTGGCGGCGCCTCACACAGTCTTAAAACCTCGAGGGTAGAGGGGTTACCGAGGTCGCCGCCAAAATATGGGGAGTTCTGGAAGCCTTCTGTTGTTATCTCCTCAGGCTACAACGGGTTGTTCTTCCGGTCTCCTGATTCGCCACTGGTAGCTTTTGGTTACAGTACGCCGTTGTGC
The DNA here is from genome assembly GCA_964482435.1 of uncultured Verrucomicrobiota bacterium. Taxonomy (GTDB): domain Bacteria; phylum Auribacterota; class JABMQX01; order JABMQX01; family JABMQX01; genus CAYZXL01. Next base: position 46,218 of record CAYZXL010000033.1, read on the forward strand.
CACGACGTTGAGCTTTTTTACGTCAAACTCCTCTCCCTTTCGCCACATTGCGAAGAGAATTCGAGCCAGCCGCAGCGCGATGGCCACCACAGCCCTCTTGTACCCGAAGGTGGCGCATATCCTGGCGAAATACGGGTTCAGGGGGTGCGACTTTCGTGCCGCATGCTGGGCGCACTCGCAAAGCATCGCCCGCAACTCGGACGAACCTCGCTTTGTGATGTGCCCGTGCCTGATCCTGTCACCGGTGTCCCACGTCGAGGGCACAAGCCCAATGTAGCTTGCCGCTCGCCCACTCTCGGGAAACCTGTCGGGCGTTGCCAGGACCGCCGCGAAGGTTGCCGCCGTGATAATCCCCACCCCGGGCGCCGTCTGCAATCGCCGAACCGTCTCCTCAAACGGCTTCAGCGCCTCCGAGAGCTCCTTGTCCAACTTGCCCGCGTTTTCGTGAGCCACCTGCCACACCTCGGCGTGCATCGCCAGCAGCTCTCGCAGCGACTCCACCCCCCCTCGTCCAAGCAGCTTCTCCCACGCTCCAACCGTCGTCAAACTCGACGCCTCCCCCTGCAAACCCACCGACCGCAACAAAGACTTCGCTGCGCTTATCTGACCGGTGCACAGCCTCACAAAGTGACGCCGCCGAGAAAGGATTCGCCGCAGACGCAGCACCTCCGGTGTCGGCACGTACACTATCGAGCTGTAAATCCCACGACGCACACCCTCGCAGATGTCGAAGGCGTCCCGGCGGTCACACTTCTGCCCGATGCGCCGAGCCTTCTGTCTGACCTCCCGAGCGTCAATGACCAAAGGGTGCATACCGAGACCAGACAGGAGACGAGAAACCCAGGTTGCCTGAGTCCCCGTCTCCAGTCCGATCTCCGTCCCTTCCGGGGCATTCACGGAATCCAGCATCTCACACACGCCATCCAGCGTGGTAGGCACTCTCCCTTCACCCACCACCTTCCCTTCCTCATCCTGCGCAACGTAAACTGTTTGCTTGCAATGAACGTCGAGTCCCATGTACATTTTCATTGGGCTGTCCTTTCTTTGGTTTTGGGGCGCATCACGCGCCCCCTGGGTTTGGTTACCCTCCCTCACGTCGGCGAGGGATACTTTTACCACACATCGCCATTGGAACCACAGCCCGCTTTCATGTTGACAGTCTCGGGTGGGGAATAAGATTTTTTGCGATTTCTTGATTTTTTTTCTTGACTTTCTTCCGAAGCATGATATAGTGCTTCGTATGAAGGGCAAACCGTCCTATGCTGAGTTGGTGAAGGAACGCGAGGAGCTGCTGAAAAGGCTCGGGAGTTGGCCGCCTGTTTTGCGGGGGACGATCCGCAAGCACGGCAATAGGTGTGGTCGTCCGAAGTGTCGGTGCAAGGACCCCAAAAACCCGATTCCACATGGTCCGTACCATTATCTGTCGCACCGGTATGAGGACAGGACCCAGACGATCTTCCTCAACGAGGTGAAGTTGAAGTTCGCCTCAGAGTGGATCGCAAACTACAAGAAGTTGATCGAGACGGTCTACCGGCTTTCGGAGATCAACTTTCGGCTTTTGCGGTATCACTACGAGACTCTGGAGCGTGGGGAGTGAAGAGAGAAGCGAGGGTGGTGTACTGCAAAGGATGCCTTGAGAAGCAGCGGATAATTGATCAACTGCGTGAGGAGGACCGGCGGTTGAAGGGGCAGCTGCGGCATGAGCAGCGCAAGGCCACGGAGGGGCCATTTGGGTCCTCGACTCCTTC
>CAYZXL010000034.1:0-47856 GCA_964482435.1 uncultured Verrucomicrobiota bacterium
GGGATCAAGGACATCCGCTCCAACTCCATGTTCAGCTTCGGCTACGTCAACATCATCTTCAAGGACAACGTTGATTTCTACTGGGCTCGCACCCGCGTCCTCGAAAGACTCGACCTGGCGAGAAAGGACCTCCCTGAAGGCGTCGTCCCGTACCTCGGCCCCAATGCCACCGGCCTCGGCCAGGTCTTCTGGTACACGGTCGAAAACGGCTACTATTGCCCCCGGCACCCGACGAAGCGGTATGCCTCTCCCGGGAAGTGCCCCGACGACGGAACCGAGCTTTCCCACTCGAAACTCGACCTGTATCAACTCCGAACCCTCCAGGACTGGTACATCCGTTATTACCTTCAGGCAGCCGATGGCGTCAGCGAGGTCGCCCCTGTCGGCGGCTACGTCTATCAGTACCAGATTGACGTTGACCCCAACAAGCTCGTTGCCCTCGGTGTGTCCCTCGAGCATGTCTTCGATGCCGTGAAGAATTCCAACCTCGACGTCGGTGCGAAAGTCATCGAGGAAGGGGGAATGGAAATTCTTCTCCGCGGCGTCGGCTTCGTCAAGAAACTGGATGACATCGAGAACATCGTAGTGGAATCCCACGAAGGCGTCCCCATCTACGTCAAGGACGTCGCCGAAGTCGCCGTTGGACCGGATTTCCGTGAAGGAGCTCTCGACAAGAACGGAGTTCCTGCCGTCGGCGGGATTGTCCTTATGCGATATGCTGGCGACCCCCTCCAGGTCATAGCCAGCGTCAAGAAGAAAATCCTAGACGTGGAGGCGGGGTTGCCTCCGGGGGTCCGCATTGTGCCCTTCTACGATCGCACGCTGTTGATCAGGCGAGCCCAGGCAACCCTCAACGAGACACTCGTCATGGAGCTTATCCTCGCGGCCGCCGTCGGGCTACTCTTTCTTGGGTTTCTCCTTCCCAGCCTCCTCATTGCCACCGTTCTTCCTCTCGGCGTTCTCGCTTCCTACCTCGGGATGAGGTTGCTTGGCATACCCGCCAATATCATGTCGCTTTCGGGCATCGCCATTGCCATCGGAGACATCTCCGACGCTGGCATCAGCCTCACAGAGAACGTCATCCGTCTCCTCTCCGAGCCGCACGAGGGAAAAACCAAACGGCAGGTCGTTCTTGAGGCCACCAAGGAAGTCGGCCCGCCCATTTTCTTCTCGTTTCTCATCATCATCGTCGCGTTCATTCCGGTCTTCGTTCTCAAGGGGCAATCCGGCAAGATGTTCACCCCGCTCGCCTGGACAAAAACCTTCGCCATGCTCGGCGCCACGCTCTGCACCGTGACCCTTGTCCCCGTCTTGTGCGCTCTTTTCCTCCGCGACCCGACGAGACTCCGCCGAAAATCCCGTTTGCCGAAGTGGGTGAGAGCCATCTCCTTCGGCACACTCGGTTCCGTCGTCACGGGAATAACGCGCGGCCTCTACCGTCCCGTCATCAAGCTCGCCATGAAGAACCGAATGACCAAAATCTCCGTCCTGGTCATCGCCGCCCTCATCCTCCTTGCGAGCTTTCCCCTGACGCCGTTCAAAAGGAAGATTGGTCAGGAATTCATGCCGCCACTCAATGAAAGAGACCTGTTGTTCATGCCAGTCCTCCTTCCGAGCGCATCCTTGACGACGGTGAAGGATGTCCTGGCAAAGCAAAACCTCACCATGTCGCAGTTCCCCGAGGTGGACTCCGCCACAGGAAAGCTCGGCCGCGCGGAAACCGCAACCGACCCCGCCCCGGTCTCCATGATTGAGACAATTATCACGATCGAGGACCCGAAGGATTGGCCCCGAAGAGCCGTCAGAATCGAAAGCGCAGCGGACTTCGTCCAGACCGCCGCAGAACGCCTTGCGGAGGAGAAGTTCATCAGCAAGGGCGGACTCAAACCCGATGGCGCGGAGAGCATCGCCCATAGCGTCGCCAGCCGAATGGACGAGCTTGCGGTGGCTTATCACCAGCGGTCCGCTTCTCCAGAGCAAACAGAGAAAATCTACCGCACATGGTTCGTCCGTCTGGTCTTCGACGAAATCCTGAAAAGCCAGGCGAAGGATTCCGCCTCGTCCCTCGCGCCCGAAGAGGAAGTTAAGCTCCATCGCCTTGCCTGCGAAATCGCCGAGTCTTTTTCCCACGGCAAATACTTCCGGCCAAAGACGCGCGACGAACTGGTCACAGACCTCATCGCAGCGACGCGAATGCCCGGCGTCAGCCCCATCATGACCCAGCCGATTCGCAACCGAATTGACATGCTCGCCACCGGCATCCAGACCCCCGTCGGAATCAAGGTTTACGGCAAGGACTTCGACAAAATCCAGGAAATCGCCATCGAGATCGAGAGAGTTCTTCTCGAGGTCCCCGGCACGCGGAACCCGTATGCCGAGCGCATCGGGAACAAGCCCTATCTCGACTTCGAGATTGACCGGGAAGCCGCCGCTCGCTATGGCATCCGTGTCGGGGACATCCAGATGGTCCTCACGACCGCTGCCGGTGGAATGAACCTCACCACCACCGTCGAGGGACGCGAAAGATACCCCATCCGCGTCCGATACATGCGAGAACTCAGGGACAACGTCGAGGCGCTGAAGAGAATCCTCGTCTCCACGCCGAAAGGCCAGCAGATTCCTTTAGAACAGGTCGTCCGCATCGTCCGTCACCCCGGTCCGGCGATGATTGGGTCCGAAAACACGATTCTTTTCTCGCGCGTCTTCTGCGACGTGGACGTCGAGAAAGTAGGCTTAGTGGATTTCGCCAACTCCGTCGAGAAAAAGCTCGCCGAGAAAATCAAGCCTCATCTTCCGCAGGGCTACTTTTACACCATCAGCGGTCAGTACGAAGCGGAGATGGAGGCCCGGAAGCGCCTCATCGTCGTGGTACCGTTCTGTCTGTTCGTCATTTTCCTTTTGCTGTACGTCAAGTTCAGGTCTCTGGCGGCGATTTTCTCTGTGGCGACGGCGCTGCCTTTCGCGTTTGTGGGCGGAATTTGGCTCCAGTGGCTGATGCAGTACATTCCTCCGGGGTTAGGGGGCGGGGCGGTGACGAAGTACTCGACGTCGGTGTGGGTTGGGTACGTCGCCCTCTTCGGGGTGGCGGTGCAGGATTCCATCGTCCTCATCTCGTTTGCCATGGAGCTGTGTCAGAAAGGCGGAAGGATTGACGACAACATCGTCAAGGCGGGACTGCTCCGCGTACGCCCCATAGTGATGACTACGGCGACCACAATCCTGGCTCTCTTGCCCATCATGCTCTACGAAGTTTCCACGACGACCGGAGCGGAGTTGATGAAGCCGCTTGCGATTCCAAGCTTCGGCGGGATGGTTACGTGCACTATCACCAACCTCATCGTCGCCCCGGTCATATTTTCTTTCCTGTACCCGCTTGAGCTTCGGGTGAGCGATTGGCTTCGACGCAGAAGGGAAGCTGCGCTCCGGCAGGTGAGCGATACCGGTTGAGGCATCCGAAGCCCAGATTGGCGGGGTTGAATCGGCAAGCTGGCGTCCCAGCGACTGAGTTTTTCGGGAGGTGAATCATGCGGAACAGAATGTTGTGGCTGATGGTTTTGCTCGTCGCGGGTGCCCTCGCAGCGCTGCCCGGGTGCGAGCGCAAGGAGAAGGGTCAAGAACCTTCGGGCGCGGCGCCAGGGCCGGAGAAGAAGCCCCAAACCCCAGAGGCCCAGCCGCAGGCAGCCAGGACTGTCGTTGTCCTCACTTGCGGCATGCCCGGGCATCCTCAGTTTGAACCTGGGAAAGAGCCTGCCGACGGCAAATGCCCCCTGTGCGGGATGAAGTTGACGAAGAAAGAAGTGCCGGCGGAGAGCTACTGGACTTGCCCCATGCATCCGGAGGTCCGTCAGGACAAGCCCGGCAACTGCCCCAAGTGTGGCATGAAACTCGTCGAGAAAGTGTCCCCTTCCGGAAGTCCCAGGTGAGGAAGCTTGACTGGCAACCGCTCGGCTCAGGGAGCAGGTTCCTGTTCGGCGTCCGGGGCGGGCGACTCGGGGGGCTTTTCCTCGTGGAGGGAAATCTTCACGGATTTCATTCCAGTTTCCCTGTCCTCGTTGACGCTTGATGTCTCGATGAGCGAATCGTCTTTCAGGGCGAGGTGAATTATCCTCCTGTCCGCGGGGTGCATCGGCTCGAGGAGGATGGGCTTTCCCCTTTGCTTGACTTTGTTAGCGGCCTCTTGCGCGCGGGCGACGAGCCTTGTTCGACGCCTATCGCGGTATCCTTCAACGTCAACGAGGACGGTCTGGCGCGTTTTGAGTTTTTTCATGAGCATGAGGTTGACAAGAAACTGAAGCTGATAGAGGACGTTCCCGTCTTTTCCGATAACCCTCCCTGCTTCGTTGCACCCCTCGATGCACAGGACGACGTTTCCCTCTCTCCGGCGTATCTCAATCTGAGCGGAAACTCCCATCCCGGCGAGGAGGCGCCGCAAAAGCTCCTCGGCGAGCGTCTCCTCAGCGCCCTTTTCTTCCGGCAAGGCCACTGTGTCTGCCATATCAACCTCTTTTCTGAACGAAGTATTGCTGTACCGCCCTGAGAATTGTGCTGACCGCAAAGTAAAGATTCAAGCCGGAAGGCATGTTGTAGAAAAGAATTCCAAAAAACACCGTCATGAAGTGCCCCATCATTTTTTGCTGAGGGTCCTGAGCGGCCGCGGCCGTGCCGACTTTTGAGACTTTGTTCTGAAGCACAAACGCGAAAATCAGGACCAAAGGCAGGATGTTCAAGGAATGTCCGATAAGGGGGATTTCAACTCCAAAGTCGAGGACGCCGTCGGCTTCCGAGAGGTCCTTGATCCACAGGAGGAATGGCGCCTTTCGCAGCTCAACTGCCGTGCGAATCATCTGGAACATGGCAAACAGGACCGGCATCTGGAGTAGTAGCGGCAGACACCCTCCAAGCGGGTTGACCTTGTGCTCCTTGAATAATTTCATCTGCTCCACTTGTGCGCGGCGTGGATCGTCCTTGTACTTCTTTCGCAGCTCGGCAATCAAAGGCTGGATTTTCTGCATCTCCTTCATGGACCTGTAGCTTTTCTGGTCGAGCGGATAGAGAATTACCTTCACGAGAATTGTCAGGAAAATGATTGCCAGGCCGTAGTTGGGGATGACCTTGTAAGAGATTTTCAGGATTTTCAGGAGGGGCACTCCGATGAACCCGAACCAGCCGAGGTGCATGACCTTATCGAATTCGGGGTCTTTTGGGAGTGTTCGGCTCAGCCGCCTGAGACGGTCGTACTCTTTCGGGCCCGCGTAGAAACAGTACCGATGAACGATTTTCTCGCCCGGTCTGAGGTCAAACTTCTGCACGCCGATTCCCAGGGAATAGAAGTACTCCTCGTTCCTGTCCGACGATTTGTTCTTTCCCTGCGGGGATGGCTTGACGGTTCTGGCGACTTCCGGGATGACCTTGTCCACGCGGATGGTCGCGTTTCCGATTTTCTTGTCTTTTTCTTGGGGCGAAAGGATGAGGGCGAAATACTTGTTCCCCGCCGAGGCCCAGCGGAGAAACGAAAACAGCTTGCTCACTGTTTTGGCAGGCTTCGCGGAAAGGCCCTGCACTCTTCCCGCACCGAGGGCGGCGAAGGTGATCTCCCTGTACCCGGTTTTCGGGTCGAGAGGAAGAACGGTGCCGACTTTCACTTGGTGGGTGTCAATGGGAATTGCCTGTTCGGACAGATTCTGGAAGGAGACGTCCAGAGTAACCAAATAGTCGTCCTTCGCAAGCTCGAATGATTTGGTGACTTTGAGCCTGGAATCCAGGCTCAGCTCGTAAACGAGTTTTGTCTCGGTCTTCTCCTTCAGCTCGAATGGATGCGCAGACAGGTCAAGACCTTCCCCGTTCCGGGATGTGATCACCAGGGGATTCAACCTCAAGCTCTCGCTCACTCGCTCTGCGAGGTCTTCCACCGCTGGGTTCGGCGGACTGGAAGGAATCCTGACAGGGTCCTTTCCCTGAATGACTACCTCCTTGTTCGTCTCGGTAGTATGGAGAAGGATTTCGCTTATCGCGGCACCGTACTTCGTGAACGAAATCCGGCAAAAGCTGTTCTCGAGGACCGCTTTCTCTTCAGCGTTGAGCTCCTCCTCGGTGACTTTAGGCTTCTGAAAAGCTGGGGCAGAAGTGGCCTGCTCCTCTTTGGTAGGTTGCTCGGGCGGTGCTTTCTCCGGCTCACCGGCAGGCGGCTCGGCTTTCTCTGTCGCGGTCTCCGGGGCCTTGGGTTTGACCCGCGGGGACGGTGGAAACAAAACAGCGTAGAGCCAGAAAGCCAGAAAGCTCAGAGCAATGAAAAGGATGTATCGTTTGACCATGTTGTTTTCCTATTCGACCGGGTCATAGCCTCCGGCGGAAAACGGGTTGCACCGAAGAATTCGCCAGAGTCCTTTCAGCAGCCCCGGCAGCAGGCTTTTCTTCTGAAGGCACTCAATCATGTACTCCGAGCATGAGGGAACGAACCGGCATGCGCGCCCGAGAAACGGCGAGAGCACGTATTGATACCCTCTTATTAACAGCATGAGCATGCTTTTCATCGTTCCCTCAAGCTGGCACAAAAAAACGGCCATTTGGACACGGTCTCCCTTCGACCGTTTACAAACCGCACTCGCGCGAGAGACTCAACAAGACAAGCCGCGCTGCCTCCAACCATCCGGGCCTAATCCTCGCCGGAGTTCGCTCGGCTCACGCCTTGCTGCAAGGGCTACCTTCTTCCGGAGGTTTCTCCGCTTCCGGACAAATCAGTCCTCCTCGGCGGAAAAGCTCGAGAATAAGGGCTTCCACCTGCCGAAACCTCATCCCCTGAATTCCCATCCTGGCGACCAGGAGGATGTCATAGCCCTTTTTCAACGCGTGCTTGTTGAGGCGGAACGACTCTCTCAGCAGCCTTTTGACACGGTTTCGCACGACCGCCTTGCCGATTTTTTTGCTGACGCTGACCCCTAACCTTGTAGCCTCCTGACGCGAGGGGCAGAAAAAAAGAACCAGCGACGAGCTCGCAACCTTTTTCCCCTCGGTATAGGCGCGGTCGAAGTCAGCTGTCCTACGAAGCCTCTCGGCGCGAGAGAAAGCGAATTTTCGCACGACTACACGGTGAGGCGTTTTCTTCCTTCCCGCCTTCTGCGTCTGAGTACGTCGCGTCCCCCCCGAGTCCTCATCTTCTTTCTGAACCCGTGGGTGCGATGTCTGCAGATGTTCGAGGGTTGATACGTCCTTTTGACCAACGATAATTTCCCTTAGCAAGTTGTTGTTATCATCGGGAACACCGCGGGCTTAGACCCGCGTGCTTTTCCAAAACCCCATCTTATCCATTTCGCAACCCCCCTGTCAAGGCGTCCCGAAGAGAAACTCTCGGCGAGAATTCCTTGGTCCCCGATTTCCGTTTGCTGGAAATTCGTGCACTCTGGCCGCAGCCGGGCGATTCACACAAGACCTCGCTGAAAATAACGCCTCAAGCCGCTGCGGCATCGGGACTCAACGGGCAACGAGAAGTGGAACGACCATTCCTCGTCCCTCAGGCAGGCTGCCGCTCGTCGAGGCCCACGAACACGCTGTTTATGCCGTCGGAGAGAATCGCTCGCTTTGCAGCACATGCCGTGACCTGTCAATCCATCCAGTCAAGTCACAATCCGCGGCCCATAGCTTTTCAGCGGGCATTGCTGGTTTCGTGCACATGCGCCGCAGTCTCGCGGGTGCGTTTCACACCCAGCCGCCAGGGCATAACTTGCCGCGAGGCACGCTTCTTCCCTCTCGTAGAAGTCCCGTGTCTCCTTGCTGGTCGGACGCCTTCTACCCGGCAGCCCGGTCAGCCCCGCCCAGTGCACCTTCTCCAGTCCGCAATCCGAGGCAATCTCCACGCACCTTTTCATAAGCTCGCCGGTCGCTCCCGGGTGATTTTCGAGGACGAAGTTCGGCCGGAAACACAGAAAGCTGACCGGCAGCGTCCGGTCCATCCCCGCAATGAGCTCGCAAAGCGGCTGCACCTCCTCCTCGTTGATCCCCGGAATCACAAGGATCCGGTATTCCCACAGCTTCTCTTTTGCTGATTTGCCGATGATTTCCGCGTTTCTGAGGACCGGCTTGGCAGGGGCACCGGTTATTGCACGAAAAACATCGTCGTGATACGCCTTCAGGTCGTAGGTTATCGAAGTCGCAAACCCCAGAACTCTCTCCAGACTCCGCCTCGTCAAAAAGCCGTTCGTGTCGAAGTTCACCTTGACCTTCGGGTCAATTCTCCTGGCACGTGCCACGACCTCCTCAATATACGGCAGGTGAATAGTTGGCTCGCCCCCCGAAAAGAAAATCCGGTCCGCCCGCATTGCTCGACCGCCCGGAGACCGAAGCGCGCCGATGCATTCGGCGGCGAGCTTTTCCGGCTCAAGAAAGCCCCTCATTTCCGCTTGCTGGTCCGGATAAGTGGAGATTGTCCAGTTCTGGCAGTTGAGACACTTGAAATTGCACCCCGCAAGAAAGACCGTGTAGCTTTCCGGCGGGGCGGGATGAAGGTGTGCCGAAGCGACTTCCGGTAATGTCATCCGGCAGACGCCTCTCTCTCCGGCAAGCCGGTTGACTTCACATCGCCACTCGCACAGTTCGCACTTCCGAAGTTCTTCCAAATAACCTCTATCGTCCATAATCCGATGCCGAAACGAAGACCTGAAAGCCAACCTTCCTCAGGACCTGCTTCTCACCCACGCTCCAGCTACATGCGAACTCACCCTCCGGGCCAGCCGCGCCGGGTTTGCGTTTCCTAAATCGTGTCGTACAATTTTTTCATTTCTCTCCCGCAGAAAAAAACAAAAAATGAAGCTTCAGCGTCCAAGGCGCATATAAGAGCATGTGAGAGTACCTTATGCAATCTCTCGCCTGCACCGAAATCGCCCTCGAGGCCGGCCTCGGGAGCGAAAGTAGCGGAACATATTCCGGCCTCTTTGATATAATCAAATCGTGGGGTTTCACAGAATAACCAGAAAAAGAAAGGAGAACGAATGAAGAACAAGCTGACAGCATTGGCGGTGGCAGCCGTATTGACGCTGAGTATCCCACTCGTCGCGGCAGCCAAAGCCCCTGCAATGGCGGAGCTTCTTCCGGCAGACAGCCTCGGCTATGTCGAGATCCCCGACATGGGGGTCTTCTACTACGTCATCAGCGAACTCGGCGGCTCGGCCGTGCAGAGTCTCGAGGAAGAAAGCGAGCTCCCGGAAGCCATGAAGGTCAAGGCAAGGGCTATCCTCGAGGCCTTCAACGAGATAAAACCGGTTCTGCCGAGGAGCGCCTCTCTCGGCATCGTCTCGGTTGACCCACAGAGAGAGATGCCATCGGCACTCCTTGTGGGCGAGCTATCCGAGGCGATCACTCCCTTTCTCTCTGCCCTTTCCAAGCTCGCCGCGGTCGTCCCCGAAATCAAGTTGAACAAGACCGAACACGGTCTCGAGTTCTCTGTCCCGCGGAAGCCCGATGTCACCATCGGCTGCGCCGTGAGGGACAACGTATTGTACCTGGCCCTCGGCGAGGGACTCCTTGAACAGGCCCTTTCGGGGGATCCTTCTGGGAAGCTTGCCCAGACCGCCCAGTTCAAGGAAATCAGTGCCATCACCGCCACGAACGCAATCGCCTCGGCGTACGTTAACGTGGACGCTATCCGGGAGAAGATTCTGGCAAGGCTCCCGGAAGAGGCGAAGCAGAGAAAAATCCTGGAGCTCCTCGGGCTGAAGGATATCCATGCCGCAGGGCTCAGCCTCGCCGCGGACGAGAGCAAAGTCGGCTTCAACCTCGCCCTCCAGTTCACGGAAAGCGCTGAGGGCGTTGCCAGTCTCCTGAGCATTCCGAACACTGCCCCCAAGGGCCTCGCGTACATCCCGCAAGATTTTTCCTACGTGACGAGGTTCTCCCTCGGCCCGCCGGATGAGTTTTTGAAGAAGGTCCAGCGCTTGGTCCAGAAGCTCGGCGCCGATGTGAACTTCGATGACGTCTTCGCCGGCATAAAAGAAAAAGCTAACGTTGACCTGAACAAGGTCCTCGCCTCCCTCGGCGGCGAAGTAACCATAGGGGTGAAGATTCCCGAGACCCTTGCCATTCCCAATATCGTTCTTTGCCTTGAGGCAAGAGACCCCGCGTACCTCGTCGAGACCCTGAAAACCCTTTTCGGCAGGGAACAGTCCCCTATCACCATCTCGGAGGTGGATGTTGACGGCAGAAAGGTCCTCCAGCTCACCCCGAAAATCGCAATTCCAATCACCCCCGCGATCGTGGCGGATGGTGACATGATCGTCGTTGGCCTTTCGACCACTGCCCTTCAGCAAGCCCTTGCCGCGAAGGCAAGCGGACAGGGCATCGCCTCCAAGCCCTCGTTCCGTGCGGCAATGGAAGGCTTGCCCACAGCGAGCAACATCAGCCTCGAGTACATCGAGACTCAGGAGCTCGGACGATTGATTGTTGTAGGCTTGGGCCTTGCCAGCTCCAGGGCTCCGGCAGAGGCTCAGCCGATGATTGCCAGGGCTATGGAATTTGCGAAGAAAGCCGTCGAGAATCTTGAACCCGCCGCGGAAGTCGCCTACAGAACGCCCGGCGGGATCGCCGTCCAAAGCCGATGGGGGACGCGTTCCCTGATGCAGGTCCTCAACAACGGCGCCGCCGTCATAGCGAAGGCCGCCATGATGTTTCTTCACCGGATCGAGGCTCCTCGGGAGGAACCTGCGAAGGAAGCCGCGGCAGTTCCTACGCCGGCAGAAGTGGCGGAGGCGCTTGGACCCGCGAATGAACAAGGAAAATCTCTCATTGACCTCGACCCGTTCGTGACAAAGCCCTTGATAAACCCTCACGGCAGCTCCGAGGGAAATGACATTCCGTTCCAGCCCGGCAAATATCACATCGGCGACGGCGACTACAGGATTGCCAATGGCATCGTGCAGCTTTCGGGCACGAATTTGCAGGATGCCCCCGAGGAGGTCAAAGGGATAAAGATCGGGCTGAAGGCCAAGAAGCTCGAGATTCTCCATGCGACCGGATGGGGCAGCGGTGTCGCTGACGGCACGCAGATCGGCACCTACGTCATCCGTTACGAGGATGGCTCGACGGCTGAACTCCCCATAAAGTACGGCGTCCACGTGAGAGACTGGTGGGCATTCGGCGCGTCCGAAGTGTCCGAGGGAAAGGTCGCCTGGACCGGGAGAAACCAGCAGTCGAACCTCCGCCTCTATTCCCTGACGTGGGAGAACCCCTCCCCGGACAAGGTCGTCAAGGAAATTGATTGCAGGACTTCCGGGACGGCTTGTGCACCCTTCGTCGTCGCAATCACCGCAGAAATATAGAGGTGGGTACACGCCGCTGAGAAGAGGAGCAGACGGAAGCAGAATGAAAGTTGACTGTTGCGGTCAGGAGGCTTCCTGAAGCAGGGCAGACGTTCTCAGCGCGAATCACGGAAAGCCCGGTTCTCCGGTAAAGAGCTGCGCTCGTACTGAAGCCGGAAAACCGGGCTTTCTTATTCTCGGAGCACCTCGAGCGCTACCCACCAAACTCCCCCTGGCGTCTTGGCGTGAGAACAAACGTGGTGGCAGGGCCGCTACCCCCTGTGCACATCTCTCGCAAAAACCCAAAGCGACGACTAAGTCACCTCCGCGTCCTCTGCGTTGCCTGCGGTGGGTTCCTCCGGTAACTACGCGGCTACATCGGCAACAACGCGTTTCTTGACATTTGTCGTGGACTGATGGAGACTTTCGCTGACTCTGAAACTCGCGCCGCGGTCTGGTTATTGAGCGCGCGGGAGCGAGAGACACCGAGCAGGTAAATCTTATGAGAGAAGTGCACTACGAAGAAATCGCAGGGATGATTGACCACTCTCTCCTTCATCCGACTCTCAGCGACGAGCAAATGGAGGAAGGATGTCTCTTAGCTCGCCGGTACAAGGTCGCGACCGTCTGCGTCAAGCCGTCATTTGTGAGGAAAGCGAAGGAGCTGCTGGAGGGAACCGGAGTTCGCGTCGGGACGACGATCGGCTTTCCCCACGGCGGGCACACGAGCGAAGCGAAGAGGCAAGAAGCTCTCGACGCATGTGGGAATGGAGCAGTGGAGCTGGACATGGTCGTCAACATCGGGAAGGTGCTCAGCGAGGATTGGGAGTACGTGACGCAGGATATTAGAGGAGTGCTTGATGTGGCAATCGAGCACGCCGCAATTTTGAAAGTCATCTTCGAGAACTGCTATCTCGAAGACCATCACAAGATTAAGCTCTGCGAGATATGCTCCGAGCTCGGCGTCGCCTTTGTCAAGACCTCCACTGGATTTGGCACCGGCGGCGCCACCGACGAGGACATTCAGCTTATGCGGAAGCACTGTCCGCCTTCGGTGCAGGTCAAAGCGGCCGGGGGCGTTCGCACGCTCGACCGGCTTTTCCGGGTGCGCGAGCTCGGATGCACCCGCGTCGGTGCGACGGCTACGGAGAGCATTTTAGAAGAGCTGAAAGAAAGGCTTCGCCAGGAAGAAGTGACCTGAAAATCAACCACAAGGTCTCCACGCTCGTAGCGCTCGACATGTTCGTGCGGTTGAAGGCAGGAAGGCAATGATGGAAACGAAGCGGCTTCTCGCAACTGCGGCCCTGATGTTCGTCGCCGTTGTAACCGCGGGAGGACGGGCGGCGGAACCCGTTGCGGGCATTGAGAATTCCACCCTGAGCGACGACGAGAAGCTCGACCGGGTTGAAAAGCTTATCGCGCAGAATCCCGGGGACGCCGGAGCGTTTGTCTCCCGCGGCGCCATCTACGAAAGCATGAGACGCATCGGGGACGCGTTCCGCGACTATTCGCACGCCATCGAAATAGACAGCCGCTGCGCCTCCGCATTTTACCGTCGGGCATCCCTGGAAAAAAGAGTGAGGCTCTTCAAGGAGGCTCTTGCCGATTACACGAAAGCAGTAGAGCTTGACCCGAAGAATCACGCCGCCTTCCTCGGGCGTGCTGAGGTCTATGAGTTACTCACCAAGTATCAACTCGCGATTGCCGATTACACCCAGGCGATTTCGCTGCCTTCTCCTCCCGTGGAAGCTTACATGGGGCGCGGAAAATGCCGACGACGGATCGGTGATTGTGCCGGGGGAGCGGACGACTTTGTCAAGGTCACGCAGCTTGACCCACAGAGCTTCGAGGCTTTTGAACTGTTAGGGCGCTGCCAGGCGAAAATCGGGAAGCTCGACGAGGCTCTCGCATCTTATTCAAAGGCGATTGAGCTTTATCCCTGGCACGCTGAAGCTTTTCAGGGACGAGCCGAAATTCACCTCGCCCGCGGGAAAATCAAGGAGGCGATTGACGATTGCACCGACGCGCTGGGAACAGCGCCGTTCCTCGTCTGCGCGTACGTCACGAGAGGGCTTACCCACGAAAAGAAAAAAGATTATCCGCGAATGGCAATTGACTTCTCGGAGGCAATACGGCTCGACCCCGGCGACGTGAACAACTACATCCACCGAGCGAGAGCACACATCGGCATGAGCAAGTTGAAAGAGGCGCGAAAAGATGTCCTCACCGCCATCAAGCTCCGACCGGAAAACCAGCAATTCAGGGAATTCCTCCGGAAAATAGACGAGATGATCGGCAAAGGGAAGTGATTGCCGCCCGCCGCCTGCCTCACAAGCGACTCTCCCAGGTGACTCGACGGGCCCAGGCCAAAAAGCAGCACCGAGCCTCCCACGAAGTTCTCGACACGCTTATGCAATCCCGTGAGTCTTGTTATCCTGTCAGAAATGTCCTCGCCTCTGGCCCCCCGCCCGTAGGCGGGGGCTCGGATGCGTCGCCGTATCCGTGAACTGATGTACTAAGCAGCAGCTGTTTTGCTCCTGCGGCGAAGGTGCAGAATGATGGCGATGGCAATGATGACCGCCCCGATAGCTGCCAGAAGCGCCGCCCAGTGGAACCAGTACCACGTCGAGGGGTCA
Organism: uncultured Verrucomicrobiota bacterium; assembly: GCA_964482435.1. Lineage (GTDB taxonomy): Bacteria > Auribacterota > JABMQX01 > JABMQX01 > JABMQX01 > CAYZXL01. The sequence goes on from CAYZXL010000034.1 coordinate 13,919, forward strand.
AAGAGATAAACGTACTGGGGATAAATGTAAAGGTCTTCAGTCCACTCCCGAATCTCATCCGGTTTCAGTCCCCTTGCCTGGATGTTGGTCAGGACAAAGCTCTCGCGCGGGTAATTCTTCAGGAAGAACTGGCGGGTGCGAATCATCTCCGGGCCGTCCTCGACTTCGTACTGCCACCACTTCAGGAGCCTGCCTTCTTCGTATCTGGCAGCGAATAGCTTGGTCCGAACGCCCTTCTCATCATACCCGATGTTGATCATCGAGTCCGTGAAGATGTACAGGTTCACGTCGAGGGGAGATTTCTGAAAGACGGAAAGTTTCAACGGATAAACCATCTCGTCTTCCTGGCGAGTCTTGAAACGGAAGCGAAGCGGGTGGAGGTCAACGCTTTCCTGCTCGGCGATGGCGTCCCGAACCTTGATTGCCACGAAAACCCACTCCAGATTCCGGTAGTATTCGAGTTCGTTTTCCGCCGCTTTCAGCTCTATGTAGCCGTTTTGCTTGAGCCACTCATTCAGAGCGCCTTTGACAGTCTCTTTGACTGTAGTCGTCTCATAGCTGCCGACGGCCTTCCTCGCAATGACCCTGACCCCAGCCCATTCCTCCCCTTCCTCCTTGCTCTTGCCCCATTTGAACCTCCAGCTCCGACTTCTCTCTGCGATGGAGTATTCGACATAGGCGAATAGCTCAGCAAAAAGCTCGGCGTTTTCCCTGAAAATCCTCGGCACGGAAGGAAAGGGAATCACCCATGCGAACTCTTTCGGCTTTCCCTGGTAGGTAACCTTCAGAATGAGGTCCTCGACGCCATCTTTATAGACGATGATCCCTTCCTGTGACCGTTGCTCAAGGCTTCCCTCGTACTCCCTTTCCACGTACCTCGGCACAAACGTCCCGTCGCCGTAGAGGTTTCCCAGGAAAACAGCGACCCCGACAAAAACCAATCCCACTGAAGCTATTGTTTTCATTTCCCCCTCCTGCGTCTTTCTTTCAGGTTTCTTGTACGCCGGCTCAAGCCGGCACTGTTTTCACTTTGAGAGAAAAGCAGCCGATTCGACTGCATCACTCAACAAACCTTGCAGGTAGCCCGGCGCCAGTGACGTTGCTTCGTACCTCCTCTCCGAGCACGGGGCCTCTCGCATCGGCTTATTCCTCGTCCATCCCTTTTGGCACGCGGCGGGTTCTGCCCGCGGCCCGGGCACGACGATCAATGTGGAAGCTTCAATATCCACTCTATCATCTCATCGCGCGTTTTGTCGAGGTCGGCAGAGGGGTCGAGGTTCTCCAGCCAGCGTTCGGCTTCCACCGCGAGGGGCGAATACGTCTGACGAGCCTTCCTGATTGCCACCAGAAGAGTGGACAGGTAGCGAACGTCATCCACCCCCTCGCGGAAGCCCTCCCACTGCACGGTGTCTATGACTCCGTCGGCGGTCGGATAAGCAAAAACGTGGTCGCGGTAGTGAGTGTCGTCGAAGTCATTCCAGGCGTGGCCGAAGGAATGCTGATAGGCGTAGTCCATGGCGCCGTCGTAGCCAGCTTTCCAAAGGAGAAGCCCGAAGTTCCGCCGGTATGTTTCCGGCTCCTCGACGCCGACTTGCGGATTCGCGTAGCAGAAAATCTGGCTGCCCACGCGATGATACTTTTTCGCCTCTTCCCGGTCTGGCGCGCCGGCAAGGATTGCGAGTGCGAGCCTGTCGCCCATCGCCTCGAACGTTCCTTTGTAGCACGCGACGAAGACCCTCCCGCCGACCTCCTTGACGGCCTCCCACGCTCTCTGCTGCACTTTGAGCCTTTCCCCGGATGCCTCGTCAATTCCGTAAACATAGACGGGGGCATAACCGTGCGCACTGGCAATCTCAACCCACTTCTTGACCCCTTCTTTCAGAGCTGCCAGTTGCTGCGGTTCCGTTGGAGAACCGGTCCCAATGCCGAGCGTGTAAAGAGGGCCTTTCGGCAACCCTGCCTTCTGGCGAAGCCCGAACATCCGGGTTAACAGATCCGTATCGTAGCCCTGATAGACCGTCGGATAATCAACCCCGTGCTCTTTCATGTCCTGCATCTCGGCTTCGTATTGCTGGGGCGATTTCCATTCGGAGCTAATGCTGCCGGTGCCCTCCCGGCGAAGGATGCCCCGATAATAGATGGAGTAGCGGAGGACCGACGGCTCAAGCTTGAACGGCAGGACCCGAAGACGAAGAGGAAGCTCGGACACAGTGGCATCCGCTATGGTGAGACGAACCTGGCCCGAGTAGTCGCCAGCCTCCGCATCTTCGGGGACGTGAATTGTCAGCCAGAATTGCTTGAGCTTTCCGCCGGGAACATCAACCGGCTGAAGCTCTCTGGCGTCCCGGGGTGAGACATTCTCGAGAGCAGAACTGTCCTTTCCGCTAATCAAGACGTAGGAGGCTGTTCCGGACGCGTCCGTGGACTTGAGGTAGTTATCCTTCTTCTCGAAGTCAACGCGAACAATCGAATCATCTTTCAGAAGCAGCTCCGGGGTGAGGATTCGTTCGCCCCGGAAGTGAATGTCGCGGCCTGACTGATACCAGCATTTAACCACGTACGGGTCAATTGCGGAGGAAGGGATGGACGCCGACCCCTGCGCCCTTTTCAAGCCGCTCACCGAAAGCTTCATACCTTTTATATCTTTCAGCGCCCGAACGGCAAAGCCGGCTGGCTCGTATTCGCCCGGGCAGGCGACGACGGAGATGACTCGGTCGGAGGTTGCGGGAATGGGCGAGGTGTCGGGAAGAAGCTTCGAGTTGGTGATCGGCTTGAGAACGTATGCTTCGAGAAGGTCTGTGCGGGTCGCGGCCTCGGCTGAAAGCCTGCCGAGGCAAACAGATGAAGAGGCAAGGCACAACGCAATTGAAAGCAAGCATCCGCTGTTTTTACCCATAGCATCCTCCGCAAGGTTGGATTTATCATTCGATGTCAGGTTACTGGATGAGCTCCCGGCGTTTCGTACGGCCGGGGGGCCGGTCGTCAGAAAAGTCTAACATCTTTTTGAGTTAAGGGGGATTTGTTATCGTCAGGGCGCGAGGCGGTGCCCTCAATCAGGCGCCGGGCGGAGGCGATGCACGGTTGTGGAGCCGGCGTCTTGGAGTGCTCAAGCGGAGCCTGAGCCTTCGAAGGCGCAAGCAAGCTCCCGCACTCCGGGGCTTCTGCTGTTGGCTCGCCCGGGCGGCGCCGGAGCTTTTCAGGATACCTGCTCCAATGACCGAGGCAACGCGTGGAAAAACTCAGGTGGATGACGTTATGTACTCTCGAGTAACGATAATAGGAAATCCTCGTGCGGGTATGGGGCGAGTTCTCCGGCCATTCGCGCGGATTCTCAGAGAGGCAAGGAAATCGGCAAAGAAAGTTGAGTGGCAATGGACGCGGCTTGAAGGCGACGGGATAGACCTTGCCAGAAAAGCGGTGGAGGCGGGCAGCGAGCTTGTTGTGGCGGTAGGTGGCGATGGCACGGTCAACGAGGTCGTCAACGGTTTGCGGCTTGGAAGGAAGCTTACAGGCAGGGACCCTGTCTTGGGAATTGTCCCGGTCGGGACGAGCTGCGCGCTCGCGAAGGAACTGGCGATTCCACGTGGACTGCGAGCCGCGGTGCTGGTTGTAGAGGGTGCGATAAGGTCAATTGACCTCGTCAGGCTTCGGTGGATGACGCCGCACGGAGAACAAAAGGAACGGCTGGCCACCACGATAACCCACTTTGGTTTTGGGGGAGTCGTATCCAGGATGGTCGGCAGGCGGCTGAAAAGGCTCGGCGGATTTCTTGGGTTCGCCGTGGGGGCGACTTTGGAGCTTTTTCGGTACGGAGGCGACCGAATGGCTGTGGAGGTGGATGGGAGGGAGGTCGCGCTGTCAAGGCTTTTTTCGGTGATTGTGGCAAACACACGCTGGGAAGGCGGTGGGATGCTTGTGGCGCCGAAAGCCAGGCCGGACGACAGAGTTCTGGACGTCATTGTGGTTGAAGATATGCCCCTGCTTTCGCGGCTGAGGAATTTCCCGCGGGTCTATTTCGGAACGCATATCGGCCTTCCGTTCGTCGCACTATGGTCGGGGCGGAAGGTCGTGATAAGAGGCCGCGGAATCGTCCCCTTTGAGTTCGATGGGGAGTGGGCGGAGTGCAAGGAGTGTTTCGTCGAGGTGATTCCTGGCGCGATGAAAGTCCTCGTTCCGCAAAAAAGCGCCGGGCCGGAATAATGAGCCTGCCGGGCTTCTGCATTGAGGAGCTAAGGGTAGCCCGACACAATGCGTTCGGCACCTCCCTCTTAGACAAACCGTATGGAACAGAAGGGAAGTGTCGCACGCGGAATATTGGAAACGAAGGCAGAGACTTCTACCGCTCACTATCGCGGATAAGGCCCCCGGCGCCGAGGCGGGACAGTTCGTTTGCGACGGCTTTCGCAAGAGATTCCGGGTCGGTCGCCGGACCCCTGGATTCGGCCCGGAAAGCCCGCTTGCCATCGGAAGAAAAAAACCCCGCCCGAAGCCGGAGATTCTCGTCCTCTGGCGTTGCGAGGGCGGCAATCGGAGTGCGGCACCCGCCCCCAAGGTGTTTCACCAATGCTCTCTCCGCCTGGACCGCTGCGAAAGTCTCGGGGTCATTGATTGCTTCGGCGATACGGATGGCCTCAGGGTCGTCCGCCCGACATTCGATGGCGAGAGCTCCCTGGCCGGGCGCCGGGAGGAGAACCTCCGGGGGAAGGTACTCCGCAATTTCGCGGTTGTATCCTGCGCGAAGGCATGCAGCGGCCGCAACGACTATGGCGTCGTAAGCTACCGGGGAGGCTTTGGTGCCCCGGAGCTTGGCGATGCGCGTGTCGAGATTGCCTCGGATGTTTTCGACCCGCAGGTCGGGCCGGACAGCAAGAAGCTGAGCCTTTCGCCGTGGGCTTCCCGTGCCGACCACAGCTCCCGGAGGAAGGTCTTTCAGTGTGAGCGAATCGCGCGAAATGAGGGCATCGCGGTAGTCCTCCCTCGGCGGCGCAGAAGCCAGGCACAAGCCCGGCGGTAAGTCAACAGGCAGGTCTTTCATGCTGTGGACGGCGAGTTGCGCCTGACCTTTGAGGAGACACTCCTCGATTTCTTTGACAAAAACGCCTTTGCCCGAAAAGGCTAAAAGGGGCAGTTCAACAAGCCTGTCGCCTTTTGTCCTGACGACCAAAATCTCGAAGTCCAACCGGGGAAAGGCAAAAGAGACCTGCCCGATGACAATCCGAGCTTGCTGCAAGGCAAGATCGCTTCCTCGCGTAGCTACGATTATCTTCTCGTGCGGCATTTGACCACTGTGAATTTTGAGCGCGGTCGCTCAACGATGATTGGAGACGACTCTTTTGTTTTCGGAGAGAAGGCAAATTTACTCTTCTCCGCCGCGAACCCGACTCCTGGCGGCGGTCATGAGCTGCTCTCCCTATTCACTGCGGATAACCCGCAACAAATGTAACACGATTTTCGGTTGCCGGCAACGAGAGCAGAGAGGCCGTTGAAGGGCTTCCGGTCAGAGGCTGTGGGATGGTACAATGCGGGCGATTGATTTCGGGCTGATTGCGCCGGAAAGCTTCATGAGGCGAGCGAAGTTGCCCCCAGTTGACACAAAAAGCTCGGTGAATGGCGTGCTTTCAGAAAAAAGTGCTGAGGAGGCGCTTATATGATTACCGGTCCACCCAGAGGGATGCGCGATTTCTATCCCGAAGACGTTCGGCTGAGGAATTGGCTTTTCGGGTTGTGGAGGGAGGTTTCGGAGTCGTTCGGGTTCGAGGAATATGACGGGCCTGTGGTTGAGCAAGAGGAGCTCTACATCCGGAAATCGGGCGAGGAAATCGTAGGCCAGTTGTACAACTTCGAGGACAAAGGGGGCCGGAGGCTCGCCCTTCGACCGGAGATGACGCCGACCCTCGCGAGGATGATTATCGCCAAAGGGTCATCGCTGCCGCGGCCCATAAAGTGGTTTTCGATCCCGCAGTGCTTTCGGTATGAGAGGATGTCCCGAGGGAGAAAGAGAGAGCATTACCAGTGGAATCTGGACATCGTCGGGGTCGAGGACGTCACAGCCGAAGCGGAGGTGATTGCAGCGGCAGTGGACTTCCTGAGGAAGACCGGGTTGATGGATGACGACTTCCGCGTTTTTTTGAGCAATCGGCGGCTCCTCGCGACGCTCCTGAAGTGCAAGGGCCTCCCCGACGAGAAGTTCGGTGACGTCTGCCTCGTCATTGACAGGAAAACGAAAGAAACCGATGAGACCCTCGCGGGGATGATGAAAGACCTGGGGCTTTTCCCGGAAATGGTGGAGAGTATATTCCAGGTGCTCCGAATCCGCACACTCGAGGAGGCAGAGCAGATTCTGGTCGGGGCAGAAGCGCCCCTCGAGCCGCTTCAGGAGACCAGAAGAGTCTTTGACTGCCTTTCTTCCTACGGCGTGGAGGGTGTCTGCCAGTTCGATATCTCCATCGTTCGGGGGCTTCTGTATTACACTGGCCCCGTGTTCGAGCTTTATGATTCGCCGAGGAAGTTCAGGGCTATTTGCGGCGGAGGCAGGTATGACAACCTGCTGGAATCGTATGGAGGGGAAAGAATTACGGCGGTTGGACTCGGGTTCGGAGACGTGGTCATAACCGAGATTCTGGCAGATAAGGGCCTGTTGCCGAGCTTTGCCAGGAAGCTTGATTATGTCGTGATTCCGTTTTCGGAGAAGGAGCGGAAAGTGGCGACGGAGCTTTCGCAATCGCTGAGGGCGAAGGGGAAGAAAGTCAGCACCCTCCTGGACGTTAAGAAGTTGAGGAAATCGCTGGCGGATGCCGACAGGTTGGGTGCGGAGAGGGTTGTTATTGTGGCGCCGGACGAGCTTGCGGTGGGAAAAGTTGTCGTTCGAGACATGCGGACTGGTGAGGAGAAAGCTGTGCCGATTAGTGAGGTGCGCTGAGCCTCCGCCGACAACATCCGCCGAGCAGGGTTTCTGCCCTTCTACTTTCCTCCTCTCCACTCTGCATCGGCAGCGACATCATCCAACCGAGGCGCTCGTCTCCTGGGGCGAATCGCCGAAAGCCCAAAATACGGAAGGCCGGCTGAGGGTCAGCCGGCCTTCCTGGGTCAGGGGGGTGTGGGGTTAGTTTGGGGTAGGTATGAGGACACGGACGGTAGTGCCCTCATTGCTTGAGCTTACGATGTCAATATGGCCTGAGTTCCTCTCGATTTTTTCTCGGCAAATCGGCAGACCCAATCCCGCGGATGCCGGATGTTGACCGGTCGTGTAAAAACGGTCAAACACACGCTCGATCTCCTCAGGCTGAATGCCCTTGCCCGAGTCGAGGACTTCAACCGCGACAAATGACATGTCCGGATTGCTCCGGACAAAAGCCTGTTCCTTCGCCGTCAAGGAAGGGAGACTGCAATTAGGCTCAGCGGCGTAAGCCACGATCCGCAGGTCTTTTCTTTCGGAAGTCATGGCATGGATCGCGTTGAGGATTAGATTCAGGAGTACCTGAAGGATGTCGTCCGGGTCGGCGAATATCTCGAGAGGTTCGGCTGGTCGTTCGATCTGGAATCGGATGTGATTTATGTGGATCTGGGGACGCGTCAGGGTTTCCACGTTGTCAAGAACCGTGGAAAGCGGGACTGGCTGAGGGTGCGATTCTCGAGACCGAGCAGCCTCAAGGAGGCTTTTTGCCATATTTGCACAGCGGATTGTCTCTTGCTTGATTATCTCGAGGTATCGGGCTGACTCCGGTGGAAGCGAGGATTCGGAATCCTGCGAATCGAGGTGTCGCAGCATCAACTCGGCGTATCCGAGGATTGCGGTGAGAGGGCTTTTCATCTCGTGGACTATCCCGGCCGAAAGCCAGCCAACATCGGCAAGGCGGCTCAAATTGCCGATCTCTTTCTCCATTACGGTAACGGCCTGCTTGAGGTCGTCTCTCTCTCGGACCAGCTTCAGCGCCTGCATCCTTTTTTCACAGGCTTTGTCAACGGTTGACCGAAGGTCTGACAGGTCGAACGGCTTCGTCAGGTATCCGTAAGCCCCAAACGTTATGGATTGCTTTGCGGTGTCGAGGCTTGCGTATCCTGTCAGCATTATCACCTCGATCGACGGGTCTCTTTCCTTTATCAGACGCAAGGCGTCTATGCCGCTCAAGCCGGGCATTCTGATGTCGAGGATCACAACGCTCACACCGCCGTCGCCAACCATTTCGACTCCCTTTTCGGCGCTTTCGGCGAGGAGACAGTCGTATCGCCTCGCCAGGGCGAAGCTGACGGACTCCCGCGAGGAACGTCTGTCGTCAATTATCAGGACTCTTGGTTTGCTGCTATCCTCCATAACAGAAATCCTCCTGGAGCGTGAGAACTCCTGCTCACCTCCCGTTAGAAGCTGTATGAGACCCCCGCGCCCACGATTGTAATGAGACTATCGTAACTGCCGTCAACGCTGAGGAAGGGTTCTCCAACATCGCTGTTAACCGTTCGTTCTTCCGAAAGAATGAAAGTGCACGCAACATCGAAGCTGAGGTTTTTGAACGACTTGCCAACGCCGAACGAGACCACGTGAAGGTCGTTTCTCGGTATCCCGGGCTCATACGTGCGGTCCGGAATCGGCGACTCGGCGAAACCATAGCCTCCTCTTATCTTCCAGTTCTTGGCAAAAGCATATTGCGCGCCGATTGAGAAAAGGTATGCATCGTCCCAGTCTCTGGGCGAGACTTCTGTTGGAATGACCGGCGGCGAGAAGGAGACCGTAACATTTTTGAACCTGGACCACTCCAGCCAGTCAACGTCGAACTCTATGCTGAAGGCGCTGCTCGGTTTGTAAGCAAGCCCCGCTTTAACCATGCTCGGAAGAGGCAGTTCCAGCGAAGTTGAAGCGGTGAGCGGCGTCGGCGGATTCGTCTTGAGGGAACCGGAGAGGTCGAGGTCCGCTTTGCTGCGGTAGGAAGCCCCCAGGGAAAGCTGGTCCGAAATCTCGTACAACAACGCGAAGTTGCCTCCCCATGCATCCCCATCCGCCTCGATGGTCGTACCGAGGTCCATCCCCGGCAGAAGGACGCCAGGAAACATCCACGAAGGTACAAATCTGTCGAAGGTGGCTTCCCCGGTGTAGAAGTCCGCCCCGGCGGCTACAGAAAAGCGATCCGTGACACTGTAAGCAATGTTTGGATTGACCATTATAAGGTTGAGCTCGGAGTAGGGGGCGATGTACCGGGCAAAGCTGTTTCCGCCCCAGTCGGTTCCCAGGCCGAAAGGTGAATTGAGGCCCAAGCCTGCACCAAAACGACCGCCGCCGGGATGCGCTGAAAAGTACACGTGAGGGACGAAAAATGTATCGTGGGCGGTCTGTTTTTGTCCAAGGGGGCTGACGTATTCGAGTTCGGGCATAATCACGTGAAATCCGGCGGTCACTTCCCATGGGGCGAGGCGAACGATACCTGCGGGGTTGAAATAGACCGTTGAAGCATCCTCCGGGCGCGCAACTACCGCATCTGCCTGGGCTTGCGCCGACACCGACTGGTCGGGATTGTAAAACCCGACCCCGTAGCTCATTGAGCCAAGAAGCAGGATCAAAGGAATGGCAGCAAAGACGCATCGTGAATTGTTTCTCATGGTTGGCTCCTTGATGACAGGGTTCTGATTTGTCGTTGAAGGGGATGCAAGACATGTGCCAGAGAAGCAAGCTCGCAAAAGTGGTGCGGTCGGCATGCCTTGCGACCAGTTCTCACCCGCAGGGGGAAGTTTGCGAGTCCCTGAAGCGAAAACGGGCTGAAGTGTGGTATTTCCTATCGGGACAAGAAAGCTCAGTCCGTCAGTGCTCGGTAGATGCAGGTAGCAAGGCGCTGAGGTGTCAGAGTCCGCGCACGGCGGGTCGCCTGCCCGCCTCGGCCTCAGGAGCCATTCGGGGGAATTCGACCCGCCTCGCGTTCAGGAGTCCGCGATGTTCAATCGAATAACCTTTGTTGTCACCCCAGGAGGCCAAAGACGCAAAGGGGGCTGCCCACACGGCATTGGGCAAGCTCCGTCACCGTGCCGGATGGATTGACGCCAGGGACCGGAAGTGCCTGGTGCCACTCGTCCCCACCCGTGGGTGACCCGGTTACAAAAAAGTGTGTGGCCTCAGTCTTGGGAGCGACTCACCGCAGAGAACGCAGAGGAATGTGGGACAGAATTGGCACGATTATCCGGATTATCCGGTCCATCCCGTTATTTTGTCGAAATCCTGGCTTCCTGTCTCGGGCCTCTGCCCCCGTAAGTGGGGGATTACAAAAAGGTACAAATTTGACTTGACATGGGGGCGAGGTTATGGTTAAATATGCACAAAATCGTGACATTCTCGCCGACAACCTCTTCAGCCGGGGGGCTGCAGACAGTTTTGTCCACGCGAAGCATCCTGATAAGCTACGCTGGTTATCCCTATGCTTTCAACAGCCTGATGCCGGATAACGGCCTGGCTAACCTTGCAGGTGCACTTTTGTGCGCCGGACACGAGACGGTGATCCTTGACTACGGCACAGTCGGGAATATCAGGGAGACATTCACGCGCGAGCTCTCCGAGATGGCGAAAGAAGCTTACGAGTCGGCGCTGCGAAACATCGGGAAGGGGACCGGCTTGACAGCACAGGACTTGCAGCGCTTTTCGCTCTTGGATGGAAAGCTGACGGATGCAGTAAAGAAGCGGTGCCTGCGAGTCGCTGAAGAGGTCTGCGAGTGGATTGAGCGACTTCGTGCCGACTTCGTGGGGTTCAAGCTCTGGAACGGGGACGGGTTCTGGGGAAGCATAGACATAGCCGAGCGAGTCAAGTCCAGGTACAAAAATGTCAGGATATTCGCAGGCGGCCCGCACGCCGACATCTTCGGGGAACATATATACCGAGCGACAGGGGTCTTCGACTGCCTTGCCCATGGCGACGGAGAAGAAACAATCGTGCAGTTGGCCGAATTCGCCATCGGCAGGCGGGAGCTGAAGGACGTTAACAATGTGATTTTCAAAGATTCGGGAGGGCACGTTCACCGGACACCGCTTCGAAGGGTGTCAGACCTAAGCAGCCTACCTTTTGCCCGTTACGACGAATCTGTATATCCCTCCATGAGAGGGAACGAGAAAATAAAGGTAATTGTTGTTGATGAAAGCCGCGGTTGCCGTTTCGGATGTTATTTCTGTATTCATCCGCTGAAAAGTGGTCGGAAGCTCCGCTGCAAAAAGCCCTCGCGCGTGGTTGAAGAGATAAAACTGGCTTTTGAACAGACCGGGACAAGAGCGTTCCGATACGCTGGTTCCTCTACTCCACCTGCACTGGCAAAGGGCATCGCGGACCTCATCATCAGCGAAGGACTTAATCTGGAGTACACCGGCTTTGGGAATTTTCTGGATGCGGTTCCAGAGTACTTGGCTGCATTAGCTAAGTCTGGTTGCTGTTCGCTCGCTTTTGGAATGGAATCTGGGAGCCCGACGATCCTGAAGGACGCAATGGGGAAACCCATCAGACGGGAGAGAATGCGGGAGGTATTCAAGGCCTGCAAAGAAGCAGGCATATTCACGGTCGTCGCTGTTATCTTCCCCGCTCCCCTTGAAACGAAGGAGACGGAACAGGAAACGCTTTCATTTATCCGTGAGGTAAGGCCAGATTCGGTATCCGTTCTCTTTCCTATAATCTACCCCGGGACGAAGTGGGCCACCGAGAAGGAGAGATTTCGTTTCTCTTTCGATGAAACGCAGTACATTGATGCAGTTATGATGGCCAAGGCAAAGCTCCTTTTCCCGATGGATTTCTGGGAGGATCTACCTTACAGCCTTTCTGGTCGTAGCTTCCGTGGGATCCTGAACGAGACGGCGCGTTTGACACGAGCTCTTGAGCGAGAAGGGATTCTGACATCCCTGACGGACGATTTTGCACTGATGGCCCGGCTTGGGGGGTACGGTGGCCAAGAGAAAAAGCTGAGGGACCTGGGGCGTTTATGGTTCTTCAGCGGGCAGGCGGAGAGCATTCAACACTTCGTTGACGCCGTGAACGCGAGCGCGATGTGTCCCAGGCTGTCTGATCGGAAATTCGAAGGGGGGGCCGAAGTGGGGAAATGAGAATACTCCTTGTGAACCCATCCAAGTACGACGAAAGAGGCCTGCTGGAGCGGTACCGCCTTGGCACCATACCCCCGTCGGGCTTGGTACATCTGGCGAGCAGGGCGAAAAGGCTAAAAAACGTGGAAGTGAAGATTGTTGACGAGTGGATTGAAGACGTTCCCTTCCAGGAGCAGTTCGACTTGGTGTGCGTCAGTACGCTGTTCTCTTCGACTTTCCCTCGCGTCGTGGACATCTGCAGGAGATTCAGGGAAAGGGGGATTCCGGTCGTGGTTGGTGGCACCCATGCAACGTGCTCCGCTTCGGAGGCTGCGGCAATCGCAGACTCCGTGGTCGTGGGAGAAGGGGAGCGGCTTTTCGAGGAGGCGATAGAGGACCTCCTCTCGGGGGCCGGGATGAAACCGCTCTACAAAAGGCAGGGCTTTTTGGACCTGGAAAATGAACAGTATGTCGAACCGGACTATTCCCTGCTGGACCTTAAGAGGTACATGAAGGTTGGGGCACTGTCCGGCGTGAACATTTTCCCAATCCAGACGAGCAGGGGTTGCCCGATGAACTGTGCGTTCTGCAGTATACACATTACTGCGGGGTATGAGACGCGGTACAGGCCCATCGCAAATGTTGTTAATGAGATACGGTCGCTGAAAAAGAAGCACGGGGCGGAGTATTTCTGCCTCTACGATGACAACCTCTCTGTGAATCCAGCAAGGCTTCAGGATCTGATGAACGAGCTCAGCAGATTGGACGTAAGGTTTTGGTGTCAGATTTCCAGCACGATCGTCAGAAGGCCGGAAATGATTGAGATGCTGGCAAAGGGCGGCTGTGTGTCAGCCCTGGTGGGGATAGAAAGCATCAACCGAGAGAGTCTGGAAGAGGTGTCAAAAACGTTCAATGATGCGAGCACTTACAAGGAGATGTTCAAGCTGTTTAGGAGGTACAGGGTAGCTGGCATGGCCTCGATGATGTTCGGGTTCGACCACGACGGCCCAGAGGTATTCTCCGAATCGGTTCGTTTTCTCAATTCGTGCAATGTGCCCCGGGCTGTGTTCCATATCTTGGTGCCTTTTCCGGGCACGCGCCTGCATGCGACTATGACCGCGGAGGGGAGGATCGAGGAGACCAACCTCTCGCTGTACGACGTTGATCATGCCGTATTCCGACCAAGACTCATGGCCAGGGAACAGCTCGAGGAAGGCCTGTGGTGCGCCTTCAGAGAGTTTTACAAAATAGGGCCTATTGTACGGCGAGTTGTCCGCGCAAATAGGAGAAGCCGCTTTTACACTCTGTACGGTAATCTCGTGTTCAGGAGGCAGGCGGCGAAGCGCGAGCTTCCTTACAACTCGGGATATCGGAGAGTACCACCGGCGGGAGACTGAGAATGCTGTCAACAAAGTCGCGTCTTGCTGCAGGGAGAGATTACTCGGCAGGTCCAGCAATGAACTCACGCAGGGAGCGAGTGGTAGTCACTGGAGTTGGCGCTGTTGCGCCGAACGGCTCAGACACAGAATCGTTTTGGAATTCTGTCCTGAACGGAGTATCCGGAATAAGAAGAATTAGTTCGTTTGACCCTTCGGGTTATCCTTGCCAGATAGCGGGGGAAGTCGTTGATTTCAAGCCGGAGGAATTCTTGGATGAACGAACCCTCCGGCGGACAGGCAGATTGGTGCACCTTGGAGTGGCGTCTGCATGCCTTGCGTGGCGCGACAGCGGGCTCGGGGACCTGGCGTCCAACGGTGCCGACGCGGCTGTGATCTATGGGGCTGGCTGCCCGCCGATCGATGTAATAGCCCGAGACGTCGAAGCGTTCGGAAAGGACGGTCCGCGGCGGATTGAACCGTTTAAGCTCTCGGCTGAAGACCCCTACTCCGTCGCGGGTTGCATCCGGAAGGTTATTCGAGCGAGCAAGCTCGCGTTCGTGGTCGTCAGCGGCTGCACGGCGGGATTAAACGCGATAGGTCTGGCAGCTGAGAACATCAGGAACGGTCGGACGAGAATTGGAGTCTGTGGGAGTGCAGATGCGCCTCTGTCCCCCTTTTCATACGGTGTTTTCTGCGCCTCAGGGATTATGAGCAAACGTAATTCCGACCCCGAAAGGGCGAGCCGGCCTTTCGACCTGAAAAGGGATGGGGGCGTCTTGTCGGAAGGTGCTGGAACCCTTGTTCTGGAGTCCTTGGAAAGCGCGCTTGCGAGGGGTGCACGCATTTACGGTGAAATTCTGGGATTTGCGAGCGCGACAGAGAGGAACCAAGACTCCATGCCCCGGGCGGAATCGGCGTCACGAGAGGCATTCGCCCGGTCCATGGGTCTTGCAATGAGCGAAGCCAATGTTTCGCCGGAGGACATAGATTACATCTCCGCTCACGCGCCCTCCGACCCACTGGGGGACCTGACGGAAACAGAGAGTATCAAGGCTGTATTCGGGCCGCACTCGTATCGCGTTGCGGTCAGCTCGATTAAATCGTGCATAGGAAACCCCGTAGCTGCTGCCGGAACGCTGCAAACCATAGCCAGCCTGCTGGCAATGAGGGATGGCAAGATTCCCCCAACGATAAACTACGAGTACCCCGACGCTGGTTGTGACCTTGATTATGTGGCGAACGCTTTCCGTTATAGCCGGGTGAGTGTTGCCTTGGTGAATTCTCACGGCATGGGTGGAACATATTCGTCTCTAATTGTGGGACGATTTCCGAAGTGGGGTTAGCACGTTGGGCCGGTGAATCAGGCGCCTGGAGTGGATTTTTTGGCATTTTTAGGTGAAAGGGGTTGCTAAATGCTTCCCTGGGAACGGTTTTTTTTCTTGACATCGGCAGTGGCTATATTTTCGCTGGGTGTTTTCGTCCTCGGGAGAGGGCGCAGAGACCCTATACGGGTCACGTTTAGCGTTTTTCTGTTCTCGGTCGTGGCGCTGGACCTCAACATATACGCTGTCAGATTGGCAACAGGCAGGGCTCTGGCGGAGGCTTTGGGCAGGTTGTCTTTCGCGGTGGGTGGCTTGAATTGCGGTGCTCTGTGGGCCTTCACGCAAGTGTTTCCCCGCCCGAGAAAGGAAAAGCTTTGGCGCAGGAGGGTGGCGTTCAGTTACGGTGTTGGCTGCGCTGCATTCTTGGTGGGCCTGAGTCCGTGGCTTCAGAGGGAGGTGTTGCCCAGTGGCGGGCAATTCAAGCCAGTCCTTGGCTGGGGAATGCTGCCATGGGGGATTCTCGTGGTATTGTCTATGGGGGCTGGACTGGTCAACCTTGTGAAGGATTATTTGGTTCTTTCCAAGGGATACCTGAGAAACCAAGTGCTCTACACTTTCGTTGCATTCTCTGTTCTTGCCCTTCCGGGGGTCGTGTTCAACATTGTCCTGCCATCCCTGGGGAATATTAACTACGTCTCACTGGTTCCGTTCTTCGGCACCATAACTGCCACGATCATGACGTACGCGGTGGTCCGGCACCGGCTCATGGACCTGGGCGTAGTCTGCCGGAACACATTGGTTCAGTTCGCGGTAGTTTGCTCCGTTGCAGGCTTGATGGTTGGGCTGCACGCGGTGTTCTCCTCCGTGCTTCAATTTCCGACTACTGTGGCGCTGTTGCTCGCGGCGGGAGCGGTTGCGGCAGGTTTTCAGCTGCTGAAAGAGCGAATATCGGCCCTGATTGACACCTACGTTTTCAAGGGGAGGTACGACTACCGGAAAGTGGTGGTGGAATTCGGGGACGCCATCAGCCGGATTCTGGACCTGAGGGAACTCGAGAAGTGCGTGGTGAACAAGACCATTGACACAATGCGGGCAGAAAACGGGGTGATTTTGGTCGCGGACGCACGCTTCGAGGAGTACCGAGCAGGGTACGGGCTTTTGCCTGGGGCGCAGATAACGATGGACAGGGTGCTTCTCCCGGGGAACGCGTTGCTCGAAGAACTGAGGCGGACGCAAAAGCCAATAGTCGAGCAGGAAATCAGGAGGACGCGAACGGAGCGAGATGCGAGCCCGCTGCTGCAAGAGATGGCTCGTGTTAAGTCGGCAATTGCGGTCCCTCTGGTGTCAAAAGGGGAGATGTTAGGCATACTCTCGCTCGGGGAAAAAAAGTCGGGAGACATATACTCAGCGGAAGACGTGAGCCTTCTTACAGTGCTGGCAAACCAGGCGGCGCCATCGCTGGAGAACTCAAGGCTCTTTAACGAGATACTTGTGATGAAGAACCACCAGGACAACATCCTCCAGCATCTGAGCTCCGGAGTGATCACGGTTGACCGGGACAACCGAATTAAGTCCGCCAACAAGAGCGCGGCGGAAATTCTGAACCGGACGCGAAACGACTTCGTAGGGCAGGACGTTTCTGTGCTGGGAGATAGACTGACCGGGTTGGTGGTGGGGAGGTTGCAGGAAGGGTTCGGGCATTTTGAAGGGGACGTTCAAGTTGATGTTGAGGGGAGAGGAAGCGTGCCCCTGGGAGTTGTGGCAACCACCATGGCCGGAGAGAGAGATGCCCGGGAGGTGCTCCTTGTATTTGACGACCTCTCGGAGGTGAAGCTCCTTCAGGAAAGAATACGAAGAGCGGACAGGTTAGCGGTTGTGGGGACTTTCGCTGCGGGGATGGCGCATGAGATAAAGAATCCGCTGGTGCCAATCAAGACGTTCTCCCAGTTGCTGCCTGAGATGTTCGACGACCAGGAGTTCCGGCAGAAGTTCTCGGTTCTCGTGCTCAAGGAGGTAGAAAGGATCAACCAGATCATCGAAAAGTTGCTGAATTTCGCCAGGCCGACAAAGCCAGTTTTGGGGCCGTGCGATATGCACGAGTTAGTTGACGAGGTCTTGCTTCTGCTGGAGGAAGACGTCCGGCGGAAGAATATCCACGTGGGCAGAGAGTACACGATCGAGGAAGCTATCATAACTGTGGACAGGGAGCAGATCAAGCAGGTCCTCATGAACCTTTTGCTCAACGCGGTTCAGGCCGTGGAGGGCGAAGGGCGGATTGACGTATGCACGGCGTTCGTCTGGGAGCAGGCCAAGGACGGCGACCGGCTGCGTCTGAGGGGAAGAAAGAGGGCTGTGCTTGCTGCGGTCGGGGAAAACGACAAAGTCCGGCAGTTCGAGATCAGGATTTCGGATACGGGATGCGGGATTTCGGAGGACGACCTGAAGCATTTGTTCAATCCGTTCTTCACCACAAAACCAGAGGGAACGGGGCTTGGTCTGGCGATATCCCATGTAATTGTTCAGGAACACAACGGAACCCTCGACGCGGAGAGCGAGCCGGGAAGGGGAGCAACTTTCACGCTTCGACTCCCGGCCACGGACGGATTGTGAGGAAAAGATGAACATTGTTCTGGTTGCGTCTCGCAGCAGAGAGCTTTTGACGTCGCTTCGTGAGATGCTTGGAGAAGGATATGAGCTGTATTTTGCGAAGCATCTTTCGGAGGTCCTGGCGGCGCTGGCTCAAAGGCCCACGGACCTGGTTTTCGTTGACACGCGGTTGGGGGATTGCGACGGAAAGGACATAATCAAAGAAATCGCGGTTGTGTTTCCGGAGACGGCTTGTGTCTATTTGGCGCCCGAGGAACAGGGAAAACCATCTGCCATTGGGGAGGAGGAAGGGGCTTACGCCTGTTTGAGGGGACCGCTTAATCGGGGACTGGTCCGTTTTCTGGCAGAGAAGGCGATCGAAAAAAGGAAGCTGGCAAGGAAAATCGAGTATCTGGCTTCGCTGGCGGAGGGAACGCCGGAGAAAGAGGATTCTCAGCGGCGGGGAGATTGGGTGCCTGCCGAGTACCGTGGTGGCGCATCGGGCTTCCTTAGCAAGGGGATGGTCAGGAAGCTGTTGAAGTCAGTAAGCCCGATCACCGACCTCAACAAGCTGCTTGGGATGTTCGGTGACTCTGTGAGGGAGCTTTTCGGGAGCAACAACGTCGCCATTTTCACCTGGGACACGCAAAAGGGGCGTTACGCGCCGGGGGCATGGCAGGGAGTGGACGAGGGGCTGGCGGTCGTCTGCACGTTCAGCACCCGACACGGGATGGTGAGATGGTTGATCGAGCACCAACAGCTTCTGACCCGAGACAAGCTCAGAACGGCCTTCCCGCACGACGTGGCGGTGGAGGTGCGAACGGACATGGATGCCCTGAGGGCTGAGGTCATATTGCCGCTGTTAGAGAGAGGAAGCCTCATCGGTTTTCTGAGCCTCGGCAGGAAAATGACAGGAAGGAAGTACGAGGAAGAAGATTTAGAGCTTCTGGCGGTGATCGGAGACTGCGCCTCCGGGGCGATCGGGACGGCTCTGCTCCACAGAGAGCTCTCATCTCAGAAAGCGAGAACCGATTCCATCTTCAGGAATATCTCCTGCGGGATTGTGGCGGTTGATACCGAAGGGAGAATCGCGGCACTCAACCACTTCGCGGAAGGTGCTTTCGAGGTGAGTTCCGCGGAACTGATTGGAAAAAGCATCCAGAAACTTGGTTCGGTCCTATCGGACATGGTTTTCAGGACGATAAAGGACGACGACGTTTTCGTTAACCGGCCGTACCGGGACGGGGCCACGGGTCGGATTTTCGCGGTGAGCACATGCAGGTTGCTCGATGAAGCATCGAACGTTCATGGGGCGATTCTGTTCTTCACCGCTTTGCCGGAGGTTGCAGCACCCGCGGCAGTTGAAACGGGAACCCTGGATGGGGAGGTGTTTGCAGCCTTCTGCGCAAACATCGCGGACAAAATCAAGAATCCTTTGTCTTCGATAAAAACTTTCTCGCAGCTTTTGCCGGAGAAGTTTGACGACACGGAATTCCGTGAGAAGTTCTCCGAGGTGGTGGGAAGAGCCGTGGAACGAATCAATTCTCTCGCGGAAGGGCTCACAGCTTACGCAGCTACCGGGCCGCTTGACCTGTCTGCGACCAACCTCGGGGCTGTAGTGGAGAATACGGTGGCATCGCTTCAGAGGAATTTCAGTCACAGGAACCTTCGCGTGGTTGCCCCGGAGGCTGAAAAGCCAGCTATGGTTCTGGCGGACGGGCGCTTGATACGGTCTGCTTTCCTGAACGTGCTTAAGAACAGCATCGAGTCAACCCCGCCGGACGGGACAATCACTATCTCGATTAAGGAAATGGCGGCAAAGCAGTTGCGAGAGGAAAAGGGGGGCAAGGTGGTGTTTGACGGCACGGGGATTAGCAGCGGCGACGGCGGAGTGCTTGACGATGAAGTGTTCGTGCAAACGGAGTTTCGAGATACCGGGAAAGGGATACCCGAAGACGCCATGGCAAGAATCGGAGAGCCCTTCTTTACGACGAAGGGCGAGAACGTCGGGCTGGGGCTTGCCGTCGCCGGTAAGATTGTGAGCAAGCATCGCGGCAGGATGGAGATTCAAAGCGAAGAAGGTAAAGGAACCACTATCAGGATTCTCCTTCCGCGCGGGCAAAACGCGCGGTGAAGAATACTCTGGGGGGTGACATGAGAGGGAAGGGGTCAGAAGACGAATCTGACCCCGGGATAGTCCGGTTAGCTGTTTGGTTGATGTGATGGAAGGAGGGAGGATTCATGGAGTGCGTCTTGATTGTTGATGACGATGAGGGGGCTCGCGAGTCGCTGAGAATTGCCTTGAGGGACCGGTACGAGGTAGTGACGGCGGTGGGCGGTGGCGAGGCTCTCGACCTGCTGAGCAGACGGCGCGTGGATGTTGTCCTCTTGGACATCGTCATGCCGGGACTGGACGGCCTGGAGGTTCTCAAGGCGATTCGGAAAGACCACAAGGAAATCGAAAGCATCATGATTTCCGCAACGACGTCGGTCCAAAGGGCGATTGATGCGATGAAGTTGGGCGCCTACAACTACATCGTCAAGCCTTTCGACGTCAGCGAACTCAGAATGGTTGTGGACCAGGCGATTCGCTCCAAGAGGCTCGAGGAGGAGGTCAATTATCTCCGCAGCCAGATACACGTTAACAAGAGTTCCGACAGAATCATAGGCTCCGCGCCAGGGATGCTGAGCGTCATTCAGAAGATCGAGCAGGTGGCGGATTCGCGCGCGTCGGTCCTGATATCCGGTGAAAGCGGGACGGGAAAGGAGCTTGTGGCGAGGAGGTTGCACCTCCAGAGCTCGCGGCGGGACAAGCCCTTTGTGGCGCTGCACTGCGCGACGATACCGGAATCGCTTTTAGAGAGCGAGCTGTTCGGGCACGTAAAAGGGGCTTTCACCAATGCGATCTGTGACCGGGAAGGGAAATTCGAGCTCGCCGACAAGGGAACGCTTTTCCTCGACGAGATTGGCGAAATGTCGCCGCGTGTGCAGGCAAAGGTGTTGAGGGTCTTGCAGGAGGGAGAGTTCCGGAAAGTCGGAGGGAGCAAGACCATCTCGGTTGATGTCCGGATAATCTCTGCGACTAACCGCGACCTGAAGGAGGAGATTCAAAAAGCGAATTTCAGGGAAGACCTCTATTACCGAATCAACGTGGTGCCGATATATCTCCCGCCATTGAGAGAGAGAAGGGATGACATAGGCGACTTAGCACAGTATTTCCTTTCAGTCTTCGCCGGCGAGTTGAACCCGAAGAAGCCGAAGTTCTCGGAGGACGCCCTTCAGGCATTGCAGGAATACGACTGGCCGGGAAACGTCAGGGAACTGAAAAACGTGATTGAAAGAGTTATCGTGCTGAACCGGACGGCTTCTGTCATAACGAAGGAGCATTTGTCGTGCGACATTGCGCCGACCACCAAGGGCAATGGGGCAATTGACCCGCGGGCGCTCGTCGGGAAGAAGTCGCTGAGGGAAGCCACGGAGGAGTTTGAGCGGCAGTTGATCGAAGAGGCGCTGAGGGTGTCGAGAGGGGTGCAATCGGAGGCATCAAGGCTCTTGGGAACGACGAGAAGGATTCTGGGTTACAAGATCAAGCAGTTGGGGATAGACATGAGCAGAGCTGTTTGAGTGCCCGCCGGGCACAACCGTACGAAAGGACGAGTCGGAAAACTCAAGAGGCTTGCGGAAGTTTTCGTGGGAGAATGACGCCGCGTCTGACCCGGGCGATGCTGAAATCAAGATAGACTAAAGGACCTTGTGCAATCCATTCTGAAGATGGTGATTCTTGGGGTGGTTCAGGGCGCAACGGAGTTTCTGCCGGTGAGCAGCTCCGGACACCTTACAATAATGCAGGATGTTCTGGGGATAAAGGAGAACAGGGTTCTTCTGGATGTTTTTTTGCATCTTGGGACCCTGATTGCGATTTTCATTGTGTTCAGAAGAGATTTGCTGAATCTCCTCTCGACCAAGAGGACGTGGATTCCGTACCTGATAATTGCTTCTCTACCGGCGGCGGCGGTCGGTTTTACGCTCAACTCGTGCATCGAGCGGGTATTCAATAGCATTCAAGCGGTGGGACTGCTCCTCATGGTGAACAGTCTGATTCTGGCCGCTGGAAGCATGGCGGCGAGGCGGAGGCGGGAAATCTTGCCGGTGGGGACAGGAGGCGCTGTGATAGTGGGCGTGGCGCAAAGCGTGGCGATTCTGCCGGGAATTTCACGGGCGGGGAGCACTGTTTGCTCGGGACTTCTGGTGGGCTGGGAACGAAAAGAAGCTGTAAAGTTTTCGTTTCTCCTGGCGATTCCGGCGATTATCGGAGCGACAGGGTTTGAGGTGCTAAAGTCCACGTCGGCTCTTGGATCGGGCGGCTTTGTGGGACTGGCTTTGTTGGGGCTTGCGGTTTCGGCATTGGTGGGATGGGTTGCGTTGCATCTCTTCATGAAAGCGGTCGAAGGCGGAAAGCTATGGGTTTTTGCGGTCTATAGCTTTCTTCTGGGGGCAGCGGTTACGGCTTACAAGTTGGCGGCATAGCATTTTCCTGGCGGGTTTGAAGGGGCGGACGAACGCCTTTTCGGCTAAGTTGCAGGCAGAAGGAAGTCAGAAGTGTTGAGGACAAAGAAGAACAAGCCAGCGATTAAGCACAGGTACGCGGAAGTGTGGGGCTTGCTCCTCTTTGGGGCAGCAGTGTTTCTGGGGCTGAGTTTGTTCGACTACGACCCCCGGCGAAATCCGCTCCTCACGACAAACTATGGGGCTATTGAGGGAGGATACACAGGCCCGATAGGAACGGTTGCCGCGTATGGGCTGTACCTGGTTTTTGGACTTGGGGCGGTCGTAATTCCGGTCTTCATGTTCCTCGCCGGCGTGTTGTTCGTCATTAGAAAGCCGCCGCGCGCGATCCTCGTCAAAGCAGGGTACGTGTTCATAGTTGCTGCATCGCTGTCCTGCATTGCGGAGTTGCAGCAGAGCCTGGACTTGAGGGAGGCTTTTCCGTTTTTGAAGGGGATGCCTCTTGGCGGGGCTCTTGGGGAGAGACTGGGCAATGGGGTGCTAAGGTCGTACTTGGGACCCGGAGGCGGCGCTGTGGTCGCAGTCACGGGCTTTGTCGTCGGGACCATGCTCCTGACACGAGTGCAATTCTATCCTTACGCGAGGTTGATGGCGCGGGCCAGCGGGAAGACGGGAGTGTTTCTGGTAAAGCAGTCGTCGAGGGTAGCGAAAGTCGTCGGGCGGGGTGCAAAGGCACTGTTCAGGAGAATCCCGAGGTGGAGGCCGAAGGCAAAGGAGGAAGAGGAAACCAAGGCCCTCAGGCAAAAAAAGCCAGCCCCCGCAACAGTTGCAGCGGAGGGCGTCTCTCGCCCGATGCCGGTGAAGGAAAAGAAGCCCGCCCCGGCGGTCGTGAGCGACTACCAACTTCCTTCCATCGAATTGCTGAATCTTCCGCCGTCGCCTCCGAAGCGCGCCCTCGCGGAGGACCTGAAGAAAAATGTGGAAGTCCTGGAGAAGACGTTCCGCGATTTCGGGATTGAGGCGACAATAGGAGAAATTCAGCGAGGACCCGTGATAACGCGGTACGAGGTCCACCCTGCCCCGGGGGTGAAGGTCACGCGAATCTCAAGTCTTGCCGACGAGATAGCTCTTGCCATGAGGGTGGCGGGCATACGAGTCACTCCACCGATTCCCGGAAAAGGTGCAATAGGCGTTGAGATACCAAACACAAAGCCAGCGCTGGTTGTCATACGGGAGGTTCTCTCGTCGGAAGAGTTCCGGGACGCCAGGGGGACCATCCCGCTGGGAATTGGAAAGTCTGTGGCGGGAACTGTCGTCGTCGCGGACCTGACGGATATGCCGCATCTTCTGATTGCGGGAGCGACCGGTTCCGGGAAAAGCGTCTGCATAAACGCGATTCTGGTGACTTTGCTTTACAGGCTGCGGCCCGACGAGCTGAAGCTTCTGATTATTGACCCGAAGAAGATTGAGCTGGGAAGCTACAACGGTTTGCCCCACCTGCTGATTCCGGTAGTGACCGAACCGAAGAAGGTGGCTCTGGCCCTGAACTGGCTCGTGGCGGAAATGGAGAGAAGGTACGACTACCTCTCCAAGGCCGGGGTCAGAAACATCGCCGCCTATAACGCGCGGCCCATAGACCGCTCGAAGAAGAGCGCGGAGGAGGAACTGCCGGACCGGCTGCCGTATATCGTAACGGTGATTGATGAGTTGGCCGACCTGATGATGATTACGCCGGTGGATGTCGAGATGGCAATCACGCGCCTGGCGCAGCTTTCGCGGTCGGTCGGGATTCACTTAATCATTGCGACGCAGCGTCCGTCGGTGAACGTCATAACGGGGCTCATCAAGGCGAACTTCCCGGCGAGGGTATCTTTCCAGGTGGCGACGAAAGTGGATTCGCGCACGGTGATTGACGCGAATGGAGCGGAGACTCTCGTGGGCAACGGCGATTTGCTGTTCATGCCGCCGGGGACCTCGAAGCTCATCCGCGCTCAGGGGACGTACGTTGACGATGCGGAAATCGAGCGGGTGGTGAAATTCATCAAGGACCAGGCGGGGCCAGCCTACCAGGCGGGTGTTCTACCAAAAGAGGAAAAAGCGAAAGAGGTTGAGGAGGAAGAGGAAGAGGAAGAGCGAATCACCGACGAGCTTTTCGACCGGGCGGTGGAAATCGTCCTGCGAACGAATCAGGCTTCCGCCTCAAACCTCCAGCGAAAAATGAAGATAGGTTACGCCAGGGCCGGGCGAATCATTGATATGATGGAGCAGCGGGGAATCGTCGGACCCGCCGACGGCAGCAAGCCACGAAAAATCCTCGTCGGAATGCCCGAAGATTGAGCGGCCGGTTTATTCCCGTGTCTGCCTGCCAGAAGAGAAATCCCTTTACGACTCTTTCCAGGAGTTTTCAGAAACCTCTCAGGGTCTTTTGCTGATCGCCCGAACCCCGCACAACCCAAGCTCTCATGCTTTGCCAACCGAGCGCGCCGCGAGGCGGAACGTCGGCGAGGGTGCTCTGGGCTGCGAAACAGTCGAGTTCACGAGGCTGAGCTCCCTGCTCTTACGAAGAAGCGCGCCCCCGGGCTACTCGCTTTTGGGAAGGTCGAGGAATGTCGCGCCGCAGTTGTCGCATGTGGTCGCGTCGCGGGGGATGATTTCGCCACAAGAGGGACAGTTCTTCAGGAATCCGCGAAGGGTGAGGCTCGGTCTCTTTGGCATGAGTCTGACAAGAAGAAGAGCCGCGAAGACAACCACGACAAAAAAGATGAGGTGCGCGAGGAAGTTGCCAATGTAGAATCGGGTCTCGCCCACTCTGATTTGAAGGTTTCGCCAGTCGCCGCCCGGTGAGACGAGACCGACGAACGGCATCAGCAGGTCGAACACGAAGGATTTGATGAGGGAGCTCAGGGCTATCCCGGCGACAATGGCCATGACGAAAAACGCCACGACCTCGCGCGCGAGAACCCTTGAGAATTTCTTGAGTTTGTCCAGCTCTCCGCCGAGGAACTCTTTTGAGCTTCGGGTGATGCGCCGAACAACATTTCCGACCTGGCTGATAGCGCTTCGGATTTTGCCTTTCATGATACCTTGCCAAAACGCGAAAAACGGGAATGCTACGCAGCAACTAACCCGGGTTATTCATGGGCTCCAACCAGCCCTCTCCGACGGCCCATTTGGTGTCAGGCCCAGCGGTTGCAGAAGCGTAGCCTCAAGACTTACTGTAACGCCTCAGTCATGCCTGCGCCGGAGCATGTTGAAAGCCCTCGACATGGTGCGCGCGACAGCGTGGCATCCCGCCTTTGGCGGGACCCATGTAAAATCATGGGCAGGATGCCCATGCCACTAAGAACTCCTACCTCTCTTCTGTGCGGACGACATCCGCACCTCCACCCAAGAGTGAGGCCTTACGAGTGACCAATGCGGGGGCGAACTTCCCGCCTCTGGTCGGAAACCCGCGCCACAACTTGGCGTGTGCGCCGACATACGACCCGCCACAGGACCTACCCGCGCACTATGTTATATCGAGGAAATTCTTGAGTATGCGCTTTCCCTCAACGGTCAGGATGGATTCGGGATGGAACTGGACGCCGAAGGTCGTGTGCTCGAGGTGAGCGAGTCCCATAATCTCGTCCTGGTCGGTCCAGGCGGTAACACGCAACACGTCGGGAAAACCGCTTCGGGAAACAATCAGAGAATGGTATCTCGTCGCCTCGAATGGATTCGGGATGTCGCGGAGGATGCCGCTTTTATCGTGGTAAATCATGGAAGTTTTTCCGTGCATGAGACGCGGAGCACGAACGACGTTCCCGCCAAAGACCTCTCCCATGCACTGATGTCCGAGGCAGACGCCGAGCAGAGGCACTCTGCCGCTGAAGTGGCGGATGACGTCGTTTGAGATTCCGGCTTCTCTGGGCGTGCAGGGGCCGGGCGAAATGACGATGGCCTTTGGCTTGAGCTCCTCGATTTGCGGAATCGCCACCTTGTCGTTCCGAAAGACGCGAAGGTCCGCCCCCAACTCGCCGAGGTACTGCACGAGGTTATAGGTAAACGAATCGTAGTTGTCAATCACGACGATCATGGCAACTACCCAAATGACTGGGCGAGGGCGATGGCTTTAACCATGCCGCGGGCTTTGTTTTCGGTTTCCTGGAATTCCTTTTCGGGGTCGGAATCAGCGACGATGCCCGCCCCGGCTTGAACGCAGCATTTATTTCCTTTCATTACGACGGTGCGAATGGTTATCGCGGAATCGAGGTTGCCGGAGAAGCTGAAATACCCGACGGCGCCGCCGTATGGGCCGCGTCTGGTTTTTTCAAGCTCCTCGATTATCTGCATGGCGCGGATTTTGGGTGCGCCGCTGAGCGTGCCCGCGGGGAAAGATGATTTCAGGACATCGAATGCGCTATAACCTTTCTTCAGGTGCCCGACGACGTCCGAGACGATGTGCATGACGTGGGAGTATCTTTCGACGACCATCAACTCAGGAACTCTGACGCTGCCGAATTCGGACACCCTCCCGACATCGTTTCGCGCAAGGTCAACGAGCATTATGTGCTCGGCTCGTTCTTTCGGGTCGGAGAGGAGTTCTTTCTCGAGGGCGAGGTCGGCTTCGGGTGTTTCGCCGCGTGGTCGAGTGCCCGCGATGGGGCGAGTTTCGATGACTCCGTCCTCGCACTTGACGAGCAGCTCCGGCGACGAGCCGGCAATGGCGAGGTCGTCGAGCTTGAGATAGTACATATACGGGGACGGGTTGACTGCCCGCAGGGAGCGGTAAACGTCGAATGGTCTCGCGGAGCTTGACATATCGAGACGACGCGACAGGACAACCTGAATGATGTCCCCGGCTTTGATGTATTCCTTCGATTTGCGGACAGCCTGCTTGAACTCCTGCTTCGAGAATCGGCAACGGACTTCCGGGAACTGGAGAACGCCTGACGTGGATACGGTCGAGGGCTGAAGCGGGCGAGAAAGCATCCCGACGAAGCGGTCAATACGCGCGATGGCCTCGCGGTAAGCCTGTTCGGGCGACGAATCAATCAGAGCGTTGGAGACGACCTTGAGAGTACGGTTGACGTGATCGAAGATGAGGACGGTGTCCGTGATAAGAAAATAAAGCTCGGGAAGGGGGATGTCGTCTTCGTTGCGTTGAGGGATGTCCTCGATGTACTGGATGACATCGTAGGAGATGTAGCCGACTGCGCCGCCGGTAAAGCGGTGAAGCTCCGGGAGCTCGACGGCTTTATAGCGGGCGATGAGGCGAGCAAGCTCGTCGAGGGGATTGCCCTCGACGGAATACTCTCTGACCACACCGTTCTCGGTCAGGGTGATTTCCTTTCCTTTCGACCTGAAGATGATTCGGGGGTCGCTTCCCAAAAAGGAGTATCTGCCGATGTTCCCGCCTCTCTCGACGCTCTCCAAAAGAAAGCCGAAGGGGCTGCTGTCAATTTTCCGAAAGGCGGAGACGGGCGTCTCCATGTCGGCGAGGAACTCGCGGAAAACCGGGACGATGTTGCCTTTTTCGGCGAGTCTCAAAAAGAGTTTTTCGTCGGGGAAATACATTTGCCTTGGGTCCTAAGGCGGTTGACTTATCTCATCCACGCTCGCTCAACGAGTCTGTGCCCGGGCGTTTTGTAGCGCCACGCGGCTGAAGCCCTCGCGCGGGAAGCCCCGCTGAAGCGGGCTCCGGTGGCGGGACGCGAGCCACCTTCAACCCCCCGCTAAAGCGGAGGGCTACGGGGGATGCCGGCTGTAAGCCGGCAGTCCAGCGGTCCGGTCACCCAGGCTGCCCTTAGCAAGCCCTGGCACTCACCAACGCTTGCAGTATCGCTCGAATACGGCCCCACTCCCGTACGCGGGCCGCACAGACCTCTTCATTGCTTTCCCGGTGAAGCGGCCGGCTCCACCGAGGCCGGGGTCGAAAGCTCGATGACGTTGAACTTCCCCCAGGTTTCGGGAAAACTTTTCGGCGCTTCGTCGTTGCCGACGACGAGCAGCGTTATTTTATCAGGATGAATGTATTTGTTGGCGACGCGAAGTATATGGTCCGGAGTAATGGCGGCGATTTTGTCAAGGTACGTGTCGAAGTAATCGCGCGGGAGACCCTCGAACTCGATGGAGACGAATCGGCTGACAATTCCGCTGGCCGTGGCAAAGTTGAACACGAAGCGATTCGAGAGCGAGTCCTTGGCGCGCTTGAATTCCTCCGGGGGGACTTTTTCGGTGCGAATGCGATCAAGCTCGGCGAGCGTTTTCTCGACGGCGCCAAAGCTTTGAGGGTTCGCGGTCTGGAAGTAGCAGACGAACATTCCCTTGTACCGGGGAAGCTCGAATTCCGAGCCAACGGAATATGCCAGGCCGTCTTTCGTCCGGACGCTCTCGACGAGGCGGGAGGTAAAATCCTCGCCGAGGATGAAGTTCATGACGGTGACGGCATAGAAATCGGGGTTGAGCCTCTCGAGGCCGAGGTGACCGAGAAGGACGTTGGACTGATTTATGTCTTTCTTGATGAAGTTCAGGGAGCGCGAGAAATCTTCCGGGAGCGCCCCGACGGGCGGGAAATCAATCTTCTCATTTTTCCAGTCCGCAAAGACTTGCTTGAGCTTTCGGAGCATCTCATCCCTGTCGAAGTCCCCGGAGGCGCCGAGGATGACGTTGTTCGGGTGAAAGAACTTCGCGTGGAAGGCGACCACGTCGTCTCTGGTAATTGTCTCAATCGTGTCCGGGTAGCCGGTTGTCCTTCGGGCGTACGGGTGCTTCTCATAGATGAGCTTGCGGAACTCTCGCCCGGCAATCTCGTCGGGAAGGTCGTTTTCCCGACGGAACGACTCCATCAACTCCTTCTTCCGCTTGTCAATCTTGTCCTGGGCGAACCTCGGGTGCATGAGAATATCGGCGAAGAGAGCGAGCGTCGAATCGAAATCTTTCTTCAGGCAAAACATCGAGGCTGTGCCTCTCTCCCTGTCAATATCCACGCCGACCGAAGCCGCGACGTATTCGAGTGCCTCGTCCACCTCATCCCCGGTCATCTTTTTCGTTCCGCCGGTTCTCATAATGTCGCCTGTGAGAGACGCAAGCCCGGCTTTTTCCGCGGGCACGTAAATCTCGCCCACGTTGACCGCCGAGGTGATATTGATGATGGGGAGCAAATGGTCCTCCAGCGCGTAAACGACCATCCCGTTGGGCAAAACCGTCCTGTCCGCCTTCGGCGCCTTGAACTCCAGCGGCGGAAACTCCATCTTCCGCGGGTCAACCGCCGAGGGTTGTGCCGGCTCGCCGGCCGCGGCAGGGCCGGCGCAGAAGAGCGCCAAGATAATGGCTGCTCCGGCAGCCAGAATGACAATTCCCTTGTTGGTTGTTCTTGCCATTGCACGAAGCTCCACTTACTGCGAGAAGAGGGTCAAGTCATCCACAGAGTGTCAGAGTAGCAAAAGGGGCTGGGCCATTCAACGTCTTTGCGGGGGCTTGTTATCGCAGGCGGCCCCGACGTAGCCAAAGAAGTTCCGGTTGCGGTATATGCTCATAAGCCAAAGGGACTGCGGCGCACCGGGGCCAGCACCCACCTCGTAACCATAGCGGAAAACATCCGCGTCAAGGTCGTGCCATTCCGGCGAGTCCAGGAGGTTGTCGGGCACCGAAAACTGGAGCACTTCGGCGGAGACACACTCGTCAGGGAGTGGCTGGCCGAAATGGTGCAATGCGAGACCCCGGATAATCTTCCTTACGACCCGTAGCACCCTCTCATCGGGGTAGACACGCACTTCCGTCCCCGCTGGCGTGTGTTCCTCCCTCATCTGATCAAGAAGCCATTGCAGCTTGCCCCTGCGTCCCTTGCCTTTTCCCCTCAGGCTTCTCAGAACCTTGCCCCAGAATAACCCATCGACCACACCAGCCGTCCGCCCGCCGCCGCCGACGATGAAATTCCTGAAATACTCCTCGTCTTGCTGGAACGAACTGTTGCAGGGGCGACACACTGGGACGGTGAGCAGCTGGACGCCAGGGCCCGGCCCTGATGGGGGGTAGAGGCAGCGGGGAACGACATGGTCCCTCTCGTCGCCTGCCACCGGGGTACCACAGTAGGGACAGATTTTCACAAGCGTCTCACTCTGGGTCCCGAAGGTCACCGAAGGCTCCGCGACTAATTCCCCCGCGGCAGCCCAGGGCTATTTGGTCTCCACGACTTTCGCGCAAATGATTGTCAGGAGCGCCTTGTGGATGTCCCGGTCGTCCCAGAAGCGGATCGCATCGCGGATGGACGCGAGGTTGTCGGGCGTATTGGTGACGACGAGAGTGCTCGACTCGGGGATGTAGTTGAGGTTGCTTCCGTCGGGCCACTCGATTCCGCCGTCGCGGAGGAATTCCTTGATAGCTCCGGTGATGTATTTGCCGGATTCCCTGGCGCGGCGGCGAGCCGCGCGTTCATCACTACCTGGTGCGGGGGTTCCGACGCGGAATATCTCCGCCCGAAGGTCCCTCGGGGGAGACCAACCCATCGGCACGACCACAATGCCAAAGTCTTCGACGATGTACTCGAGGTTTTTGCATCTGAGCACGTACCTGAAAACCTCTTTGAGAGGGATACTCGTGAGCCTCACAGTGATGCCGCCCTTCGTCGCCGGTCCCTCGCCGGCGGGCTCAAGCAAACCGGGGTCCATCACGATGTTGAGCTCGGCATTAGTGGAAAGATAGTCAACAATTGCCCCGAGAGAGGCGTCCTCGAAGGTCACCTCGGGGATAACGGTGTTGAGTTTTCTGAGAATCTCTTGCCTCTCGGTGGTGGTTTTTTCGGCACGTTTGGCAGGAACGTACGGCAAGGGCAAAGACCTTGTCAGAATAAACGACGAGCCGTCTGGTAAAATGAGGCTGGTCGTCTTGGTCCATGTTCTGAAGGCGGGCACGCCGGTGTCATCGGAGGCTGCGTCGGACTTCGGAGAAGGAATGCTGATCTCGAGGGTTGCGACAATTGCGATACGGCCGTCTTTCATAACAGTCGGCGTGAGCTTGACCGCGGCGATGACCTCCCTTTTCGCTCGCTCCTGGGCACGGGCGGCTGGCGGCTCGCTGGGCACGGAGGTGCTGCCTTCGTCCGCGCTCTCAACCCTGGCGGTTCTTAAGTCATATTCGGTCGGATAGGTTAGCTCTTGCACCACCTCGACCTGTCCATCCTCCTCGACGACCAGCGTTCTTGGCCTTGATAAGAGGTCCGACCAGCTCCTCTCGTGCGTGGCGGGCCAGACGACACGAAAATCGGTTGGGGTCATTACGCCACGAGAAGACTCTATCTCGGCGAGCACTCTCAGGCCTGTTCGGCTGCCGCCGGTACTACCGCTGTCTGGTTCCGGCTTCGGAGGGTCGAAGAGCTGTCCCTTCAACTGAATCAGCCCCGTCTCCCGGCTGGGGATGAGCCTTAAGGACGCAGCTACTATTCTTGCTCCGGGATTCTCCTGCACGGCAACCATGAGTTTTTCTATCTGCTCCCGGCTGAGAACAACCTGATCTGCCCCGGGCGCCAGTTTGAAGGTCCCAGCTTTCTCGATAGCCTCCCTGGCGCTTCTCTCAAGTTGAACGAGAATCGCTTCGACTTGGACTTTTGGCGCAGAGGGGCCCGCACTTACCTTCGCTCGATCGGCTCCGACGTCATCTTTACCGAGTTCTACCGGGTCCGTCCCACACCGAGAGGATGTCGCCGCGCAAGCGAGCCAGGCGACAATGCACAAACAAGTGACGATAGAACTTCTCAGGCTTCTCATAGCTCACCCCTTCCTTTGGAGCCGGGGCCGTTGCGCATTGTGCAAGCGTGGCTCAGACGCCCATGCGGAGCGCTCCTTGTCGCCAACCCACTGCTCATTTGCGCTGCCACGTCCCACCCATCAGAGCTGGCTACCTGCCTGCCCACCGAAGTCGTCGTTGAAAAGCTATCAGGGCAGAATTCCCGTGCGTGTCACGCCTCCCGCGCTATTTCGTCTCCACCACTTTGGTGGAGATAATCGTGAGCAAGGTTTTTTGGTTCGCCGGGTCGATGGCGGCTTCCGGGTCAATGGCCTGGGAGCGGAACAAAGGCGCAACGGGCGCTCCCTTCAGGACGAACGTTGAGCCGTCCGGAACGATGACGGTGGTCGTGGTCTGCCAGGTTGAGAATATGGGCTGGGTGACTTCCGTGCCGTCAATCTCCTTCCACCCGCTGAGGCTGGTCACTCCGGGCATCAGGAGAAGGAAGATTCGGCCGTCTTCACAGAGCGTTGGCGTCAGGTTGAGGATGGCGCCGAGGTCTCGGGTTTGCCAGTTTCCGGGGATGATTTTGCCATCTTTGTATTCGTACTCCGTGGCGTAGGTCAGCTCCTCAACCTGCTCCGTTTGGGTCTGTTGGCCGGGAATGGTCAAGACCGCGACGGAGGCGATGATTCGGGCGCCTTCGGTCTCGGCGACTATTGCGAGGAGCTTCTCCTTTTCCTCCGCCGTGAGAATTGCTTTGCCATCCGGCGGGCTGAGTTTGAAGCCGAGGCTTTCCTCAAAGTCGCGCGTGGTCGCTCTATCGAGTTCAACGAAAATTGCCTCGACCCAGACGTTCA
Organism: uncultured Verrucomicrobiota bacterium; assembly: GCA_964482435.1. Classification (GTDB taxonomy): domain Bacteria; phylum Auribacterota; class JABMQX01; order JABMQX01; family JABMQX01; genus CAYZXL01. The sequence continues at coordinate 46,308 of CAYZXL010000034.1, forward strand.
CCTCGGGGGGAAGCCCCGGCTCAACCGCAGCCGGCGTTTCCGGACCGCTGGCCGGCGACGCAGGTCTTTCAGTTAGGCCAAGCCCAGGGCCTTCGCCAAAGGCTCGCGGCGGCGCGAAGCCGGAAAGCAGCAATACGGAGCAAGATAGCACAGCGAAAATAAACATCCCCTTCATCTTCCGTCCCTCCTTTTGTGTGATAGTTTGTTGACCGAGAATGGATGATGGACTATGCCAGGGGAGGGGGATGACCGTTCATCCCTTGGGGACCGGCTGAGGGATGTCAGGTCAAACCCTGCGGCTGTTCCTTTCGGCCGCTCCGCTCCCCGATAATGAGCTTAGCATACCGGACAAAAGCATGCAAGGTAGTTTTTCATTCTATGTCTCTGCTTCGGAGAGGTGCCCGGGCCGCCGGAGGTGTTTCCGGCTCCGCACCTTGCAGTCTCCGGCGCTGCACGAAGGACATTGTCCCGGTGCCCGCGAGCGTCGCCAAATGGCCGTCGCAGGGGCTCGGCCTGGTATGCATGGCCGGCGTGTGGAGTGCTAAAGCTGTGCTTCAGCCTTATAAGGCGGCACCCATGCTGCCGCACTCCAAAAAGGGCCATCCAATTGCTGCGAACGTACAAGGGAAAGACGCGGCCAAATGCACGGGCGGCCTGCCCCGCCCCCGGACCTCCGCGGAAATCACCCCGTCGCAACCGCCGTGAGTCAAGCCAGTGCGGCGGTCGTTGCGTCACATGCGAATCGGTCCTGGAGCTGGATGATTGTCTCGACCTCGCTCGTCTGGGGCCCGGCGCCAACCACCTTAAGCAACTCACACGTTTTGTATCCCTGGGTCTTCTCGGCGTATTTCTGTTCCCAATCACGATAGGCTCTTTCCGTTTTCTGGTCGGCCCAGGGGTATCGGTTTGGCGGAACCGGGCAGCCGCATCGCCAGGGTTTCGGGGTCAGCCGGGCCCGAAAGCACTCCTGCTTTTCGGTGAGCCGCCTATAGAGGGGATCGCAGCCGAGGGATTTCAGTATCTCGGTGGTCTCTGCGGTGTTCGGCCCGTAGAGCTGGTCTGTGAAAAGAAGCCTCAGACCCGCGCGCGTCCGATAGAGGCGAAACGACCGCCCCGGATTGCTTCTCACCCAGTCCAGGAACGCCTGAAGCGGGCCCTCGCGGAGAGCTTCCGCCCGCTTTTCCTTTCGAGCCCTCGAGAAAGAAGAAAGAAGGGCACCGAGAAGTCCGCTCGGCTCAGACTTCGGGAAGTCAATGTCGGCGAAAAGAACCGACGCCGAATTCAGAACCAGCGCCCCGTACCGATTCCTTGTAACGATGGCGATTTCCCTATCGCCAAGCTTCACCGAATCTATGATTTCCTCCCGGAGGGGATGCTCCAGGTAGGCATAGGAATCCGGCCTTTGTCCCGTCGTGAGGCGGTCAAAAATCCTCTTGGCTCTCGCTACCGCATCGTCTCTTGCTTCCGCGAGACTTGCGAATGACCACCCCCACGCCTAGAGACACAGCCGAAAAGCCTTGTTTTGGTGAAGCGGTTGTCGCTGATGCTG
>CAYZXL010000035.1:0-46811 GCA_964482435.1 uncultured Verrucomicrobiota bacterium
TACACCCTTCTCTTTCCCTTATGCACAATTTACACACTTCTAAATACACTACCTGGTTCGTCGAGGAATTTGCTCACAGGTGTCACCGGAATGTATCGAGGGCGGAAAAATAAAGCCACCTGCGAGTAGTGCGTAAACGGTTTGGGGAAACTCAAGCCATGCACCGCCATCAGGTCTGGGGGATACTTCTACAGCCTCTTTAGAGGGCCACTGGGGTAAGCAGAAAGACACGAGCGAGGCGACTTGCCGCCTTAACGTCGCCAGTCCGCAGTGCCGCTCGCACCTCGTCCAGTCTCTTCGCATCCTCAAGGGACAAGCATGGTGACCATGCCTCGTCCGTGGCGATGAGTTCCACTTCTACTTCAGCGACATATTGTCCCTCGTGAATGTATTTTTTGTGATGCCTTTTCCTCATACCCTTCTCCTCATGAAGTCGCTCGCCCATTTTGCGGGGTCGGGTCTATACGCAGTCACTAATACAGCCGGCGAAGAGGCGCCCCTGGGAATTCCCCATACGACATGGATGGGCTTTCCAAGGGAGTCTCTCTGCAATACAAGCACGCATGGTCCTTTTGGGTATTCTGGATAGTCCTCGACGACTATGCCCTTGGAGACACCGGCCATAATATCCCGCAGAAATATGTCCTCTTCAGCGAGTTCGTCATAACCGTGATCCGACACCCTGACCTCCTGCCGTTTAATAAGGTCAAGTACGTGTCGGAAAGTCTCGCTCATAAGGGAATTCTATCCAAGGTCGCCGAATCCGGCAAGCAAATTAGAGAAAGAAGACCTTTTCTCCCCTGCACAACGGTACGGTTCAGCGGCGGCGGAAGGCGTCCCTTGTTCCGGTGGATACGGGCCGCAATACAGGGACGACATGATTGAGGACTTCCTCAATTCGAAAAACTTCAAGAGAAGCTTCTCAAAGGCGAGACTCGATAGATACCGCGAAGAGCTTCACTACCCCGATAACGACCAGCTCTGCCAGGAAGCCGTCTGGCTAAGCCAGAGCATGCTCCTCACCTCCAAAAACGACATGGACGACATCGCCAACGCCATCTCGAAAATCAACGAGAACCGGGATAAATTGACGTAGGAACGAAAATCGGGCTGTCCACTCCAAGGAAGAGGTCGCCGCCTCTGGCGTTGCAGTTCTCTTCTGCGCCGACCTAGGCGCGTCGGCTTGAGCGCTTTGTTGGGCGGGTACAACAGGCACACCCAACCTTTGAGCCGAGCCGTGCGCGAGTTTGGCGATGACAGAGTGGGCACATCCGGCCTGTGCTTTGAGACGTGCGAGCAGGCCATCTGCTAGCCGTGGAATGCGACATTCTCCGTCTGTGAGTGGAGATATTGAAGACCTTCCATGTATATCTCGTATATGGACGAAGGTCTCTTACCCAGCCATTGCAGATCATACCCAGGGCAGTCAGGGGCTGGAATGTTCCAAACATATGGGCTGATATGAATGACTCCACCAGGGCGTTCCCAATCTACAAACGATGCTCCGAAATACGGAAGTGCCTTGAACAAACCTAGCTTAAGATCAGCCTTCGGACTCTGCTCCTTGATGGTTTCGAACAGTTTACGCCATTTTCCAACGCATTCATCTACATACTCCGCTGAAGCACGTTGTGGTGAAAGATTCAGATGTATATAGGTCTTTGGATCCGGCATGAATACCCAAAAGCGCTTCAGAGTCGCTGGAAGTTTGATCTTGCCTTCTTCAAGGCTTGCAAGAAATCGGTCACCCGTTAGCTGGATAAAGGCGATCTGCCTTCCGCTTTCGATCCTCTCGCCGAAGGAGCCGGAGATTTCCTTTGGCAATGGGGTCAAAGTTACTACCATCAAATCTTTGGCGAAAGGATCTTGGTTCGACCACCAGGCTTGATCCGGTTCTAGTGTCATCTTGTAAGCAACAATCTGAAGGCCATGTTTGGCATATAGCTCTATAGGACCTTGAAACTCCGCTCTCAGATTATCAGAAAAGGGGGGCGCTGTGAGGATGTGTGTTTCAGCGCCAATGAATTCTCGAAATGCGGCATCAGAGAGGAGTACTTGTCTTGGATTTGCCGCATCCATAACGCGCTGAGCATAGTTGACAGTGTCACCACAGACATTCGGCCTACCATTGATGTCAGTTATCACCTCGACAGGGCCAACGTGAACGCCAATACGGAGACTGACCCCTGTTCCTTCGCTAGCCCATTTCTGGATTCTCAGGATCAGGCTAAAGATGGTCCCTCGACCCCAAGGTTGATTGGGGCGATGAAGGAATGCCAACGCCACCCCATCGCCAGTTGGTAATGCCACGATGCTTGGCAGCTCCATTGGAGGCGTCAGCAGTGGGCGTAATTCGTGAATAATCTCTCCCGTCAGTGCTTCAACGAGGTGCCTCTGTTCAGCGGTCGGCTTTTTTGAGAACCCGACAATGTCCGTGAACACGATCGTTGCTGCTGACATTAGCTTCTCCCGTCATGCATCAGGATTTTGATCCAACCACTTATCTAGTGTATCTGGGTCCCATGCAAACCACTGTGTAGACCGACGGTTATATAAAGCGTTCGGTATGGTTGCCCTGTCCGAGCCCTTGAGTGTCATTCCACGAATACGCTTCCACGTTTTTTCACCAGAGAGTTTCTTTTTCATTTCGTAGAATGTGTTGATCTCCCAGTCTACCCACTCGCTGGTGGAAGTATCGTCACCGATCAGAACGACCAATTTAGATGCTCGCTCAAATTTCTTAATAATCGCGTCTCGAACGGGTTTTGACCGTGGATCACTAGGCGGATACTTGATCGGTTTTGCGTTGCGATCAAGAAGAGGTTCTTTTAGTGAGTGATCATGGAATTCCAGAGGGTGATTGGGATTGTTTTTCAGAAGCTTGAACCCTGCCACTTGTTTTTGGTCGTCGTGGTCGAAGCTCACGAATACATTGGTCGCCATGGCTTGTGCTCCTTTCAAAGAATAGCCGAAGGTTTAAGCCGCCCGACGTTGGCCCTGAGCGGCGGCCATGAAGCGGCGGCGCAACGGCCGTCCGATCCGATGCAGTCGTTGTCTCACAAGTTCGGTCATCCTCACCCCGCAAACCAGTCGGGAAAAGCACGCCTAATGACCCGGACGATGAACTTCAGAATTCCCGCGGCAAATCCGATGCGTGAACTCTGTTTCCGCTCCTCGCCTACCGCAGACCTGGTCGCCGATAGATTCTCCGCCTGCTGCCAGATCTGGTTGAAGTAGTTCCGGAGTTCGGACACCGATCGTTCATCGCTGATGTGGTACCCGAAATACTCACGGTCTTCATGAAGGGTGTCTACAACCTTCGGAAACGCGACAATCGCATGCGCGTCATCGAAGAGAAGCAGGCGTATGTAACCGTGCTCGAAGTAGCGGACTTGCGCACCGACGTCCTCCCAGCTCGTCGCGTGCTTGTCGGCGTCGCCCTCAAAGAAGATGACGACCCTGAAACTCGCCCCGTTCCTGCGGGCAGCATTGACAGCGTCAGCGAATTCAGGAAGCCTAATCCACGCTGCCGTCCTTCCCATGCCGATCCACTCGCGCGAAACTTGGGCGAGTAGCTGGTTTGTGCGGTCAATCACGGCATACCTATTCGGGAGGTAATCGACATTCACCTCTTGCTCCTCCTTCGTCTTGAACGACCGACGGCCAAAAACGGTCAAAAGTGTGGTTTATGTAGTTTCTTGATAGCACCTTTAGGCTGCACGCCTCCCGGCCCGACGCCCCTCGGTCCTCCGGCTTCAGCTCTCATGTTCTCAACGGCTTGGCCCGCCTTCACGCGTTCGTACCTCGAGTTGTATGACTTCTGTATAGCACGCCATGCTCCAGGACTTGCACGGTGCCGGCCAGGCTGCGGACGGCTTCTCTTATGGCCCGTTCAGGGACCATCTCGTGCAGATCCAAGAGCTTCGGTTTCTCGTGAAGCGGATGCGAACAAGGGGGGCGCGGGCTGTCCCCGCGGACGACAGGCGTTTCTGATCTCGAAAAACGATTCCCAAGCGCGCTGTCGGCCCGGGCATTGCTGAGCCCCCAAAACTTCGGACTCTTTTTCCTCGGAAATCGCTCCATCGTTCGATCTGCCTGTCATTATGCCGAAATTCGGGGCGATGTCAAGCAATCTTGTGTCCCCCTCGTGCTCTTAGCGACATGGCGAGGAAAAGCAGGTGCAGGAAAGGGTTTCGCAAGCACGCAGAGGTCGCCAAGAAAAAAGCGGCAGCGCCATATGCTTCTTTGCGCTCTTCGCGTCCTGGCGAGAGAAATGGGAACGAGGGGAACTCTCGGGAAGGCGCGAAGACGCGCGGGATGGAAGGAATGTTATGGGGTTGCGCTTATCCGGTCAAGGATGCCCAATGCTTCGTTCACGATGGCCTCGCCGGCGCCTTTTGCCAGGTTGGTTCCCGTATTCGATTCGTATCCGCCCTCTTCGTAGGCCTCAGCGTGGCAGACGTAGCCGATCGCATCATTGCTGAGTGTGATAATGAAAAGATTCTCCAGCCCCGCTCGTTTTTTTATCTCTAAGCCGACTTCGACGAGGACCTCACCGGGCAGTCCGAGAAGGTATATATCTCCGATTCTAAGAGCTTGAATCTCTGTCGTTAACTCGGCCGATGACTCGTCAGGTTTCAAAGTCTCATCCGATGCACGGGGTTTCTTCAGGGGAAGCTGAATGGGCTTTTTGACTGCCGCTAAGCTGACCTCACCGGAGGTGTGAACAAACTGGAGTCTTCGCACGGCTTCTCCACCGAGGGCTTTGCCAATCCGCTGCCGAGGCGCCTCCCCTCTCTGTATGGGAACTATGTCACCGGCTGCACCAAGCGCAAAAAGACAGGTTCCTCCTTCCGTCTGCTCAACGACGCGCATCGTGTATGCCGGGAAATCAGCCGATATAGAGTAAGGCAAAGACGGATAGATGGAAACAGGATGGCAGGCAAAATTGACGAGCGAGCCGACCATCTCTCCGGTCGTCTTTTCAACCCGGAGCACCAAAACCTCCGGATCAATGGGGCCGAATGTCAATTCCGGCTCTCCGGGCGGAAGAGCAAATGTTACCCTCACAGAACCCCCCGGCTCGGTTTCTATTCTCCTTGTTGCGATGACTTCAGGCGGAAGAGTGAAGGACATCTTGACTGAACCGTTCGTTCTTTTTTGCCTTCGGTTATAAACTATCTCAGGGATTTCGCCTTTCACCGCACCGACCTTCACCACCTCCATGTTCTTGTGAGCAAGAAGCACTGAGCTCGCAATCTTCTTTATGAGAGTTTCAAGATACGATGTGTCAATCTTCGAAACTGGAATCTCCTCTTCTGGCCCAAGCTTCGTCTTTCTAAAAACCTCCGGCCCGGAATGCGTGTGTGTGGCACAGATGAGAACGTTCTCCTGGGGAATGCCGGTTTTTTCTTTGACAATCCTCCGTACAGGTTCGGCAATCTCTTCCAGAGGCACGTAGAGCAAATCGGCAGAAACGATTGCGATAGTAGTCTTGCCGTCGTCAAGGACCATCGCCTTGGCGTACAGTGCATCAAGCACATCGCGGCTTGGCTCCCCTTTAGAGCCAGTTAGAGGAATGCCCAACGGAGGGGTGATATTGACCCTCGCACACCCTCCTTTAAGTGCCGCTTGACCACTGACGGAGAAGGCAAGGTTAGATACTAAAATCAGAGCAGTCAGTAAGGCTGATCTTGAAGCTCGACGACTTGTCAAGGTGATTGTTCCCATATGTCTGCCTTCCGGTCTTCTTTAAGGTTCGATTCAGGCGGTGACGGTTCGAATCCTGAATCTATCGCGCCGTCAACCCAGCGTCCAGGAACCGACTTCTCAAAGCCCCCACAGTCTATACTCGTCCTCTTCGCTTTCCAACCTCTATCTCGGGCTGGGGACCGCTTCGTTCGATAACACGCGAGTCAGCCAGCACCCGCGCGCAGGGGCGGGCACCCCCCATTCTATTTTGGGCTTGTCTGAGACGCGGTCATTCAGTGGAGAGGCGACAGGTTCGTCCCGAAGCGCAACGATCACCCAGGCCGATTGTTACTCGATGGTCGCTCGCAAGTTCCACAGAATCCACATGAGCTGATTCTCACACAGCGCCGAGCCTGCCATTTGCCAGCGAAAAAGGCTTGTAAGCCGCCTGCCCCGGCACAATGAAGCTCCCTCGTTCCAATGGCGATGTCAGGACCTGGCAGCCATGAGCGCCGCTGAATAGCGAAAACGCGGACTTGAAACTGCGGGGACTTTACCTTCAGAATGCTGGGGGACATTCATCGTCATTAGCGATATACCGTTTTTGGGACAAGCAGACACGTATCCCGCCATCAGACCAAGAAAGGAGAGTTTTATTATGAGCAGGAAAAAGGGCATTACGCGGCGCACTTTCCTGAGGCAAACCACTGGCATGGCAGCAAGCTCGGCAGTGTTTGCCTCTGTTGTTTCCTCATCCGCCATCGGCAACGACAAAGGAAAGGATGGACCAACCATGAAAATCGGTTTCCATACGGACGCTTTCAACTCGGCGTATTTCAGCTTCGAAGCCTGCCTGGAGTGGGCGCAAAAAACCGGATTGCATTACATCGAATGCGGCCTCATTGACGGGGTCAGCTGGATTCACGGGTTAGGCTACCAGCCACACGTAGCGTTATATGAAGACCCGATTCTGCTCCGGCGGAAGATGGAGAAATATGGTCTGCGTTTCTCTCAAGTTGATGCGGCATATCCACTTTCTGGCAAGGACGGTCCTTTGCGTGGGGTGCCGTACGTAATGAAGTCCATTCAGTGGGCAAATCTGGTTGGGTGCCCCTGCGTTGACACGACGGATGGCATGAAGAAGCCCGAAGGGCTCAGCGATAATGAAGCGATGGAACTCATGAAACGGAGTTACGAGCAGATTCTTGAGGTGGCGGAGGCGCACAAGATCACCGTGAACATCGAGCCGCACGGATATTTCACGACAAAACCGGAAATGATGGAGCGCATGCTTGGCTTTTGTGACAGCAAGTACCTGCGAATGAACATGGACACCGGAAACACCTTCATTGCAGGCCAGGACCCGGTCGCGTTTCTAAAGAGGTTCAGCGACCGTGTGAGCCACGTGCACATAAAAGATGTGTCGGAATCGTTGGCGGCGGCTGTCAGAGGGAAAAAGACGGGTATTGCCGTCAGTCATTGCGCCCTCGGCGGCGGTGTCAATGCGGATAACATCCGCGGCTGCCTGGAAGTGCTGCGAGACCGCGGGTTCGACGGCATTGTAAGCATAGAATGCGAGGGCCAGGGAGGGCCTATGATCGAGAAGTCGCTGTTCTGGTTGCGCGACACACTGAAAGAGCTGAATATCTCCGTAGAGGAATAGTATTAGTCAGCGGACAACCGGTCTTTAGTCTCAGCCCGGAGCTTTCGCGTTTCCTTTGGGCAAACGGCGAGCAGTCGCGCGATTGTCCTTTCGGGCGCGGATACGACGGCGACGCAGGATTTATCAGCGGGCGGCGTTTGCCTACGCCGGCTCATGAATGGAACTCGAAAATGGTCTCCCTGTCGCGACCGAGAACGGCAACATGCTCAATGTTGCTGACGGTGATGAGTGAAACGCCCTGCTCGGACTGGTACAGCGCGCTGCTGCCCCCAACCATATTCCCCCGACATTGTCGCTTGTGCATATCCCGTCGTTTCCCCTCTCCCTTCATCTCCTTCCTCCTCGGCTCGCTATATGTCAACCCCGCACATATTCCGAAGTCGCGGAGCAGTATCTCTCAGACTCCCGTTACCAGAATGATCGGTTGGTCGGATTCTTACGCTTAGTACAACAACTCACAAATACGGCGACGTATCCCCGCCATGACCCAAACCGATAAGACTGAAAATGGGACAACCAGCATTCACAGAATCCTGTGTATCCTGTTGTCCTGTCGAAATCGTGACTCCTTTTCTGCGACGTCTGCCGCCCGTAACTGAGGGGTTGTCGCCGGGTATTGAAAGTGCTCTGCACGGTAGGGGAGAAGGAGTATAATTGGAGTGCGCTGTCGGGCAGATTTCCAGAAGGACAGGAGGATATGTTTTTCGCGCGATAGGCGCCCGTGTGGGCGCAACCCGAGGCCGCTTTGCTGAACTTGGCGCCTGGCTCGGTCAGGCGATAAGAGAAGGCAAGGAACGTTGCTGTGAATAGCCAGCTTGAAACAAACGGGCCTGGAGGGCAGAAGGCAGTCCGTCAGATGATCTGGCCCACCCCGTGGATGGTCCGGAAATTCGTTCGGAACCATGAGCGGGTCGAAAACCAGCCCACGAGACTTGGCTATGTCCGGCTGGAGTGCTGGACAAGCATCTTCGGCAACCTTTTTCTCGGGACCGTCAAGCTGATCTTTGGCGTTCTCACGGGGAGCATCGCGCTGACTGCCGACGCAGCGCACACCTACGGCGACTTGGTCAGTTCGGTTGTTCTCCTCGTGAGCATGAGGCTGGCAGTGTCGCCACCTGACGCGAGGCACCCCCACGGGCACGGGCGGGCGGAGGCGTTGGGGACGCTTGGGCTTGCGGCGTTGCTCCTGATCACGGCGGTCGAGTTCGCCCATCCTTCTTTTGATCGCTTAGTTCAACCCGACCCGAAGCGGATTGAGCTTATGAGCAAGCTGGGCTGGGTCATGGCGTTGCTGCTCGTGGTTTTTTGGGCGGTGAAGGAGTGGATGGCCAGGTTTTCCGCCGACCTCGGTCGGGCAATTTCGTCCGAAGCGCTCGCTGGAGACGCCCAGCATCATCGCAGCGATGCCCTTGCGACGCTCCTGGTGGTGTTCTCGTTTGTCGGCGCGAAATTCGGTGTGCCATGGCTCGACGGGCTTTTTGGACTGGGCGTGACGGGTTTTATCGGCTGGGCGGGTCTCTCGCTCGCCTGGAGCATGATTAGCCGTCTTATGGGAGAGGCGCCGAGCGAGGACTTGGTCGCGCAAATCGTCGCTGCCGCAGCGTCCATCCGCGGAGTGCGCGGCGTCCACGGCGTCGAGGTCCACGACTACGGCAACTACAAGGTTGCCTCCCTCCACATCGAGGTTGCCTCGCACTTGAAGACCGGCGAAAGCCACAAGATTGCCACGCTCGTCGAGGATGCCCTTCGGAGGCGACTTGGCATGTCCGCAGTCGCCCACGTGGAGGTGTACGAGCCTTCCAAGGAACCCAACATGCGGTCGAGGCTCGTGGAGCAAGTCCTGGCAGAGTTAGTCAAGACTGAGCCATCCGTCGTAGACTTCCACGCCGTGCACATCATGTCCTCCGACCACCAGCTTTCCGTTGACCTCCATCTTATTACAGCGCCGGGGCTGCCGGTGGAGGAATGCCATCGCCTTGACCACAAGCTTGCCGCAGAAATCCAGAAGCGCCTGGGCGCCGTCAAGGTAAACGTCCACGTTGAATCCGCACAAGGCGCGGTAAGATAGCCTCACGTAGGGCGTGACTTCCGAAGGGGAAACCGTTCTGACTGGCGGCAATGGAGTCCGTAGGATATTGAACCGTGAGGTAGTCTTCCGCGTTGCGATGTCTCGCAAACAGGAGGGTCAGAACTGCACGAGGAGGGTCAAGGTATCCTTGTCTCTGTCCCGCCAGAATCTCTGTCTTGACGGGGCGGAAGTCCTCGGCCGCTCGGGCCTACTCCGAAGTTATCACACTGGACGGCAAAGCAGCCTTCCTTTCTTCCCGCCACTTTGTCAGATAGGCCTTCCACTGGTCAAACTTCTCGGAAGGGACTTCCGGCAGATTGACGATGAAATCCTTCAGGGTGGTGAAGAACGCCTCCGGCTCGTCGTCAAAGGGATTGTGGGCGGATTCTTCGAACGTAACCAGCCGCCCGTTGGGGTGATTCTGGTGGAGGATACCGGCCTTGTCGGTGTTCCAGGTGAGGTCCCATTTGCCTTCCAGAATCAACGTAGGGATGGGGCAATCCTGAAAGGCGCCTTTGAGGTCCACGCTCTCGCTCTCGGCGCAAAGCGCATCGCGAAACACCCTGTCATGTTTCCAGCCATAACGGGCAATTCGGGCGATTTCTTCCGTCGTTGGCTTGTAGTAGCATTGCCGTTTCCAATCCCCGTTCAGCCAGTTGTTGAACAGGATATGTTCTTCCCCGACGTTCTTGCCGGCGCGTTGCAGGCGCTCGATTTCCCGACGAGCGGACTCCATCTTCGCCTGCTCCTTGTCCGTGATCACATAGTATTGACGTGTAGGTTTCAGTCTGACGGGCATCGCCTCGACCGACGCCACTAAGATGAGTCCGGCGGCCCTGTCGGGATAGGTCACGCAGTAGGACTGAGCCAGGAGTCCGCCGTAGGAATGACCCAGGACAATCCACTTCTCGATGCCCAGCGCTTTCCGAAGTCCCTCAAGGTCGTCAACCGCCTGCTTGACCGAGTACCCCTCGCCCGCTTTCCAGTCCGAGCGGCCGCAGCCGCGTTGATCGTAGTAAACGATCTTCGCAAAGCTCTTGCCCCGTGAGAATGCGGGATGGAAGTCCTGGTGAGTCGAGCCTGGCCCGCCATTGATGAGAACCATGGGCATTCCGCCGCCCTCAATCTCGCAATACAGTTCACAGTCGCCGACATTGACGCGACGTTTCACGATGTCCATTTCGTCGCAAAGCGGCCGAACGTCGGGGATGTCCAGCACCACGCTTTCCTCGAGATGAACGATGCCGTCCAGAGCTCTCTCTCGCCCTCCTCCAGGAGTCCGGCGCGCAAACGGTCCTTTTGCTTGAGTTGGCGCGCTGTCCGACTGCGCCAATTCCACAATCCGGGCGTCTCCATGAAGCGAGCCGTCATTGCCATGGAGGGAGAGGTCTTTGGCGGTGCCGTCATCGAAGTTCCAGTAGGCCACCAGACCCTCTTCCTTCCTGGTCAATGGCGTGTTCATCGTCGCCTGGATTTGCTTTTGCGAACGCGCGACGTTCCAGATACGGATTTCGTCAAGGACGCCGTGGAAGTACTCCCCAAAGCTGAACTCCGGGTCGCCCTTGCCGATGAAGAGATCGGATTTGTCTATGCACATCGGGCCGGAGAAAGCTTCGCTTTTTATTCTGAGTCCATTCACAAAAACGACAATGGTGGTTCCATCATACGTTCCCGCCACGTGATACCATTTGCCTGTCATGAACTCATGGGGCCCCTGCAGTGTCCGGATTTGGCGGCCAGGACTCATTTCCACCAGTGGCCTGCCCCCGACTTTCCGGAATCGGAGAAAGAAATTCTCACCACCCGGTGCCATATTCTTTCGGATGATGGAGTTGACGGTCCCACCGCCTGGATAGAACGAAAACGCCTTCACCCGCGTTTCGATCGTAATGGCGTTCGTAAATGAATGGAGCGATTCGGAGTCCACAACTTGCGCGTAACCTGTCTCGCCATCCAAACTGAGGACTTGATTGACGATGCTCGACGAGATTGCCTCGGCGACCTGAATGCCAATATGCACCGCGAGACCTGTGAGTACGACGAGAAGAACGGTGTATCGCATTCTCATTTTTCTTCTCTCCCACTTGTCTGCACCAAAGATAATTCGCGTTCCCGAAAGGCTTTTCGTTGGGCCTCAAATCTTTCCTTCAGAGGACCGAGATCGAGCCTCTTCTGTTTCCCTTCCTTTTCCCACCACTGCTTCCATTCCTCGACCGCGCGCTCCCTCGCATCGCTGTCGCCGGGTAGGGAAAACTCCCTGCCTGCGACCTGCTCGAGGAGGGCCAGGTACTGGCTCGTGCTCTCTCCCGAAATGGCTCCCACCTTATAGTAAAGCGGGGGGCCTCCGCGCCCGTTCAGCTCTTCCAGCATGAACGGAAACGCTGCCTTGATGTCTTGTTCAGCGCGCTCTGCCTCGTCCGTCGCGAGGTAGTATACGCCCCTCATGAACACATAGGACGCAGACATGCCGGGGAAGACCGCCGACTTGAGGTATTCCTCCATGCCCTGGGCCTTCTCGCGCTTCATTTCCCGAGAGAAGTACTCTGAAATCGTTTCAACCCCTTTCGGATATTGCCCGAGGGCATAGTACATGTACGACTTCCCATACCATACCCAGTTCTCGTCCCCCGGCTCGAGCGACGCCCACAGTCTCACCTTCTGCTGCGGATGGTATTGGAACGTCGTCAGATCGGGGTCGATTACCACGTCTACCACCTCATGCGGGGACGTAAACAGGAACTCCCTCCGGCCCTTTCCCTCCACCTTGAACTCCTCCCTCTTTTGTCCTCCTGCCATCTTTAAGAGCAGCGGGCAGGGTATGCCATATTCTCCGTCGTTCTCTATCGTCACTTTCGTGTGGTATCCGCCGTCCTCCTTGCGAGACTCGAATCTCGCCAGCCGGTAACTGGCGTGTCCCCCGCTCCACAGGAGCGCTTTCAGCTGGGAAGTCATGTCTCTTCCGGACACGTCGTTGATCGTTTCGATGAAGTCATAGATGCTGACCGGCATGCCTTTGTACTTCGCCGCAAACGCCTTAAGGCACCGGAAAAACACGTCGTCCCCCAGGATGAGGCGGATCTGGTTGACTATCAGGGGCCCGCGGTAGTAGTTCCCCGTCTTCACAAAGTCAGCATCGAGGCCCTGCTGGTGAATCACAGCAGGAAAGCTCCAGGAAAGTGGCAGGACGAAATCGTCACCGCAGAAACAGCGCTGCTTCTTGGAGCGAATGGAGTTGTCGAACCAGTCTTCTTCCCCAAGCTGTTTCCGGGCGTACATGCTCGAGAACTCGGCCATCGCTTCCCTGAGGAATGTGTTGCCGTCGCCGTAGGAATAAACGAGATAGCCCCACCAAGTGTGTGCCATCTCGTGCGCAACGAGTGACGTATCGTCTAACCTGCCCATGTCTATCACCTGCCCCATAAACATTCCGTTCGCCCCGTCCTGCATCGGGCTTCCAACGATCCTGTAGACGGAAGAGCCTGGATCCCCGTAGAGCTCAGTATATGACTTGAGAATCCTTACGTAGTCGTCGAACTCATTCGCAGCCTTCCGGAGAACCGCCTTGTCGGGCGCATAGATCTCCAGGGTGAGCCCTTCTCTTCTCCGTTTCTCGACGTTGTATTTGCTGATGAATACGGAGGGATTTCCGTTGACTGTCGAAGTCCAGTTTTCCCGGATAACGCCATCCTTTTCCTCTTTGTTCACCGGCTCGCCGTCTGCCACCGCGACATACCCCGCGGGGTACTCCATGCGCAATCTCCAAGTAGGTTGGCACAATCGCGGCAACACGTGTGTCTTGAACTCGACGTGAGGTGTCGGGCACCAGAAAAAGTCTCCCCGTAAGAAAACCTCCTTCAGGCCGTCCTTCGACTGCCAGATTGGCGCGCTCGAGTGGTCGGGCTTGCCCTTCATCGTGTAGGCAAACTCCAGATCCAGCTTTTGGCTGTGCTTTACGGGCACCTCAAAGGAAACCACATAGATCCTCCAGCCCTTGAGAGCCCCCTCCGCAATCCTGCGGATGGTATACTTCAACTCCTTTTTTTCGTTCCTGTCCAAAAAGTAGATCTGTTTCATGTCGGCGCTGAGATCGGGGTCGTTGGCCCCCGGACAGACCCAGAACTCGGCCTTGTCCACGGCATTCACGGAAAAGTTCTCAACCGAGGCCTTCACTACGGTGTCCACGTTATTGCTCTGGAAATCGGTCTTGAGAAAGATGTCCAGGTGCGTGATGGATAGGTCGGTGTCGTATGTGTTCTCATGTGGCAACACCGTTGCAGCCGTCGGGGTGGTCTCGGATGGCCGCTGAGCACCGGAATACTCAACACGTCCCGGAAGCGGCTGGGAGCGCGAGGGAATGTCCTTGCCAGAGAGAATCCAATCCTTGGCGATGTCGAGAGCGGCGTCCCGGCCCTTGTGCAGGTCGTCGAGGGTTGGCACCGAGAATATGTGTGGCGGGATGCCGTGACCCTCGAACACAATGCCATTGACCCGCAGACCGAGTGCGCGCGAGATGGCAACCCTCGTGCCGTCAGAGAGCTGCACGCTGGTCGGGCCGCCGCCTGCGCCGTTCGTCGGGGCGCCGACCAGGAGAATGTTGCCCATCGCCTCGACGCCGGAAACGAAATGCTCGCAGGAGCTCATGGAGGCTTCATCCATGAGAACGGCTATCCGACCCTTGTACGTCCACGGTCCTCGCGGCTGAACCCAGCCGATCTCTTTACGGTATTCGTCGCTCCCCGCTTTCCGCCAGAAGTCAATGCTGCTGATCACAGGCTTGTCTGTCAGGCGGCCGTTTACCAGGTCCGCGAGTTCGCCGTTTCCCCCGCCGTTGCCACGGACGTCAATCACGATGCCCTTTGTGCTTTTGAAGGTCTCAAGAGCCTTGTCGAATTCTTCGGGGATGTTCTCAGCCGACCACTGAGAGACCCTGATGTACCCAATGTCGTCTTCCAACGCGCGGAAGGAGATCACGGGTTCATGCCAGGATCCCGGACCGGGAAGGCGCCGAAGGACAACGCTCCGAGTCCCGCCGTCCGCGCCTTGAGCGATTACGGTTACTGTCGTCCCCTGCGCGCCACGCAGCAACTGCCCACAGGCCTCGCGGACTCTTCCTCTCTGCGTCGAGTTACATACGCGCTTCATTTTCTCGGCCAGGCATTCCTCCACAGCATGCCCGTCCACGGAGACGATGACGTCGCCGGGCGAAAGCCCGGTGTCGGACTCTGCCCGAATCACCGCGACCTTTCCCTCGATGCGGTTGAGCTCGACTGGAGGCGCTTCTAACCGCGGCTGACCGGGATAGGAAAGGATGCGAGTGTGCGTGTCGTTCAGAGTCGCCATCAGTTCCAGGAGGATGTTGTAGAATTCCTCGTCGCTTTTGGCCTGCCGGACGCGTTCCTCCGCAGGCTTGATCCATTCCCGGCCGTAGATTCCCTTGTATTCCAGTGCCGGATATATCTCGCTCAGCTTTGTCCAGAGGGCTTCGAGAACTTCGAGACGCTCCTGGGTCGTGAGTTCTCTCGGCTCTGCGACGGCGGGCTGGGCACTCTCCTTCTCGGGCTCAACTATGGGACGAGTGGATTCGACGATTTTGGCATCTCCCCCTGCCTGTCCGTCATTGCCGTGGGCGGACAGGTCTTTTGCTGTGCCGTCATCGAAATTCCAGTAAGCCACCAGACCCTCCTCCTTCCCTGTCAATGGAGTGTTCATGGTGGCCTGGATTTCCTTCTGTGAGCGCGCGACGTTCCAGATACGGATTTCGTCAAGAAGGCCGTGGAGATATTCCCCAAAGCTGAATTCCGGGTCGCCTTTGCCAATGAAGAGTTCGGACTTGTCGCTGTACATCTGACCGGAGGAACGCGTGCTGTTGATTCTGACTCCATTCACAAAAACTGAAATGGCGCCTCCGTCATAGGTCCCGGCAAGGTGATACCATTTACCTGTGGCAAACTCGTAGGGCGCCCGGAGCATCCCGATGTGGCTGCCTGGAGTCATCTCCACCGCTGGCTTGCCATCAACTGTCCGAAATCGGAGAAAGAAATTCTCCGCATTCGCTGAGACGTTCTTTCGGATGATGGAGTTGACGTTCCCATTATCCGGATAAAAAGACAATGCCTTGAACAGGACTTCAATCGTGATTGCGTTTGTGAACGAATGGAGCGATTCAGAATCCGCCACCTGCACATAGCCCGTCTGACCGTCCAGATTCAGCGCCCGATTGACGGCTGATCCGCGGGGCCTTGTTGCCTCGGAAGACTCGCCAAAACCCGAGGACCCGACAAAAGGCTGGCTGACGAGGCCAGCGAGCACAACGACAAGGACAACGAAATGCTTTCTCATTTTTTACCTCCTGACTGGTTTCGTCGGGATGCCTGCAAGCGAACCGCATGAAGCATCCGATTGCATATAACGTGAAGACTCGAGCTTCCGATCGTGCAATAGGCGCAACATAGGGTTATTGCACATCCTCCCAGATCTTGAGATGTCCGTTCCATCCCCAGACACCAGAATCCCATGGGACTACAGCTTGCGCAATCAGCACCGATCCCTCCTCACTGAGAATCCGAAACGCCATGGTCTCAAGCCGAAGCGTCGCCAGCCTGCTTTGGCGTAGCTAATCAATCAATCTCGCTGAAAGGGGCTCTTTAGCCGTGCCTTGATCCAATCAAGATCCACCTTCAGCCCATACTGGTCGTGGCGGACCTGTGACTCAGGTTTCATCCCGAGAGCCCGTTCGTAACATTCAAGAGCTTTGTCTCGCTGATCCATAAGGTCGTACAAGTGGCCTTGCCAAACAAGACTGCCAAACGCGTAAGGGGAATTCGTTTTAGTCTGCTGTTCGAAATCGTTCCTGAACACCTGCAACGCTTCCTCATAGTGTTTTCCATCGTAAAGGCAAAGCCCCAGTTTGCCCCATGGAAAATCCGCGTCATCGAGTTTGATGCTCTTGAGCTCATTGACGATTTGTAGCGCCTTCTCTCCTTCTCCCGTCCATTCGAGAGTCGCAATTCGGTTTTTCAAACTGATGAGTGTGGGGTCAGGGCGCTGAAACGGAGATTCGATTCGTTTCTCGATCCAGGAACGGTCAATCTTCATGCCCCATTGGTCGTGTCGAACCCACGTTCTCGGATTCATGGCAAGTGCCTTTTGATAGCACTTGAGGGCTTCCTCGCGATGATTCATAAGGTCATGAATGTGGCCCTGCCAAACGAAACCAATAAAACTCTCGGGACTTTGTTTGCTTTCGTTCTGAAACGCCTCCAGCGCTTCCTGATCGTGCTTTTCATCGTAGAGGTGCATACCAAGTCCGAACCACGGAAAGTCCGCACCCTCAAGTTTGATCTTCTTGACTCTGTCGAATATCTGAAGCGCTTTATTTCCTTCGCCCGTGAAATCCAGACCTTCAATGGCCTTTTTCAGTTGCGCAATTACGGGATCAGGTGGCGGCACAACCAGCGGCAATTCGTTGTGAGCGTCCAGTTTGATTTGTTTCAAGGGCGTCTGGCTGGTAAAGACCAAAGTGCATTCGTCTAACAAACGGTCGGTGTAGAGACACTGGCTGGCGCCATCCTCGAATGTGGCTGTTACCGGCGCCGGCATGCTCAGTGTTCCCAGTTTTTTTACTCTGGCCGTAGTCACATAGCATCCCTCTTTCGAAGCTGTCTCGTGAGAAGCGATTTCATAGGAGAGATAGCGACTGGTTCGAACCCACTGATCGAAAAACCAATTGAGTGTTTGTCCACTTTCTTCCTCGCATACGCGCTGAAAATCATGGACGTCGAGAGTCCGTCCTTTGAACTCTTCCAGGCAACGTTTGTATGCGGAGTCAAATGTGTCTTTCCCCATCGTACAGGCCAACGCGCTGATGACGCCGAATCCTTTCCCATGGTTGACAACGTTGTTGTAATCAAAATCAACGTCTTTCATATCTTCCGGGAGGCGATCCATTCTGGTGTCCAGAATCTCACGAGTTCCTTGAATGTACCGCTTGATCATGTTGCGTTCGTGCTCATCTCCGTATCCCCTCGCCAGCATAAATGCGCGGTCGGCGTACACACCCAACCCGATCATCAACCAAAATGTGTCCGGCGCTTCCAGGACATGCTCGATCCAGTATTGATGCCCGATTTCGTGCGCGGTGATGAACTGCCAATGTGATTTCGGAGCGCTGGCAAATTGTTTCTGACCGTGAATGCCGACAATCGCCGTGGCGACCGGATAGCCGCCTGCTGGATGAGAGAGACCCCCGGGAACGATATGGAGAGCTTTATGGGGATAGAATCCAAGCCATTCTCGGTAAAAATTGATAACATCCACCGCGGTCTGGTGGGTGAACTCAACGCACTCCCGGCTTTCCTCGTCAAAGTAACTGTAAATTTCGGTATCGCCCGATTTGGTTTTCAGTACCTTGAGATCTTTCATCAAAACAAGGCCGAACTGCCGGCATCCGTTTGCCACATAACAGTTTCTTGACATATCGAATACACCGCTGGTGGCGATCAGGTATTCTCCCGGAGGATTGATTTTGACCTCAAAATCGTCCGATACATCTCGTCCCCACCAGAGTCGCGGAAACCATCCTGTTAGTTTAGTGATGGCGTCTAAGCGCAATGCAAGGTCAAATTCAATTTCCAGTGTCATGGATCCGCCTGGTTCAATGACCTGGGGTAATTCAATAAGCATTTGCCGTTGAGATATGCCGTACTCCCCTGTCACGTATGACCGAATGGGACTCCCCTGGTAAAGGATTTTGACCTTTCCACTGGAAGAGGGCCGATCAATAACAAGACGTTTCAATGGGATTGACGGATTGGAGATGTAGATTTCCTCACGGCCTTCCAAACGGTTATTGGAAGTATCGAAGTTTGCACTAATAGAATATCTTGTCTGTGGCAGTTGAGTGGGGATTATGTATCTGTCCGGTTGCACGTCGGCAAAAACACTTGGAACCTCGGGGTGCCTCTCGGTCGTGAGCCCGGCTCCTTCCTCGGACTCGGCAGTCTGCCCCTCGGGGATACGCACGGTGGGCCGAGGCTGTTCCACAATGGCGGCTTTTTCGTGAAGGGTTCCGTTATTGCCGTTCGGGGAGAGGTCTCGTGCGGTGCCGTCATCGAAGTTCATATAAAGCACCAAGCCGGGCTCCTTGCCCGTCAAGGGCGTATTCATGCTCGACCGCACCTGTTCGGGCGAGCGCGCGAGATTCCAGAGGCGGATTTCATCAAGAAGGCCGTGGAGATATTCCCCAAAGCTGAATTCCGGGTCGCCCTTGCCGATGAAGAGATCAGACTTGTCTATGTACATCGGGCCGGAGAAAGGCTGGCTCTTGACCTTGACTCCATTCACGTAAACTGTAATGGCTTTCCCATCATAAGTTCCCGCAAGGTGATACCATGTCCCTGTCGTGAACTCATAGGGCGCCTGCACGATTCCAACCCGCACCCCCGGGTTCATCTCCGCCAGAGGCTCGCCATCAAGCGTCCGGAATCGGAGAAGGAAATTCTCCGCGCCCGAGGCGATGTTCTTTCGGAGAATGGAGTTGACCTGCCCGTCGCCAACATAGAACGACGCGGCCTTGATCCAAGCTTCAACTGTGATGGCCTCCCTGAACGAGTGGAGGGATTCGGAGTCCGCAACCTGCATATAACCCGTCTTCCCATCCAGACTGAGCACCCGATTGACGGCTGATCCGCTCGGACTTGCCAGCTCGGAAGACTCGGCAAAACCGGAGTGCGCGGCGAAATGCTGGCTAACGAGAGCAGCAGACACAACCAAAAGGGTGGCGAAATGCTTTCTCATCTTGTTGTCTCCATGCTGTTGAGGTGTGACTTCCTGTCTCCCGCTTGTTCCACCATGACGGGCTGAGGACAGGAATCCTCAGACGTGTTTGTGAACAAACTTCCCGAATCTGTCCCTTCCTGCAAGCAACCTCGGGGCAGGGGCGCTCCGCGCTCCGGATCATCTCCGCCCGTTCTGGGGGCGTCCGAGAAAGAGCCAGGGCCGGCAGGACTCCTGTCATTCGTCGTACCAATGGCCTTCGACCATGATGTACCATCCCCATTCGGGGAAGTAGTCGTAGCGCCAGAGAGTGCTTCTTCCCGGGACGAGTCGCAGGAAGGCGCCAAGCTTCTTGTCCAGAGGTTTCTCATCAACAAAGGTTCTCATGAACCCGACGGTTTCCCCGCCGATATGGCCGTCCACGATATGGTAGAGGATGCGTTCGTCATTACCGATGGTGATCTGGGTTCGCAACTGGCCTTGCTCATCCGTCGTAGAGCCAAACGAAGAAATCTCCGCGATTGCTTCCGATTGCAGTTCGCTCAGTTCTTTGTCTTTTCGAGCGCTATATTTCTTGCAGACCTCCAGAACCTTCTCCAACTGCTTCTGAGTCTGCTCCCTGACATCTTCGGGCATCTCGGGAGGAAGATCGTTAAACTCAACCCCCCGGTAGTAGTTGGGCATAAGGTCCGCCTCCCATCTCATTCCACTCATGTAAACCTGACCGCCCCAGGATACATTAAGCTCCGGGCTGTGGTGCACACACCGGACGATGGGCACTACATCCCCAAAGAATTTGAGTTGCTGAGTCTTCCACTCGCGGCAGCTTATGTCACGACCTCCGGTATATTCTATCCCAGCCCTCGCTGGCGAGAACTCGTAGCTGTAGCTGCACGAGAGCTTTGGATCGGGGTACCATATCGTCGTGTAATCGGGATCATCCGGACAGAGGAGCGCTTCCCTGCTAAGGTAATCGGGGACAAGGTCTGAAAGCCAGTCGGGCAGCTTTCCCTTATCCTTCTCGTACTTCTTGGTCGCCGCGTAAATCCTGCTCAGATTCGCCGTGCAGGCTTTCATCTCCCCGAAGATTTGGAGGTTCTCCTCGGGTATGGCGAAATGACGCCCTTTACTCGGCGCCGGGACCTCCTCACCTTTGGCGCGAGAGGACACGGAATCGGCAATCAGCCGCTCGATCAGACTGTCAATCCTCTGTATCCTCGATCCAGGGTCATCCCCTGACAGATTGATGGTCCCGTAGATGGCCTCCTTCTTTTTCTCAGGCAGTTTGCTCGCGGCAAGGATTTTCTGGAGTTCGGCGATGGCTTCCTCTTTCTGCTTCTGCTCCTGGAGGATTTCTACCAGCGTCCACCTCGCAGCGTTTGTTACTTCTTCTCCGAGGTTCTGAACAATGATCTTTCTCAGTTCCGCTACGGCCTTGTCGAGCATTCCAGCTTCTCGGCACGCATTTGCTTTTTCAAAGCGGAGCAGCGCGACAAGCCCCGCATCTCCGTGAGATAGGAGCGCGCTTTCGAGAACCTTTTTCCTTAGCTCCAGGCGCCGCTCCTCGCGGGCAGCAAGGGAGCTCGCGGCCGCCCTCGAAGAAGGCGGCGATCCTGCCTCGGTAGCGGCACTCGTACCGACGGCCTGGACCCCCTCCAATTGTCCATTGAGTTCCTCAAGCAACCGACGGACACCCTGAACCTCTTTTCTGAGCGCCTCATTCTCCTTGCGAAGTTCCTGAAGCTCGTTAGTGCTCTTTTTTCCCTGGGCGAAAAGGGAGCTGGTGCTGAGAGACACCGCCAACACCGACACAAAACAGATGCTGAACAGACTTGGCCTGAGACTCCTCATAAGTGGTTTCTCCGTGTAAGGTTGATTCTTGACATAAGTATCCTCCCGAGCGTTTCGTCCGATCCAAGTGTGGATTCTTGAAGCAGTCGAGGAAAGAATGACGCGCGCCCTACCGACCCTGGCGCACGGGGAAGTCCGGGTGAAGGAGCTTCGCGACGGCGAAGAACCGCTGCCACCCTCAACAGGGTCCGGGAGGCGTGTTCAGCAGCCGTCGTCTGGGTCACGGCGGGCGCTCGGGTAACGGGAGGGCGTGCTATTGGTGGAGCATGACCGCCCTTGTCGAATAGAAATAATACCGCCGCCCCCGCGATGGTCAGAAGAATCGCTGCCGCCCCTGCCCAGACGGCACGCAAACGCCATGCTCGTCTCTTCGCCAGTGGGGCCATTTGAGTTATGATTCGGCTCCTGCTGATGCAAGTCTGTCGTGCCGCCTCGTTGAACCAGGCTTTGCTTTCGAGGAGGAGCTCGTCCATTTCCTGCAAATCAGCGAGGAGACGCTTGCATTCCCCGCACTTGGAAAGATGGTCGGAGACGATACGGAGAGTCTTTTCGCAGCCCCCCTTCGGCATCGTCTGAAGCAGTTTGCTGACTTCTCGGCAGAGATTCTTTTCACTCATGGTAACTTCCCTCGAAGAGCTTGCCGCAGTCGTTTTCTGGACCTGAAGAGCCGGGATTTCACTGTTTCCAGGTTACAGTCGAGTATCTCAGCTACCTCGTTGAGGGACAGATCATCGAAATAGTGCATGGCAACAACTTCTCGGAGTTTAACCGGTAGTTTGTAGACAGCCTTCCCGAGCAACTCCCTCTTCTCTGACCTTGCCAGTTCGCCATAGGGAGAGAGACCGCCGGAGGTTACGGTTTTGGGCTGCTCGGGGTCGGCGACGGGTCGCACAAAGCCCAGCCGCCTCAGCAGCTTGACTCTTCGGCAATGGTCGCGGTGCTTGTTAAGCATGATAGTGTAGAGCCAGTTGAAAACCGACGACCTCCCGGAGAAAGTATCGAATTTCCTGAAAGCCGAGAGAAAAGTCTCCTGCACGATTTCCTCCGCAAGGTGTCTATCCCCGGCCACAGAAAGGGCTCCACGAAATATCCTTTCGTAGTAGGCGTCCACTATCTGATCAAACTCTTGATGGTCCTGCTGATCGGACATTCCGGTTCATCTCGCAAGAGTGAGACGCACGAGGGGTAAGAATGGGCCCTTTTTTCTGGGCTCCTTCTGAATTACTGCGGATGCGTGTTTCTATGCAGAACCAGCCTACTCCATCCCGAATATCTTGAGGAATTGTAATGATTCTGAACCCACCAACCCATATACAATGTTCAGGGGCGCACGGAAACCACCCCTGCGAAGAACATAAGCCCGGCGGATAAATCCTTCGTGCATAACTCGCGCCTTCATGGTCGGTTAAAAAGCACGGCTACTGGTTCTAATAGGCGGGGCACCAGCGACAATTACACGTGTTGTCTCTGGAATCCGGCGAGTAGTGAAGGATTGCCAGGAAGGGCTTTCTGTCCGGGTCACTTGTCCGTGTCGTAAACTGAGCAGAGCGGTAACACTCGCACTGACTCTCGGCATGGGTTCCCGCGCTCGCTCGCCTCTGACCCTGTACAACGGCAAACATTCGGCGCCGGAAGTCGTTTCGACCGGCACAAACGCGCAAACGGGCTTTTCTCTTGGCCGGGGATCGTAGCGAGGAATGCCCCACAGGCTGACCCAGGGGACGACGCTGCTCAAAACACTCTTATAGAAGCCAGGTCCCACTGACTTTCGGGTGCGGCTGCGCCTGAGTGGCAGGCGGGGCTTTACACCGCCGGCATCCTGTCGGGGCAAAGGCCGGGGGCGTCCCGTCAATCCCGCCGTAGGAGGGATGAAAGAGAGTGGACGAGGAGCGAAGCTCAATTGAATGTGGGGCCCCCTGCGGGGGCTTGGGGTTGGGTTATCTGCTCGGCATCCACGGGCTTACGCCCGAGGCAACGGGAATTCCGCCCCTATCAGGGCTGAACCTGCAAGCCCTGCCAGGGCTGAGGAAAGGAAGCCAACCCGATGCTCGCTACAAAGAGAAGGCCGCCCCGCAAGGCGGGGGCCGCACAAATGAGAGCGCATCTGGATTTGTCGAATCCCCGCAGGGGATGAAACACAATAGCCACGGGTGTCAACCCGTGGAACCAGAAGCTGGATTCAATTAAGCCCCCGCAGGGGGCGACACACAATCAGTCGTACTTCTCGAAAATTCTCCCGCACACGAGCCTAACCACCAATCAGCGGCGTTGGAGTTGATCCCGCCCCGCGTTTCGCGGGGGACGCCTTCCCCCGAGGCCCACGCTGCGAGTCCGCCTGTCAAATGTAGCCGCGCCCCTGACTTTCCAAAACAGAAGCGCAGCCTAAACCCGCTCTCCAGTTCGATCGGAACCCGGTTCCCCCCGGGGGAAGGCGACAGGCTTCTATTCCGCTGCTCGAGTTTCGCCTCAAATCAGGCGCTCGGCTGGATTTGCTCCAGCAGAGAATCCATGGTCAAAGTGGCATGTACGTGCCAAAACTGCCATGTGGGTCGAGTTCCTGCGCGAGGGAGCAGGCCGCAGGGTTTTCGCAGCTTGGCCCACCGCTGCGAGGGTCTCGCTTTGTCCCCGGTGCCTTTCTTGTTCGTGTGCGCTAAGCCGATCCACGACGAGATGCGTCGCGTCTTCAGGTCGTGCGGCAATCTCCGTGAGCCGCCTACTTAAGTTCCAGCCGCAGAATCGTCAGAGAGTGCTTAGGGAACGTGTAGGTGAAACCGCTGCCGGTGACCACGAGCGTGGCATTCCTGGTCACGGGGCGAACCTTCTTGTCGTCTCCAAAAGTATGCGTGGCCTTGAGGTCGGGGCAGGTCATCTCCCACACTCCGGCTTCTGCACCCACCTCGCCGTCGAGGTTCTCGACCTGCGCGACGATGTCCATCTTCTCGCTGCGGTTCAGCACGTTCAAATACACGGCGCGTTTTTTCGCGTCGTAGGTGGCGGAGACATCGAGATAGCCGATGGGAGGCCGTGAGCCGATGCGATAGGTAGGCCCTGAAACCTGCAAATCCAAAGACATGTTGCCGCGCTGCTTGCCGTACTCCAGCAGTGGGAAGTAGATGGGCTGGAGAAACAGGCCCTCCTTGTTCGTGAAGATGGGAGCAATGACATTCACCAACTGCGCGAGGTTTGCCATCTTGACGATGTGCGCATGGCGGATGAACGAGTTGAGAAACATCCCCATGGCGAGAGCATCCTCGAAGTTGTATCGCTCCTCCAACCCGGTCCGGGCGATTTCGAATTCGGTATTGCCGCTGCGGGCGCGGTACCAGACGTTCCACTCGTCAAATGCGATGTAGATGGGGCGAGGGGGAGACTGTCCGGTTTTTGCGGCGTTGATCAGTCCTTCCACAACCTCAATCCGGTAGTCAATGTCCTGCGAAACGGCAAGGTACTTCTCGAAGTTGTTGTCGGGATTGCCGATGTAAGTGTGAAGCGAGATGTATTCGATTTCGTTCTTGAGCCGTTCGAGAACCGTGCGGTTCCAGCCAATCCAGTCGGCGCCAGGCCGGAAATCCGAAGAGCCGCTTGCAATCAACTTGATGGATCCATCCGCACGGTGCATTGCCTTGGCGGCTTCGAGGGCAAACTTGGCATAGTCCTCAGCATTCTTATGGCCAAGTTGCCACGGGCCGTCAATTTCATTGCCGAGGCCCCAATACTTCACATTCCAGGGCTTCTCGCGACCGTTCTTCTTTCGCTGCTCGGCCCAGTAGGTGGGGCGGGACTCGTTGCAGTATTCCACCCACTGCCGTGCATCGTCAACGGTGCCCAGTCCGGCGTTGATACAGATATAAGGCTCGGCCCCGACCCGCTCGCAATAGCGAAGAAATTCATCGGTCCCGAAGCGGTTCGATTCCAGTGCGCCCCAGGCATGGTCGGGACGCACGGGACGCAACTGGCGTGGCCCGATGCCATCTTTCCAGTTGTAGCCGGAGGCGAAGTTGCCCCCCGGCCAGCGGAGGACAGAAACTCCGAGGGGCTTCACCGCCTCCATGACGTCCTTGCGGTAACCTTCCTCGTAGGAAAGCTGGCTGCCCTCCTCAAAAATGCCGCCGTAGATGCACCGGCCGAGATGTTCCGCGAAATTGCCGAAGACATGGGGGTGGACTTCGCCAATGACGCGGTTGATGTCAATTCTCATTCGGGCCACTGGACTGGCGGTATCCACCTCGCGCGAAGGCGATTGCGCGAAGAGACTCCCCCCAAACACGCTGAGCGTTGTGAGTAGTAAACCGACGGATTGCATTGTTCTCATAGTCAGTTCTCCTTGTTTATGTAGCGAATTCTCCCGGCATGGTATTGTCGGAAACAGCTCACAGACCTTCCT
The DNA here is from genome assembly GCA_964482435.1 of uncultured Verrucomicrobiota bacterium. Lineage (GTDB taxonomy): Bacteria > Auribacterota > JABMQX01 > JABMQX01 > JABMQX01 > CAYZXL01. The sequence goes on from CAYZXL010000035.1 coordinate 25,432, forward strand.
GCAGAACCACAGGCCAGTCTTTCATGAACTTCGTTCACCCGGAGACCATGAAAATCGGGTCTCGGTAACCCTGATTTTTGAACCGGTCCGATTCTGTTTCCTCTCGCCAAGACGCTAAGATGGCAGGAATTCACGGGGCTTGCTCCTTTGCGTCCTTCGCGGCTTTGCGAGAGGCGTCCCTACCAGCTACGTTAAAGGCTTTCTTTCAAATGTCTCCGTCCGGTGTCAATTCAAAATCATCGCGCCCTCGGCTTCTGGCTCAGCAGCGTCGCCTTGCCGGAATGCACGGCGGACGGCCGCTTATGGGCCGCTTTCATGCCTTCCAGGAATTCCGAATCAGGGCCATCCACCGATAGTCCAGGCACAGGGTCTTACTTTTGCCTCTTCTGGGCGCGCATCTCATCGCCCCCGAGGTAGAACGTCAGACCGGTCGGCATGCTACGTTCGTTCAAATCGAATACGATTCGCCCGTCGGTGTCCTTGAGAACGAACTCCGTGCGCGATAGGGGTAGGAGCTCAAGACCGCCCTGCCGCCAGTAGAAGTCGGCGAAGAGTCGGTTGTTCTCCCGGGTGATGGTAATCGGAGCGGTCGTGTTCGGACGGTCGTAGATGCCCGTGTAGCGGTCGAGCTCTTTTGTGGACATCTCGATGGGCCGATATGCCGTGGCGTACGAGGCGTCCGGTGCGGGGAGCTCCTGTAACGGCAGGGCCCAGATATTGCGAAAGCGGACTGGAGTGCCGTGATCCTGAAGCCCAATCGGAAGCATGTCATCGTGAGCCTTGTAGGGGAGGTACTTCAGCCACGAAGTCGGCCCCAGCAATTCCTCATTGTCCTGAATGAGGATCCCGTTGTGCACGAGGGTTATCCGAGCTGGCTCCTCGAGTTTTCCCTCGGCTCCAAAGCGGGGGCGACGGAAGTAGATGTCGTACGTCTGCCATTCGCCCGGGGGAAGACAGGCGTTGAAGCGGGGTGGGTACTGGCCGTAGATGGACCCCGCCTGTCCGTCGGCATAGGTGTCGGCCTGGTAGGAATCGAGAACCTGCACCTCGTAAAAGCCCATGAGGAAAATGCCGCTATTCGCTCGACCCTGGCCCTTTCCGTTGGGAGGATTGGGGGTTCTCCACTCGACGTGCAACAGGACATCGCCAAATCGCGGTTTGCTTCGGATTCCCCCGGCGCCCGGAACGATTTCCATGTAACCGTCCTGGACCTTCCACTTCGCCTCGCGGCCATTCTCTGCCGTCCATTGCGAGAGATCGGTGCCATCGAAGAGCACAATAGCCTTTTCCGGCGCCGGCACTGCTTGAGCCTCTCGGACTGGTGTAATCACCGGCGGCTTGGGGCGATTCATATCGTGCGCCTTCCAGCGGATGGCCTGCGACTTTCTTGTCGCCTCGGTCGTGTGTCCGCATCCGGAAGACCCCATTGCCAGGATGACCACAAACATCGCCAAGACCACATCGTTTCTTTTCATACCATCTCCTTTCTTCACAACGATTACTCTATGTCATCTGTTGGCCTTCAAAGGTCCGCGTCAGACCTCGAGGACAAGTCACTGCGCCATCGGCTTCTGGCTGAAGGGCGGCGTCTTGCCCGAGTGGACTTCAAATAGCGACTTATGAGTCATTTTTACGCCTTCCACGAAATCCCGGTACGGACGGTCGGTGACGTCCACAAACCCGATGTTGTAGTTCTCGCCATCCGCACGGCCTGTGCACGGCTCGTCCACCCATTGGAACCAGTGGGTGCCAATGAGCGCGGGATGGGCCGCCGCGTTCTCCACATAGTACCGGTAGGCCACACCGCGCTCCTCGTGGTCGCGCACCTGAACCAGGCCCGCCGCAAGCCCTCTGCCGGGTGTCCCGAAGTGAAACTCTCCGACGAGGATTGGCCGCCCGGTGAGCCGATATATCTTCTCCAGGTCTCGCGGGTCCGGGACGGTTCGGTAAACGTTGAGGCTGAACACGTCAAAGACGCGCGCCGCTCGGATCACGTCATCGGAAGGCATCCCCCCAAACCGGATGCCCAGGTTCAGGTGATTGGGGTCGTGCTTGCGGATGGCCCCGTTGATAACCTCAAGCATCCTCCCGAACGCGCGCAGCACGAAGGCCCGCCGGCGTTCGGGTGTGTCCCCTCCTTGCAGAAAGGCTTTCAATTCGCGCTGGGTTGGGGTCTCGGGTCCTTCCAGAATCATATCCACCAAGAGCGCTTCTTTCCCTGGCCACGGCGGCTCATTAGCCACGAAATACCCCAGCAGGTAGGGATCGTCCTTTCGCGGCGCGCACTGCCGGCCGGCGGCCTCGTCAACCCTGCGGGCAAACTCGTCCGCGTACACGTCGGGGAGCCCCATGGGGCCGGTCTCGATTCCCCAGCCCCGCAGCGTGGCTACATAGGCCTTTCGCTGCGAAGCCCCCAGCCTCGCGTCGGACCAGTTCCCGATGGTGTTCAAACCCCAGGCGTCCATGCGCCGAAGGGTCAGGTCAACCCATTTCTCCTGCCAACCGGCCCCGAATCGCCGCAGGAGGTTCCAAGTATGGAAGGACACGTGCGAACCCCGGTCCGCGCGCGGGTTAGCCGACCTCAATTCAGCGGGCGGCAGCGCGGCGAAGATGTACTCGCGGCGTTCCGTTCGCGTCCCCACCCATGGTACAATGACATCCGCGCCGGTCGAAAAGAACAGATGCCCGTCGGGGTCCACGAACCACCATCTCCTGTCAATTTCCTCCACCCGGAAGAACCCGGTTGCTTTGGCCTTCGTACCAAGATAACCGCCGTATTTGCAGTAGTTGAAATCACCGGGTTGGAGGGACTTGTCTTCCGACGCCCAGTCGCTTTTCAGTTCGTCAAGCGTTTTGGCTTTGCCTGGCCAGTTCACCGGAATCCACTGCCCGAACTCGTCCACGAGGGGCTTCGGTTCCAGCACCGCATCCCCGGGGTCTTCTTTCGTCAGCCGGACCGACCGAATTTCCAGCGTGGGCTTGCCGACCGGGTTGGGCATCTGCACGCCAATTCCCTCGACCGCCTTTAAGGGGCCGGGCGGCCTCCCGGTACCCATCCAGAATGAGTCGCGGGGCTTGTTTCCCATGGACGCCATGTCGAAGCCTTCTCGAACTGGCTGCGTGAAATATTTGAGAGGCACTGCCGCGCGAATCCATGCCCCCGAGAAGGGGTGCATCCGCGCCGTCCGCACCGCTTCGGCAGTGTAGAACCTCAGGTTGAACCACTGGGGCGAAGACGCTCTCAATTCCATAACGAGGTACTCGTAGGAGGACCAATCCGACGGCAGGTCTGGGTTCAGCTCTTTCAACGCCCACTTTTGCTCCGATGAGGCGCCTTCGAAAACCACCCGTGGGGTTTGCGTACTGCCATTCTGCTCCGCGGCATTGTCTGCTGCGAGCGCCGGCAAAGCGTTCGCGGTCAGACTCATGGTCAATGTCATCACGATTCTCGTCGTTTGATTCATGTTTCACCTTTCTTTCGGCTTACGGCGATCACGAGGTCCCCTTTCCGGACTGCATCGGACGCTCGGGAACCAAAGCTGTTCACAGAAGAGTAGCGGGGCATAATTGACTATTTGCTCAAGATGCGACGCTACCTCGGTAGAATTTATGTAGGTCTCCAGGCTCTTCAGCCGGGGATCAGCCCATGAGATGGGGGCCTATCGAGGAGGCTATTCTTCAGGCTCGATGACTCTCTCGAGTTCTGCGATCAGACCTCGGAGGTCTTGGGGTGTCCTCAGGTCCGCTTTTCGTCCCAGAAGCCGGGTTAGCTCAATCTCCATGCCAGCCAGTCTGATGAGCCCGGGGATGCGGTCCGGATCAAACTCAACAAGCAAATCCACATCGCTGTGGCGCCGAACCCCCCTCGGTGAAGCGAGCCAAAAAGTGAGAGTTTGCGGATACGATTCCTGCTGCAGAACCCAGCAACTTTGCCTTTCGGGAAGTCGGTCTGCGAGTTTGCCATCTGTGGACGCCTCCGTAACGCTATCCTGAAAAGCGGAGCTCCCACTGCTCCGAAACCGTTCCTTTGCGCCCAGCGGTATTTTGAGAAGCGTAGCAACATTCAGGCACACGGTCAATATTCCTCGCTCGTCCTGAAACAGACTGACTGAAAAGTACGTCGAGCATTGTGAGGCCTCCGAGTGGTAGGGAACTCAACCGCACAGTCCTATCTTGAGCAAATGATAGATTATGCTCCACTCCCCTTCCATGCGGTGCTTTGGCTCCCGAGCGTCGCCACTCACTCTGCTCCCTGAACCCAATCCCCGATGGGCGGGATTCGCCAGGTGGGTCGAGAACAGTAGCAAAAAGGCGGTCGCTGAGTTAGCAACCGACTGTAACGTAAGCTGTTACGAGTGCCCAAGGTGTTACGGATCCGGGGACTCGATTTTTGGCCATCTGGGGACACGTTTCATGACCCAGGTATTTTTAGTCCCCAAGCACCAATGCAATCCGATTTCCCCTGTTTTCGCCGGCGCTCGTGCTTTCTCTTCCGAATCTACCAGCCGGGCGTTCCTCAGTTCCGCTGACCTCTCCCAGGTACTCCTATGGATTTTCCAGAATGCGGTAGAAGCGACGGGGGACGAGGGAGGGGGGGATGCCGGTCAAAGAGCCATCGTCGACCCAGCAGGTGGTTGTGTCACCAAAGGAGGGGAACCTGTCAATCGCAGTGTGCCAATTGGGAAGGTCGTCGGTGTACAAGATGGAATAGGTCTTGTCGGCGAGGGAGCTCCATGTCAGCAAGGCTCTGCCGGCGATAGGCTCGAGTGTGTTGATGTAGAACTCGTATGCACCCATGTCCACCGTAAGGCTCTTCCCGCCGAACATAATTCTGTGCATGCCGACAATGTCCGTGGCGGGGAGCCCCGGATCGTTGTAACCCGCATCAATGCACGGGGAGCCCTCTTGCAGGCGATAGTCACCTGCGTTCAGGTCAAGGAACCGCGGTTCCGACGCGATGTTCCCTTGTCCTCCCCCGCTCCAGTCCTGGATACAAGAATACGTCGGGATACTGGACTCATAGAGCTGGGGGCCATTCGGAGCTTTGTTCCCCCATATAATGCAGTTCTGGATCGTGCCGTCGCATTGATACAGCCCGCCGCCCAAGTTCGCCGAGTTGCCCGCCATCGTGTTGTTCTGGATCGCGCCGTCGCATAGCAGCAGCCCGCCGCCGTGGTCGTCCGCCGAGTTGCCAATTATCGCGTTGTTCTGGATTGTGCCGCCGCATCCAGACAGCCCGCCGCCGTCATACGCCGAGTTGCCCGTTATCGTGTTGTTCTGGATCGTGCCGCCGCAATAATACAGCCCGCCGCCCCGCCCAGGACCGACGTTTTCTGCGATCGTGTTGTCTTCGATAGTGCCGTCACAGCCGGAAATGCCGCTCCCATAGTTGGCCGAAATTGTGTTGTTCCTGATTGTACCCTGGCAATTGCCTACACCGCCGCCGGCCGAGTTCTGGGAGATGACGTTGTCCTCAATGATACCGTTGCAGTAAAAGATGCCCCCGCCGGCAGCACTCTCGCCGGTCACCGAATTCCCGACGACCTTATTGTGCCGGACTATCCCATCACAAAAGGCGATGCCTCCTCCCCTGCCTGTCGAATTGCCAGTGACCACGTTGTTTTCAATCGTCGCCGAGGTGCCGGCGCCGAACGGGCCCCCGCCGTGGATTCCGCCGCCAATGCGACCAAGATAGGGACCTTCTGCTCCGATGCCGTTTGTGATAGTGAAGCCGGAGAGGACGCAGCTCTCGCCCTCGGTGCCCCGGAAGCTGACCACGGGGCCGGCTTTGTTCCCGTCAATGATAGTGTTCTGGACTACGGTGGGATCGAGGGGGTCGGTGCTGGTGAGGACGATGTTCTTGCCATCGAAATGAACGTTCTCGAAATAGGTGGCTTTGGCCACAGCGACGGTATCGCCGTCAGAGGCGGCGTCTATTCCCTCCTGAATCGTTCTCAGGGCAGTTTCCCACGATAGCCCATTGCCGGACGCGGAAACCAAACCGTTGACATACCGCGTTGTCCCCCACGCTCCACCGCAAATCCACATCAGCAGCACAACGCTTACGAGGCTAAGAATCCTTCTCATTTCTCCCCCTCCTCTCGCTGAATAGTTTATCCTTTGCATCTTCAATGACTTTGAAAGGTGTTCCCCATGTCCCGGCTTTCCCCGATCCAACAACACAGCGGCCAACGGACGATGTTTCTGTTTCAATGGCTCTCGAATAAGAAAACGCAGGAAAGACTGATAGGACAAGGGGCCAGACTTTGATGAACATATTGACCCTCCTCGCTGGGTCGGTCACGGCCGGGTGGGCTCTTGCCCCGCTCAATCGCGTAGGCGCCAGCCATCACTCTTGCTGCAATACTCGCGCTCGTGAAGAGCAATTGTCAACGCTTTTCGAAAAAAGCCTTGAGCCCCTGTTGGTCCGTCTTGCGCCGGCCACCGACGGCGATTGGAAGCACTCCCGGGCCCAAGCGCGCCGGCATGCCGCGGCCAACCCCAGCAGCGGGGCCGTAGCTGCGGCTTCGGGCTCGGACGGAGCGGACGTCGGAATCCCGCCCATCACGTTCATCGGGTCGAGTGAATTCTCTTTCAGCTCTTTGGCCCGCAGGGCGGGGAGTCTGCTACGGCGATTCTTCCGGTTCGTGAGGCTCGGCGGCGGTGCGGCGGTAGAGAAGAATCGCTTCCTCGCCAGCGATGGTCACGAGGGAAGTCAGGAAATACCGTGCGGCGAACTCCCTTCCCCCGCGAGTCAAACCCCGCGTGATCCAGAATCGAGGGTCGGCATATCTTGCAGCAGCGGCGACGGAGGTTGCAGCACGCCTCGCCCATTTGTGCCTGACGGAGCGGAAGAGGACGTGCCGGGTTACGGAAGTGTAAATTCTATGGCAACTCAGAATCTGGCAGAGGCGCACCCCTTGAAGGCGGCTCAGGGGAAACTTGTCGAGAAGCCTCCTGGCTCGGGCGATAACTCGCTCGTTCAGGTCGAGAAGGTCGTTGATCGTTGCCTCAAGCTCCGGACGCGGCGAGTTGGGATAATAGACGTGGGCGATCTCCGCGACCAGGCTGCCGCAAAGGTCGCTGACCGGCGCGATGCCCCAGGCAGTGTTGATGGAAAAACGCCTCCAGATGCGTTTGCGATACCTTTCGATGATGGAGGAGGCTATCTGGTCGGCTTCGCTGGCGTCCTTGATGATGGACAACCCTTGCGGTTCGGGTTCGGCGCCGGCGTCGCCTCGTTCCCGACGGATTTTCGCCCTGGTGCGCAAGACGACGACCAGCACTGTCGTCAGCAGCACGAGAAGCGGAATGGCGGCAATATAGATTGCGTAATCAAGAATGGACGCGATCATCGCTAAGTCTCCGAGAGGGAGTTGCCATACACGGAGTGATTTTACCACACTGGTCGCAGCGGGGTTAAGTCATTCGCGTTTCGCGCGGCCCCGGTTCGCTTCGTGCCGATAGTTTTTGACATCGTGCTGGAGAGTGAAATACATTACAGGCTGCGATTTGGCCCCGCAGGTGCACGGGTGAGATTGCAGGAGTGCCCGGGGGACTTCGATACAGTTCACGCTCGGAGAGTGTCATCACGATGATAGTTACCAGGACGCCGTTCAGGATTAGCTTTGCAGGAGGTGGGACAGACCTTCGTGTGTTTTATTCCGTCGAGCAAGGAGCGGTGACGAGCACGGCGATTGACAAGTACATGTACATCACGGTCAACCGGCGGTTCGACCGGACGACGCGCATAAGCTACTCGCGCACGGAAATCGTCGAGAAGGTCGAGGAGATAGCTCACCCCATCGTCAGGGAAGCGTTGAAGCTGTGCGGAATCGCGGGGCAGATTGAGATAACCTCAGTCGCGGACATTCCGGCGGGGACTGGCGTCGGGTCATCGAGCAGCTTTGCGGTGGGGCTTCTTGCCGCGCTGCATGCTTACCTCGGAGAGCCAGTTTCGCCTGAGAGGCTCGCCGCGGAAGCGTGCGAAATCGAGATCAATCGCCTCGGTGAGCCGATAGGCAAGCAGGACCAGTACATCGCCGCGTATGGAGGAATCAAGCATTTCCGGTTCAACCCGGACGAGACGGTTCTCGTCGAGCCGGTCGTCCTGTCCGAGAAGATGAAGAGAGAGCTGAGCGAGAATCTTCTCCTTCTTTACACGGGCAAGAGAAGGAACGCGCGCGAAGTTCTTCGCGTGCAGCAGGAGAGGACTTCCGATGCGATGGAGAATCTCCGGCGGCTCAAAGACCTTGCTTTCAGGACGGCGGAGTTTCTCCGTCGCGCCGACGACCTCACCGAGTTCGGACGGATTCTCCACGAAGGATGGGAGTTGAAGAAGAAAATCAACCCGGAGATCAGTGACGTTGAGATAGACGAGTTCTATCACCGGGCTTTGCGCGCGGGCGCGGTCGGTGGGAAGCTTCTCGGAGCGGGTGGCGGTGGATTCCTGCTTCTTTACTGCGAGAAGGAGAACAGGGGCAATGTGCGCGAGGCACTGCGTGAGCTTGTGGAAGTGCAGTTCCGTTTTGAGCCAGAAGGAGCGAGGGTCGTTTACTCAGACAGCGGATTCATAGGTTGACACGCAATGCGGCAATGCCGCGGTGCATCTGTTTTCTCGCCGAGATCACTCGTGCGAGGTCTCACTTCTTCGGACTGACCTTTTCATGGCCCTTTCAGCTTCGGCATCCGCTTCTTTGCGCTTGATGTCTTCCCTTTTGTCGTAGAGTTTCTTGCCCCTGGCGAGGCCGAGCTCGACTTTGACTTTTCCTCTTCGGAAGTAAACCCGCAGAGGAATCAGAGAGAAACCTTTAAGGGAGCTCTGCCCCCAGAGCCTCTTTATCTGTTGTTTGTGGAGGAGCAATTTCCGGGGGCGAAGAGGCTCATGGTTGTGGACATTGCCGCACTCGTATGGGCTGATGTGGAAATTGTATAGAAAGACCTCCATGTTCTCGACTTTGGCGAAGCTGTCGCTGAGGTTGCCTTTGCCGGAGCGAAGAGACTTGACTTCCGTTCCGCAAAGGGCGATGCCAGCCTCGGTCTTCTCCAATATGATGTAGTTCCGCATCGCCCGACGGTTGGTTGCGACCATTTTTACTTCGTCCATGCTGGTTTGCTCCTATATCGGTGTGGTTGATACCCCGAGAGCAACCTTCGAGCGAGGTCCCCCGAAAATCTTTCGGAGAGTCGAATGGGCTCTCGTCATGTCAGGGGCCCGGGAGCCGTTCGTCTGCGATGGGCCAGATACCGATGTCAAGAATGCTCCTTGGGGAGTTTTGAGGCAAAGGTAAGCCGCTACAGAAGAGTGAAGGCTCGCGGTCGGTTTCCCGGTGGCATGGGAGGACGAAGGGCGAACGCGTGGAAAAGTAATTGTGCGGAGGCTTGTTCTCGGAAGGGTGAGTTCGGGGCCGAACAATGGTTTGAGAACGGCATCGTTGGCGTCTGCGGCGACGATGTCTCCGAAGATGACGTCGCCGTTCCACAGAGAAATTCGGGGCAGGTCTGTTTTCGTTGCTTTCGTCTGCGTTGCGGGAGAGGCGAAGACGATGCATCGGATACTCCCACGGTCAATGGCCGTCTCGACTGGCGTGTATGAGTTTTTGAGCACGACTTTCTCCGAAATTCCGACGACCTGTCCGGAGACTCTGTCGCTGGTGGAAAGGACGACGGTGTCAAAATCGGCAGCGGGCGTCAAGCCCTGCATTCCTCCGACGAGGTGTGTCACCTTAACGTCGTCGAAGGAGGCGCGTCCTTCCGTGTGGAGAACAACGTATTTGCCGGCCTGGAGAGGGTCGGGGTCGAGGAGCCGCATCAGGACGTTGTCCTCTGCCCACACGACAATCTCTCCGCTCCGCGGGTCGTACTCGATTTTGAACCGAACGAGAGGTCCGGGCAAGTTTATTGCGTCTCTCCTGCCCTCGTGCCTCGCCTCGCCGATAATCTTGTAGAAATGGAGCAGGGGGCCGCGAACCATGGCCATGTATGCGGAATCGCCGAATCGCGTGTCCATCCTCTCGACAAAGAAGGCAAGCCCGCAGATGGTCGGCGAGGAAATGTCGGCTGCCCATTCGTATCTCATCACTCCGGCCTGTACTACGGGGACGTGGGCGCGACAGAAGGGCAACGGGCTTGCCTGAACGAGCTGGTTCTTTTCGATCGCCCAGCTTCCCACAACGGGAACGAACCCCATTTTCTCGCGGGACGAGAAGTCGCTTTGAAACAGTATGTCGCTGGGGCGGTAGAAACCTATCCCCAGAACCTCGCTCTTGGGGATGACGATTGTCTGCTCGGATTCTGGCGCTGAAGAGAGCTCTGGCGGTGAACTCGCGTCGGCGCCCTCCGCAGTCGCGGCCTGAGCAGAAAGACCTTGCTCGCTGCCCGGCGCGGCATTCCTCGCAGAAACGGTGCTCGCTTGATCCTCTGGATTCCGCGCGAGAGGTTGGCTGTCCGATGAACTGAGACGCCGATGCCCGTCTGCGATAGCCACCTCGAATCCATCGGGCATGAGCCTTTTTATTGTCGCGCTAAGACGGCTTCCATCCCGGAGATAAATGGCGTCCCCTCGCCCTTCGTTCGGAGGCGATGCTCGGGCTCGCTTTTGATCCGAGCGAACGCCTGTCGCCGAATCCTCTCGCCCGCCCGGCGGACCGGCAAAGGAAATCTCAACGAAATTGCTCGTCGGGAATTCCGCCGCTTGGCCGACAGCATCGAGGTTGAACACGACCTTGCCGTCAGTGACGGCCTCGACAGTTCCAGTAACTTTATCGCCATTGATGAGACTTGCCGAATCGTGAGCCACGCGAGCCGGAAGGGGAATGAACCGAAGCCCGGGGCCGGGATAATAAGCTTGAGGTGAAGCCTGTCTCAGCCCAGGGCTGTACATGCCGAGCAATAACACCGCAACTGCCAAGCGTTTTCGGCAGCGGCTCCCCCTCGCGAGCATGCTCGGAGGGATATCCTCGGACGTGGTGGCCACGTCAGTCGGCTGGCCGTCGAGGACCGGCAGGTCCTTTCTTCCGTCGGCGACGCGGCGAGCATTCGCGCAGGACAACCTGCTGGAGGTGCCCCGGCGGGTGCGGTTGACATGAAGAGAGCCGGGCGTCTCGCGCTTAATGTTATAGTCGCTCGGTGGCAGCCGGGTCTTCAGGGGAGTGAACTCCTGTTCCTAATTTCTCATCGGGGCAAGCTGTGGCCGTCGGTCGAGGCAGGCGATGACCCTGGTTGATTTCACGAGAAGGGGGCTTTCCAGTCAGCGCCGCCGATCCGTGCCTGAGGCGATTTCTCGACGACCATCGTCCGAACATCCGAGCGTAAGAATACCACGTTCCGAAGCGACGTGGCAAGCGATCCCTCTACCCGCCGCGGCACGTCCACGGCACCCACGCGGGGCGGAGCGTGGGCTTTTACTTTTTGGCCGCCCGGCTCTCTACTTGGCTCAGCCGGTAATTCATCTGCCCTGAAAATCTCTCCAAAACCACGAGCCGTTGACTCAGCGCTTGAGCGATGGCCTCCAGCTTTTCAACCCGCTGTCGCAACTCCCCGAAGGTCTCGCCGGAGTCCTGAGCGGGCGACCGAGTTGCAGCCGCGCTCTGAATCCGCCGCCACATCTGCTCAGGGGATTCCATGCTGGCCCGCGAAAGCGAAATGAGTAAATAGGCAAAGCAGACCAGCACGCTGGCGACAATGATTGTCTTTTTCATTTTTCCCGTTCCTCCTGCTTCGTTTTTTCGGGTTCGGGTGCTCGCAACACCAGCGGAGATTGGAATCTATGTTGGAACGGTTGGAACTCCCGGACAGCTCTCCTCGATTCATAGGCCGCCCGAAAACTCTTCACCATCTTCATTGAGTCTTTTTCAACATCTTCTATTAGTTTTCGGTTGTCTGCATTTATTTTTGCTGCCAGAAGTATCTCTCCGATGAGAATTCCTAAGAGGATGGCAAGCCGAAGGAACAGCAGGCCATAAGACGGCACAATTTTTTTCTCAAGCATCTCACCACAAAACCGGCACTTTATCGCCTCATCGCGGATTTCCTCTGCGCAAAATGGACATTTTTTCATTCTCCCCGTTCCTCCCTCTGCCTGGTTTGGTGATAGCGTTTGACTTTCACTTCGCACAACTCCACGTATTCCCCAGGTGGAGATTTTCCGGCTCTCGTCGAAGAAAAGGGCGTCCAGATTTGCTCAGGATACGCGGTCTCGACGAGGGGCTGTGTCGGGAGCCTCAAAAAGAACATCCGTCAGCGGCTTGTAAACGATTCCCCGGGAGACCGCGCGGGCTTTGCACTCTTTCTGAAAGTCCACGGAAAAAATTCGCTCCCTAAGGCCGATTAAGGTAGCGGTTTCTCGGCGAGGTTCACCGGGATAAAACTCGCGCTGCATAAATCGCAGCAAGCCGTCGAATTCTTTTTTCGTCTTCGGCCATTCCGGTCTGTCCATGATCGAGACCATATAGACGACGAGAAATCCCCACTTATCCTTTTCTTTCCTCTTCTCGTTGGAATAGTCCTGGATGAATTTCCAGAGGCCTGCTCTCTCTTTTTCGCGTCCCTCGCGTACGGTAACCATGTGGTCCCAAGCCCTCAAAACAGGATGGTAGTGCTTGCCGGGCCGTGTTATCCACGCGGGAAAACGCCACATGCGAGACCAAATGGTCACGTCGGGCTTATTTCGCAGTTTTTCTCTACCCGCCTTCGTTTTTCTCAGGTGCAAGTACCAAAAATGAACATTGAGCCGGTTTAGGTCTCGCCCACCAAACCAGACACGGTTACATCCCCTTTTCGGAACCCACCCGAGTTTCAACCAGCGATTGACGGTATGCGCATCTACCCCTATTCTGGTTGCGAACTCAGCCTGTGACCACAAGCGCGGAAACCAAGGGAAAGAGTCGGATTGGTTCTCTACCGGGACCTTCCCGAAAGGTAAGACAACCTTTCCCTGGTCTGTGAGAAGCACCCTGCGAAATGCCCCTTCCTTCTGCTCTTTTCTTTGATTTTTGGCCTTGTTCTGTGGCTTTTCCATGACGCCTCGTTGTGCTTAAACCTGCGCGCTTTTATCGTGTATTACCAACCGTTTTGAGTATATGCGATGATACCCGCGAAGTCAATGGAAAGAAGGATCACTTACAAACAAGGACTAAATAATGCCGCGGACTTATCGGACATTCATCCCAGCTCGCTTTGATTCCGGCTCGCTTGAAGTGCTCGATGCTTTGTGCGCGAAGCTCCGGCTCTCGCGCAGCGCCCTGTTGCGGACGCGCATCCCGCCCTGGTTTGACGCGAGAGCCCCGCCAAGCCCGTCCCGGGCGCCCCCGGGAATGACAAGGCTGCGCCGCCGAGCCTGAGTTCATTTAGGGTTGGCGCCTTGGGTCTGAGGGGTAGGATGCCATCTGCTTGCCAGTTCGCGGGACACCGACGCCTGGCGGCAATTGGCCTAACGATCTCGACTGCCGCAGCATGCGTGGCGCCTTACAGAGCCGCAGCTGTTCGCTCCCGCACTCCATAAGCAACTGCCTTGAGGGAAGCACATCGGCAGCGCGGGTCGTAAAGAAGTGACAACCGAAACGTGCGACGGACAGAAGGATTATCAAAAAGGCGGCGCTCGGATTCGAACCGAGGAATAAGGGATTTGCAGTCCCTCGCCTTATCCTCTTGGCTACGCCGCCTTTGGTCTTTTCAGCAACACTGATAATTGAATATAATCGCGTCTGGAGATTGTCAACGAAAAAAGGCGGGCGGCGCAATCCCTCAGCGTTGGGGGAACTCCCCGCAAAGATCGCAGAGGGCGCACAGAATGGGTCTGTGTCGCACGAGCGTCTCCCCTGCGGCCATTCATGGAAGAGCCCGCCAGCGGCGAGGAATTCGCTCGACAGGACAGACAGGATGGAGGGGATAATCCCGTGTATCCTGTCCATCCTGTCGGGCCTTCGAGTTTTGGGACGTCGTCGGCATTAAGAAGGGGAGGGTTGAAATCATGAAAAGGCAACCGGCAGCTTCCGGAAGATTCTATCCGTCAAGTCAGTCTGCGCTCAGGAGGCAGGTCGAGGCGTATATGCCCGTCAAGCGTGGGAAGAAAGCAATTGCCGTCGTGGCGCCCCACGCGGGGTATGATTTTTCGGGCCGAACGGCCGGGGCGGTCTTTTCGGAGGTCAAGGTTCCGGAGACGGTCATCATTCTCGGGCCGAATCACTGGGGCGCCGGGAGCGAGTTCGCCATTATGAGCGAGGGGGCGTGGGAGACGCCCTTGGGCGAGGTGATGATTGACTCGGGAGTCGCCGCCTCGTTGAAGAAAGCCTGTGACCTCCTCGAGGAAGATGAGACCGCGCACGAAAGCGAGCACTCGCTGGAGGTCGAGGTTCCGTTTCTCCAGAACCTGAACCCGAATCTGCAAATTGTTCCCATCGCCATCGCTTCTATGGAGCAATCGAGCCTGGAGGTGCTTGGCAAAGCTATTGGGGAGACTGTGAAGGACGCAGGGAAAGAAGTCCTCATCGTCGCCAGCACGGACATGTCTCACACGGAGCGCTCGAACCCAACCAGGCAGGAGGACGTTCGACGCCGGGACATGATGGCGATTGATGCCATCCTGGAGCTCGACGCCGAGAAACTTCTCCGGGTAGTCAGGGAGCAACGGATAACGATGTGCGGCCCGGCGCCGGTAGCCGCTGCGATAACGGCGGCGAGACTTCTCGGGGCAACGAAGGCTCGCCTTGTTTCCTACACCACGAGCTACGACACAACCGGCGATTACAGCTACGTCGTCGGCTACGCGGGCATCGTGATTGAGTGATTGGTTTGAGTTGCGAGTCGTGTGGCACCCGGGGGCAGGGGTCGTGCAGCACGTCTTCGACACCGGGTGCCGGCAACCGGTCGGTTCGTTGAGCCCGCCCCGCCAAGCAAAAGGCTTGACGTCATAGCGAGAGGTGGGTATATTAATGGCAGATCTTCGGGGCAGGGTGAAATTCCCGATCGGCGGTAAAGCCCGCGAGTTCCGCACGCCGTCGGCGTGGGGGCAGATCCGGTGAAACTCCGGAGCCGACAGTCAAAGTCTGGATGGAAGAAGATCTGCGAAAATCAGTTTGCCATTCTGGAAGCCCCGAAGGTCGCCCCTTTGGGGCTTTTGGCTTTAAGGAGATGCGTCCCCATGGAGCCCGAGAGATGCTTGATATCGGATGCTGAGTCGTTCGTGGCGAAACTCACAGCAAAGTCGGTTGCGGCGCTCTACGATCTCACCTTTGGACCGGATGAAGTCAGGGACTGGGGCAGGGAGGTCCAGGAACTGAGGGACCTTGCCCGCGCCCTGTGGGCGGTGTGTCTTGCCCGGCTTGTGAAAAAGTTGGCCGGGGCGTGCCAGAGTGGCAACGGAGACAATTTTCGCGACCATTTATTCGAGGCCCTGGCAGCCAAAAAGATGATGGGGGCTGGAGGGGCCGTGCGATATGAGCCGCAGGCACCGGGGGAGAACAACCCGGCCGACTTCCTGGTGACAGCAGGCGGTGCGACGGCGCTTGTTGAATGTGTGCGCCCGGGCGGGGACTTGGATGAGAAGCTCGCGAAGACCACCGAAAGCGCGCTTAGGCGGGACCGCCGATGCAGTCGCGCAGTGTCAGCGGTGCTGCGGCCCCGGTCACTTCCAATAACGTGCAAGGGGCTCGACGAGGGGAAGGGTTACCTCAAGCACGCAGCGGCGCGCGTTGTAGCGCGCGCCCTAGGGGTGCAGCCGGGCTCCGAGTGCGAGATGACGTTGTTGTGTGGGGCCGTGGCCGCGAAGGTGCGGCGCAGCGCCGACGGCGAACGTAGCGGTGTCCGATGGGACTGGAGCGACGGCCCCGAGTTCAGGCCGCCCTTACCGTTGGTGCGGCGCGAACAGGTGAGAAGGGTGGCGGCGCTGGCCCGGAAGGCGGTTGCGAAGTTTGGCGGTCCGTTGCGGCGAGACTTGACGAGGGCGTTGCGAGTTCTCCTCGTCGACGGAGTGGGCCGCCTGGTGAACCCAACTGGGAAGAGGGTCCGGATGTACCTCCAGTGGAGGCACGGGTGTGGCGACGAAACGATAGGGGAGGCTTTTCGGAGGACTGTTGATGCTGTGGTTTTTGGCCGAACAAACTCCGCCCGGCTGGTGGAAGACCTGCGCTTGTCTGAGGTTGTCGTTTTCACCGGGGACGCCGCGCGCAGCAGGGCCGTGCGCGAGCTTCTATTGGCCCTGGACACGGTGCCGAGATACTGCAACTGCGCCTCTACCGCCGCGCAATGACGCTGTGGCCGGGGGTTCCGTGGGCATCGTCCCGGCGGCGCGGTCACGCGGCGGCGAATGCTTAGGTTCCGAAGGAAGGATCAGGATGTCACCATGGGAATAAGTAGTGTTGAGGAAGTAGTAAAGGATTTCAGGGCGGGGAAGATGGTCATCGTCGTGGATGATGAGGATCGCGAGAACGAAGGCGATTTCATCATGGCGGCGGAGAAGGTCACTCCCGAGGCGATCAACTTCATGGCAAAGCATGGTCGAGGGTTGATATGTCTTCCGGCGACGAAGGAGAGGCTGGAGGACATGGATTCGCCGGTCATGGTGGACGAGATAACCGCTCTGCACGGGACGGCTTTCACTATTACGATAGACGCGAAGGAAGGAACGACGACCGGGATTTCGGCGGCGGATAGGGCGCGGACAATCAAGCGGTTCACGGAGCCGGACGCGAAGGCGGAAGATTTTGCCCGCCCGGGGCACGTGAATCCGATAAGGGCGGTGGAGGGGGGAGTTTTGCATCGAGCGGGACACACGGAGGCGGCGGTGGACCTGGCAAAGCTGGCGGGTCTTTTCCCGGCGGGGGTGTTGTGCGAAATCATGGACGAAGATGGGACGATGGCGAGGATGTCGGCGCTCTTGAAGATTGCGGAGAGGCACGGGCTGAAGCTCGTGACGATTGCGGACCTGATCGAGTATCGGCGGAGAAGAGAGAAGCTGGTCCGGAAAATGGCGGAGGCGGATTTGCCGACGGAGTACGGCTTCTTCCGACTGCATTTGTACGAGAGTCTTCTGGACGGGGCGGAGTATCTGGCGCTGGTGATGGGGAAGATTTCGGGCGATGAAAGTGTTCTGGTGCGGCCGCATTGCCAGTGCCTGACGGGAGACGTGTTCGGGTCAGAGAGGTGCGATTGTGGGCCGCAGTTGGAGATGGCGATGAAGATGATTGCGGAGGAAGGGAAGGGCGTTGTGCTTTATATCCCGCATGAGGGGCGAGGGATTGGTTTAGTGAACAAGATAAAGGCGTATGCGCTTCAGGACAAGGGCCTGGACACGGTCGAGGCGAATGTGGAGCTTGGGTTCAAGCCGGATATGAGAGAATACGGCGTCGGGGCGCAGGTTTTGTACGATTTGGGACTGAGGAAGATAAGGCTTCTGACGAATAATCCGAGCAAATATGTCGGGCTTCAGGGGTATGGGCTGGAGATTGTTGAAAGGGTGCCGCTGAAGGTTCGTCCGACGAAGTACAATGAGAGATATCTTCAGGTCAAGAAGGAGAAGCTCGGACACGCGCTGTGAAATCAGGGAGAATCCTGTCGAAAAAAATACGAAATGTCTTTTTTGGGAGGGAGGATATGGGAAAGACTTATGAAGGAAAGCTCGTTGCGGTAGGCAAGAAGTTCGGGATTGTCGTCAGCCGGTTCAACGATTTCATCTCGAAGGAGTTGTTGGGCGGGGCGATGGATGCCCTTACCCGCCACGGCGCGAAGGAGGAAGATGTCGAGATAGCGTGGGTGCCGGGGTCGTTTGAGATTCCGGGGGTGGCGAAGATGATGGCGGAGTCGGGGAAGTACCACGCGGTCGTCTGCCTGGGGGCGGTGATTCGCGGCGGCACGCCCCACTTCAATTACATCGCCGCGGAGGTGTCGAAGGGAATCGCTCAGGTCGCCCTGCAAACGGGAGTGCCGACGATCTTCGGCGTGATCACGACGGATACGATTGAGCAGGCTATCGAAAGAGCCGGAACGAAGGCCGGGAACAAAGGATTCGCTGCGGCGGTGTCGGCGATCGAGATGGCGAATTTGTATGAGGAGCTGAAGGGGTAGTTAGATAACGTCTTTGACAGGACAACAGGATTGATAGGATAGAGAGGAAAAGCTGCTCAGGCGGGGGGGTAGGTTCCGCTTATGCTAAGCCGCCCGAAGCAGCGGCGAGGAAAGACGTACTGGAGGACTGAACGCAATGTTGAGCCCACAGGATGACGAGGTTGCGCGTGAACTGCGAGGGCGGTTGTCAACCCTCGTGAAGGTCGAGGAGTTCTGGGTGTACGGTTCGCGTGCGCGTGGCGATGCCAGCGAGGAGTCGGATTTCGATGTGTATCTGGTTGTCGAGAATCTCGCGCCTCTCTTGCGACGACAGATTGACGAGGCGGTCTGGGAAGTGGGATTTGAGCGGGACCGAGTCATTACGGCTATCGTGGTAACCCGAGAGCAGATTGAGCGCGGGCCGTTCGGAGCCAATCCGCTTCTGCGAGTCATCGAGCGGGAAGGAGTCCGGATATGACGTTCCAGCCCGAGCAACTGCACGCGTTGGTTCGGTATCGGATGGACCAGGCACACGAGACTCTCAGAGAAGCAAAGATTCTCCTGCAACAGGATGCCTGGCGCGGTGCGACGAATCGAGCATATTATGCGATGTTTTACGCTGTCCTCGCGCTAATGGCGACGCGCCAGTTGAGTCCCGCGAAGCACAGCGGGGTGCTCGAACTGTTTGATCGCGAGTTTGTGAAGCCGGGATTGCTCCCGCGCACGTTGTCGCGCTCCCTTCGGCTGGCGTTCAACTGTCGGCAAAGGTATGATTATGGAGAAATCGTCGAGGTCGATCGCCAGGTAGCCCGCGAGATGGTGGAGGATGCGGCCGCTTTCGTCAGTGCCGTCGGGGAGTTTCTTCGTTCGGAAGGATACCTTGGGCCAGGTGACCAGGCGCGATGAACCGCGCGGCCCAAGGCACGCTTTGCGGCGTCCCACTCCAAAAACTCCTTGATTCTGAAAGGGGCTTGGAATATTTTGGCGAAAACGCAGTTGAGAGAGGCGAAGAGGCATTGAAGCCGTATCGTAACGTCGAGGAACTATGGGAGGGAGAAGGATGATGAAACGGTGCGTGGTTGTACTTGTCGTGGTGGGAATCTGGCTGAGCAGCTGGATGTGCTCTGGCGAGGAACCGGCGCCCCCCAAGCCGGAAGGACCCGCGGTAGCGCCAGTGCCCATGCCGCCGAAGGGAAAAGTTGTGGACTGGCAGGAGCTGGTTCCGTTCGTCCCGAAAGCGCCGAAAGGGTGGAAGGGGACAAAGCCGAAGGGCCAGACCGGCCCCGGACCCTTCGCAACCTCAAAAGTCACGGCGATGTTCACAAAGGGGCCCCAGCGGGTCGAGTTCGTCCTTGACGACTGGGGAACGATGAATCCGCTCTTAGTCTTGAATGAGCAGTGGACCGTCGTCGAGAAGAAGACGGACGAGCAGGTCACAAAAAAGCTGATGTTAGGGAAGGTCGAGGCGGAGGAGACCTTCTTCAAGAACAAGAAGCAGGGAGTTGTCCTGGTCATCTTCGAGAAGCGAATCCAGATGAACATAACCGGCTGGGGGATCGAGGACACAAGCATTCTCGTCGAGCTGGCGAAGAAGGTCAACTTCGACGGCTTGAAGAAGGTTCTGGAGGAGAAGTCGAAGTAGCGCACTGAGGGTCTCGCGCGAGGCGAGGTACCTGCCGCGCAGGGTAGTCGTCGCGCGGTCTCTTCGGTTGGTCCGAGCGGGCCGGTGAGGGCTTGGTGAGGTTTCGGGCGGAGCGTGAAGAGGGGGACCTCGGGCAGCGTGATTCTGACTCCGTAGGAAAGGAGGAGAAGAGGAGATGAGAACGAAAATTTTTATGGCAATGGCGGCCGTGGGGTTAGGGCTGCTGTCCTGGCCGGGATTTGCTGCTTTCCAGGAAGGCGTGAAGTTGAAGGCGGATGGGCAGGTGATTGACGTGGACATCGGGCATCTGGTCCCGTGCGTGACGGACTGGAACGCCGATGGGAACAAGGACCTTATCGTCGGGCAGTTCTCCGGCGGGAAGATTCGGCTGTATCTGAACCAGGGCACCGATAGCGCGCCGGTGTTCAAGGAGTTCACTTATCTCCGTGCGGGAGGCGCGGAAATCAGCCTCCCCGCAGGGTGATGCATCGGGGCTTATCCACAGGTTGTGGATTGGGATGAAGACGGGAAGAAGGATTTGATTGCGGGAGACACGCAGGGGAACGTATCGCTGTTCCTCAACGTCGGGACGAAAGAAAAGCCACAACTTGCGAAAGCAAAACTCGTCGAGGCGGATGGCAAACCGATCAAGTCCGGCAGCCACAAGCTGGCTGGAACTTATTCGAAGCTCCACATGGCGGATTGGGACGGCGATGGATTGAAGGACCTTCTGATCGGACACCAGGACACTATCGTCTTTTACAGGAATGTGGGGACGAAATGGGCTCCGCGTTTTCAGGCGCCGACGCAGGTCAAGCCGCCAACTCAGAAAGAGGCGCCGGCTATGGCGTTTCCCTCTCGTCCGTCGCCCTACGTGATTGACTGGGATGGCGACGGGAAAAAGGACTTGCTCGTGGGGTTCGAGAATCCCGAAATCCGTTTCTACCGGAACGTCGGGACCGACAAGAACCCGCAGCTCGCAAACTGGCAAGGAGAGAAATTGGACCTCAAGGTGCCTGCCGCCGAGGCTGGTTACCGATGGCGGTTTGACGTGACCGACTGGAACAACGACGGGAAGCGAGACCTCCTCGTCGGGAACATCTACAGCGGGAGAAAGTCCGGCGGAAACCTCTGGCTGTTTCTGGGAAAGTGAGGGTGGCTTGGGCAGCCATTCCTCGGTGCATCGCAGGTGTGTGTGAGAATTTCGGGGAACCTGGGGCGAGACCTGCCCGCCAGGACCCTAAACAGCGTTTTGAGAGAGGCCGGTCCTGAAAGGCGAGAGGAATGAAGAGGTTTCTGGTGGCGATTGAAAAAGGCGAGGACGGCTACGGAGCCCACTCCCCGGACCTGCCGGGCTGCGTCGCGGTAGGGGCCACCAAAGAGGAGACCGAGCAGAAGATGTACGAAGCCATCGCGTTTCATCTTGAAGGGCTTCGGGCGGAGGGGTTGCCAATCCCGGAGGGTGAGAGCCTCGGCGAGTATATTCTGGTTCCTGAGACCGGGTAGCTGGCGGCCATTCGGAGGCAGGCCGGTTCGTTAGCTCCCGACCGGAACACGACGCGTCAGGGCGAGAGGAGGAGTGTCTTCTGAAGGTTAACGTCAGGGGAGGACGAAACGCAATTTTGGCCGCGCTAGGTGGGGAATTAGCGGTGCCCTGTAACCTGCAACCCGCTATAGCAGGGCGGAATTCCCGATTGAG
>CAYZXL010000036.1:0-44975 GCA_964482435.1 uncultured Verrucomicrobiota bacterium
ACTCCCTCCCCAGAGTCACCTTGTACAAAAACCGAAGCGCAGCCACCGTTTGCTTCAGCGAGGAGTACGCATTCTTCCTCTCCTTCAAAAGAAACAGCTGATACTCCCGAGCCTCCGCCGGACCAAGAAGGTCCGGAGACTTCTTGAAGTGCTTGGCAAACTGGGCCACCTGAAAGATGTAGCTGCCAATGGTGTTCGGGGAAAAGTTCCGAATCTGCATGTCCTCCATCATCCTCTGACGCAACGGTGTCATCATGAAGCCCCCCTTCGTTGAAGTTACGGTTGCTTTTTTTCCTCGAGGCAACGATGCCTCAACTCGTGAAGGAGGGATTGTTACAAAGCAGGCTCTGCCGTGGAAAGAAAATGGGAAGTCCCCGAAACCGATGCTCAAACCCGAAAATGCACACGACGCTACGGGCGCGCATCACCTACCGCCAAGCGGTTTAGTCCAAATCCGGAAAAACAGCCTTTCATCGTGGAAGGGCGCGTTTAACCACTGACGGATTGATGAGCCTCAAACATAAAATGTCGACCGAACGCCCTATTTTGGGCCGGGTTGATGCATTCTCTTTTCGATCTACCCGCCGACCGCTGCCCGTACAACGCAAGTAACTGCGACGTGCTTCTACGGATTCTCAAGCACGCGGTAGAAGCGGCGGGGGACGAGAGAAGGCGCGATCCCGGTCAGTGAGCCATCGTCAATCCAGGCGCTGGTTTGATTGCCGGAAGAGGGGAGGCTCTCGGCCGCGACATGCCAGGTGAGGAGGTCGTCGGTGTAGAAGATGGAATAGGTCTTGTCGGCGAGGGAACTCCAGGTGAAGGTGGTCTGCTCGGGGTTCGGGCCTCGGGTCAGGTCGTTGATGTAGAACTCATATGCGCCGATGTCCACGGTGAGGCTCTTCCCGCCGAACATGATCCTGTGCATCCCCGCGATGTGCGTCTCCGGCAGCTCCGGATCATACAACCGCGCATCTATGTACGGCGAATCGGGCAAAAGCCGAAAATCGTCGGTATCCGGGTTAGCTAAGCACGGGTCCCCCGAGATGTTCCTTTTTTTGTGGTCTCCGGTCCCCCCTCGATGCAAGAATACGTCGGGATACTCGACCCATAAAGCTGGGGTCCACTCGGAGCTCTGTTCGCCCATATAATGCAGTTCCAGATCGTCGCCTTGCATTGATGCGGCCCGCCGCCATACTTTCCCGCCTCGTTGCCCGTTATCGTGTTGTTCTGGATCGTGGCGACGGTTCCGCTACACTTAATTCCGCCGCCCGGGTTCCATCGCCTATTGCGAATCGCGAAGCCCGAAAGCATGCATGCCTCACTCTCGCCGCCCACGAAGGACACGACCGGCCCCGCGCCGGCGCCGTCAATGATCGTTGAGTTCACTACGTTGGGGTTGCCCGGGTCCGAACTGCGAAGGATGAGGTCCGGACCGCAAAACTGAGGGTTTTCGGGGTAGGTCCCGGGCGCGACGATGATCTCTTCGCCAGCCATAGAAACGCACAGCGATTGCTGGATGGTCGCAACGTCCGAAGGGACATTCAGGATGCCCAGAGGTCTTAGCTGAAGCGGGTTGCTCCCTCCCAGAAGCTCCAGACCATCGCGAAGCCCGTCGCCGTCACTGTCGTCGTTGAGGCGGTCCGTCCCGGCTGCCGACTCCTCCGAGCCCGAGAGTAGGTCCCCATCCGCGTCCGTGGAGGAGCCGTATTCGTAGCATCCCATATCCACCGCGAGGCCCACGAGACGACAGTTGCGATCGGCGTCCCTCTGTGGCCAGGTGAACCAGTAACCACCCACCCCCGCATCTATGCACGGGGAGCCCTCTTGCAGGTGATAGTCGCGCGCCCGGCAGGACTCGAACCTGCGACCCACGGATTAGAAATCCGTTGCTCTATCCGACTGAGCTACGGGCGCGCTATTTGCAATGCACTTGATGATGACCGCGTTTCCCCTCAAGAGGTGTGTTGTTCCCCGCGCTTGTGAGTTGTCGCTCATACTTGGGAACTCATCAAGCCGGGTCCGTTCGATTTTTACAATAGCACAAGGGTGAGGCTGCCGACAAGGGTTTCCATTGGGCGTGGCTACGATGGAGAGTGGGGGGGGCGGGGTTGTGTAGGCCCGACATCGTGCCAGCCATGGCCGCTGGAACGCGGCGCGGCCGAGCAGCGCGCCCGAGACAGAGCGGGTAGCCCCTGGCATGATGAGTTCGCTCAGGGGCGCGCTTGGCCAGGGGGTGTTAAAGCGTTTTTCGAGTCTCCATCTCGATCGTTCTCGGGATTGATGTGCTTAGCACCGAGCGGCGTCCCACGGTGACATCGCCGGTCCTGCCGAACCAATGGTCGCCGTCGGGTTCCTCCCCGCGGCCCTCAAAGATCGAGGGGCCGTCCGGGGCACAGTCACACGGCCGCACCCAGAAGCCTTCGTTTCTTGCTGTCACACGGGAAACGAGGATATAATCCAGTGGCGAGGGACGAGACCGCAATTCGGCCATACATTTCCCCAAGTGATTACTCAAGCAGAGGGAGGCAACTTCGATGAGAAAGAAACTGACGCGAAGGAGATTTCTGAAGGATTCCACTCGGGCGCTGGCGGGAGGGGTTGCGGCACTGGCTGCATCGGACTTCGCCCGCCGGACCATCGCCGCCGAGGGCAAAGGCCCACTGGGCGCGAATGAACGAGTTGGCGTCGGCTTCATTGGAGTCGGCGGGAGAGGCACGTGGCACGTTCGGACGTTCAAGGGTTTCCCCGACGTGGAAGTCATAGCCGTTTGCGATCCGCACCAGGGGCGGGTCGCGGGGGCTCTGGAAGCGGCAGGGGGAAGCGTGAAGGGTTTCAAGGACTACCGCGAGTTGCTGAATCTGAAGGAGGTTGATGCGGTGGTCATAGCGACGACCGGGCACTGGCATGCCCTCCCAGCCATTCACGCCTGCCAGGCGGGGAAGGATATTTACGTTGAAAAGCCGCTTGCGTTGACCATCGGGGAAGGACGCGCCGTCGTGACAGCCGCGCGAAAACACAACCGCATCGCAATGATCGGCACGCAGAACCGCAGCAGCCCTTCGTTCCAGAAAGCGGTCGAGATAGTCAGGTCGGGGACGCTTGGAAAAATCGGCCTCGTGCACGTCTGGGCGAACGAGCAGTGGGGTCCGAACGGATTCGGACAGCCTGCCGACACCGAGCCGCCGAAGGAGCTCGATTGGGATTTGTGGCTGGGGCCGTCGCCGAAAGTGTCTTACAACCCGAACCGCTATTTCCACAATTTCTTCTTCTGGGACTATGGCGGGGGATGGCAATCGGAGGTCGGCGTCCACCACTACGACATAGTCCACTGGGCGATGGGGTGCGACACGCCGCTGTCGTGTCAGGCGTCGGGTGGCAAGCTGATGATAAACGATAATACGGAAATCCCGGACACGTTTACAGCGATCTGGGAGTACCCGAGCTTCGTGATGTCATTCCGGACGACGTACGCGAACATGCTCGCTTTCGAGCAGCGTCAGCGCGGGACGATTTTCCACGGCACGAACGGAACGATGGTTCTCGACGGACATGCTCCCGGAATCAAGATTTTCGGCGAGACTGTCGGAGGGAAGAAAGTGCTTGAGGATTCGTTCACAGCTCAAGACCTGCCGGAAGGGAACGTCCTCCATCAAAAGGAATTCGTCCGGTGCGTCAAGGAGCGGGAACGGCCATTCGCGGACATCGAGGTGGGGCACAAGTCGAGCGTCCCTGGGCATCTTTCCAATATCGCTTATCGCGTCGGACGGAAAATCCGATGGGACGCCAAAGGCGAGAAAATCATCGGCGACGCCGAAGCCAACGCTCTCGTGACTCGGAAATACCGCGAGCCGTGGGTCCTCCCGACGTGACGGGCGCGTCATTTGCCGTCTTTTTCGCGCACACCTATACGGAGCGTGAGATCGCCCTCCTTGAATTCGATCGGAAGGCCCTCGGCGAGGGCCTTCCCTGAATGTGCGACGGATTCCTTCGTCTGCGGGTATGTCACCTCGTACTGAGCGTCGTCCTCGACGGTGAACCATTCCGGAAATTCGTTAAGGCGAGGATAGTTGAGGTTGAGGCTCAGATTGGTTTTGTGTCGCGGGCGGTCGAAGAAGATTTTCCCCTGCCAGGGGGAATCGGCGCCGATGAAAATGTAGAGCGTTGAGCCGTCGCGGACCGCCCCGAATTTCACGTCAGGCCGCCAGTTGTTCACTCGTAGCCCCTGCGTTTGATATAGAGCGTACATCAAGGCTGTTCGGGCAAAGTTGCCGTCGCCGTGCCATCCTTCAATAACCCCGTCGGGTCGCTGCTTGGCGAGCAGCACCTTGATTTGCGATTCGACCCAGTCGAGTCCTTCCGGCACCGGCTCGCGATTGAGGAGGACGACGGCGCTTTCGATGGAGTCCGCATATCCGTCCGCTCCTGTTCCTTCCCACGGGTAATTCCGATAGTTGGGAAGGCTTTTCAGGACGCGGCGAACCTCGTCGCGGTATCGCTCTTCCCCTTCGAGGAGATAGTAGGCGTAAAAGGCGTCGTAAACGTAGCCCCACGTATCGGCAAGCCCCTTGTTCAAAACCTCGCCCGAGGCGGGGTTGACCTCGTTGTAGAACATCCCGTGCTCGTTGCGAGCGACCTCGAGAATTCTGTCGAGGCTTTTCTTCAAGGAAGCTTTATGGCGCTCGGTCGCCTTACCGGCCCATTTAAGCTGTGCATAGGTCTCGGTCAGTCCACCAATCACCTCTCCTCCATGGTCTCGCAATCGAAGGCGATTCGCCCCATAAAGAGGCTTATCGAAGAGGTAGTAGCTGGCAATCCGCTCACCCATCTCCAGGTATTTCCCGCGCCCGGTGGCCGAGTAAAGCCGTGCAAGAACCTGCATGACATCGCCGTTGACTTCGTGGCTGTTGGAGGGAATGTTGCCGAGCGGTGTCTGGAAAGGGGCGTTCTCGCAAAGTCCATCGGCAATCTCGCAAAGCCGCTCGAAGTAAGGACCGCGCCCGATGACCTCGGCGATTGGCAGGAGACCGTCCTTGGCATATTCGGCCGCTCCGAAAATCACGCGTGCCATGTCCACTTGCGGATGTTGAAAGGCGTGTGTAGTCAACGAAAAGGCGTCCGGGAGCTTTCCCACGCGGCTTGTCAGGCGAATCTCGTCCTGAAGCGTCTGGGAAATAACGCCCACGAAGAGCTTCTCGTCGGTGAAATAGGTGGTAAGAACCATGAACGGCCACAGGTCAGCGGCAGAATTGTGGACCGTCCACACGGGATTATTGAGGTTTTCCGGGAAGAGAGCCGTGGACTTGTCCTTGTAGTTCAGCCAGCCTTCCACGAAAAGATGGGATTTCTGAAATGCGGCCTGCGCTCGCTCAGCCCGCAAAGCAGCCACGGAAAACTCCTGTTCGCTTTCCATCGCAAAGAGACCGCCGAGAGAAGTGAGACCGACAAAGAAAGCCAGACTGGAGACGGCGAGCGGGGATTGTCGAAACGGTGTTCCTGCAATTCTCTGTGCCTTGCGAAAGCTAAGTGGAGATTCTTTCATCTCTGTTTCCTCGCGTTGGGGTTGTTCTTCTCCACCGAGGGAGAAGGATTCAAACTTGCACGCACGCGCTTCTGCTTTAGCGTCGCGCGCCTGCTGCGGTCTGCTGCCGGGCGGGCCTCCGAAATGCCTGAGATGTTCCCGGAACCAAGGCTCAGAATAGACGCAAGCTCGCTCAGACGGCCAATCCTGAACATCGGTTTGAAGTCGCAGTCGGGCGGCCTGGTTGTCATCCATACGGTCTTCCAGCCAAAGACCTCTTCAACGACCCGAAGGTTTGACACCTTGTCGTCAACGACGTACACATCGTCCGCATGTCCCAATCCCTTTAGGGCGATGCGGTATATCTCGGGATCGGGCTTTCGCCGCTCCACGCTCCCGCTGACGACGATGGAGTCGAAGGTTTCGCGGAAACGATATTTCGCAATCAGATAATCGCCCCATTCTGCCGGGAGGTTGGAGACGATTCCGAGCTTGAATGTTCTCGTCAGGCGCCGGATGAAGTTGTATTCGTTGTCGAGCTCCAGAGCGTCGAGATACTTCCGCTCGAGTTGGTTAATGTCGCCTTTGAAACCCTGCCAGAAATCTTTCCTGTGCAATTTCCCTTCCGAGTAAAGATAGTATCTGCGCCATATCTCATCCATCGAAATGCCGCTCTTCTGGAGGTCAGAAAGCATCACGCGAGCGAACGTTCCTCCGACGACATCCGCCTCCTTGAAAATCACGCCCATCCAATCGAATAGTATCGCGTCCATTTCTCCAAGAAACAGTGAGTTTGCGTCAAAAGGTCTCCGCCAAATCGCATCCGATGAAAACGGCGAAGGCGACCTGAAACTTCCCTTCCATCCGGCGGGGATTGTAGCACGCCAAAACGACAGTGAGAAGGCAGTCGCACGGGGCCCAGAGTTTCCGGAGAAGACTCACCCCGGAGAGCGCAGAGGACAGAACAAGATGGCAGGATTGTCAGGACCATCCTGCTTTATCCTGTAATCCTGTTTACCTGACTGTGTTTCTCTACGAAGTCCAGGGCAAACAAGTGGAATTTCACGCGACTGGTGTCCTTCGGGAGGCGGCCAAAGCGCGCGAAAAGGCGCGGCCAATCAATTCAGCCGCGCCTCCTCTATCCCCGGACCAACCAGATGCTACTCCTCGGCGACTTCCTCGTCCGGCTGCGTCTCCCTCTCAAGAACAACGGTTACTGCTGCGACCATCGGCTCACCATTCGGGGTCGTTGCCGTTCCGAGGACTTTGAACTTCACTCGCGTGTTGAGAATCGCGTTTCCA
The DNA here is from genome assembly GCA_964482435.1 of uncultured Verrucomicrobiota bacterium. Lineage (GTDB taxonomy): Bacteria > Auribacterota > JABMQX01 > JABMQX01 > JABMQX01 > CAYZXL01. The sequence goes on from CAYZXL010000036.1 coordinate 6,821, forward strand.
AGGAGCCTCGCCAGCAAAACGACTTCTTCCTCATCCTTCTCCGGGTCGAAGACAAACTTCGCGATTACCTGGCCTGGCTCGACGGGCTGGATGACCGCATCCGTGTCCACGACCGCCAGCGGCATGAACTCATTCGCGGGCAGCCCGAGTTCCACTCCTTCCGGCAAAGCCAGGTTCTTATCCATCTGGATGACCACCTCCGTCGGTGATCCCGGATAAGGGTTTACGACCGGAATAGCGATTTTGGTGATTTCCACCGGCTTCAGCGGAAATACCTTGATGCAAACCCACTTAGAGTTGTTCAGCTCGTCGCTTTCCTTTACGTGCCCGTCCTTGAGGTCCAGCAATCCGCAGAGGAGGGCCTTCTGGCCGAATGGTGGATTGTCCAGCGGGCCGAGATGGTCGGAAGGGTCTGCCATCAACATGAGGTTGTGCATCTCCTGAGTCATCAGAAACCGGAGGTAGACGAGCCTCGAGCGCCCGGGCCACAGCGCGGGCCTCGAGTAGCTCACGGCAAGCCTGTTCAGTACAGGATTCCAGAATCCCCAGTTGTGGCACGTGACCTCCCACAGAATCGGACCGCAGGCGATGCCCCGGCCGACGTTCTTAATCTCAAACCAGAGGTCAACGTCCTGTCCGATCCTTGGCGGCGCCTTGTACCACCATTTCCCTATTTTGAGATCCGGCTTGTAGCACCAGGGCCACTTGACCGCATCGGGCACGGGCACAGGCGGCACGTCAATTTGCGTACCACGCGCGCTGACTTCCCCCGCCATGCACGTTACATCAACCGTGGCCACCACGACAGTGATAACCGCCCCTGTCAAAAGAAATCTTCGCAAACTCATAACAAATCCTCCTTTTGTGTTAATCGTTTGACTTCCTTTCTCCAATGCACAAATTCTCTGCTTCCCCCGGCAACGATCACCTCCTGGAAAGTTGGTGGTTTATTCCGCGGCCCTCAACGGCCTATGGAAACGGTCCCGGCATCGCAAGATGCCGGAGCCGAAAACGCCCGTTGTCCTCCGGGCAAAAATACAACGTCCGTGCCAGGGGGAAAAAATCACGGCACGCTGGCGCGTTTTCCGACGTAACCAACGTAACCACAGCGAGACACGACGTTCGCGCCGGAAGCCACCGAAAATGCCGCCAGAAAAGCCTTTGCCAAGACTTATGAAATAAATGAATAGAAACGCTTGGCGAAGTGGAATGAGGTTCCCCGCCGCAAAGTAGAAAATCGCAGACAGCGAAAGCCCAAAAGGCCAGCGGCAAACCGGCCTCCCGGCGGCAGCGCCCCGTGGTGCGGGGCCAAAAAAGTGAACAAGCCCCGAGGCGGCGGAGTAAAACACGGTTGGAGACGTAGTCGGCGTTGCGAGCCGCCCAGCCAGGACACCCCCGAGTCACAGCCACAACCACAGTGGGCGAAGCTAAACCGGCGCCTTAGCATGGCGGAGGGTTGGAGGAAGGGCGTTTCTCTCTGGGAGCGATGCTTGCGCAAGAAGCCCACGCCGCGGCGCAGGTGACTTTCTGAGAAAAAGTGAACGTCGGAGCACTTTTGCTCTCTAATCTATTGAAACAAAAAACGGCCCAGGGGCAGTTGATGCGGAAGGTCAAGGCGGAAATTGACCCGGATTTCAATCTGGTCGAAAAGAGCAGGTCCGGAGATGCCGCGGCGTTCGAGGAGCTTCTTTCGCGGCACTACGCACGGACGCGCGCGCTCATTTTCCGCCTCACGGGCGCCGACCGCGTTGACGATCTGACACAGGAGTCATTCCTCCTTGCATATAAGAACATCAGGCGGTTTCGAGGAGAAGCGACATTCTCCACATGGCTGACACGCATCGCAGTGAACCTCTGCCGCTCGGAATGGCGCAAGCACAAAAGGGAGCGTGAATGTCGCTCGGCTCACGTCTCATTGGAAGAGCTCCAGATGGCAAACACTGTGTCGAAAAGTGGCTCTCAAGCCATGATGGACGCCGAAAAAGGAGAGAGGATTGACAGCGCGATCGAGGCTCTTCCCCCAAGGCTCAGAATCGTTTTCACGCTGCGATACATCCAGGGACATTCTTCGGGGGAGGTGGCGGCCATCGTCGGCTGCAAGGAAGGGACGGTCAGGTCGAGGCTGTTCAATGCTCGGGAGACTCTGAGGGTCCGCTTGAAGGAGCTTGTGAAATGAATTGCAGAAAGGCCAACAAAAATCTCGTCTTATTCTTAGACGGGGAACTTCCTCCGTCGGAAGCGGAAATCCTCCGTGAGCATCTCCAAGAGTGCGAGAAATGCCGACAGGAAGCCGAATTGCTTCGGTCAACCCTTGACCTGGCCCTTCAGCGAACCTCGCAGAAATCGCCGCCTTCGGTGCCGGGAGATTTCGCCTCGGCGTTCTGGCGAAGGGCAGGAGCGGAATCCGCGAAAAGGGCATCGGCGCGGGGTCTTGTGCCGTCTCTGCTCACGTTCGGTCGAGTCAGGCGCGCCGTGGGTTCGGTTGCGGCGGTTGCCCTTGTTGGCCTGGTCATCCTCGTGGTTCTTCGCGGGGGGAAGGCTCCGGCGCCGCGTGCCCCGGGCGGCACTGTCTCCGAAGCTCGGATTGAGAAACCGGTTTCCCCGGTCAACGAGCAGCTTGCTCAAATCGAAGAGCGGCTCCGAAAACTCGAAGAAGCCGTCAGCAATCTTCGTGTCGCCTCTGTTCACGACATCAACTTCACCGCCAGCGAAATGCGCGAGATATACGCTGCGATACGTCTTGCCGCGGCAAACAACTATAGGGATATCCTGAACATGAACGACATCGCAGCACAAAGGTACGCCGAAGTGGCGCACAGCTACCCCGAAACATCAGCAGGCCGGGAGGCAAAGCAAATCCTGTCCCGGCTCAATTGAAAGGAGGAATCGAGAAATGAGAAAACGACGTTTGCATTTGATTGTCTTCGCAGCAGTCCTTTCCCTGGCGGCTCCGGTGAACGTTTTCGGGGAGGAGGCAGCAGCCGCACCTCAGTCAGAGGGTCAACCCGTAGCGCCCCAGAAAGGACTGGAGCAACTTCACGCCGTGGCCGAAATAGATGTGTCCAACAGAGAACACCCTCTCTGGTTCTACAAGCGCATTTGCCTGGAGGAGGTTATCCCTCAGTTTCTCGCCGAGGTAAAAAAGGAGAACCCCGACCTCGACGAGAAGCAGGTGGCGAAGGAAATAGTCGCCCAGATAAACCAACCCGCATGGAAGATAGAGATATACGTTCGGAGGGGCAAGTACGACCCGGAGGGGCGATACGCCGAGAAGCTTGCTACGATGGCTCTGAGGCGGTTCAACGCCCTGGACCAGTCTGAACGGATGAAACTGATGAGCCAAATCGCAAAAGAGAAGGGTCCGGCGGAAAAGGAGCTGAAGGACTCGGAGGACAAGGTCAAAGCCCTTGACCGAGAGCTGTCCAGACTAAAGGCGGATACCGAGCTCTGGAGAGCCCAGTTAGCCTCTTACACGACTCAACTCGCGGAGGCAGAGCTGAAAAAGGCTGAGCTTGAGACGAAACTCAAGCTCTTGTCCGAGAAAGCAGCCCAGGTGAAGGACACAGTCTCTACCGAGGAAATAGGAGCACTGGAGAAGGTCGCCCGCGAACTCGAATTGCAGATAGATGAGCCACGGACCGAGGACGCCATCAGGAAATGCGCCATGATTCTTCAGCAAAAAGAGCAGGATTTTAAGCGGACAACAGACCTGCACAAGCAGAATCTGGTCAGCCAGGACGTGCTCGAGAAGGCGCAATTCGAACTCGAGATGGCCCGGGCTGACTACGACCAAGCAAAGCGCTTGACTGGCGACTTGAAAGGCCGCCTCCAGAAGGTGAAGTTCGAACTGGCGACGGCCAGGGACAAGTTCGCCCAGACAGGCGGGCTTGGCCTGGCGACGATCATCGCTGAGAAAACGCTCGAATCGGAGACGGAGCTGGCAACCGTCCAGGGGAGGATTCGCCTCCTACAAGACAGACTTACAGAGACCGAGCAGCGCGTTTCGCTATACCGCAATCTGGAAGCCGAAGGAGGAGAGACCCGCTCCGGGATGGAGCAGCTTCGAAAGCGGTTGAGCGCCACTGTGTGGCAAGAGGTGGAGATTCAGCGACGCGTCAACGCTGGAGCGCAAATCAGCAAGTCTCCTGACCGGTATCTCGGTCTCCGTGGCTTTCGTGAAATCCCCGAAGAGCAGCCCGGCATGTACGAGGTCACCGGCGAAGTTAAGAAGCCCGGGAGCATTAAACTCCAGCCGGAAACGACCCTTCTGAAAGCGATAGAGGCTGCCGGCGGGTTGACTGCCGACGCAGATGCCCAGAACGTTTTCGTTCTCCGGGCGCTCAGAGAGGACCCTAAGACCAGCATCAGGCATGTCGTTGACTGCAAGGCAATCATGGACGGAAAGTCACCCGATGACTTCATCATCGAGCCGGACGATATGGTGATTGTTCCCCGGAAGGAGCCTGCCAAATAGGACGCAGACGGCAATTCCATCCAGGTTTGAAGAAGCGGGAGCTGTTCAAGTTCCCGCTTTTTTTATTCTGGCGCCCTGTTCACCGCCAGCAGCCTTCCTCGCTTTTCCCCGTGGGTGGCAGACGGGTGCGCTTGAGACCGCCGGGGTTCCGGAAACGTCGCTTCTGCCCTCTTTTTCGCCGCAAGAATCCAGTTCCTCCCGTGTTGACTTTCCTTGCCGATTCCCCCATCATGTCGCCACTAAATTGTGTGGCGTCAGACGGCTCGCGAACGACCTGTAGAGCGACAATGAAAGGAGGCTACGATGAGGAAGGTGGTGCGCGGCGGGCTGGGAGTTCTCGTCCTGGGAATCGTTGTCAGCGTGCTGGTCGGGTCATTTGTCTGGAGGCTCGCGCAGTCGGCCGCGGAGACGGCTCCCGCTAAACCGGCTGCTCCGGCAAAGGAAATCGCAGCGCCGGCCGGCAATCCCATCTGCCACTTCGAGTTCCTCGTCCCCGACCCCGAAAAGACGAAGGCTTTCTACGGCAAGATATTCGCCTGGAAATTCCAGTCAACTCCCGGAGGCGAATATCAGATGATTCAGACGGGGAGTTGGCCGTTCGGCGGCTTGATGAAGAAGCCGGAGGGGATGCCGGTCAACGCGGCTTTGCGGGTTTATGTCCAGGTTGAAAGCATTGATGAGACTTTGAAGAAAGCGGAAGCCGCCGGCGCGAAGGTGGAGGTGCCGAAGATGGCAGAGCCCGGGGAGGGATACTTCGCGCTTTTCCAGGACCCCGATGGAATCGTTCTTGGCATTTTTGAGGTGTCAAGGGGCTCCTTGGGAACAACAAGCGGCGGCGCCGAAAAGCCCAAGGCTGGTGCCGGCGCCGCAGCTCCTCGTTGACGGTCCGGATGCACGAGCAGCATGCGATTCATATTCCGACACCAGTCGCCATGTGCGGCACCGGGCGGTGGCCACGGAGAGAATGAGACAACATAACAGGATTCTCAGGATCATCGCGTTCATCCTGTAATCATGTCTCATTGCCTCTTTTTTCTCTACTAACCCCCGGCCAGCAGTTGAGCCGTTACACGCGAGCTCGCTTTTTCGTTCGCTTGTTGCGCCGCTTTTCGATAGACTTATTGTGTTTCCCGTGAGAGGGCGCAGCATAAACCATGACGTCAGGCGGAACAGCATGAAGTGGTTGTTTTTCTCGGTTTTTTTAGCACTGGTCGCCTTCTTCGGCAGCGGATGCATCGAAAGGTTTCCTGCCGAATACTCGGAGACCGAGCGGCTTTCAGTTCCGCTTCCGGCCGGCGGCACGCTTCACGTAACGACGCAGAACGGATGGATAAGAGTCCGCTCGGGCGAGGTGAACGAGGTTCAGATTACTGCGGAAAAGGTCGTCCGCTCGGTAACGGAGCAAGAGGCGGAGCGGTTCTGCAAGGAGACGAAGGTTGTAACGGAGACCCAAGTCTCCGGGGCGACCATCTCCGTCGAATTGCCAGAAGGACATCAGAGGCGCGCGAGTATCGCAGTGAGCATCGAGGCGGTCGTGCCAAAGAACTGTAGCCTCAACCTTCTCACCTCCAATGGCGATGTCGAAGCCCAGGGAGTTGCCGGAGGTGCCGAAATGCGCAGCGCGAATGGCCGAATCGGCGCCCAGGACATCGGCGGAAAAGTCGTTGCCCATACTTCCAACGGCGCCGTGGAACTCGAGCGGATTTCAGGCTTCGCAGATGCGGAGACGTCGAACGGCAGCATCACAATCAAGGAAGCCGGGGGCGACATACGCTGCGAGACGAGCAATGGCAGAATCCTGCTCGAGAAAGTCGTTGCCAGCGCCGAGGCCTTTACTTCTAATGGAAGCATAACCTGCACTTTATCCGCGGATGCCTCGGCAACCGTTTCCGCGAACACGACGACGGGGAAGGTGTCGTGCGATTTCCTCGTGACAATCAAACGTGACAGGCTCTCGGGCAAAATCGGCGATGGCAAGGCTTCCATCAATCTCAGGACCTCTAACGGGAACATCCACATTCGGAAAATAGAATGAGCGGCGGCTCGTCTAAGAGACGTGGACGACACGCATTGAAATCTGCGAGAGAGCCGCGAAAACTGAATCTCAAGAAGGAACGATGTTATGAGGACGAAAGGAATTTCGCTTGCGGTATTGTCCGTGACGATCTTGTTAGCTTTCGCATTTCAAACTCTGGCGCTTGCCGACATGACGGTGGTCAGAGAGGTGACCAATATCATCGGTAAGACAAAGAGCATTTTCACCCAGGTCATCTACTTCACGAAAACGCAGATGAGGACAAATGAGCCGTCGGGAAAAATCATCATCACCGACGTGGCGAGCAAGACGGTGACGGTTCTTGACCCGAACCAAAAGGCCTATATCCAGGAAACCTTTGACGACGTAAAGAAGCGCGAGGCCGGCCTTCCCGCCAAAGTCAGAAAAGCGACACTGACGGTCCTCGAGACCGGCGAGAAGAAGACAATAGACGAGTATCCCTGCGAAAAGCTCGTCTTCAAGACCGGCCCGAGCGAGGTCGAAACCTGGATAACGCCAAAAATCGTTCTCGATCCCGCGATGATTGAGTTCAACAGCAAGTTCCGTGAGCTGACGAAGGGCCTCAAAACCTTCGAGCTTCATGGGCAGATGGCAGCCACGTTCGAGAAGCGGAAAGCTTACCCCTACCTCATCATCATCGAGTCCCCCATACCTTTTGGCAAAGGAACGCAGCGAACCGAGTCGAAAATCAAGAAGGTCTCGTACGAGGAAGTTGACGCGTCGGTCTTTGCCGTCCCAAAGGGCTACAAGAAGGCACCCCCTCCGCCCCTCCCAACCAAAAAGAAGAAGTAAGGGTTATTCCGTGCGAACGGTTTGCAGCTGACCCCTCTGTGGCTGTAGATAGACTGGTGCTCCGTCAGCGCCTCCTCACGCCTCGGCGTCGGCTTTCATCGTGCCGGTCGAATCACTCTCCCGGTTCCACTTTGATGACGACGAGCGTTGCGTCGTCGAATTGGTCGTGACCCGCAAAGGAAGCCGCCTCCTGGACGATTCGGTCGGCGATTTCCCGGGCGGGAAGTTCACGGTATTCCGCGAGCTTCCTGGCGAGTCTCTCGCAACCGAATTGAGAGCGGGCGTGGTCTCTCGCTTCGGAGAGGCCGTCGGTATAAAGCGCGAGGATGTCGCTCGCACCGAGTGGGACCGACTCCTCTGCAATGGAGACGTTCGGCGAGATGCCAAGCAGGCAGCCGGTGGAATCGAGCGATGAGCATGTCCCGTCGGCTCGAAGAAGTAACGGAGGGTTATGGCCGGCGGAGGCGTAGCGAAGGCTTCTCGACCGCACGTCTATCGTCGAGTAAAAGGCGGACAAAAACATGTCCGCCCGCGAATAGTCCTCGTATATAACCGAATTGGCTTTGGAGAGGACTTCGGCTGGGCTTCGGTTCTCCCTCGCAAAAGCGTGGATAACGTTTCTGGACTGCAAAGTAAGCAGAGCAGCCGCAAGTCCTTTCCCCGACACGTCGGCAATCGTCGTGCCCAGAGCGTGCTTGCCGAGGGGAACGTAGTCGAAGAAATCCCCGCCGACCTCTCTCGCAAAGATGCTCACCCCGGCAACGTCCAGCCCCGGCAGCGAAGGCGCCGCAGCGGGAAGAATGCTCTTCTGGACGTGGGCGGCAATCTCCAGTTCTCTTTGAAATCTGTGTTTTTCCGCGGCGGCGAGCTTTATCTCACTGGCGAGGTGAACGTTTTTTATCGCTACGGCGAGCTGCCCTGCAAGACCCGAAACCATTGCGAAATCGTCGGCGCCAAAGTCCGCCCGCTCTCCGAATGCAGATAGCGAAAGGGCGCCAAAAACCTCCTCTTCCAGAACAATGGGGACAATCATGGTTGATTGAATTCTCAACCCGGCAACGCTTTGAGCTGCGCGAAGGTCTGGCTGAGACGCGATGTCCCTGACAAATAGCCCACGTTTTTCCCCAACCGCTTTAGCCACAGCGGTCCGGCTGTAAGCCGCCATGGAAACGTCCTGAAAGCCCTCTCTCGTCCAGCAAATGGAAGGCTCCAGTTGGCCGAAGTGCCTGAGAAAAACCACGCCGCTGTCGGCCGGTATGAGCTTGATGATTCTTGCCGCGACATTTCTAAGAAGCTGGTCAATGTCGAGGATGTTTCCGACGTCCCTCCCAAAGTCGTAAAAGATGGACAGGCGCTCATTAGCTTTCTTGAGTTCTCGAACTGCGGCTTCGGAGGGGGGCTGCTTGCCGCCGACATAAGGGGGCATGCCAATGGCGAAGGAGACCATGGTGCTTTCAGAAGGCTCTTTGTCCGCATCGCGCCTCCCCGCGACACCTCGACCGCCCGCGTCCGCGCTTTCACGCTCGGGCTCGAAAAAGGTCAGGGTGGTTCGACCGAGAACGAGCCGGTCGCCATGGACGAGCCGGGAAGATTGCCCCTGCCGGAGACAGGTCTGGTTGACAAAAGTGTGGTTCGTGCTCCCGAGGTCGGTAACGGAAAAGCCGCCTTCGGACCACGCAATGGCGCAGTGCTTTTTGGAGACGGATGGATCCGGCAACTGAATGTCGCAACCGGGCTCTCGCCCGAGCAACGTTTCCCCCGGCTTAAGAACCAGGACCGCACCGTCGGCCGTTTTCAGATGCGGCCTGTCCGGCGAAACGCCGTTCAACGTAGCATTCATCCCTATCCCTCCCGTTGCGTTTGGCAGTAGAATAAGGCCCGATTCCCGATTTTTCAAGTGGAGTTTCGTGAGGGCGCGCGGCTCTTTTCTCGTCGCAGGGGCAGTGTGCGGGAATTGCCGGAACGTGGCGTGTGCGGTTGGCATTCTCCCCACGACCGGCAGGGAGCGCCTTGCGCAAGACGAAGAGGCGGAGGGAGCGAGTGGCTAAAAAGAAACCACAGGAGAAGGGAGATGCCATCGGTCTGACGATGCTGGCAGGTTTGCTGGCGGTCATCACTGGCGTTGGGCTGCTCTTCATTCTCGCCACAAAAGACACCACTCTCATCAAGAACCTCTTTTCCCTCTGGGCGGTAACGGGTCTGTTTCTCGTCGTGGTCGTCGCCTCCTTGTTCAGGGGAGAAATGTCCATTCCCCGGTCGAAAATCTTTCTGCCGCTCGGCATCTACTTCTGCCTTGCCATCATCTCGACGGCCTTTTCTGCCTACAGATACGCCAGCGTTCGGGAATTGATGAACTTGTCGTGCTGCGGGATGCTCCTTTTTGTGACGGGCAGGGCGGTCACGAACCCAAAGAGATTCTTCCTTGTGGCGGCAATCCTGGCTGGCATCGCTTCGGTGAGCTGCCTTTACGCGATCTCTCAGCACTACGGTCTCGACCTGTTCTTCGGCAAAGAACCCGACTTGCTGGAGCGAGGGCGTTCGTTTTCGACTATGGGCCACCCGAACTTCTTTGCGTCGTTTCTGGTCCTGGCATTGCCGGTCCTCCTCAGCCTCTTTTACTCGAGAGGAAACGCCGCCGCAGCGAAGAGCCTGTTCATTCTGCTTGTTTGCGCCGTTGAACTGAGCCTTTTCTACACGCACTCGCGGGGCGCGTGGTTGGGATTTCTCGGGTCAATGCCGGTATGGTTTTTTCTGTCCCTCGCTAGCAGACGGTGGAGATTGATTCTCCTCGGGCCGATTATCATCGTGTGTGCGGGGATGGCTCTCCTTCTTCTGTCCGAAGGGACGAGAGGATATGTCATTCTCTGGGCGATTCCTTTCTGGCTGTTCGCGGTTCTTCTGCTCCAGGTCAGCGGTTCCGAACAGAGACTTCGTTTTGAGGGGAAGCCATTGTGGGGAGCATTCCTCCTCGCAGCCGTCGTCCTGGTCTCAGTCCTGTTCGTTGACAGCAGCGAAATCGGAGGAAGAATGGAGGCCGCCTTTGAGACGGAAAAAGGCTCGGTCCTGGCGAGAAAAGTTATCTGGGCGGGGGCTCTCCCCATGATACGTGCCCGGCCAATCTTCGGCTCGGGAATCGGAACGTTCAGCGTCTATTTTCCGAGGTTTCGCGACCCCGCCACAGCGGGGAAAATCATGCCCAACACCCTCCATGCTCATTCCGAATATCTGGAGATAGCGGCAGAAATGGGCGTGGTAGGGCTAGGCGTTTTCCTCTGGATGATCGGGGCGTTTGTCTGGGAGACTGCTCGGAGAATAGCACATGCCAGAGACGAATTTCAGGCAGCTGCTCTCGCAGGACTTCTGGCAGGCTGCGTCGCGATTTTTGGTCAGGCGACAGTGTGCGTCACGACCCGATGGGTCGTCGGGAGGTTCTTCCTCTGGCTTGGGATGGGACTGACAATTGCGGTCGGTGCAATGAGCAGCCCCGTCGCACCACGAAAGCAGAAGGTGAGACAACTCGACGAGACAAGCCAGCCCTCCCAGAGATTCTGCAAGCTGAACTTCAAGCCGGTTCGGGCACCCGTGCTCCGTGCCGCCATAGTCTCCATTATCGTTGCGGTGATGGCCGCAGGAGGATTTTGGGCGATACGCGTCTGGAACTCCGCAGTCTCAACGGCAAGGGGCGAAGGGTACGAGGTGAGAGCGGAGAGGCTCAAGACCGGCGATGCGACTATTGAAGACTTCCTGCAACATTCGGATTGCGCCCGGGCAGCCCGTGAGAGAGCAATCGAGCTGTACAACCGCGCCATCGCTCTGAACCGCTATAACCTGTCCGCGTATTACAAGCTCGGTCATTGTTATAATCTCCAGGGAGAATTCGACGAATCACTGCGGACTTACCTTCGCATAGCAAAGCTCTCGCCGGACTATTGCGACATCCACTTCAACCTTGGAACCGTGTACATGAACATGCAAAGGTGGAAGGACAGCAGAAGAGAATACGAGACCGCTCTCAGGATGAAAATCGGGCCTCTGACGCGGATAGGCCTTGCGGGAGCGTACATGAACCTTCAACTTCCCGACGCGGCAAGAGAACAATACGATGCCCTCCTGAAAGCCAATCCGAATGACGTGCGGGCGATGAATGAGTTGGCCCGTTTGCATATGCGCCTCGGTGAAAACGAAAAGGCGATGGAGCTCTCCAGAAAGGCCCTTGAGATTGATCCGGAAAATGCCGATGCCCATCTCAACCTCGGGTTGATTCATCAAACCCTCGCGTACGAGTGCAGGCGCCGTGGCGACGAAGCACGCGCCGCCGGACATTTCGAGAAAAGCATCGCCGAACTGGAGTTGGCGGTCGCAAAAAGACCGTGGAGCTTGCCGGACCGGGCAGCGCTGGCATTGGTTTACGCCGATGTCGGGCGGACGGACGAGGCACTGTCGCACCTCCGCATAGGGCTGAGCATCAACCCCGCTCACCCCTTGCTCCACCTCAACCTCGGCAAGGTTTACCGCAGGCGAAACGAACCGGAGCAGGCGGTAGAGGCGTTCCGCCGGGCGGTCGAGATTGACCCAAAAGGGTCGTTCGGCGCGCAAGCGAGGAGGGAGTTGAAGGCTATGGGGACGGAATGAATAAGGTCTATACCACGACCGTATGCCCTACTGCTGGCGCCGAGCCGGAGAGGCACGGCAACGCCACTTCTTGAGATTCACTGTCGCAAAAGGAGAAAGAAAAAATGGGTTATCCGACGGTTCGCATGAGAAGGATGAGGATGAACGAGAAACTCCGGCTGATGGTTCGCGAAACAAGGTTGTCCCCAAGGGACCTCGTGATGCCCTTTTTCGTTTCGGAGAGAATCTCCGAGAGGCGGCCCATAGGTTCCATGCCGGGATGTTTTCAACTGCCCGTCAGCGCCACCGCGGAAGAGGCGAAAAGGGTTGCGAAGACCGGAATCGGTGCCGTGATCCTGTTCGGAATCCCTGCGAGAAAAGACGAGAAAGCTTCGGAGGCGTACAACAAAAACGGCGTGGCTCAGAGGGCGGTCAAAGAAATCAAGGAAGGTGAGCCCTCGCTGACGGTGATTACCGACGTGTGCCTTTGCGAATATACCAGCCACGGCCATTGCGGGATTGTCCACGGAAAAGGACCGGACGCCACAATTGACAATGACGCAACTCTGGAGCTTCTGGCGACTACGGCCCTCTCCCATGCAGCCGCAGGCGCGGACATCGTCGCCCCCAGCGGGATGATGGATGGAGCCGTCGGCGCAATCAGAAAAGTTCTCGACAGGGAGAACTTCCCGATGACCGCTATCATGGCGTATTCGGCCAAGTACGCTTCTTGCTTCTACGGGCCCTTCCGTGACGCCGCGGAATCTCCTCCCGCATTTGGCGACCGGAGGAGCTATCAGATGGACCCAGCAAACTGGCGGGAGGCAATGAGAGAAATCGAACTGGACATCGAGGAAGGGGCCGACATCGTAATGGTCAAGCCAGCACTCGCGTACCTCGACGTGATTTGTCGGGCAAGGGAAAGGTTCGACGTGCCTCTGGCGGCCTACAACGTCAGCGGAGAATATGCTATTGTTAAAGCGGCGGCCGAAAGAGGATGGCTCGATGAGAAGCCGGCAGTGTTAGAGATGCTGACCAGCATAAAAAGGGCCGGTGCCGACCTCATCATCTCGTACTGGGCTGCCGAGGTCGCCGGTTACGTCGGCGAGGCATAGAAGATGTTCTGGAGCATCACCTCATCGTGCTTGGTGAGCTTCAAGAACTCCATATATACCTGGAAGACCTTTTTGCCCTGGAAGACGATGCAGTCGGCTCGCATGACCCGCGCGCACAGAGTCCTGTTGGTGTCGCTGTCGGGATCGCGAAAAGTTATGCAAATAAGACAGCTTTCCGTCAATGGCTCGGTTGTGAAGAGGCGACCACCATGAATGTTGATGTCCTGGATGTAGGCTCTGTGCGGGGAGGTCCTGCCGAGGAACTTTTTCCTCTGGACGATGACCGGCAGGTGCTTATGGAACGTGTAATCTACGTCCGCGGTACCCATTTTGCCCACCCCCTTGTCCAAGGCTTTGGTGGAGACTTTCTGCACGTTTTCAAGTCCAAATTTAGCATCCCAGGAGTGTAGCGTCAAGGACTTATTTCGGAAGAGGCAAGCCCTCAGTCTCAGGAGGAACTCACCGCAGAGAGCGCAGAGGACGCAAAGGTCCAAGTCCGTGGCACGGGTGTCTCGCCCGTGGGCACCCGTGGGCGAGATGCCCACGCGCCGTCAGGCCGCCAACAAGCACCACCTGAAAATGGCCGGCGGAATCCTCTGAAAACAAGGCAGTTGTGAAAGGAGAAAAGGAAACGATGGATTTGCGCGAGCTGTTACAGTTGGTCGTGGAAAAAAAGGCCTCTGACCTTCATCTGACGGAGGGCGAGCCACCCATCCTGCGCATTGACGGGGCGCTTGTCCCCATCGAGGCTCCACGGTTGACCGGCGATGACATGAAGCGGATGGTTTACAGCGTCCTGACGGACAAACAGAAAGTGAAGTTCGAGGAGGAATTCGAGCTCGATTTCTCGCTGTATCTTCCCAACATCAGCCGGTTCCGCGTAAACGTCCACCAGCAGAGGGGTTCGGTGGAAGCCGCGTTTCGCGTCGTGCTTTTGAATATCCGCAGCCTGGAAGAGCTTGGCCTCCCTCCCATCATCGGCAAGCTCGCCTTGAAGCCAAATGGCATTGTGATTATCACCGGCCCGACCGGCATGGGCAAAACAACGACTCTCGCGGCGATGGTTGACCTGGTCAACACCGAAAGGAGCTGCCTCATCGTTACCATCGAGGACCCTATTGAATACCTCTTCCGAAACAAAAGGAGCATCATAAAACAGAGGGAGGTTGGGTCGGATACTCACTCCTTCGCCTCCGCGCTGAAGCACGTCCTCCGCCAGGACCCGGACGTGATTCTAATCGGAGAGATGAGAGACCTCGAGACGATTGCCACCGCCGTCACTGCCGCCGAAACCGGCCATCTTGTCCTAAGCACGCTCCACACGCCCGACGCCCCTCAAACCATTGACAGAATCATTGACGTCTTCCCGCCTCACCAGCAGCAGCAAATCATGGTACAATTAGCGGGGTGCATGCAGGGCATCGTCGCCCAGCAGCTTCTTCCGAGGAAGGACGGAAGAGGGAGGGTCGTCGCGACGGAGATTATGGTAGGGACGGACGCCGTTCACTCCTGCATCCGTGAGCACAGAACTCATCAACTCGCGACGATAATCCAGACAGGCTCCCAGTACGGCATGGTAACTATGGACAAGTCCCTCAAGGAGCTTTACCTCCGGGGAATCATAACCTACGAGACGGCAATCGCTCGGGCAAAGAACATCAACGAGTTCAAGAACCTCTGATGAAAGGGTTGAAAAGAACTGTCCCGCTGCTTGTCGGAGCCGGAATGATCGTTGTATTTTTTGTCTCGATCCTTCCGGGGTTGCCATTTGGCGTCATGTCACCCGTTATCGTGGCCGTTTACTGGCTCCTCATCGCCATTATGATAGCCCCGCCCCTGGCCGATTTCTTCGGCGAAAAATTGGCGGGCGTCCTCCTGCGTGAAGGCCGCATGAAGGTAACGAAGGAGTATTCGGTAGCGAAAAGCCTCGCTGCCCAGGGAAAGTTTGAGGAGGCGATTGAGGAATTCCGCCGCGGACTGGAAAAGGAGCCGGACCGCCTTATGCTGCGGCTGGAGATTGCCGAAATCTACGCTCGTGACATCAAGGACTATCGGCGAGCAATCCTCGAACTGGAGGAGTGCCTGAAGATACGCCTCGGGCCGACGCAGGGTGGTTCCGTTCTCAACCGAATCGCGGACATCTACGAGGTCAACCTCGGGGACGTCGAGGCCGCCCTCACAACTCTCGCCAGAATCGCGGAAAAATGGCCCGGGTCAAAGCCCGCCGATAGAGCACAAAAGCGCATCGAAAGCATCCGGAATCAGGTTCAAAAGCCCGGGTAACCGTTCTGGCTCGCATTGGTCCGGTGTGACCGTGCTCGCATCGCAACTGACTGTAGTTTCGGGGCATAGGCAGACAAGTGAAGGTAACACCGAAAGCCTTGTGGCTGGGTGTCGTTTTGGGACTCGTCGCGGTCCTGATCGGCGTCAGGATTATGTTCCGCAAGGAGGCTGCCTGGGGAGCGCTTTTCGCAATAGTCATCCTCGTGTTCGTGGGGTTTCTCATCGCCCTTCCCGCCGCCGAAGAAATAACCGAGAAGCTCTTCAGCAAGCTCTATGGCCTCACGAAAGGTAAAGTTAGAAAGGATTATTCTCGCGCGAGATGGCTTCTCAGCCAGGGACGGTCTGCGGAGGCAATCTTGGAGTTCCGGCGAGCCATGGGCGAAAATCCTGAGGACATTGCCCTTCGTTTGGAGGTCGCGGAGATTTATGCCCGCGAGTTGCGCGATTACCCAAAAGCAATCCAGGAGTACGAAGCGTGCCTCGGCATGAACCTGCAGGATGCTGCCGCAGCGTCCATTTTGAACAGGATCGCCGATACCTACGAAAGCGGCCTGGGAGACCGCGACAAAGCTGTGCACACGCTCCGTCGGATCACAGCGATGTTTCCCGGAACAAAACTCAGCGAACGAGCCCGGGAAAGAATGGAGGCAATGGAGAGAAGCGCCTCTTCCCCGGGCGACGGTCCACGTGGCTTATGAGGCGAGACTTCGGATTTCAATGAGGATGACACTCCGTAGGCCGCCTTCTCTCTGACGCCAACGCTGGGGCGACTCCGGGCCTCCGCGCACCGTGCGGCTTGCCACGCACGACTGTGCTGCCTCGACCGCATCTGGTCCTCAATCGGAAATCACCGTGCCGCCTTTCCCACAGTTCCGTAGCCGGAAGCCAGCAGGAACCTCATCGCTCACACGCCTTGTCAATGGTCATAAACCTGGCGCTGTGATACTACGGATGCGGATGTTCCGATAGTCAACGGAGGTGTGGTTTCCCTGGAGCATGAGGGGACCTGGTTTTCCTTCTTTGTCGGACAAAGCCCCCCCGGTCACTCCATCAATTTCCTTGTTGTTGATTATCTTCTTGCCGTTGTGCACGACAGTGACGCGAGCTTTCTCGACGACCTGTCCGGATTCGTTCACCCGAGCCTGGCGGAAAGTGATGTCATAGCTCTGCCATTTTCCAGCGGCCCGGCTGGCGTTGAGGCTCGGAACTATCTTGCCATAAATTGCCCCGCACATCCCCGCCGAGACGGGCTCCCTGAACGAGTCCGCCACTTGAACCTCATAAATCCCCTGGAGATAGACTCCGCTGTTCCCGTCTTTCGGCACTCGAAACTCGATGTGCAACACGCAATCGCCGAACTCTCCGACGGTGCAGATATCCGTTCCCGGCTTGCCGGGGGCGGTCCCGTTATGAAGCAGGCCTTTAAGGGCCCACCAGCTCCGCCTCCCCTGCGGATCGCGAAGCTTCCAGCCGTCGAGGTTCTTCCCGTTAAAAAGGTCACCCGATTTCGCGGCCGGCTCGCCGTAGGAGAAGCTCGCAAGCATGCAAATCGCAAAAACCGCTGCCATCATCAAGCACAATTTCCTCACCTTCGTTCCCTCCTTCTTGAAACCGCCACTTGATCTCTGTATGAAGAATAACACACCTCCTGAATCAGCAAGTGCAGCCTTCCAGACAAATCCCGTCAACGGTGCCGTTACTCCACAACGGGCATCACCTCAATTTTCCGGAATCGGACGAGGCCGTGGTCTCCCTGGAACGTGAACGGTCCCGGCTCTTCCTCGTTGGCGTCGAGGGCGCCCCCGGTTATCCCGTCGAGGTGGACGTAGTCCATGACGGTTTGTCCATTGAGCACAACCGTTAGCCATCTGCCGACGAGCGTTGTGTCAAGAGTCTGCCATTCATCCGCTGGCTTGCTGGCATTGACCGATGGCGCCAGGCGGCTGTAAATGGCGCAGTTGCTGTGCATGCCCGGGGGCTTGCCGAAGTCGTCGAGAAGCTGCATCTCATATCGCCCGCGGAGATAGACGCCGCTATTGCTCCCTTTGGCCATACTGAACTCGACATGGAGCTTAAAATCGCCGAACTTCTTCTCGCTGACAATGTCCTGGTCAGGCGGGCGATTGACCAGTGCACCATCCTTCACCGACCAGTGAGATTCTCGTCCGGGGTCTCTCGGGCGCCACCCGGTCAGGTCCTTGCCATTGAACAACTGGATCGGCTCGCCCCATTTCCGCTCGCGCTGGGCTGCGAACTGGGTGGGTCCTCTCCCTCCCTGCCCCTGAACGGTCCCGGTCATCTTGTCGCCCTGAACGTTTGCGGAGTACTGAACTACCGAGGTTCCTCCCTGCCGACGCTCGATGGCGACAGAGAAAGTGAGCTTTGTTCCGTCGAGCTTTCCGTCTTGAATCTGGAATTCCCTCGCCTGACGACCTCCGACGTATTTCCCGGAAACGACCGGGCCCTCCTGCTTGAGAATGAGTGTCGCCGTGATCGCCCTTCTGGGAGTCTGCCCGGTGAGCCGCCACGTCCCCGACACGTCAACCTTCTCGACGGCGCGGATGCCCGTCCAGTTGAACACGGGCCCGTCCGGGTTCTTCACCGACCCGACAAGCTTGTCTCCGACGAGCTTTCCCGCGTACACGACGTCAACCGGCTTGTCCTCGTAGGATTCCGTCCGCGTCACGCGAATCTCATCCCCGACGACTTCCACCGATTTCACGCCAGTAACGCTTCCCCATCGCCACAGGAGCTTTCCGGACAGCTTCCCTTCCGTTTCGGCAACTTCCAGCCACGACGACCGGAACGTATCGCCGGTATTCGCAATAGTGACGTCCCACCGACCAATGAAAGGATTGCCCTCCGCACCGGTCGAAACGCTCATCATCCCAGGATACAGACATCCCATCGCAAAAAGCACCGCTGCAAAGTAAACCAATCTCCTGTGCATCATTCCCTCCTTTCGGCCTCACGTTTCTTGTTTGCCAGGCATTGGTCTTATTCCGTCGCCTCGATCCGCGCGAGGATGTTCAGACTTCTGGTAATTGCTCGCCGTAAATTAACAAAACAAGCCGCGAACTTCAACGGCTGCGGTTACGCCTGAGTGGGAGGTGGGACTTTGTGCCGGCGGCATCTTATCCGGGCGAAGGCGGGGAAGAGGCCACGACGGGAGGCGACCAGCGAATTTCCCCCGCGTTCCCCATTCCGGGAGGGGCTTTCCCGGTGATGACGTTGAACAGGACTGCCTCCGCCCGCAACTGAGGCCGTACAGGGCTGTTGGGTGGCTCATCCGCGGGCTATGTCCGGCTTTTGACGCGTCGAGCAGGGGTCAGAACAGACTTCCGCTCAGTTCGGGCGCCCGAGGCGCCGATGAAGGGGAACGGGCGCAGCCTTCGCATGAGGTCCCAAGCCCGACTCCTGAGACGGCGCTTGACGCAGCGGTGAATTCCCTATAGCTTTCTGCGCAGTAAACCTTTGACATCAAGTGCACGTTTACATCGGCAAGCGGTCTCTGAAATGGAGGAGGTAAATGCTACGCAATCTTCGAGTGCCAATAGCCGTGGGTGCCGTCGCACTCGCGGCCTGCGCCTGCCCGGCCCGACAGGCCTTTCCCGAGCAAGCGGCAGCGGCCGGTACGCAGAGGTTTCGGATAGAGAACAAACATCTCTCTTACGAAGTCGAGTTCCGCGAGGGAGAGGATGCGCAGGTCACAATTGTCAATAAAGCCCTCGACAGGAAGCACGTTTTCTCTTCACCGCTGTTTCTGGTCATGACTGCGGAGAGGCTGGCTAACATCTCACGCAGCAAGGTCCATGAAGTCAAGACTTCCACAAGCCCCGAAGGCGTCCAGACGGCACGGCTCACGACCACCTACCTGCGTGGGGGGCTTGCTATATCGGTTTTGTACGAGCTTGAGCCGGATGATTTCTTCCTGAGAAAGACGCTTGGCATATCGAGGCTCGAGGCGGGGCAGGATGTCGTTTCACGGATAGACGTGGACGTTGTCCGGGTGCCTGAGCCGAAGGACGTAGTCGAGTTTGCAGGACTTGGCCAGCCGGTCTATTACCAGGACCTCTTCTTCGGGGTGGAGTATCCGGGATGCACTATTCTCCACGACGGCCGCGGGAGGATCCGGGTCGGCTACGAATACGGATTACCGGTCGAACTCTCAGCGACGAGCAGCCAGGCGGCGGTGATAGGCGTTGCCCCCGAGGGAAACGTGGGGAAGTCTTTCTTGACGTATGTTGACAGGATGCGCGCTCGTCCGGCGCAGCCCTTCGTTCTCTGGAACAGTTGGTACGATCTTCGCGACTTTGACGAAAAAGCGTGCCTGGAGTCAATTCGCCTTCTCAGGGAAAGGCTCTGTCAGCCGTGCGGCATCCGGCTCGACTCGATTGTTCTGGACGATGGCTGGGACGACCATACGACCCTGTGGAAGGTCGCGAAAGACCGGTTCCCGTCCGGCTTCGAGAAAATCGAGGGCGAAGCGCTGAAAATCGCGCGAGGAATCGGCATCTGGATTTCCCCGTGGGGAGGTTACGGCGAGGCACAAAAGCAAAGAATGTCGTATGGAACAGCGCAGGGGTTCGAGGTTCTCCAGGCTCCGGGTTTTCGGCAGGAAGGTTTTTGCCTTGCCGCGCCGCGATACAACAAACGATTTCGTGATTGCGCGATCGGCTTTCTTAAAGATTATGACGTGAACTATTTCAAGTTCGATGGTTTTCCGAGCTTTTGCCAGAATCCGTCGCACGGTCATCGGGTCGGGCAATACTCTCAGATGGCTTTGACCGATGCTTTCCTCGACATTCTCGACTCGCTCAGGAAGGAGAAACGAGGTCTCTTCATCAACATCACGACGGGGACATGGCACAGTCCGTGGTGGCTCGAGCATGCCGACTCGGTCTGGATGCAGGGGGCCGACTACGGCCTCGACGGCTGGGGAAGCGTCCGGCAGAAGTCCATAACGTACAAAGACTGGAGGATGTATATCGCCTTCCGAGAGAATAAGGCTCAGTATCCGTTCAATGCTCTGATGACGGTGGGTATCGTGAAAGGAAGATACGACACCGATTCCTATCGGACGCCTGAGGACGATGAGTCTGAGAAAGATTGGCAAGACCACGTCATGATGAATCTCGGGATGGGGACGATGCACCTGGAGCTTTACATCAGTCCATCCATCATGTCGGACAAGGAGCTGGCGTTCCTCGGCGAGAAAATCAGGTGGTGGTCGGACAATGCGCGGGTATTCGCGCACAGCACGATGGTCCTGGGTAACCCGCACCTCGGCGAAGTCTATGCCTATGTTCATTTCGCGCAGGATGAACAGCCGCCGCACAAGGGATTTCTGTTTCTCCGCAACCCTTCCCTCGAGAAGAAGGATGCCGCGATTGTCCTCGATGATTCGATTGATTTGCCGAGAGGCGCCGCCAGGCTGCGGTTGAAGACTGTTTATCCGGGACAGGAGTCCTCCTCGCGTGAGGTCGCTCGCGGGGAAAAGGTATCGCTGGCGCTTGAGCCGTTGGAGACGAGGGTCATCGAGGCTGAGTGGTAGAGGAGGGTCATTTGTAGCGCGGCGAGGCGCGACTAATCGCGTGCAATTTGTCTTGAAGGAACCGAGTTGACAAACCCGCTTTCGAGATCGCTGACGATAGTTGCTGCTGGACTTGCCTGGTTCTGGTTTCCGAGCACCATTCCCGCATCGGGAGCGGCAGAAGCGTTGTTGATGGAAGGGGAGATTCTCAGCGACCTTGTCGAGGAGCACCGCTCGGCGGAAATCGCGAACTGCGAGAAGGTCTCGGTCGCAGACGTGCGCGGCGATCCCGAGATGAAATTCTCTTTGTTGAAGCGATGTCTTTTTCTCCACCCTCCGTCGGGGGAAGCGACGGCTGCCACGGCTACTTACTCGTTGCGCCTCCCGAGACTGGGGAAACAGGAAAAACTGCTGTTCCTTTTCGCCGTGGGTCTCAAGCCGGGATGGCGTGAAGCGGATAAGGAGGGGGCGGATGGCGTTGTATTCCGCGTCCTCGTCAATGGAGAGAGGGTTTTTGAGGAACTGTGGGACAGGGACGGCTGGTGCTTTTCGGCGGTTGACCTCAGTCCCCATGGCGGCGAGTTAGTCCGGCTGACGCTGGTTTCTGACAGGAATCGGAACAGTTCTGCGGACTGGGCGCTTTGGGGTGACGCGAGGGTCGTGTTGATGCGTCCGCTGTCACGTTCTCTTGTCGCCTCTCCGTCGCCAAATTTCTTTGTTTTCAGGGCTTCCGGCGGGAAGCAATTCGTCGCGGAATGGCCGGGCCTGGGCCCCGCAGGCACCGGTGTGATAAGACCCTCGTCTGCGGCCCCGAGGGGCGCCCTCGCCTGGTTTCCAACGCGGCCTTCGCTGGAGGGAGAGGCTCGCTTGCCGCAGATGAGACTGCCGGACGGCTCAAGCCCTGGACTGGCGGACATCGCGGCGGTGTCGTACGGCCCGAAGGTCGAACTCGTCTCGATTGGCCAATCTCCGGCAGTCATCAGGCCATACGATGGTTTTGACATCATAGTCGCTCTGAAAAATGCGGGAGAGGGCGCGCTGACCGCCGAGCGAGCTCTGGAGGCTCATTTCGGCTTGCCCGCAGGCTTTCGGTTTGCCGACGGAGAAACGGCGTCGAAGTCCGTGCGGGAGCTGCGGCCGTCCGAGGAGACAATGATTTCCTGGCGGCTGAACGCTCCTGCGGAGACCGGGAAATTCCAGTTTGCAGTGGGGCTGGGGGTCGCGACTCTCAGGACCTTCGACATCGCTGTGTACCCGGCGGGCAGAGGGATTGATTACGGCTATGTGGGTGATGACCCCAGCGGCCTTCACGTGAAGGACGGGTTCATCGTTTTGGAAAAGGGAAACAAGCGGCTCGCTTTCGTTCGGGATAATGAGCGATTCCTGTACGGTGTTGTTCTCGTGAAGGTGAAAGAAGGCTGGCGGACTCTTGGGCATCTGACACCGTTCGCAGAGTTTTCGATTAGACTTCGTAACGGTTCCACGGAGAAGATCGAGGTGCGTCCCTCCCGTCATGTTCGACTCACAGAGGCGGGTGGAAGGACCCTCACCGACGACGAACTCGCCATTCGCTTCGACGAGACGTTCGCCGATGGCGACTCGGTCCAATGGCAGTTCCAGCAGTCGTTCCTTTTGAGGAGAGAATCGCCGTGGGTAGAGGTTGAGACCTCGATTTCCCCGGACGCCCCAAGGGAGGTTCTTCTATTTGCGGCCCCGAAGCTCCTCGCCGGAGACGGCTCTTTTGGCGCGTCGAAGGACCAGGCACTTTTCCCGGGACTCGAATACCTCGGCAAGGATGAGCCTTCCTCTGGCACTCGCGACATAGCTTTGCCGCAGAGCAAGCGCTTCACACCCCATCCGCTTCGTGTCACGATTCCTCTCATGGCGGTGCGCGAAGGGGAAACGATTGTTGGGATTTCGTGGGACCCTCTTCAGAAATGGTGCGGCGACAAACAGATGCCGACGCCGCTTTTTTCATCGCCCAACCGCTTTCCCGTTCAGGGAAACCACCTCATGAGCGTTCTCGTTCCATCCGTGCCAGAGTCTCTTGAGGAGGGGACTCTCAACACAAGACGCGCCTTATCTCTGGACGCGAAACAGACAATCCGTCTCAAAGCTTCGATCTTGCTGGTGTCCGGGGCTGCCGACGTCACGGATGCAGTGACTTGCTGGGTTCGAGAACACGGTCTGCCTTCCATCGAGTATCCTCGCAGCCCCGACGAGGAAATCGAGCTTTGCCGGGACGGTTTCCTGAGCAGCGTCTGGGACGAGTCCGCCCAGGGATGGAGCCATTGCGTTGGCTGGGTGCCAGGGCCATATCCGGGCTATTGCACACTTCTTAACATGGATTATTTCCTGAGCAGGAACGAGCAAGTGCGACAGACACTGCGCGACCGGATAGACCTGGTCGTCGCCAACTGCTTAAAGCGCCTTGGTCCCGGCAGCCTGTGGCGGCCCGACGCATGTCATATTCTCACGGGGGAGTTGCCATTTCTCGAGGGACGGCTGGCGAGATCGCTCGAGGACTGGGAGCGAGCCGCTGGCAGGATTCTCGCCACACAGTCTCCGGACGGGTCGTGGCGGTGGCGTCCGGACGAAAAGCGCGCGTCGCTCGGGAAACCGGGTGATACGACGAGCGGAATGTGCGCAAGAGGTGCCTGCCAGGTTTTGAGGTCAGCAATTGTTACGGGCAATGCCAAGCACGTCGAGGGAGCTCTGAAAGGTCTCGCGTTCCTCGACAGATACACGATACCTACCGGGGCGCAGGAATGGGAATGCCCCATCTACGCGCCGGACGTTCTGGCAGCCGGGTACGCGGTGCAGGCGTTTGTTGTCGCGCACGAGATAACCGGGGACGCGCGATACCTCGATAAGGCGAGATTCTGGGCGAGGACGGGAATTCCTTTCGTGTACCTGTGGAGTTACGGCGAAAATGTGCCTCAGATGCCCTACGGGGGGATTCCGATTTTCGGGGCGTCCTTCTACGCTCACTCGTGGCTTGGCCGGCCAGTGCAATGGTGTGCTCTGGTTTATGCGTACAGTCTGATTCAACTCTCCCGTTACGACAGTTCCTTCGACTGGCGGCGGTTGGCCGAGGGGATCACCGTCAGTGCGATGTGGCAGCAGTACGCCGACGGGAAAAGCAAGGGGTGCTATCCCGACTCCTGGGACATGCTTGAGAACCATCCCAACCCGCCCGACCTCAACCCGGAGAACATCCTGGTGAATCTCCTTACCCTGACCGGGCATGACCCCGGCTTGAAGCACAGAGTCCTGAACCGCGACGGAAACCCCATATTCGTCACGTCCATCGCGGAAATCCTCTCGGCGGACGTGGTTGGTAACGGAATCATTAACGTTAGGCTGAAGTTTTTCCCCGGAGTGAGGAGCTATGTCCTCGTCGCTGGACTGCCTTCGGGGTTTAGGCCCGACGTGGTCCTGAACGGGAAGCCACTCCGGGCGGCGGAAGACGTTGACGCAGTTCCGGCGGGGTTCTCGTTTCTGGCGGAGAAGGGATGGCTCGTTGTGGCGGTCGCGCACTCGGAAGAGCCGGATACATTGCAGATTCGTGGGTCGTTCTAAGGGTGGCGGTGGTTTCCCGTAGAGTCTCCTCTCGTTCTCGGTCAGCGACGCGCGAAATCGGCTGTGGCCTCTCGTCGCGGCGGGTCTCTGCTGGTGCCGTTTCGGTAAAAGGCTGAAAGCGGATGAAGCCAGTGCGCTATCGGTGGGCAAGGATTTCGCAGGCGCCGCACGGACGAACCCGGAGAGGGCGCGCCGCTTTTTGCCCGAAAAGCTCGTTCATCTTCGCCACATACTGAGCCGTCAGGTCGCGCGGAACGAAGGCAAGTATTGTTCCTGCGAAGCCTCCGCCGTGCACGCGGCAGGCGCCCCTTCCTCGCAGAATCTCGTCGCTGAGAGCGAGGGCGAGCGACAGCGGCTGCTCGGCCGGTCGCTCTGGCGCATAGACGTTCTGGCACAGCGTCCATGAGCTTCTTCCGGACTCGTTGACCAGGGAGAGAAACTGTTGGAAGTCATTTTCCTCCAGCGCCTCGACTTGCCTGACGACCCGTTCGTTGTCAGCGAAAAAATGTAGTGCCCGAAGGATCGCCCTGTCCCCAACCCTGCCGCGAAGCTCTCGGACGGATTTCATCAATTGTCGGGCGGGGACCTCTCGGAGCACCTGTACGCCCAACGACCTTGCCGCCTCTTTCATTTCCTGCGCGATAGAAGAGTAATGCTCGGTGAGGTCGGCATGGCTTCCGCCGGTGTTGACGATGACGACGTCGTGTCCGGAAGAATCGAAACTGAAATCCACTTTTTTCACGGCGGGATTCGTCGGCTCCTTGAAGTCAATGGTGACCAATCCGCCGACCGCGCTTGTCATCTGGTCCATCAGCCCGCTCGGTTTGCCGAAATACTGGTTCTCGGCGTATTGTCCGACGAGGGCGATGTCTTTTGGCGGAATAGCGCCGGCGTTGTAGAGGGCGTTGAGGATAGTGGCGATGAGAACTTCAAAGGCCGCCGAAGAACTCAGCCCTGACCCGACCGCGACGTCGCTGGCGATGGATGCGTTAAAGCCGCTGACATTGTAACCTCTTTCGCGGAAGGCTCGACATATTCCGCGAATTAGGGCAAACGAGGTTCCATTTTCGGAGTCTCTTCTGTCGAGGTCGGCGGTGTCAACGATGAACGGCGTCTCGTAGCCTTCGGAGAGGACGGTTATCGCCTGTTCAGGAGAGGGAGATGCGGCAGCAATTGCGTCGAGGTTTATTGCCGCGGCAAGGACTCGCCCGTGGTTGTGGTCGGTGTGATTTCCTCCGACTTCCACTCTCCCGGGCGCGCTGAAAAGCCGGATGTCCTCTGCTTTTGGACCAAAGCGCTTCGCGTGCTGCGACATGAGACGCTCATACCGCGACACCTGTTCGCCGATGATGATCGCGTCCTCACCGTAGAGGCGCGACAGCTCCTCCCTCGCAGCCTCTGTCTTCAATCGCTCAAGAAGCTCTTGATGAGATGGCATGTCCGGGTTCCTTTTTGTCCTGATATTGAACATTTGACTCTTTTGATTGTACAAAAAACTAAGTACCCTTCAAGGGAGACTGCTGCTGGTATGTGTAGCTTCGAGCAGCGGACGGGCTTCTTGCGTTCTGGCTTGTCTGGAAGCCTGGTCGGCCACGAGCACGGGTCGCCTTCCCGGTTGGCTTGGCACTCCTCGGCGAGGGGGCAAAGGGCAGAGATGGTTGTAGCGCTCAGAGTGATTGGCGTTGTTATCCTTGTAGTGGTGGCCATGAGCTACCTTTTTTCGCGGCTCATGACGAATCCCCCGAGGCGCCGCGGCACATGGCCTTTGGACTTCCCGGCAAAATGCTCGCCCGAGCGGATTGCTTCTTTCGACGGGACAGAGCTCTCCGCCAGGTTCGTCTCCGTCGAGGACGCCAAAGGAACGGTCGTCATGGTTCATGGACTGAGCGACTGTAAGGAGTTCTATGCCGATCGCGCACAGTTCCTTGCAGGCAGCGGTTACGGCGTTCTTCTCCTCGACCTTCGTGCACACGGGCGGAGCGGCGGGAGGCACTGCACGATGGGCTATAAGGAGAGCAAAGACATTCTTGCTGCGATTCGCTTTCTGCGTGAGAGAGGATGGGGTCAACGCGCAGTTTGCCTGTGGGGCGTATCCCTCGGTGCGACGGCCTCACTCCTCGCCGCAGGAGAAGACCCATCAGTGGACGGAATCATCGCAGAAAGCCCTTTCGTTTCGCTGGAGGAGACAGTTTCTCACCATGCCAGGCTTGCTTCCGGGTTGCCGAAGTTTCCGCTGGTTCATCTTCTCCTCTTGATGACGAGGCTGAGGACTGGGGTGAGAGCTTCGCAGATTGACCTTGCGAGCGTTTTGAACAAGCTCGATGATGTGCCGGTTCTTTTCATCGGCGGGATGGCTGACCGCAGGATGCCCCCTGAGACAATTCGCAAGCTATACGATGCGAAACGAGGCAAGAAGTCACTGTGGCTCGTCCCCGACGCCGCCCACGCGGAGGCTTACTCGGTCGCAGAAGAAGAATACGAGGACAGGGTTCTTGACTTCCTGGCAAAAGTGCGCGGCCGCGAAGGGAATGGAGTAGGGTAGGGGAAAAGACAATTTCTTGTTCCCTGAAGACCCTCGCAGCCCCGTGCTATTGCGGCAGTCTCCTTTGAGCCTTGACGAGCACGTTGTCGGCGAGACCAAAGCCCTGACCAACGAAAACTGTGACGGTAAAGCCAACCTCCCTCACGTCGTTGCGATTCGGGACAGAGGTCAAGTCGAGGGATAGGTTCACGCTCGCTCCCGGCATCAAGGTCACAATGCGGCTCTCGGAAAACGCCATATTCGGCCCTGTCCTGACGTACACGCTTGTCGTGAAGAAATCATCGGTGCTCGTGTTAGTGATGGTCAAGGCGTAGCTGCTGTATCCGCTTAGGTCGGTCTGCGACGGAACAGACCCGAGGTTGATTACGACCGCCCCGAACCCCGCGAGCTCCACGTCGTACTGAACACCGAATCCCGTCACGTCCTCTTTGCTTTCCAGAGCCGCGTAGTACAACGGCGACACGGATGTGTCGTCAAAAGTCATCAACTGGTCGTCTGATAAAGTGTACCGGCGCGATGGGTCCGGCGGGGCGTTGAGCGCGGCATATGCATCAACGATTCCCCAGCCGTATTGGGCGTCCCAGCCGGCAGTGCCTTTGTCCTCCGCCGTTGACTCCACGGCGTACCTGACATCGTCCGGTGTCACGAGGCCATGGGCGATGAGGAGAGCTGCCACACCGGAGACGTGAGGTGCCGCCATGGACGTGCCGCTGAAGAGCCAGTACGAGAAGTCCCGAGGGTCCTTGGTCCTGGGGTCAAACGTGTTCTGCAAGATGCCGTCGGCGTAGCCGTCGTTGTTCTGGTCAACGGATAGGTCCCCGCCCGGGGCCATGAGGTCGAGGGCCGTTCCATAGTTCGAATACGAGACCCTCGTCTCGTCGAACCGCGTTGCGCCGACGGCTATGGTGGTCCAGTGCGCAGCCGGGTAACTGACCGTGCTCGCATAGTCGTTCCCCGAGGAGCAAACGACCGTGACGTTGTGGTCGTAGGCATAATCGAGGGCGTCCTTCAGCAGCTGGCCCGGATCGTACCCCGGAGGAAAACCGAGGCTCATGTTTATGACATCAGCACCGTTATTCGCGGCGAAATAGATGCCATCCACTAATTGCTGGAGCGTTCCCGACCCGTTCTTGTTCAGGACCTTTACTGGCATGATTGAGCATCCGAACGCTACGCCCGCCACGCCCAGCGAATTGTCCGTACTCTGGGCGATGGTTCCTGCAACGTGCGTTCCGTGGGAGTTGTCGTCGTTGGGGTGAGAGTCGGTGTTGACGAAGTCCCACCCATCAACGAAGTTCGTGTTTACAAGGTCCGGAGCTATGATGTACTTTGTCCCGAAGTTTTCGAACGCGACGCCGCTGTCGAGAACTGCCGCGACGGCACCCGAGCCTGTCGAGATGTCCCACGCGGGCTCCAGGTTGATTCCTCCACCATTTGTTCCCCCATAGGGATTGCTGCCCGGTGGTCGGTCGTCAAAGTTCCATTGGTACAGACTGTACCCCGGGTCGTTGGGGACCATGTGAGCATAGACGATGGAATTGGGCACGGCGTATTCCACGTCCGGGTTCTTCTGGAACAGCTCGACCATCTTCTCGACGTTTCTGCCCCTCGGAATTCTTACCCTGTGGAAGCCTGCAAACGGGCTGGTGTAGATGACTGAGCCTCTCTGGGAAGCGAGGACGGTGCGCACCGCCTCGTCCGTTACTCCGTGCTTGAATTTAACGATAATCTCGTTAGGCACATATTTCGCTGTGACTGCAAGGCAGTCTGCTGCGAACATGGCGGCGGCGACAAAAATGACGAACAATACTCCTTTTGTTTTCATACCCCTCCTTTGCGTGCCGGGATTATTCTCTGGGATGTGCTTAGTCGAGATGCTGGTTCTCCGGGCACGCTACCCCACAACAGCCACCTGAGCTGTCGGCCTGATGCTGCGCCTCAAGAGCACGCTCACGAATTGCGGCATAACCTTCTCGACGCACGCCCTTCGATGGGCATCGCCACTCGTCTGGACATGCACAGGCAGACCCGCCTTGCGCCTGCCGAGGCGTCCTGAGTGTGCCTCTCGGCGACAGGCCGGAACAACGGTTGTGGGGCCGGCGACGTCTGGGACTCCCCACGTCGACTTTCAACTAATTCTACCACACATGACGTGCTTTTTGCAAGCCCGAAGAGATGGAAAGGTTTTGCATGCCGCCCGGACACTTTTTTGGCGACTATTCCACATCGTCGCGCACGCGCTATTCCACAGTGTCCCCGTTGACCTGTTCGAGCGGATGCGTTATGCTACTATCCGTTTGGGAATCGGGCGCGGTCAAATGACCCGCAAACCTTTCCGATGGATTTTCGTTTGAAATGGTGTAGCTGTGGTCCACCCCTTCGTCGGTGTTTGTCGAAGCGAAGGGACCTGGCGCCGTGGAACGTGTTTTCGTTGGAGGAACAAAGAATGGCCAGACCGCAATCTTTTCGAAAACCGAGCCCCCTTTTTCAGCGCTACGAGGGAAATCCCATCCTTTCCCCGAAAGACTGGCCGTACCCGGCAAACGCGGTTTTCAATCCGGGGGCGGCCCAGGTTGATGGTGAGACGCTGCTCCTGGTTCGCGTGGAGGACATGCTGGGGTTTTCTCACCTGACAATTGCCAGGAGCGCCGACGGCAGAACCGATTGGCGCATTGAAAATAACCCCACACTCGTGCCCGACACGTCGGGCCGGGAGAGGAACTTTGGTCTTGAGGACCCGCGCATCGTCTGGCTGGAGGACTGCGGCGAGTACGCCATCACGTACGTTTCCTTCTCGGAAGGCGGGCCTCTCGTTTCGTTGATGCTGACGCCCGATTTCAAGAAGTTTCACCGGTTAGGTCCCATGGTTCCGCCGGAGGATAAGGACGCCTCGGTGTTTCCGCGTCGGTTCGAGGACCGTTACGCTCTGATCCACAGGCCCGTCATTCGAGGAGAGGCGCACATCTGGATTTCTTTCTCCCCGGACCTGAAACACTGGGGAGACCATCAGATGCTCCTTCCGACGAGAGGCGGGCAGTGGGATTGCCACCGGGTCGGGCTTGGCGCACAGCCCATAGAGACGCCGAATGGATGGTTGATTATCTACCACGGCGTCCGCGCCACGGCTGCCGGACAAATCTACCGCGTGGGGTTAGCTTTGCTTGACCTGGAGAACCCTCGGCGCATTCTCCGCCGCAGTGAGGAGTGGGTTTTTGGCCCTGCCGAGAACTATGAATTGGTCGGCGACACGCCGCACGTCACATTCCCGACGGGGGCTATTCTCGACAGGAAAAGTAACGAGCTTCGAGTGTACT
Source organism: uncultured Verrucomicrobiota bacterium (assembly GCA_964482435.1). Lineage (GTDB taxonomy): Bacteria > Auribacterota > JABMQX01 > JABMQX01 > JABMQX01 > CAYZXL01. The sequence continues at coordinate 37,123 of CAYZXL010000036.1, forward strand.
ATGGAGCAGCCGATACGACGGTTGGCCTGGCAATCGCCAACATGAACGTACTCATGGACTACGTGATGTCCTGCCCGGAACCGTAGTGGACGAAGCGCGATCCTTGCAGGTGTTCGGCGGCGAGGGGCCTGTAGGCAGGTTTGGCACCTTGGCCGAGAATCTGTCCTCTACGGCAGCGACAATCTCAAGTGGCCCCCCTCAGGTCGGCTTCACAACCGCCATCATCCGACGAGTCCGGTTTTCTGGAAATCTAATGAAAAGGCATTTCTTTCTCTCAGCAAAAAGCAGTCAGACGAAAAAGACTCTCTCGCTTAGATTGATTTGCTGCGCGGCTTTTGTCGTCCTGGCGTTCCACGGGCGGGTTGCGTCTTCGGAGCTTTCCCCTGTCGGAAGCATCAAGCGGTTTTTCGACCTTCTCGTCGGGCGCCAGGTGAAGGAGGCTGCCGAATTGGCTATTTTCTCGGGTCAGCAGGCACACGAGCGGTTTGTCGCTCAGTGGCTGGCGGAGGTGCCATACCCTCGCGGTTACATTCTTCAGGAGTGGGAGATAGAGGCAAGAAAAGGCTCAGCGGAGGTCGCCCTGGAGTTTGGCGATTCACAGCGCAACACGACCATGAAGGTTGGACTCGTGAAGCTCGACGGCGCCTGGAGGGTCGCCCCGGAGGGAGACCTTGAGCGGGGGCGTGCCGCGCTGGCGTCAGCGCAGGCAATAGAGAACCTCGAGGACCTGGTTGACGTCACCTCCCAGACCAGGGGAAATCGCATCGAGATTCTCGCCACGAACAAGGCGCCGTGCTCGGTCTTTTTTCGCTTTGACGCAGATTTGCCTCCAGTTTTGCGGCCGGACCTTCCGCTTCCGGTGCTTGCCATCCTGGCGCCGACGAAGAAGCCGGTTCACGTCTGCAATTTCCGGATAACCGGGGACTCTTCCTACAGGTATTCGTGGCGGTACAGCGTCCGGCGCGCCGACGATGCCGGGGAGATGGTTCCTCGTGGTGCGTTGACGCCCCTGCCCCAGGTCCCCATCGCGGACGACGCGAGATTCTTCGCGTCCGGAAAATACGCCTACGGTCTTCCTTATCCGGCGGGAAAAAGCTACGTTGTCTGGCAGGGACCCGGCGGCAGGTTCTCTCACAACGAAGGAGGATCGAGGTACGCGGTTGATTTCTCGCTGCCGCTTGATTCGGAGGTTGCCGCCGCGAGAAATGGAGTGGTCATCAGCGTAGTTCAGAAAAACCCGGATAACAAGGACGACAATCCTGGGCCCAAATCCATGGCAAACGAGGTTGTCATCCTCCACGTCGACGGTACAATTGGGGTCTATGCTCACCTCACAACAAACGGCGCAAGAGTCTCCTTTGGTCAAGTTGTTCGACGAGGAGAGGTCATTGGGCTTTCTGGCAACAGCGGCTATTCGCGGGGGCCCCACCTCCATTTTGAGGTGCTCGGTTACGACGGCGGCCAGTCGGTCTCGGTGCCCTTCGATTTCTACTCGGCCGACGGCGGAACGATCACACCTCAGGAAGGGCTTATTCTAATCGCGGAGCAAAACGCAGGGGCGAGGGTCACCAGGACGGAAACTGCGCCCTGGCGCATCTTACACAAGCGCTATGACGAGTACGAGACGGAGATTCAATACTTCGCGAAGACCATACAATTCCTCGCCGTGAACACGACCGACAATCTGATGGGGATAGAGCTTTCTTTCTCAAAGCTGGACAACCTCGTTTCCCCGGATGATTTGCCACGCAGGGTCGCATTGCCCGCGGACCGCGTGCTCCACCACGTTGTTACCCTGGAGCTTCCTCAGCCGGGGCAGAAGGCTTCCTTTTCGTACCTGTTCCGCCGGGTTGAGCCGCCGGGAAAAGAGCATGTCCCTCTTCGCGTCGAGCGCGACCCGGCCGACGGGTACGTCGTCGAGATAAGGTATTTCAGCGACCGTATTGAGTTCTATGCCGAGAACAAAGGCTCCCGTCCCATATCGGGCTTGCTCGACTTTCCTTCTCTGAAAAACCTTACGCCAAAGGACAAAATTCCCGCGAAGATACTTTTGCCGGCGGACAGTTCCACGCATTATCTGGCGACTCTCCGCATGGACGATGCGACCAGGGGATACTCCTTCCAGTACAGCATCGGCCCTTCAAACAAAAAGTGAGATGGCAGTTCTGCCTGCCAAGCACTGGCGCCGGCGCTACGGATTCTCCAGGATGCGGTAGAACCGACGGGGGACGAGGGAGGGGGGAAGGCCGGTGAGGAAGCCGTCATCAATCCAGAAAGTAGTCTGATTGCCGGAGGAGGGGAAGGACTCAACAGCGAGGCGCCAGGTGAGGAGGTCGTCGGTGTAGAAGATGGAATAGGTTTTGGCGGCGAGGGAGCTCCAGGTGAAGGTCGTTTGGTCGGGGTTCGGCCCTCGGGTCAGGTCGTTGATGTAGAACTCGTACGCCCCCATGTCAACCCTGAGACTTTTCCCACCGAACATGATTCTGTGCATTCCGACGATGTCCGTCTCCGGCAACTCCGGATCGTTGAACCCCTTATCAATGCACGGCGAACCCGGCAAAAGCCTGAAATCCCCGTTGCCCCGGTCAACGAAGCATGGGTCGCTGATAATGCACCATTGGCCGCAGGCCCGCGGGTCCTGAACGCAGGAATAGGTCGGTTTGGTGCTCGCGTCGAGCTGGGCACCCTGAGGTGCCGCGTTGCCCCAGATAATGCAGTTGCGAGTGGTTCCATCGCACCCGCACAGCCCGCCGCCCTTTTCTCCCGCCGAGTTTCCATAGATGGTATTGTCCTGAATCGTGCCATCGCAAAGATTCAGTCCGCCACCCTCATCCTGCGCCGAATTCCCGACGATAAGATTGTTCTGGATGAGTCCGTTGCACCAAAGGAGCCCGCCGCCCTGTTCGCCCGAGTTATCGCTGATGACGTTATTCTCAATGATGCCGGCGCAGTAGGCGATTCCGGTGCCGAAATTCTCGGTGACGACATTGTTTCGGATAGCAGCCGTGTTGCTGGCACCCGTAGGGGTCCAGACGCCCGAGATGCCGCGCTTTCCGTTCCTGAGCGTGAACCCGGACAGGACGCTGCGCCAGCTTTCGTTGCCCGAAAGAGACACTGCGGGTACCGTCTCGGTCCCTTCAATAATCGTATTCGCCACGACCTGCGGGTCGGTCGGCGCGATACTCCTCAGCACGATGTTTTTCCCGGGGAATCGGATGCCTCCCGGATAGACTCCGGGGTGAACGACTATTTCGTCCGCTTCATCCGCTTCCAAAAGCGCCGCCTGGATGGTCTGATACCGCAGGCTCTTCTTGAGGTTCTCGGCGAGGGTCGCGGCGGCTGCGCTGGGATCCCAGGCATAATGGTACTCCGTCATATTGGGGATGCCGTCGCCGTCAGGGTCAGAGTCCGCCGCATTCTGGAGGCCGCCGAACCAGTATGTCTCCCAATCGTCGGGCAAGGCGTCGCTATCGGTGTCCGGAGACCTGGAGGTAGCTTCGGGGGTGTTTCCGTAGGCGCCCATGTCTACTCGGCCGCCGTTTGGTTCCGGCTCGTCGGAGAACGGAAAGCTGGGGTCACCGGCATCAACGCAGGGCGACCAGGACTTGAGGTGATAGTCGCCCTTATCGGGGTCAACGAAATGGGGGTCCAGCGCAATGTTTCCTTCGCCGCCCCCGGTCCAGTCCTGGATGCAGGAATAGGTGGGCAAGCTACTGTCGTAGAACTCTGGCCCCGGAGCCTGATTGCCCCAGAGGATGCAGTTGACTATCTCTCCCACGCAGCTCGCGATTCCGCCCCCGACCCAGTCCGACGAGTTCTGCACAATGGTGTTGTTGATGATCCAGCCGCCGCAGGCCCACAGGCCCCCCGAGGCCCGGTTGCCAATTACAAGGTTGTTCGCGATTAAACCGTCGGATGTCGCTATCCCGTGCCCGGAGTTCCCGGTGACGATATTGGCAACTATTTCCCCCTCGCACTCGCACACGCCGCCACCGTCGTAGACCGCGCGGTTTGCGGAAAAAAGGTTGCCCTGGATTGTGCCCTTGCAGCCGTATAGCCCGCCGCCCCACTTTGCGGAGTTTTCGAGGAACCTGTTTTGCTGAATCAGCCCTTCGCTGGCGAAGACGCCGCCGCCTGCTCCGGCCGCGTTGTTGCTCACAAGAACGTTCTTTTCGATTCGCGTCCGCGCTCTCATCGTCCAGAGCCCGTTGAGGATGCCAGCGTTCACGCCTCCGCCATAGTATCCCTCGCCGCGGCGAATGGTAAAACCGATGAGCGCCGAGGTCTCGTCCTCAGTGCCAGCAAGGGTGACGACAGGACCCCAGCCACCCCCGTCAATCATTGTGTCGTTAACGGTGTTCGGGTCGCCCGGCTCAAGGCTTTGGAGGACTATGTTCTTCCCCAGGAAATGAATGTTCTCAAAGTATAGCCCGGGCAGCACAACCACGGTCTCACCATGGCGCGAGACGGCGATCGCCCGCTGGATTGTCGGAAGGTCTTTCGGGACGCTCAGCGTTCCCGGGGGGTCTGCCTGTTTCGGATTCGTCCCTCGGAAAAGCTCGAGACCGTCCGGGATGCCATCGCCGTCACTATCGGGATTGTTGCGGTCTGTCCCCATAGCTTCTTCCTCGTCGTCCGAAAGCAGGTCTCCGTCCGAGTCGGACGTGGACCCAAACTCGTAGCATCCGATGTCCACGGTCCCATTCGCGAGGCGCGAGTTCCCGTCTCTGTCGCGGATGGGCCATCCCATCCAGTAGAAGTTCGCGCCGGCATCAATGCAAGGCGAGTCCGGCGAGAGCCGAAGGTCATTGTCCTCCCAGGTGTCGAGGTTGTCGTCCGGCCCGTCAATATCAAGAAATAAAGGGTCAGTATTGATGTTCCCGAGGCCCGAGTCCCAGTCCTGAATGCACGAGTGCCTCGGAGGGGCCGTAGCGCGCACCTGCAGGCCGTCCAGAGCGAGATTCGACCAGATGACGCAGTTGACTACGGCGCCGTTGCAGGCGTGCAACCCACCACCGTAGTCCGCTCTGTTTCCGACGATCGTGTTATTGCCTATAAGTCCGTCCGACTCTGCGATAGCGCCGCCCGCGTAGGAGGAGTTGCCGAGGATCGCGTTGTTCTGGATGGTCCCCTGGCAGTTCTCAATCCCCCCTCCGCGGTCGCCGGCGGCGTTGGCCGCGATCATGCAGCTTTCGATGGTCCCATGGCAGCGCGCAAGCGCCCCGCCGGAGACGGCGAGGTTCCCCGTGATGAGGTTGTTGACGACGAGGCCGTCGCAGCAATACAGCCCTCCCCCGCACGTCGCCTGGTTCCCCTCAATCCTGTTATTGCGCACGATACCGCCGCAGTTTGAGACGCCACCACCGAACCAGCCCGCCCGGTTACCCGCTATGATATTGTTCTCGATTCGAGCTTTTGTTGAGACCTCGTGCCAGCCGCCGCGGATGCCGCCCCCGTTCTCCTCATGCCAGCCGTTCGTGATAGTGAAGCCGGAGAGAAGGCAGGTCTCATCCTCGGTGCCAGAGAAGGCGACCACCGGGCCCACGTGGTTCCCGTCAATAACTGTGGCGGCCACAATGAGCGGGTCCAGCGGGTCCGTGCTGGTAAGGCTAATGTTTTTGCCCCCGAAGGAGATGTTTTCGGTGTAGGTCCCCTGCGCCACGACCACAGTGTCGGCATCGCTTGACGCGCCTACGCCCTCGAAGATATTCTTGAAGGCAGTAGGCCAGGATCTGCCGTCGCCAGAGGACTCGATAGACGCGTCCACGTACCAGGTCGTCGCTGCTGTGTCCTCGAGCGACGAGAGCAGGACAACAAGCGACCACAGGGTCCGAACGTTCCGCAGCATTGTTTCTAACTCCCTCAGGAAGACCGCCGGCTCCCGGGCCCTCCAGATAGCGAATCGCCTTCCCAGGCGCGGCCTGAGCGCCTTCACTCCAGGGTCATAAGCGGGTCGCCCACATGGAGCGTCGGCCCGCCGAGGCCCGATGCCATAAACGCCGCCTCCGCGAAAGTGTATCCCTGGAAGTACCTCGGGAACATGACCTGGGGGTCCCCCAGGTTGGGGCCCAGCCCCGGCTCCTGGGTGGAACACAATCCGCCCGAGAAGCAACGGGAGTAAGGGTGCTCCGGGCTGGCCTGGTTGGCGCCCGCGTGGAACCCATCGGCGAGCAGCCCCTCAGTCCACGTGGGAGTGCCTTCCATAAAGCCCCTTCCGTTGTGGGATTCGTAGGCCAGCTCGATGGCCCCATTGGCCGGGCGGAAGTCTATGTCCGTGCGCCGCCAATCGGAGTAGGGATCGCGGTAAAACTGCACGGGGTACATGGAATACCCCATGAGGGGGCCGTCGCTTATGTCGGCGGATAAAACGATGTTGTAGGTGCTGTCGGCCTTGATACGGGACTGGGCCACGCCCACCTCGAGGAGCGGCGCGATTTGCCACACGTGCGGGGTCGAGTCGGGCGGACTTGGACCGACCCAGTCAAACACCCAGTACACGCTGTTGCGGGGAACTCGCGACCCGACGCTCCTGTCAATCATCTTCTTTACATCCGCGGCTGGCGACGGGGCTGGGGGGGCGGGCGGGTTCGTGGGCAAGTAATTGTAACCGATCAGCATCGTGGCAAGGCACGAGATCGGGGCGCGCCTGGTCTCGTCCGCTGAGGACACCGAGTACACGTTGCGCCCGAACCGCCTTTTTGCGGCCGCGCCCCTAAACGAGACGTCAGAAGACTCGCGGTAGTCGGCCCAACCGAAAGACGCGGGGCTCTGCTTGGTGTCGTGCTCCCACACCGGCAGGCGCGCCGTGATGGACATCTGCCCGTTCCCGACCCATATTCGGTAAGGCAGTCCCTTGCAGAGCGCTACGAACCTGATCTGGCTGCTTGGATGTTGCTGAAACCACGCAGCCACCCCACCGGGCTGGTCATGCTTTATTATGTAGTCGTAGTAATTAGCCTGGGTGATATTCTTCTTTTCGGTGGTGTCCCAGGAGGGCTCGTCAAAAGCGACGCCGACAGGCACATCAATGCCGAGCATGTTGTCCTGGGGGATGCCTCTCTTGGTGCGGTAGTAGTCAGCGATCTCCAAGGATTCGGGGAAGGACGCATTCGCGTTATAGACCACCAGCACGTTATCGGGCCCGGGCGCCGACGTCGGCGGGAGGACTCGATAGTGATAGCCCATATCAACGATGTCGGTGTCCAAGCCGCCTGTGACGGACGTTGTTTCGACGTTCAGCGCCGCGGCCTCGGAGGACCGAGATCCTGCGTTGACCGGTGGAGATGGTGCAGGTGGCTGGGTTAGCAGAAAGCGCCGCGCGTAGTCCGCCGAGGTGTCATACGGTTTCTGGCTGAGGTTCAAGGAATTCTGCGGGTTAATTGGGACCCAGCCGGTGTTAAACCAGACGTGGTCGGATGTCCCAGCGCCCGGCTTGAAGAACCCGTTGTGGCTTTCATCAAGGCCGCAGTCGTCGCCGTGGACCCTTATCGCAAACGTCGGGCTCCACGACGTGGGAGAGTGAGTGAAGACGCAATCTTTGACAGTAATCTTGTTCTGGGTGCCCTCTACGCCGCCGGCGTGGACGCCATTCTCGTTGTCTGAGAAGGTGCAATTCGTGAGGGTCAGCTCCCCCGCCAGTTCACCCCCTGCCACCGGGTCGTAAGCCAGCAGTCCGTCGTAGTTCCCCAGGAAGAGGCTATTGCCAATCGAGTTGCTGGCCGTGCAGCGCAGGCCATAGGAGGACGATTGGAATTCGTTCCCCCACAGCGCTCTCGGGGAGGTCAAAGTGCGGTGGACCTCTAGAAATTCAGCCGAAAAGTGATTTTTGGGGTTCCAGAAATGGAGCGGAGGAT
>CAYZXL010000037.1:0-44058 GCA_964482435.1 uncultured Verrucomicrobiota bacterium
AGGTGAAGCTCTGGCTTTCAGTGTACCGCATCCCGTCCACCTCCACCTGAAGACCTTTCCCCTGTGGAGAGACCGACACAGTCGCAGAAAAGGTGGAAGGTTCTCCCGTGAAGTAAGCCGTGTAGGTCCCGTCTCCCTGGGGGATGATGGCATGGGCCTGTGCGCCGCCGTCGCTCCACTGCTCAAAAGTGTACACGTATGCGTCGCTTCCCAGCTGAGGGCTGACGGCCGTCAGGTTATGGGACGTTCCTGTTTCCCAGGCAAATGTCCCCCCTTCCGAAATCCGGTTGCCGTCCACCTCAAGCTGCAAACCCTTTCCGCCCGGGGAGACCTGCACCGTCACCGTGACGGTCACGGGTACTCCCGTGGACGGAGCCATGTGAAAGGCGAGCAGCCAAACTCCCCCGAGCAGAAGGATTTTTCGCATTTCCATGCCCTCCCAAGGGCAGACGGCGTTTTGCCCTTCGATGCCCTTTAACCAAGAATTCCTTCGCCTTGAGCGGCGGAAGGAGGCCCAATCCGTAACGGGCGATATGTAGCTATGCAAGAGACGTACCAGAATGCATTGAGATGCAACGGCTTGACCCTGATTCACGTTTCCCCGCTACTCACGGACTGACCGGTCGTTCGAGGGATGGAGGTTCGTATTCTGCCAAGATGAAGAGCCGCTTGTTAGAGGAGCAAGGGCAAAGGGTCGCCTTTCTGCCTGAGCTTTCAGTCAGTGTTGCGGCCAAGGGGCTTGAATGGGAGGTAGGGAAGCAATGCCCGCTTGAGCGGAGAATGAGTGGGCTGCGGAGTACGCCTTTATGGTGGTGCCTCGTCCGGTAACACGTCAGCGAATGTGTGAATCGGGGCACCCCCGCCGTAGGCAGGGTCATTGTCGTCCCACGGGCATGACATACAACGGCTGCTCGTTTTCGGGCACGCTCAAGATTTTCTTGACGTGCCTTTCTGGAAAGCCCCCTATGACGGTTGTTCCAAGATTCAGCGACGCGGCCTGGAGATAAACGTTCTGCGCTGCATGTCCGACTTCCATGTGGACGTATCGGGTGCCAACATCCCCGAACTTCGCAGTCGTGCGCTCGTACACAGCGAAGAATACGATCAGTGCGCCGGCATTCCTCAACTGGGCTTGTCCGAGAGCCGCAGCCAGTTCAGCCCGACCATCCGCATCTCTGACCTTTGTCAATTGGTGTTGACGGGGATTGTATTTGTAGGCGCCCTGTTTGACTGCCTCGACATTGCCGACGACTACGTACACCTCGAGCGGGTAGGTGGCGCCTGCGGAGGGCGCCGTCCTGAGACCTCTTTCTGCGTCGGTAATCCCCTGCGCTGCCCAGAGAAGCTGCGAGACTTCTTTGAGCGTCAGGGGCTCGTCCTTGTACTCCCTGACCGACCTCCGTCTCCGCAATGCCTGTTCAACCGAGACCTTGCCATCATAGTTCGGGGCAGGCAGGACTATCCTTTCGGGCTGGTTATGCGATTCAGGAAAAGGTCGGCTCTGCCCTGGTTGGGGCGACTCAGAGGCAGCCACTGCCGCTCCGCCTAACAACGCCATCACCATGACTGCGAAATGAATTCTCTTCACGTTATCACCTTTCCTGGTACACACGTGTCCGACATCTTTTTCACGCCAGCCACCTTCAGAGCTCGCCATGCAGGGTCGTGCGCAGAGACTTTTGAAGACAGGGGATCAGCCCACCGGTCCAGAGCCGTCCGGAGAGCGTCCAGGATGGGAGCCCGACAAGCCCATTCGCGTGGAGCGACTCAGAATGCCTCGTTTTGGGAATGGCCAAGTCTCCTCGCGGTGCTCCGCGTCCCCTGTGCTGAGTTGCTCGCACGTCTCAGCGGTGGCAAACGATGCAAAAAAATCCCTTGACAGGTCCAGCATCCTGTACATAATAAGAGACAATCCGGTTTTCCGGAGGTGGATGGCGAAAGCCATTGAGGCCCGAAAGGGCCTTTTTTTTCGGCTATAGGTATTTCTTCCCGAAAACCCGGCCCCCTTCTCGGTCGTACTTGTCCTTGAGAATTTCGGTCACCTTCTGGGCAAACGACCCGAGGGGCCTGCCAAGCAGACCATTCTCATCCAGGATTTCCGACCGGCTGGGATGGGCGATAATATCCGCAAGCTGTAGGCCGCTGATGTTGGAGGACTTTGGTTTGACTTTGAGCTCTCGGCTCGTAAAGGACTTCTGAAACTGCTCGGGGTGGACAAAATCCGTGCCTTGCTGCCACAATCGAGCGAACGAAGCCTTGAGCCGCCGATCCTCCTTTCCTCCCCGCGACTCCGCCATGACGTCGCCCGTGGCGCTATGGCGGTTCAGCCAAAAATTGAATCGCTCCAGAAGAACGGTCAGGCAGTAGTGATACGGGTCGTATCGCCACACGGTGTAGGTTTCCTTGTGCTTCTTCTTGTCGAGGCATACGGTGATGACCGTGTACTCCCATTGGCGTAAAAGGGCGAGCAGTTCATCGTCAAAGGCCGCCGCGATGTCTGGATTGCGCAGCACCTCGAATGGAGGCTTCCGGTTGACTAGCTCTGCGCGATGCAGGATGAGGGGCTCGTCGGGGTGTGCGGCGAAGTACCTGTGCTTGAGTGCCTCCATCTGCGGGTTGACGACCTTTCGCACGTGCTCGAGCTCCAGGATTACGCCGGTGAGGCTCAGAAACCTGTGAATTGGGTTGTCCGAGCTTTCTAAGTCTGGATTGCCAACCTCGTCAACGTACATCCGAAACTTACTCATGTCCTGATTATCCTCGCCTTGCTCTCAAGAAAAAAGTTGGACTGAAAACTCGGCCGCAAACGCAAACTGTCACCGGCTCCGCAATTGCCTATCTTCCTACCGCGAAGAACGGGGACGGCGTGGAGCAAGGGCTAAGGGCCGCAATGCGACGCCCGAAGCGGCCAAAGGTGAGGCAAAAAGTCACGCGCCAACCCCGTCATCCTGTGCATGATAGCACACAATCCAGTTTTGCGCGGCTGAACTGAACCGCGTCATCCGATGAGTGTCTGCTGGATCGAGCGCCAGTCGGGAAGAACGATGGCGCCCGACGGACAGCGGCCTTTGCGGCGGATGATAATGGCTTTCAGGCCGTTTGCGAGGTAGGCTGTTGCGTCGGAGTCTCTGTCGCCTATGCCGATGGAGATATTGGGCCAGGTCTCCTTGAGTTGGCGGATGAGGCGGGTTTTGAACTTTTTGTGAGCGAAGGGACGAAACACGACGGGGGAGAAAAAGATGGGGATTTGGGGAAAGCCTTTGTCGGCGAGCCAGCGTTTGGTTTTTCGACGAAGGTAGGTTCTTCGGCCGGTGACGATGAGGAGGCTGTACTTTTGAGCCAGGGCTTTTGTTACTTCGACGGCGTCTGCGAGCGGGGATATGCTGCGGTTTCTTCTGAAGACCGCGCGGAAAGTCGAACTGGAGGAGAGTGTGCCGTCGAGGTCGAGGACGATGGCCTGTCTTGAGGTGCTCCGGGAGAAGATGGTCGCGTGGGCTGTGGCGGCCCGGGAGCGCGAGGAAGCTTCGTAGCTCGCGACGAGGTGATAGTCTTTCTCTTCAGAGGGCGTATAGCTTAGCGTCGCGGAGCCGCCGGGTCCTGTTCTGGCCTGTCCGATTCTCTCGCCGTCAAGGAGGAAGGTTATCGTCTTTCGCTTGAGCTTGAAGGGGAGGAGGGTGCTGAAGGCGAGCGTGGCCTTTATTCTCGCTTCTTTCCCGACGGGGAGGAGGATGTCGCTACAACTGATCTTTGTCATAACGCAAACGGAAAAGCAGAATATGAACCCCCCGCTTCCAATTGGCTACCGCGGACGAAGGCCCGGACGGCCGGATTCGGCCGAGGTGGAGCGGAGAATCTTCTGGATTTCGTCATGTGAGTAGGGCCTGCCTTTGCCGATGCCAGGGCATTTTTCTGGCACGCCGTCCAGGCTTGAGGTGAAACGACGACCGATTGCCAGAACGGAAACGTCCGGCGTTGAGTTGGCCGGACGGGATACACCTCGCAGCTTTTGTCTCGATAGAAGATGCATCGTCCGTCGGAAAGCTCGATGAGGCTGTCGTGGCTGCCGGCGTTTCGGAGATATTTCTCGCCGAATTCCTCGGCGGAGAGGCCGAGGAATTGGGCTATTTCTTCGGCTTCGGCCTGGGTGACCCAGACGTAGCCGGGTTCGCCGGTGCAGCATGCGCCGCATCTCTGGCATTCAAATCTCAGTCCGTCGGTGCACCACTCGGGCGCGGGATTTTCGCTCATCGTTTCCTTTTTTGCCGTTCTTGACGGAACTGAGCCCTCTTCTCAGGCGCCGTGCGTCTGCCGTTCATGTCGTTGTCGCTCAAGCCGAAATGATGTCCGATCTCGTGAATGACCACTTCACGAATTCGGTGAATCATGTCTTCAGTTGTGCGGGAGATGGCGAGGATGGGAACCCGGTAGATAGAGATCCTGCCCGGAAGGACGGGGCTTGACCAGAGGCTCTGCTTTTTCAAAGGGACACCGTGGTAAAGGCCCAGGAGGACACCCTTTCGGAGGCCCAGTTCCCGCAGAGTCTGTTCCGAAGGCTCGTCCTCGACGACGACCTCGATGTTCTGGAGCTTTCGGGCGAACTCCTCCGGGAGGAACATGAGGGCTTGCTCCACGATTTTTTCAAAGTCTTCCTTGTGCATCGTGCGAAGCTTCCTTTGGCGGTGGTTGCGGCAGAAATAGCGCGGAGACCCTATTTACCTTGTTCTGGCACGATTCTCGCACGAGAATTTCCCACGAAACGCTCCTCAGGCCGCCTGGCGATTTCGTAATCGGAGAAAAATACGAGACCGAATTGGATTATGGACTTGCCGCCCGGACGAGCCGGTGTTAAACTATTTTCTACGATGGGAGGTTAAAAGGAAAGAGTGAAAGTGTGTCCTGGCGGGATTTCCGCCCGAGTCGGATAGCGGCCATGAGAAACGTGGTGCTATTTGGGTTCATGGGCACCGGAAAGACGGTTGCCGGGAAGGAAGTGGCTCGCAGGCTCGGGATGAGATTTATTGACATGGACGAGGTGATCGAGGAAAAAGAGGGTTCTACGATTTCCGAGATATTCGCCAGGAAGGGGGAAGCGCATTTTCGGAAAGTGGAATTGGAGGTGGCGCGAGAGTTGTCGCGGAGGGAGGGGCTGGTAATTGCCACCGGCGGGGGAGTTGTGCTGGACCCGTCGAACGTAGATACGCTCCAGTCCTCCGGGACGGGAATTTGCCTGACGGCCTCGCCGGAGGTCATTTACGAGCGAGTGAAGGGCGAGTCGCACAGGCCGCTCCTGGCGACGGAGGAGCCGCTGGAGAAGATTAGGGGACTTCTTGGTTATCGTGCTCCTTTCTATGCGAGGGTGAAATACCGGGTGGATACGTCAGGACTGGATGTGGAAAAGGTTGTGGAGAGGATACTGGAGATAGTGAAATCGAACCGGGAGTCCGCGGTGGGCGTTGAAGGATGAGGCGGATTCTGGCGCTTGATAGGCATAGTCGTATGGTGTGGCTGAGACAAATCGGAGCGATGGCTTTGGCGGCAGCTGTCGCGTGGCAGATGGGCGCTGCAAGCTCGTCCGGCGCGGAGAGAGCTTCTGCACCTTATCTGGCCTGGGACGCCAACAGCATGCCGATTGTCTTTTACGTGAATTCGGATGATGCAGCCCTGTGGCCGGAGGGGGCGGGGGCAATCGTTCGATCATTCATGAGCTGGGAGAGGATACCGGGGACTCACGTCAGGTTTCAATTTGCTGGCACGACAGACAAGAGGAGAGCTCAAAACGACGGGGAGAACATTGTTACCTGGGTCAGGGAGGGCTGGCAGTACGGAAGCGATACGGTAGCGTTCGCGGTACTGTGGGTTTCGCCGGAGGCGGGGAGAATTGTCGGAATGGACGTTCTCCTGAATGCACAAGACTTTACGTGGGCGACGGACGGCAACCCCCAGGCGATGGACGTGCAGGACGTGACGACGCACGAGTCCGGGCATGCGCTGGGTCTTGAGCATTCGGTGACTTCGACGGCCGTGACGATGTTTCCGGTGATTGTGCCCGGGGAGACAAGAAAGAGGTCAATCAGCGAGGAGGAGCGGTGGGTCCTTCAATCGGTGTATCCGTGCGGGCGGACAAGAGTGGACACGTACGCTCTTTCGGAGGCGTCCGAGGGTTTCCGGCCGGAAAGGGAGGTAGTTGACTATCCCCCTGTGCAGGGAGAAGGAAAAATCTTTCTTGTGACGCGGGTTGACGGCGATGGGGATGGGCTTGATGAGATAGGAACGATCCAGGAAGAAAACGGGAGGTTGGCATTTTATCTTTTCTCGGCAGTGGACTCGCATGCGCTATCTGAGGAGGCGCTGGCATACGATGCATGGTCCATTCCCGAGGGAAATAACCTGCTGGACATGACGGCATTGGACATGGACGGGGATGGAAGGCAGGAAATCGGCGTTCTCAGGGGCGAGACCGACGGAACGTTTGCCCTGTACGTTTACGACACTCCTGCTCCGTTCAGTGCGACGGGGCAGGATGCGCGGCCATGGGTCCGGAGGGAAGCGTTTGCTCTCAGCGGCGGGGACAACGTTGTGGCGGTTGTGGGCGCGGACTACAACGGAGACGGGGTGGACGAAGTTGGAGCGGTTCGCTTGACGCCGCAGGGCAATTATTTCCTCGACGTTCATGTCGTCGGGCAGAAGGAGGGGGAACCTTCATCCCTTTTGGCCTCGATTCCATTGCCCGGCATAATGGGATTCACTGACCTCGACGCGCTGGACATCGAAGGGGACGGAAAACCGGAGCTGATGGTGCTTTTCAAAGACAGCCGTGGCTGGTACATTTCGGCGTTCGAGCTGCCGGACATGAGCGAGTTGACGAGCGGAGGGGCGGCGACGCTGCTTTCTGCACTCCCGATTGCAGTCCCCGCCGGGCGCAGGCCAATGCGGATGTCGGCGGTTCGGATCGCAGATTCTGAGGGAGAAGCTCGTCCGGCGATATGCGTTTTGATGGGGGAGAGTATTTGAGGCCCCGCGGCGGAGTTTCCTGTTGTTGGCCTTCCCTGTTTTTCAACGAAATGCTATGGGGTGCTACTTCTCTTTGGCGGGGATGAAGAGCTTTTGCCCGGTGACTATCCGGTCGCCGGGGCCAACTTTATTAGCCTGCCGAATTGCCTCGACTGTCACCCCATACTCGCGGAATTTGCCTACAATGCCCCATAGCGTATCCCCTTCCTGGACGGTGTAGTAGAAGCCCTCCTGGGTGACTTTTCCGACACCTCCCGGCGGCGCGGACGCTGCCGCGCGAACCCTCCGAGAAAGTGCGTTGACCTGGTCAACTATGGAATTGATTTTGCCGACAAGCTCGTTCTTGTCGGCGACCCTCCTGGTTTCCGAATCTGCGATCTTCTTATCAACCTCGGAGAGAACGGAAACGTTGGTCTGGCTCAATTGCCTCTCCAGTCCGGTGACCGTGGACTTGAGGGAGGCGATTTCCCGCTCGTGGGCGGTCGAAGACCTGTCGAGGCGAGCTGAGAGGTTGTTGAGCTCTTCCTCGATTCTGCGGAAGTCGCCGCGAACGATTTTCATATCCTCGGCCGTGCTGGTGCGGACTTCCTGGACTTCCTGTTTTGCACCAAAGGGGTCGAAGCTGCACCCGGTCAGGAGGCAGGCTGCGCCCAGGATAAGCGCGAGCCGGAACAGCCAGAGGAGCTTGAGACGGCAAAGGGCATATTTCGACTGGTCATGCACTGTAAACCCAACTCCTTTCTCGGCGAAACCTGTACTGTGAGAAAGCCACCGCCGGAGTCGGTAAAAAACCCGGCGACACACGCCCCCTGTCCCTTCTTGCAGCACGTGGTCGTGTTACGTCAGGACTTACTGCGTTGATTCTGCGGTTTTGGCAGCGACTTTGAAATGTGCTCGGCGGTTCTTGGCCCAGGCCTCCTCAGTGTGGGCGGGGTCAATTGGGTCTTCTTCGCCGTAGGTGACGGTGACCATTCTCTGCTGCTCGACTCCCAGCCCTGCAAGGAACGCTCGGGTGTTCAAAGCTCTCCTCTCGCCGAGAGCGAGGTTGTACTCGTTGGTGCCCCTCTCGTCGCAATGCCCCTCGATCAAAAGGTAGATGGTAGCATTGTCTTTGAGGTATTTGGCGATGCCCTCAAGGATTGGCCGGTCAACCGGCTTTACGTCGGAGCGGTCGAAGTCAAAGTGGATGTCCTGAAAGACCTCCTTGTTTTGCGGCTCCTCGAAGGCGGTAATTGGGGGCGCTTCGGTCAACGCCAGTTCGCCTATTTCTCCCGGCTCGACGGGCTCCACAGTAGGGCCGCCGGGCTTGACCGGTTTTTTCTTGCATCCGGGGCACAGAACCACAGCCAGAGCCAGAACGGCTACTCCAAGTGCGGAAATACACGTTCTCATTACCCTTCCTCCTTCTGATTCATTTTCTTTGTGCCATTTTAGCACGTTTCTTCTCGTTTTGCCTGCGGGCGCTGCGTGAATCAGCGCCCGGCCTCAATAACCGACCGGCGACCACGCGGGGTAGGTTTCATCACCCGTCAGAGAGGTCAGCCTGAACGGTTTTGACTCGAGGTCTCTCGTATCTGCGATATAGAGGTCGGACTCATAGCCGCTTGTCGCAACGTAAACGATATGAATGCCGTTTGGAGCAAAAGACGGGTTCTCGTGAGAAGCAGAATCAAAAGTCACCTGCCTGACCACGCGGCGGTCGAGGTCAAAGACGAAAATCTGGAGAGCTCCCTGGTATCTCGACGAGAAGGCGATTTTGTTTTCTCTGGGCGACCAATCAACCGAAGTCACGTAGCTGAACCCGGAGAGGAGGCGGCGGACATTGCTGCCGTCGGTGTTCATGGCGTAAATCTGCGCTCCGCCACTGCGGTTGGAGACGAAAGCGATTTGTGTTCCGTTTGGAGACCAACAGGGGGACGACGCGAGGCCGCCCTGGCTTCTGGTCAGGCGATGGGGATTGCTGCCGTCGAGGGAAGCGCTGTAAATCTCAACGCACCCGTCCTTGCTGAGGGTCAATGCCATCTCGTCTCCGCGAGGGGAGATTGCCGGAAGGGCGTTCAGACCGGGATACGAGGAAATGAGCCAGCGTCTTCCGGTTGCCAACTCAATCGCGCAGACGCGGGGGTAGCCATACAGATAGGAAGTGTAGTAAAGCGTCTTGCCGTTGGGAGACCAATCGGGGGCGAGGGAGAGGGTTTTGTCGTGGGTCAACTCGACGAGGTTCTTTCCGTCGTAGTCAATCAGGCAGATGTTCTTGTTTCTTCCGCCGCTATCGGCGACGAAGGCAATCCTCGTAGAAGCGATGCCATCCACCCGGGTCATTTCCTTGACGATGACGTCCGCCATTCGATGGACAACGCGTCTGGCCTGGTCGGCTTTGCCGGTGAGACGCCGGCCAAAGAGGGCTTTGTTCCCGGCGGCCTCATGAACGTAGCAGTCCGCAGTGATGTCGTTGCCGGAAAGGACGTAGTTTGCCTTGACGAGGACCTCGGCGGTTCTGCCGTCGGGAACAACAGTGAAAAACCCGGAGTGGTCGAGGTCGAATCGGAGGGTTTCAGTAAGCGTTTGGGTGACAGCGCTGGTATCGGGCGCGCCGGAACGGGTGAAACCGGGCAGGGCAACTCTTGTTTTCTGAAACGCCTCGCCGGTGATTAAGATCTCGTGCTCGGCGGCGCCGGCTACCAACGAGAAGCCGAAGAGCAGGACTACCAGCAGGATGCGTGTTGCTGCCGGAAGAAGCTTGCCTGTCAAACTGGTTGTCTTTTTTGCTACCCCCCGATTCAACTCCGGGAAGAATGCTTGCGAGTTACGCTTCATCTGTTACCTGGAAGACGATTGTTACGTCGTAATAGCGTCCCCTGATGTAACTGGGCAGACCAAGCGGAAGAGGATTCGAGTTCTCAATCGCCTTGATCGCCGAGGAATCGAGGAGGCCGATTCCCGAGCTGCGAGTGATTTGCCTTCGGGTGATTGTGCCGTCGCCAGCGATCCGGATGGAGATGGAAACGGAAGGCGGGTTTTCGCCGACGACAGCCCGGGAGGGCCTGACCCAGTTGCTTTTGACAACCGAAGCTATCACAGCGTCGTACGAGTAGGAACCGCCGCCACCCCCACCCCCGCCAGGACCACCTGAGTAGCCAGAATTGCCCTCGCCCACGACGGTCAGCTTGCTTGTAGCGGCGTCTGGGCCGTTCCATTCACCGGGAAGCTGGGGCAGAGGCTCTCTTTCCAATTTTTTCAAGGGGGTGATGTCGTCAAGGCGTTCGGTCTTTGCACCAGGATTCCAGCGGGGGACGGTGCGGGCAAGGAAGACCGGCTTGGGGGCGGCGTAAGCCCTCTTGACGCTCGGGGTCTGGCCGGTGGCTCTCCTCGGAGCGCCGGCGGAAGCGCCGGCAGGGCCTGGGGGACCGGGAGGGCCTGGCGGGCCGGGTCGTCCCGGGGCGAGCAAGTTGACGCGGTACACCTCCCTCATGATTGGTTCGTCGCCCGCAGGCTTTGCGGTCAAAAGGAGAAGTCCGACACATGCGGCATGTCCGACGAACGATATGAGAAACGAAACCGGACGATTCACTTCTTAGATTTCAATTCCACTTCTGTGGGCAGTCCAATGTTTACGACGCCAGCCCGCCTGACAGTGTCAAGCACGGAAATAAAATCCTGGTAAACGAGACCCGCGTCTCCGAGCACGTTGACCGGCACTCTGGCGTCGGCGGCGACCATGGCGCGGAGTTTTTGCCCGAGCTCGCTCAAGCCGACTTTTCTTTCACCGAGATAAACCGCGCCGTCTTTTGCGACCTTGAGATTAACGGCGTCGCGAATATCCATTTTGCTTGCAGAGGCTTGGGGCAGGCTGACGGCTATGCCGTTCTCGATGAGCGGAGCAACGAGAATGAACATGGTCAGGACGGTGAGAGCGACGTCAACGAGATTGGTGATGTTGATCTGGCTGTTAACGGTCGGTCTCTCACGGGTTGACTTGAATCGTCTCATGCGAATTTCCTCAGTTCAGTTCTCCGTTGCCCTTGTTCTCCGCTCGCCACATCAATCGCGGCAAAAGCACCATTCGCCCCTATGCGTTAAGATATTTCTTCTCTATGTCGCCGAGAATTTCGGAGGCGAAACCCTCCATTTCGGTTCCAAACTTCCTGATGTTGGATGCCATGTAGTTATACATGACGAGCGAGGGGATGGCCACCATCAGTCCTACGACTGTTGTTACCAGGGCCTCTGCGATGCCCGTCGCAACGACGCTCAGGGCTGCTGACTGCCTCGCCGCCATCTCCTGGAAAGCCACCAGAAGCCCCCACACCGTCCCCAGCAAGCCGAGGAAGGGGCTGACGCTCGAGGCTGTCGCTAAAAGGCCGAGACTCTTCTCCAGTCTTGTGGTCTCAGCTGTGATTTTTATGTCGAGGTTTCTTTCGATGAGCTCAAGCCCTGCACGCGTGATCTCTTTTTTCGGGGAAGGCTTCGGATTGCCGACCATGACTTCTTTCAGATTGCCTGAGAGGTAGGAGAGGGCTTCGTCGCACAGTTCGTAGAAGGGGCTCTCGTCGAAGTGCACGTCGTCCGAAATCAGGGAGAGAGGATCGGAACGATAGTTTTGATAGATAGCGCGGAAGTTCGCTGAAGCGGCCTTAGCGGAACGGAAGATAACAACCTTGCGAAGGATGACCGACCAAGCAATGATGGAGAGGACAGCGAGAATCAGGAGAATCGCCTGCCCGAACAGATCGGACTCATTGAAGGCTTCAATTATGGGCATTTTGGGCTACGTCATGAGTCAATCTCCCAATTCTTCGCTTCTACGAATTAGATTACAGAGGCCCCCGTCCCAATGTCAACTACTTTTTGCAGATTTTTGCCCCGCTGCGTGGAGACTCTGGAGGAGCACTTTATCGCCCGGTGCCTGGGCGCCACACCGAACGCTTGCTGTCACGGCCCATGCCACTTTGAGACCAGTCTGATGAACCCTTCGCGTTTGGTGTCGGAGGTAATCCAGATGGAGTGCATGTTGTCGAGGCGGTGGTAGTTGGTCTGGTGGTCGCGGGAGTGAACGGAAAAGGAGAAATAGAATTTTCCTCGCATAAGTGGCGGGGAATCAAGGACTAAACGAACCTGCCCTTCCCCCTCAATGTGGTCTATGGGGGCATCGTCAAGAATGGTGTTGGAGCCGTAGCACATCCGTCCCTGGTAATCGGAAATGGCGAAGCCGAAGATGGGGTCCTCGATTCGCCTCGGACAGCGGTAGAAGATGCTGACGATGATTGGCTCGCCGCCTTTGAATCGGAGGCTCTCGGTGCCGGCTTCGTCGAGGAACTGGACGCCGGAGATGACGGCCTCGCGTGTGCCCCACTCGCGTTTGACGACATTGTCCTGTTCCTGGAGGCCGAGGCGGCGGTACTCCGCGACGACTTTTTCGGGGTCGCCGAGGTGAACGATCTTGCCTTCTCCGAGGAGGACGAGCTTGTGGCACATTCTTTTGACAGCTTCGAGGTCATGAGAGACGACGAGGATGGTCTTTCCGGCTTTCTGGAACTCGGCCATTCTGGCGATGCACTTCTTGCGGAATTCCTCGTCGCCGACGGCGAGGACTTCGTCCACGAGAAGGATGTCGGGGTCAACTTCGACTGCGACGGCGAAGCCGAGCCTGACGTACATTCCGGAGGAATAGTGCTTGACGGGCATGTCAATGAATTCGGAAAGGCCGGCAAACTCGACGATCCCGGTGAATCGTTCCTGGATGTATTTGCGGGAGAGTCCAAGAATTGAGCCGTTGAGAAAGATGTTCTCTCTGCCAGTGAGGTCGGGGTGAAATCCGGCTCCGAGTTCGAGGAGAGTTGACATTCTCCCGTGGACGCGGACGACCCCGGAGGTGGGAGTGATTGTGCCTGCTATTACGCCGAGCAGCGTGCTTTTGCCGGCGCCATTGGCGCCGATGATCCCGACGGTTTCGCCCTGGTCTGCGGAGAAGGCGACGTCTCTGAGGGCCCAGAGGTCCTCGCGAATCCTTTTTCCGGTGAGGAGGCCGACGACGGTTGACTTGAGGCTTCGCCCCGCTTCCTTTCGGAGCAAGTACCTCTTCGATACGTTCACGACCTCAACCGCTTTCATCGGGCCAAGGACCTCGTCGCTTCGACTACAATTGGTCGGCGAAATATGGCTCCAGTTTACTGAAGACGCGACCGCCCAGAAGAAGAATGACGGCGGAAAGCGCCAGGGAAACGTAAAACGCCGGTTCGGAGGGAAGGAACTCGCCTCCCGGGAATAGTTGTTTGCCCAAAAATGCCTTTCTGAAGAGAGTAACTAACGATGCCATTGGATTGAGGAAGTAAAGCGACAGGAGGAGCCGGGACGACGACAGCCCCGCGAGCCTCTCCCGGACGAAGGCCAGCGGATAGATTATTGGCGTAAGGAAGAACAGGGCCTGAAGGAACACGCCGACAATGTGCTCGACGTCCCGGAAAAAGACGTTGGCGCCGGAAATCAGTAACGCGATGCCGAGAACGAGGCAAAACTGGATGACCAGCACGAAAGGAAGAAGCCAGAGAAACGTGAAGTCAACCGGCTCCCCGGCGAAGAGGTTGAGGAAACAAAGAAGAACGCCCAGGACAATCATCGAAAGGACGAAGTTGATGAGGTTGGCAATGACCATGGAAAGCGGCAGGACGATTCGCGGAAAGTAGGTTTTCTTGACGAGGCTTGGGAAGCCGCTCACGGAGGCGACCGCGTCAGACGTGCACATGGCGATGAACTGCCAGAAGATGACGCCGGTCAGAAGGTGGCTGAGGGGAATTTCAAATCTCAGGATTGAGATGAACAGCCAGTAGATGAGCATCATCATCAGCGGATTCAGGAGAGTCCACAGGAATCCCAGCGCGGAGCCTTTGTACCGGATTTTCAGGCTTCGCATGACGAGGTTCCAGATGAGCTCTCTGCGTGCGATTAGCTCGCCGATTTTTATCATGAGCACCACCCCGGCTGGTAATTTGCCACAAGCCTCAGCTCTTTCAAGAATAGTAACCAACCACATCCCCAGAAGTCAACGTGAAGGCGGGGCAGCGCCACGAGGTTGTATGAAAAGGAGTCGGGGCAACGGCTGAGGCGAGTTGGGGAATGACAGAATGGCCTTTTTCGGGTAGGATTTACTCTTGTGAGAGGCGGCGAGTTTTTCAATTGACGGTGCAGGTCGCTGCGCAACCTGAGAGGCAAAGCTATGATGGAAAGCGATATTCTTGTTCTGGGAACTGGCGTGGCGGGATTGAGTTTCGCATTGAAGGCGAGTGCGTATGCTTCGGTGTCTATCGTCACGAAAAAAGAGAGGGCTGAGTCGAACACAAACCTCGCCCAGGGAGGCATCGCGTGCGTCCTTTCCGGGACGGATTCGTTTGAGTCGCACGTGCAGGACACGCTGCGAGCGGGCGACGGGCTTTGCGATGAAGCGGTGGTTCGTGAGATTGTGAGGGAAGGGCCGGACAGGGTCAGGGAGCTGGTCGAGTTGGGTGTGAAGTTCTCGCAGGACAAGGATGGGTCGTTTCACCTTGGCCGAGAAGGCGGGCACAGCCAGAGGAGGGTCATCCATGCGGCGGACCTGACCGGAAAGGCGGTCGAGACCGCTCTTCTGCACGGGGTTGCTGCCAATCCGAACATCAAGGTCTATGAGGACCGGATAGCGGTCAATCTCGTCGTCGGCTGGAAGGAGAACAAGTGTTTTGGGGCGTACATCCTCGATAAGGAAATGGGAAAGGTCGTTCCCTGTTCGGCGAAGGTGACGGTTCTCGCGACGGGGGGCGTCGGGCGGGTTTATTTGCATACCACCAACCCCGATATTGCGACAGGGGACGGCGTGGCGATGGGGTATCGAGCGGGGGCGAAGATTGCCAACATGGAGTTCATTCAGTTCCATCCGACGGCTCTGTATCACCCCCTGGCAAACATGTTTCTCATATCGGAGGCTGTGAGGGGAGAGGGGGCAGTCTTGACAGACAAGAGGGGAAAAGCATTCATGGACAAGTACCACGAGCTGAAGTCTCTTGCCCCGAGGGACATTGTGGCTCGCGCAATTGATAACGAGATGAAGAAGAGCGGCGAGGAGTGCGTTTATCTCGATGCCACACCCAGGACGACAAACAAGCCCCCGGGATTTATGAAGCATCGGTTTCCGAACATTTACGAGAAATGCCTTTCGCTGGGGATTGATATGGAGAAAGACCCGCTGCCGGTGGTTCCGGCGGCGCACTACAGTTGCGGTGGAGTCCAGACCGACCTCAGTGGAGAGTCGAGCATCCGGAATCTCCTGGCGATTGGAGAAGTGGCTTGCACGGGGCTGCATGGGGCGAACAGGCTTGCGAGCAATTCGCTGTTGGAGGCCCTCGTCGTGGCGGCAAAGGCGGGGGCTCGGGCGAAGGAAATTCTGAGGGAAGAAAAGGAGTTCCGGGCGATTGAGCCGTGGAATCCGGGAAACGCTCGAGACAGCGACGAGGCGGTAGTCGTCTCCCACAACCTCAAGGAAATCCGGCAGCTCATGTGGGATTACGTAGGGATTGTCCGAAGCGACAAGAGGCTTTCTCGGGCGAAACGAAGAATCGCCAATCTCAACGAGGAAATTCGGCAATACTACTGGGACTTTATTCTGACGGCGGAGCTGGTTGAGTTGAGAAATATAGCGATGGTTGCGGAGTTGATAATAGACTCCGCTCTGTCAAGGAAAGAAAGCCGCGGCCTCCATTACAGCCTCGATTACCCGCATAAAAGCGAGGAATATCCCAAAGACACCGTCCTCCAGCGCGCAGTGTAGTCGTGTGCTCCCTCCTTCAGCAAAGGGGTGCGGCGCCTTCCGGCGCTGCCGGGCTCTACGCAGCGCATCATCTGAGTCGAGCGAGCACCCCCCTTTTAGGGAAGGCTGGAAAGACTCCCCGCAAGGCGTCTGCGCAATACCATTGCCTCGACGTTGCCGATTCCTGCGCCGAAGCAGGGCTTGTCGGAGTGTTTTTCCTGCTCTGGTTTTGGCCGCGGTCATGGGTGCGGCGGGTGCGGCTGCGGGTTGGTCGTGGAATCTGGCTGAAGACGGGTGCCGGCTGGAAGCCGGCAGGAGGGCCGTTGGTCAGGGCGCTTATCGAGGCCAGCTGCTTCCTGTGGCCGCACGAGCCACAATGGCACCGGTCCCCCTGGAACGGAGCCACACGCCGGGCACGAAAGGGATTGAAGCGAGTTGGTGGGTATGCTATATACGGCAGAAAGCAAGCGGCGTCGGGAATCCCGGCGCGTCGTTGCTTGATGAAGCGGGCAGAGCTGGCGCGGAGCCCGCGATGCCAATCTTGCTCAGCGGCTGCAACCCGCTGAGAAAAATCACCGTCGAGATTTGGCGGGAACGTTTCAGAGTGTAGATGTCTGATGTGAGGTGAGAGCAAATGGGCTTGATGCGAGGCATTCGCAAGAATGTCAAGGTTATCTGGTGGGTCATCATAGTCGCGGTTGTGGTGACGTTCATTTTCTGGGGGACGCGGTTCGGTGGCGGGCGAGCGGCGAGGTACGTTGGGAAGGTTTTCGGGAAGAAGGTTTCGCTCAAGGATTTTCGTCTTCAGTGGCAGGCTGCTCAGCAGCGCGCGAGGGAAATCGAGTACATGTACGGACAGGTGGTTAGCAACGAAGTTGTTGAGGACATGGCGTGGCGGAGAGTGGCTGAGTTGCGAGAGGCGGACCGGTGGGGGATTGTTGTGCCAATGTCCCAGGTGAGGGAGAGCATCCGGGCGATGTTCACGCGGGAGGGCTCTTTCGACGAGGCTGTTTACAGAAATCACCTGTACCGTCGAAGCATGACCGAGGACGAGTTTGCGGCATTTGTTCGCGACAACATTAGGATAGGGCAACTGGAGCGGCTGGTCGCGGAGACGGTGGTTGCGCCTCCGGCGGAACTACGAGAGCAGTACAACTACCAGAAGGAGCAGAGGAAGATAAAGTTTCACCCGGTGGAAGCGGCGGAGCTTGAGCCAGCTTTTGAGGTGACGGGCCAGGGAGAGGAGTACTACAACAGCCATAGGGATGAGTTCCGCGTGCCGAGGAAGGTTGCCGTGCAGTATATGACGGTGGAGACGAAGGAGTTCGTGGAGAAGGCGACGGTCTCCGACGACGAGCTTATGAAGTATTACGAAGAAAACAAGTCGTCTTTTGCGGGGGCGGATGGGAAGGCGCCGGAGCTGGCGGAGGTTCGGCCGCAGCTCGAACGCATTCTGAAGAATCAGAAAGCGGAGGAGATGGCCAGGGAGAAGGCAGAGAAGCTGTTCACGTTGACGGACGGCTCGGCGATGAGAGAGGTGGCACAGAAGAATGGGCTTGTGCTCCAGAGCAGCGGCTTGATTCCTGAGGAGGGGGATGTGAACGAGGAGGTAGCGAAGGAGCCGGAGTTCAGGAAGGCAGCTTTCAGCACTGCGGTGGGCGCGGCAAGCCCGATCATCAAGACGAGCAAAGGGTACTGTGTGCTCAGCCCTGTGCGCATGGTGGAAGCGCAGATTCCCCCCTTTGAGGAGGTGCGCAAAGTCGCCGCGGAAAAGCAGAGGACTCAGCAGTTGAAAGACGCGGCTGTCCGAGCGGGGGTTCTTCAGGAGGAAGTTGACCGATTTGTCAAAGAGCATTCGGTTGTTCCGGCGGGGATTGATGTGACAGAAGAAGAGGTACTCAGCTACTACGACCGCCAGAAGAGCACGGAGTTCCGGAAGCCGAAGAAAGTGAAAGCGCAATACCTGATGGTGGAGAAGGCACCGTTCGAGAAGGAACTGAAAATCACTGAGGGGCAGGTCAAGAAAGAGTACGAGGATACCAAAGAACATTACAAGGACGAAAAGGGGAACGTTAAGCCTCTTGAGCAGGTCAAAGAGCAGGTTGAGGAATCGTTGAGAGAAAGAAGGACCGACGAGATGGCGCAGGAGCGGGCGAACCAGGTTCTCGTCGTTTCGCGTCCGCAGCGAATGAGACATCAGGCACAGAGATATGGTCTTACGCTCCGGGAGAGCTGGCTGTTCGCGCAGGAGGATAAGATTGACGACTACGTTGGCGAGTCGCCCATTTTCGCCAGCCGCGCTTTTGGGACCAAATTAGGAGACGTCAGCCCGATTTTCCGGACCGACCTCGGTTACTGCATTCTCTCGCCAATTCAGGTCGTCGAAGAGGCGGTCTCCGATCTTGAAGAGGTTGTGGATAAGGCCGCGGAAAAGACGAAAACGAAGAAGGCTAAAGACCTGGCGAGCCGAATCGCGCAGGAGCTTTACCGGCAGGTCAGCGACAGGATGTCCAAAGAAAAGAAGGATTTTGAGACGTCGTGCAAGGAGCTGGGACTGAAAGTCGAGGAAAGCGGGTATTTTCGGCGAAGCGACTCGGACATCCAGGGGATTGGCACAGCGAGCGGACTCGCCTTCTCAGCATTCCAGCAGGAGCCGGGAAAGGTCGGCTACCCGATGGAAACGCAGAAAGGCCGCCTCTTTTATGCGGTCAGCGAAGTGAAGCCGCCTTCCGACGAGGAATTTGGCAAGGATAAGGACAAGGAGTACGACACGATGACGACTCAGAAGGGGCGGGAGGCTTTCACGGAGTGGCTGACGGCACTGATGAAGGAGGCTAATGTCCAGAGCTACTTGAGGCCTGCCCCGAAGGAGACGAAAAAGGAAGCGACCCCGGGGAAGGATAGTCGAACGACGACGCGCACGCAAAGCCGAACTCCGCCGGGCCGTTGACGGAACCCCTTGGGCGTATGCCGTGGTGGGTGCAGGAGCAGTCGGGGACGAGGGGTTCCCGACGGGGCGAAGGGGTCGTTCCGGGACAAGGTGCTGGAGGCGGCGCGGGGTGTCGCGCTGGCGTTCTTCGGGTCGCCAGATGGACATAGCGCGATGACAAAATCTATCCCGCCTGAGGGGTGAGCCGGCCCTGTTGCCCTCGTCGGAATGGGTTTTGCAAGTGAGCCGAAATTGAAGTATCTTTCCGTAAAGAGACTTGACAATTCCACATCATCGGGAGGTAACACAAATGACTTTCTCTGGACTGCATGCGTCTGCTGGCTCAGAAGTCTTGAGGCCTGTGTCGTGGGGCCGCGCGCTTCCAGCAAGGGACGCTCGGCGCCTGAGTGGCAAGGTTCTCATGGTTCTGGTCTCGGCCGCGACGTTGGTTTTCGGAGCTTCTACGAAGGCTGACGTGATTCCGCATCCTGAGCACCCGCGACCGGATTTTCAAAGGGAGACGTGGCTGAACCTCAACGGAAACTGGGACTTCGATTTCGACTCCCAGCAGGTCGGTGAGAAAGAGAAGTGGTTTGCGCCGGGGCAGCACAAATTCTCTCGACGGATTCTCGTGCCTTTCCCGTGGGAAAGCAAGCTGTCGGAGATTGGCGATGTCGCGTACAAGGGGGCGGCGTGGTATCAGAGAGAAATCAAAGTCCCGTCTTCGTGGAAGGGGAAAAGGGTCTTCCTGAAATTCGGTGCGGTGGATTGGGAGGCGAAGGTCTGGATTGGCTCGACGCTCATCGGCGAGCATACCGGCGGCTACTCGCCATTCCAGTTTGACGTTACGAACGCGGTCACGTTCGGCGGGGCGGACACGGTCACCGTTCGTGCTTTCGATACGACCGATCCGAGAACTCCAACGGGGAAGCAGACGGGTTGGTACACGCCGACTTCCGGCATCTGGCAAACGGTTTACCTGGAAGGCGCTGGTCGGTCCCACATCCGACAGGTCAGAATCACGCCCGATATTGACGAGAAGGTGGCGTTGTTCGACATCGTCGTTTACAACGACGGCGGACGAGGCGACTTCGAGGTGACGTTCTCTCCGGCGGGGGGCGAGGGCGATTTCCGCCCGGTGCGCCACAGGACGGTTCTTTTGCCGGGGGATAACACCGTCGTGATGGAGGTGAAAATCCCTCGCCCGAAATTGTGGGACATAGACAGCCCGAATTTGTATGGCGTAAAAGTCTCTCTGAGAAAGGGAAGGCTATTGGAGGATGTGGTCGAGACGTATTTCGGGATGCGAAAGGTCTCGACCGCCAAGCTCGTCGGCAAGGATTACGAGTACATCTTCTTGAACAATCGCCCGATTTATCTGCTCGGTGCGCTCGACCAGTCGTTCAATCCGTACGGCGTATATACTTTTCCCAGCGACGGGGACGCTCGCCTCGACATAGAGAAGACGAAGGAGTTCGGGTTGAATTTTCTCCGCATTCACATAAAGGTCCCGCACCCGCGGTTGATTTACTGGGCGGATAAGCTGGGCGTGATGCTCATGTGCGATATGCCGAGTTTCTCCCGCTACGACGAGGTCTCGCGGAAGAACTGGCAGACGACGCTGGAGAGCGCGATTGCACGGGATTTCAATCATCCGTCAATCATTTCGTGGTGCCTTTTCAACGAGACATGGGGTCTCCAGCAGCACGGCACGCCGGAAGGGCAGAAGTGGGTCGCGGAGATGTACGATCTTGCGAAGTCGCTGGACCCGACGCGGCTCATCGAGGACAACTCCGCTTGCAACTACGACCACGTCAAGACCGACATCAATAGCTGGCATTTCTATATCAACGACTATCAGCACGCGAGAGACCACATTGCGGACTTTGTGAAGAAAGCGTTTCCGGGGTCGAGCAACAATTTCATCGGCGAATACAGGCAGGGGACCCAGCCCGTCATAAACAGCGAATACGGCGGAATCAGCGCCGGAATGGGCGACAAGGATATTTCGTGGTGCCTCAAGTACCTCACGAACGAGCTTCGCCTGCACGACAAGGTTTGCGGATATATCTACACGGAGCTTCAGGACATCGAGTGGGAGCACAACGGCTTGATGGACTACGACCGAAAGCCGAAGGTTTACGGATACGAGGAGCTTTTCCCCCGTTTCACGGTCGCGAGCATTCATTCGCCGGACTTCGTTGTGATTGATTCGCCGCCCTGCGCGACGCTTTTGCCGGGAAGCGATTTCTCCGCCGACATTTACATGAGCCACTGGTCTGCCAAAAACGTCAAGCAGGGCGTTCTCAAATGGCGGCTGTCCGGAACGGATGAGTGGGGGAAGGAGAAGGAATACACCGTCGGGTCGAAGCCGGTGACTTTCATGCAATATTCAGTGACCAAAGTCCACACGTTGGCGGTGAAGATGCCCGAGGAGCGGTCGGTCGCGACGCTGGCGGTTTGGGTGGAAGATGCCGGAGGAGAAATTCTGGCGAGGAATTACGTGAACGTTGACGTTTACAGGGAACCACCGGCGCGGCGAGAGTTTCCCGACGAGAAAACGTGCGTCCTCCGGTTCGACCCAGGCGATTATGCTGACTCCGCGTGGGAGAAGGAATGGCACGGCCAATATCCTGAAAAAGTGTGCGGGTTGGGAAGCGGGAAAGTTGTTTACGAGGTGAACCTGCCGGAAGGAGTGGACGTTTTGTCGGCTCAGAGCATCGAGGTTCTATTCGAGGGCGCCGCGAGAGCAGGGCTTGGGAAGGTTGATGCGCGAATGGCCGACCTGCCGTGGTCTCGGAAGAAGCCGGCGGATTACCCGCAGACCAATACCACAAAATGGCCGACGGAGGTGAGCGTTCTCCTGAACGGAGTCGCCGTGGAGAAAGTGCGTTTTGAGGACGACCCGGCGGATGCCAGAGGTATCGTGTCTCACGCCTGCGGAAAAGACCCCGGTTCCTATGGGTATCTGACTCGCGTTAAGGTTTCCGGGGATAAGCTGGCGCCGATTATCCAGAAGCTGGGGGAGCAGCGAGTCCTTTCCATTGCGTTCGAGGTGCCGGGCGACGCCTCGGCGAAAGGGGGCTTCGCCCTCTACGGCGACAGGATGGGAAGGTATGCCGTTGACCCGACGGTAGTGCTTGTGACCGCTAAGCCCATTGACCGCGCTGCCGCTGAAGCTTCCGCGAAGCCCGTCGTCCCGGTCAGTTGGGTTGAGGCAATCAAGCCTGCAAGCCGCGGCGAAGAAAAATGGAAGTTCACGCTCGCAGACCCCGGCGAGGGATGGGAGAAGCCCGAGTTCGACGATTCGCAGTGGAAGGAAGGTGCCGCAGGATTCGGGCACGACCCGGGAAGTCTCCCTGGACCTCAAGCCAGAGCCATCCGAACCGGTTGGACTACACCCGACATCTGGCTGAGGAAATCTTTCGAAGTTCCGGGCCCCGTCTCGCAAGCCCGACTGACCTTCAGCCACGACGAGGATATGGACGTTTTCGTCAACGGGGCGCTTGTTCTCTCGCGCGAAGGGTACATCACCGAATACGAGGAGCAGGCACTTTCTCCAGAGCACTTGAAGAGCTTCCGCGCCGGGAAGAACCTCATCGCCGTGCGCTGCCGCCAAACCGGCGGCGGCCAGTTCATAGACGTCGGCCTGACCTATCGCACGAAACCGGCAGAGTGACGGTGTTGACCTGGGAAGGTCGGCCGCCTTGGGCGGGGTTCCCTTGCCGGGGGGAGGTGCTGTGCGGGGGCGGTGATGGGCACGGAGCCGTCATTACCGCGAGACTCGCTATTGCAGAACATGAAAGGACAGAGACTTGGTTATCATAGGGTCGAGGAACGGTGTTCCAATTCGCTTGACTAAGGAAAGATGGCGCCACATCGTGGCAAGGCATCCAGAGATCGAAGGCCAGCGAGACAAGGTTCTCGAGACACTCGCGCTGCCGGAGGTGATTCAAGCAGGAGACTTTGGGACGCTTCTGTCAGCGAGACGTTACGCGAGCACACCGGTATCGGAGAAGACGCTGGTGGTCGTTTACAAGGAGGCGAGTGAGAGTGACGGATTCATCGTGACGGCGTATTTCACGGATGAGCTGTCAAAGAGGAGACACGTAATATGGAGGCAATAAGGATTCTTGAGAAAAAGGAACGCCTCGACTGGGATTATGATGAGGAGGCGGATGTCCTCTACATTAGCGTCGGGAAGCCTGCAAAGGCCACGGGTTTGGATGTCGGGGATGGCGTCATCGTGCGATACGATGAGGAGCGGGGGGAGGTTGTGGGCCTGACGATAATTGGTGTTAAGGAAAGAACTCTCATGGCACTCAGGCGAGGAGCGTGATGGAATGAACGCCCTCCTGGGAAGTGCCTGCCCTCAGAGGCGTGCGAGCGGCAGGCCACGCTCCAGGCGTCTGCGAGGCGGTCCACGAGGAGGCATGGGATGTGCGAGTGGCTCGGGCCGGTGATCGTCAAGGAGCAGAAGTTGCATGTGGCTCATTGCGTGGCGCCGGGCGTTGTCAACGAGGGCAAGGCGGTTGAGGAGGCACAGGACAACCTCAGAGAAGCCGTGGAGCTTTATCCGGAAAGCTCTGGAAACATCCCCGGGGGTCGTGAGGCAACCACGTCCGAAATGAATCAGAACTGCAAAACCGCACAAAAACAGGCAAGGCTCTGAGCCCTTGTTCGGGGTCCAGGAACGTCAGCCGCGTTGAGGTTTTCCCTTCCCTCTCTTCGTGCCTTTGTGGTGCGCTCTTCCGCCGTCTTCGTTCAATACTATCCTGTCAAAGCCCGCTGTTGGCCTCGTTACCTGGTGTCTCTCCGGCGAGGAGCCTTTCGAGAAGGGCAGTGAGGCGGGTTTTCATCTCGTCGCGGGTTCGGCGAAAGCGGTTGAGCCGGTCCTCTCCGACGCCGGGGGAGGTCACGGGGTCGCGGAATCCGAGATGGATGTGAGTGGCTTTTCCGGGGAAAATGGGGCAGCTCTCCTCCAGCTCGTCGCACAGCGTGATGACGTAATCGAATTTCTCGTCGAGGAACCTCCCGTAGTGCTTGGATTCCTGCTTGGAGATGTCAATTCCGATTTCCGCCATGACCCGGAGTGTCTCCGCGTTGACCCCCGCTGCGATAATCCCCGCCGAAAACGCCTCTATCCTGTCGCCGAAAAAGTGCCTGGCAAATCCTTCCGCCATCTGGCTTCGGCAGCTGTTCGCAAAACACAGGAACAGGATTTTCAACCTTTGCATGGGTTCGGACATGACCGCTGTTGACCTCCAGATCTGGCGCGGGCGCGCGACTGCAAGCTTTCACCCCGCCCCCGGCCGAGGCATGCCGTTATCTGCCCTTTTGCAGCGGCTTCTACAAAAGCGGGGAGTCAAGTCTCTTTTTCTGACTTTTTTGTCCTTCTATTTTCTGCGCCTCCGGGTCTGACGGCCGCTGAAAGCTCATGGGGCCTCGTTGCGAGCCTCAGGGCGTTCGCGGGTCCAATGCCTGTTTGCGCCAGACGGGCAGCCTTCCCTTGCCGAGGCACACGCGCAGGCGGGCCGCTGGAGGTCGCGGCGCCCAACGCATCCAACCAGCAGCCCAACGGCGCCGTCGCTCCGGCGACTCATGCGCCCAAGCCAGGTTCTCCGCGGTGATCTCTCGCCAAAACTCAGGCGTTACACAAGTGTCCGCTTTTTCGACTCCGCGGTCAAGGGTCAGGCAGCTCCGGACATGAATGAATAGCGGCTGTCGGCGGTCATTCCGACCCCTGGCAGGTCTCTTCGGCTTCGGCCTTTCAACGATGAGGAAGGGCTTTCGTTGATTGATGGTCTTGACGGATTGTATCAAGAAACGGTACAAATTCGCCGAAAGGGAGAGGCTGATAAACGTCAGCGGACGGAGAAAAGACGGTGAATATCCTGGTTACCGGCGGGGCCGGCTACATAGGGAGTGTGGTTGCCAAGGAACTGGTCGAAGAGGGCCAGAGGGTTGTCATCGTTGACAACCTTCAAACGGGCCATCGCGAGGCTGTCACTGAAGGCGCGAGGTTTGTGCTTGGAGACCTCTCCGACTTGCGGCTTCTACGGCAGGTCATGAGCAGCGAAAAAATCGAAGCAGTTGTTCATTTCGCCGCGGAAGCGCTCGTTGGCGACTCGATGAAATATCCGTCGAGGTTCTTCCGGGACAACATCTGCTGCGGGATTGACCTTCTCGACGCTATGGTGAGGACCGGGGTGAGGAGGATTGTGTTTTCGTCCTCGGCGGCTGTGTACGGAGAACCGGTGAGGATTCCCATAAGGGAAGACGACCCTCTCGTCCCGACGAATCCGTATGGAGAGTCAAAGCTCGCCTTCGAGAAAATCTTGAGATGGTACAGAGAGATTCACGGCATCGAGTATGTCGCGTTGCGGTACTTTAATGCAGCAGGCGCTGCCGGGACACTCGGCGAAGACCACAGGCCGGAGACGCACCTGATTCCTATCGTCCTCATGGCGGCGCTGGGGTCGTTGCCCTGCGTGACCATCAATGGCGACGACTACGACACGCCCGACGGGACGTGTGTGCGGGACTTCGTGCATGTGCTCGATTTGTCGTCGGCACACGTCCTCGCCCTTCAGAAAACGGACAGCCCCGCTTACAACATCGGGACCGGCGAGGGGCATTCGGTCAAGGAGGTCATAGCAACGGCGCAGAAGGTTACCGGAAAGGAAATCCCCGTCGAGGTCGGCCCGAGGAGGCCTGGTGACCCGGCGAGGCTTGTGGCGGATGGGCAGAAGATTCGGCGAGAAATGCACTGGCAGCCGAGGCATTCGGACCTGGAAGGGATTATCGAGAGCGCGTGGAAGTGGCTCGTCGAGCATCCCGACGGCTACGCGAGGAACCCCGGAGCATGAATAGCGTGGTTGCAGCGGAGGAACCGAGATGAGAAGACCGCTTCTTGAGAGAATCAGAGACGACGTATTGGTTTGCGACGGAGCGATGGGCACGCAGCTCGACGCAACGGGACTTCAGCCGGGTGAGTGCAACATGAGCTGGAATCTCCTCCATCCCGACAGGGTCAAGGAAGTCCATTCTGCCTACATAGACGCCGGCGCTGATGCCATATTGACCAATAGTCTCCTCGGAAACAGGTGGTGCCTGGAGAGATACGGGCTGGGCGAGAAGGTCGCGGAGCTAAACTCTGCCGCAGTGAAAGTCGCCCGGGCAGCCGCCGGGGAAGAGAGATATGTCCTCGGAGATGTTGGGCCCACTGCCGAGCTTGTCCATCCTCTCGGGATAAAGAAACAGGAGGAATTCGTCGAGGTTTTCAGGGAGCAGGTCTTCACCCTCGCGGAGGGCGTTGACGCAATAGCGATTCAGACGATGACGGCGCTCGAGGAGCTGGTCGCCGCGGTGCGGGCGGCAAAGGAAACTGGCTTGCCAGTGATTGCTTCGATGTCCTTCACGCCAGACCGCGGGAAGGGATACCGGACCATTTTCGGTGTCGCAATAGAGCAGATGGTGCGGGCGCTCGAGGAAGAGGGAGCCGACGCCCTCGGGACCAACTGCGGGACTGTGGGTATCTCAGAGATGGTCGAGATTGTGCGCCAAATGAGGGCGGTGACGACGCTGGCGATTCTCGCCGAACCGAATGCCGGCAGGCCGAGAATCGAAGGCGAGAAAACCGTTTTCGACCACACACCGCAGGACATGGCACAGCACATCCCCGCTCTCGTCGAGGCTGGGGCAAACATCATCGGCGGATGTTGCGGGACGACGCCCCAGCACATCCGCGCCTTTGCCGAAAAGATACGCCAGGGAAGAAAGTGAGAGAGGCGATTTTCAACTGGCTTTTCGTTTTTGGGACGGCTGCTGCGGTCTGGCCCGTCCGCGCGCGGGCAGAGGTTCCGTCCTGCGTTCCAGTCGTTGCGGCGGTATCGCCCGGGTTTCGTGAGCCGACGTGGCAGATTCGCCCGATCAAAAAAAGGGTGGGGCGGGCGGTCACCCCGACGATGGATAAGATAAATAACCCGTGGTTTGTGCTGTCGCAAATCGTGGTTCCCTTGTCCGGATTCTTGTTCTCGCTGATATACATGAGACGCCACAGGGCGAATCAAGCCGCCCAGGGCGCGCCCCAGGTAAGCAATCCGAAAGAAGTGCGCGACACAAATCGAGCGGGACCGTGAGACCGGACGGTCAAGTGCGGCTCTATTTGCCGAACTCGCTCGGCCGGCGACACAGAAGGCTATATCCCGGAAGACATGAGCGCACGCATTCGGGCTCTTGACCGGGCAAACGAACAACGGAGAAGGGCAGAGGGGCGGTGCTCAACGACGAAGGAGCCAAATCGCCCGCCCAAGGCCCGAGGATTTGCGAGTTGAGCTTGGACGCAGAAGTCCAGACCAGCGAAAGGTGAGAAGGTGAACGAGCACGAATTGCGAAAGTTGTTGGCGGGAGTTCGGTCGGGAAAGGTGAAACTAACTGACGCTGTCGAGAAGCTAAAGGCGCCGCACTTCGATGACCTCGGTTTTGCGAAGGTTGATACGCACCGCACGCTCCGAAAAGGCTTCCCGGAGGTCGTCTATTGCGAGGGGAAGACAACACAGGAAGTCGTGGCGATTGTGGACCGAATCCTCGACGAGGAAGATAATCTGCTGGCGACGAGGGCATCGTCGGAAGTTTTTAAGGCGGTCGCGAAAAAGCACCCCGATGCTCTCTATAACGAGCGAGCGAGAACAATCACCGTCGAGCGTAAGCCATTGCCCAAACGCGGTGGCAAAATCCTTGTCGTCTCGGCGGGCACTTCCGACATGGACATCGCGGAGGAAGCCGTCGTTACTGCAAGGATGCTCGGAAACGAAGTAGAGAGCCTCTACGACGTCGGCGTCGCCGGAATCCACCGCCTCCTGAGCCATTCAGACAAGCTGCGGCAAGCGAGCGTTATCATCGTCGTCGCGGGGATGGAGGGCGCTTTGCCAAGCGTCGTCGCCGGGCTGGTTGATAAACCAGTCATCGCCGTCCCGACGAGCAAGGGATACGGCGCAAACTTCGGCGGAGTCGCGCCGCTTTTAGCGATGCTCAATAGCTGCGCGTCCGGCGTCACCGTCGTCAACATTGACAACGGCTTCGGCGCCGGCTACTCCGCGAGTCTCATTAACCGACTGGCGCAAGAAGCCCGAGAACAATGAGGGGAATTTTCTCGCCCCGCGGGATTTTTTTGATATACTGGGTGCACTGCCCCGGGGCTCCTGCCGGGCCGAGGACGTCAGGCTCGGCTCGAGGATTCAACGCGCTCGGACATCGTGCTGCCTTTGCCGGACGGTGAGAACACGCGGTTCGGAGGACACCATGACTGCTGAGATTGCGATAATGAATAAGGAGGCGATAGCCCTTGCCGCTGACAGCGCGGTCACAATGGGCGGAGAAAAAGAGCAGAAAGTTTTTACATCAGCCAACAAGCTTTTCTGCCTTTCCAGATCGCAGCCCGTGGGGATAATGGTGCACGGCAGCGCCTACCTTATGGGGGTCCCGTGGGAGACGATAGTCAAGGACTATAGGAAGAAGCTCGGAGAGCGCACGTTCAAGAGGCTCAAACAATACGCTGGCGACTTCATGGCCTTTTTGGGTCGCGCCAGGCGCCTATTCCCGGCCCCGGAGCAGGACAAATACTTGGCCCGGGCTGTTCGAAGCTACTTCGGCCTGATGCGCCAGGAAATTGTGAAGAAGGTGGAATCCGCGATCAAGCAGCAGAAGGGCATTACTGAAGGGCAAGTTGAGCAAATAACCTCGGATGTGGTGGTTGAGCACTACAAGGCGTGCGAAAAAGCCGAGCGCCTTCCGTCGCTCACGGAGACCGATGCCGCGGATATAAGAAACAAGTATCGGAGAGTCATCCTTAAAGCGAAGGAGGAAGTATTTGAGAAGCTGCCGATCCCTAAGGCCGCCGCGACTCAGCTCGTAGGAATAGCAGTGGACCTGTTTTGCAGGGACATCTTTCCGGACGTGGTGTCCGGGGTCGTAGTTGCCGGGTTCGGTGAAGACGAGACATTCCCGTCGCTCAAGTCGTTTACTGTCGAAGCTGTGCTTAATTGCAAGGTGAAGTACAGGGAAGAGGAACGCCTGTCGGCGGAAATCAGTTTCAAGACGACGGCAACTATCGTTCCATTCGCCCAAAGCGAGATGGTTGCCACCTTCATGGAAGGCGTGGATCCGGACTATAGGATGGTAACCGATGGGTGGCTGGACGAGCTCTTTGAGAAGTACCCGGACGTGATAGCTGAGAATATTCACGGGGTCTCGGAGCAGGACAGGACCAAGCTGAAACAGGTCAGCGCTGAGATGCTCAAGCACCACGTCGCACGCATGACAGCCTACAGGCGACGGAAGTACGTGGATCCCGTCACAGAGGTTGTTTCGATGCTTCCTAAGGATGATCTCGCAGCGATGGCAGAAACTCTTATCAGTCTGACCTCATTCAAGCGGAAGCTCACGCCACAGGCCGAGACTGTGGGCGGCCCGATCGATGTTGCGGTGATCACCAAGGGCGACGGCTTTATCTGGATCAAGAGGAAGCACTATTTCAGGCCCGAGCTGAATGTCCGATTCTTGGCGAAATGCTTCAGGGAGGCTGCACATGAAGAAAGGTAGAAAAGGGGAACAGCGACTATCTTCAATCGCTGGGTTCGAGAGGAGGTTCCTCCCGAACCTGTCCCGCACCCGCGCGTCCGAAACGCCAACAGATTCCCGTGCTCTAGGCATCAGCTTCGCCAGGGAGTCTCTGGAGAAGATTAGACGCCTGCTGTCCAAATAGGACACGTCGGGGCAATCGTGAGGCGCCCGCCCGCGACGGATTGGAAAACCGATGCCCATTGTCCAAAGCGACAGGTCACTGTCTCAGCCCGGGCTCCGACCCTCATTGGTCATGCCTCAAAGCGGCGAAGCTGAGGCCGGTGAAGCCCTCCTTCCCTCGTCATCGCCCTGTCCTCCATATCTGGCTGTCCCATCGCGCGTGCGGCCGCGCACTCTCCGCGAACCGCCGAGCCCGTGGCCCTGCTGGCGGCTGATCGCCGGCAAAGCCGGAGGAGGGGCACTCGACATGGCAGTGGATGAGGCGGTGCTGATGCACTGCATCGAAGGGGTGTCACCGCCGACGCTGCGCTTCTACGACTGGGAAAAGCCCTCGATTTCGATTGGTCGCGGGATGGGTGCGAAGGTGAAGACCCAGCAAACATAGACAACGGCTTCGGCGCCGCCTACTCCGCGAGTCTCATCAACCGCCTCATCGAACCACCCGAGAAGAGATAGGCTGAGCGACCACAGGAAAACTTGCGAAGCTCGACAGGAACCGGAATCGCCTGTCCTGCTTTTGAAAAGGTGCTTTCATCAACAGGCATTCTCCCTGACGCAACAGTAGGAGGTGGTCAAGATGGAAAAGCAACTGAGAGAATCGGGGATCCCTGTGATAGGTGACGTTCCGTGGGGGACTCACTTTTGCCAGTTTTATCAGACCAAGGACGACTTGATTGACATTCTGGTACCGTATTTCAAGGCAGGATTGCAAAACAACGAATTCTGCATGTGGGTTACTTCGGAACCGTTAAGGGTCGAAGATGCCAGCAGGGCCTTGAAGAAGGTAGTAAAGAACTTAGATACCTATATCAAGAAGGGTCAGGTCGAGATACTCGACGCCGGCGAGTGGTACACCAAATCAGGTAGATTCGACTGCAGCGGGGTGCTACAGGGTTGGGTGGAGAAGGAGAAACAGGCTCTGAGAAATGGGTTTGATGGCCTTCGCCTCACCGGAAACACTTTTTGGCTTGAAAAAAGCGACTGGAAAGATTTCGCTGATTACGAAGCTGCGGTAAACAGCGTCATCGGCCAACACCGTATGATCGCCGTTTGCTCCTATTGTCTCGATAAATGTAATGCGTCCGAAGTCATAGATGTGGTGTCCAACCATCAATTCGCCATTATCAGGCAAGAGGGCGAGTGGCGACTTATCGAAAGCTCCGAGCACAAGCGCGCGGAGGAAGAGATACGGAATCTGGCGAAGTTTCCCTCCGAGAATCCAGACCCCATCTTTCGGGTCGCGGCGGACGGCACACTGCTATATGCAAACGCCGCAGGACAGCCGCTCTTGGCGGACTGGAACTGTGGCGTCGGTCAACTCGTCCCAGAACGCTGGCGTCGGTTGATCGAAGAAGTTTTTGCCTCCGGGTCTAAGAGACGCGTCGAGGAAGAACACGCGGGCCGCGTGTTGTCATTCGACGTTGTGCCGATCGCGGAGGCGGGCTACGTCAACCTCTACGGACGCGACATCACCGAGCGCAAGCGGGCAGAGGAGGCGCTCAGGCTTTCGCACCGTTTGCTCGTAATCGCCAATCGGCACACGGAGATGCTGCCGCTGCTCAAAGAATTTGTGGGGGAAATCCGGAATTACACCGGGTGCGCCGCCGTGGGAATCCGCCTTTTGGACGAAGAAGGCAACATCCCTTACCAGGCCTACGAGGGCTTCAGCGAGAGATTCTATGAATTAGAAAGCCCGCTCTCGATCAAATCTGACAGGTGCATGTGTATCAATGTCATCAAGGGGGAGATTGATCCGAAGCTCCCGTTCTACACACAAGGCGGCTCTTTCTACATGAACGGGACAACACGTTTCCTGGCCACCGTGTCAGAGGAAGAGAAGGGCCGCACTCGCAACGCCTGCAACGAGTTCGGATACGAGACCGTGGCGCTGATCCCCATCCGCCTTGAGGAACGGCTGCTTGGCCTGATCCACGTTGCCGATCCTCGCGAGAACATGGTCCCCCTGCAGATGGTGAGGATGCTGGAAAACGCAGCAATGGAACTGGGAGCGGCCATTGAGCGACTGAAGGCGCAGGAGGCCCTCGCCGCAGAGAAGGAGCGCCTCAACGTAACGCTCCTCAGCATCGCCGACGGGGTCATCACGGCAGATACGCAGGGCAAGGTCGCCCTGATGAACAAGGTTGCGGAAACGGTTACGGGCTGGCGCCAGGAGGAAGCGGAAGCGCGCGCCTTGGCCGAAGTTTTCCACATCATCAATGCCAGAACCCGTAAGCGCTGCGAGAACCCCGTAGAAAAAGTCCTGGCAAGCGGCGGCATCGTCGGTTTGGCCGACGACACGCTTCTCATTGCCCGAGACGGCACGGAGAGAAGACTTGCCGACAGCGGCTCTCCCATTCGCGATAGAGATGGCAACACCATCGGCGTTGTCCTGGTCTTTCGTGACATTACCGAACGACTGAGAATGGAGGAGCAGCTTCTCAACGCCCAAAAACTCGAGTCCGTCGGGATCCTCGCCGGCGGTATCGCCCACGATTTTAACAACATCCTCACCTTGATCCTCGGCAACATCAGCCTCGCGAGAATCCTCTGCAGTCCCGAAGAGAAGATTTTTGAGAGGCTCACCGAAGCGGAAAAAGCGTGTCACCGGGCGAAAGACCTCACACAGCAGCTCCTCACCTTCTCCAGCGGGGGTGTGCCGATCAGAAAGCTGTGCTCCGTAGCGGAACTGCTGAGGGAGTCGGTCACGTTCGCGCTGAGAGGTTCCAACTGCGCCTGCGAATTCTCCATAGCTCCGGACCTCTGGCCAGCGG
Organism: uncultured Verrucomicrobiota bacterium; assembly: GCA_964482435.1. GTDB lineage: Bacteria > Auribacterota > JABMQX01 > JABMQX01 > JABMQX01 > CAYZXL01. The sequence goes on from CAYZXL010000037.1 coordinate 32,288, forward strand.
AGCTTGACCAGGGGCAGGTTAACCAGGTCATCAACAATTTGACAATCAACGCTGTCCAGGCGATGCCCGCGGGAGGGGCAATCGAAGTCGGCGCCGAAAATATAACCGTCGGCGCCAAGGGAAGCCTCCCCCTTCGGGAAGGAAAGTATGTGAAGATGGTGATCGAAGACCACGGAATCGGCATTCCCCGGGAGCACCTTTCCAGGATATTCGACCCGTTTTTCACCACGAAGCAAAAGGGTAGCGGTCTCGGTCTCTCGACGAGCCACCGGATAGTCACCAACCACGGCGGGTGCATAACCGTCGAGTCCGAAATCGGCAAAGGTTCAACCTTCTGCATCTATCTCCCCGCCTCCGAAAAGAGAATCCCCAGAAGGAAGGCTGCCCTTGAAAAGGTCCTCGTCGGGCACGGCAAGGTTCTCGTTATGGATGACGAACAGCCAATCCGAATGCTTGCCGGGGATATCCTCCGCCGCTACGGTTACCAGGTGGAGCTCGCGGCCGACGGAGCGGAGGCCGTAGAGATGTACCGAAAGGCCAGGAGCTCGGAGGAGCCCTTCGACGTCGTCATCCTCGACCTGACTGTCCAGGGTGGCATGGGAGGCAGAGAGGCGATTGAGAAGCTACTGAAAATTGACCCTCACGCGAAGGCAATTGTCTCCAGCGGGTACGCGAATGACCCGATCATGGCGAACTTCAGGGAGCATGGCTTTCGGGCCATTGTTGCAAAGCCGTACCAAATGCAGGAATTGGCCAGAACGGTTCAGGCGGTCTTGAAACAGGGCCGCAACTGACCACGCGGTCACTCTCGATGCCTCTTCGCTCTACCGCGAAGAAGCGTGAGCCTCAATTCACTGTTATCCCGGGCGAACCCCAGCCGGTGCTCCCGTCTGGCGCGATTCCCTTGTAAGAAACGCTGAAAACCAAGAGAATGAGGAAAAGAGCCACTTCGGTGTCTGAACTTTCATGGCGATTCGTCTCGTACACCGAGACGGAGGCCGCCATGAACATGGCAGTGGATGAGGCGGTGCTGATGCGCTGCATCGAAGGGGTGTCACCGCCGACGCTGCGGTTTTACGAGTGGGAGAAGCCTTCGATTTCCATCGGGTATGGGATGGATGCGCAGGCGGACGTGAATCTGCCACTTTGTCGGGAGAGAGACGTTCCGGTTGTGAGGAGGATAACGGGCGGGGGGCTGGTTTTTCACAAATGCGATATCACCCACACGGTTGTCTTTCCGGAGGATTTTGGGTTCCGGGGTCGGGGGTCAGGAAAGAGGCTTTCGGTTTTGGAAAGCTATCGGTTGGTCAATCAGGCTCTTGCGGAAGGGCTGAGGGAGCTCGGAATTGAGACATCGCTTCTGGGGCGGGACGAAAGGAAAGTATCCAGCAAAATGCAAACAGCAAATGTCTGCTTTGGGAATCCGACAGTCTATGACATCCTTTACAACGGAAGGAAGCTCGCCGGGAGCGCCCAGCGCCGGAAAAAAGGCTGGATTTTGCATCAAGGCTCGATGCTATTTTCGTCAGATTTTGTTAGTATGTGTGCGCTGATTCCGCCGGGCAGCACCGGAATGCAAGGACGCAGCTCTGGCTTGTCGCAGCAGCGCCAGTCGCCGGAGAGTCCGATGGCGAAGACGGCTGTGTGCCTCGAAGAAATCCTCGGCGGAAAGCCGCAAAGAGCCGAGATTGTCGCTGCCCTGGGGGAAGGCTTCGCCTGGGCGCTCGGAGTGACGCTTGACCCGGCGCCCCTGACGAACTCGGAACTGGAGATGGCAGAGCGCCTTCGGAGAGACAAGTACTCGACGGACGATTGGAATCTCTTGCGATTGGCGAAATGAGCGGCACTTGCCGCTCGCCGAATGGTAATTCTCAAACCCGGGTGCAAAAAAAACGAGAATAGCCGAACGAAAAAGGAATTTGGTCTTGGAAGGAGGTATTTTGAGATGACCAAGAAAAGCGCGTGTGCTGGAGCTTTGTGGCCCGTGTTGGCTTTGCTGGCGGTGGTTTGCGCCGCGGTACTCCTCGGAGGGTGCAAGAAGGAGGAGGCCGAGGAAGCGGAACCCTCCGGCGAGGCGAAAATCACCGGGAAGAGAGTCGTGATGGTTATCGCAAGCAAGGGTTTCCGGGACGAGGAGCTTTCCGAGCCGAAGTTGGTCATTGAAAAGGCTGGCGCGAAGGTAGTCGTCGCTTCTTCAAGCCTCAATACCGCAACCGGTATGCGGGGGAAGAAGGTCAAGCCCGATGTCCTCCTGAAAGATGTCAAGGCGGACGATTTCGACGCGGTGATTTTCGTGGGCGGAGCGGGTGCGTCGGAATACTGGGATGACGCGACGGCTCATTCGCTTGCAAAGGACGCCGTCCAGAAGGGAAAACTCGTCTGTGCCATCTGCATCGCTCCGGTGACTCTCGCGAACGCGGGGATTCTGGAAGGGAAGAAGGCGACGGTCTGGAAAAGTGAGGCGAGCAAGCTCGAAGCGAAAGGGGCCAAATACACCGGAAAAGACGTACAGGTTGACGGGAAAATCATCACGGCGAACGGCCCGCCCGCGTCGGTGGCGTTCGGGAGAGAGATTGTAAAGGCGCTTTCAAAGTAGGACCGATGGATGTTTTTTCTCGCTAAGACGCTAAGGTGCCAAGGCGCCAGGAATCCATGGGGCGTGGTCCTTTGCGTCCTTCGCGGCTTTGCGAGAAAGGGTTCTTCGACTTTCACCGATGCGGACATCGTTACGTGCCTACGCCCCGGCGGAGCGATTGGGTCGTCGGAGCTGACGCGCGAGCCGAAGACAGAAGAAAGGGCAGGACATGGAAAAGTGCATTTTCTGCGAGATTGCCCAGAAGCGAATGGACAGCAAACTTGTCTATGAGGACGAGAAGGTTCTGGCGTTCAAGGACATCCATCCGCAGGCGCCGGTCCACATCTTGATTATCCCCAAGAAGCACATTGCCGGAGTTACCGCAGCCGAGGAAGGCGACCGGGACCTTCTCGGGCACATGTTCATCGTCAGCCAGCAACTGGCAAAAGACTATTCGGTTTACCAGTGCGGATTCCGACTTGTGGTGAACTCGGGGCCGGATGCGGGTCAGGCAGTACACCACCTCCACATGCATTTCCTCGGCGGCAGGACCCTGAAATGGCCCCCGGGGTGATTTCTGGCGAAAGAGCGACAGCGGAAGCTCCAACGATTTCGTTGGACCGAGCAACTGCCCTGAAAATAAGCACTACGTGGCGAGAAGGAGGGCTCTCGCAAAGCCGCGAAGGACCCAAAGGAGGACGCCATATGAACTCTTGGCGTCTTAGCGCTCCATTTCACAAATTCGGTGACGTATTTCGGGATGAATCCGCTCATCGAGAAGCCCGGCTGAAGCCGGCTCGATCCATGAGCCTCGCGACCCCCATACCACCGCCTGAAGACGGTGGCTAAAGGGTAGTGCCGGCTGAAGTCCGGCACGGATGGCCGGCGCACCCGGCCTCATTCACCTTCCACAGTCTGTGGGGGTTGGTCGTCGTATTTATGAATAGCTGTACTTAGCGTCTTGGCGAGAAAAAACTGAAAACCCTGTGCAATCCCGCCCCGCCTTCGGCGGGGGACAGGATTTGTGAATCAGAGCACTGTTGAGCGTCCTTTTGGATAATTGAGATAAAACTTGAGGAAGTGGAGGAGATGGGAAAATGGCTATCGCAAAAAAACTGCTGGAATTCCTGGAGAAGGAGAAGGTCAAGTACGAGCATGTCACCCACCCCGAGGTCTATACTACTCAGGAGGTGGCGGCCGTCGAGCACGAGCGCGGCCGGTACGTCATCAAGACCGTGGTGGTCAAGGCAGACGGGAAATTGGTTCTTGCAGCGCTCCCCGCGGCCCTGAAAGTTGACTTGAAAGCCCTGGCAGAATTGCTCGGCGCCAGCCAGGCGGAGGTCGCACAGGAACCCGAATTCGCCAACCTGTTCCCCGACTGCGAGGTTGGTGCCATGCCACCCTTCGGAAATCTCTACGGTCTCCCGCTCTGGCTGGATAAGCGGCTGACGACGTGCAAGGAAGTCGTGTTCAATGCCGGCACGCACACAGACACGGTGAAGATGAGCTTTGAGGATTTCCAGAGGCTGGCTTCGCCTCAGGTCGGCGAATTTGGAATCATGGCTTGAGCACGCCGGCGGCAGTTGCCCCGCTCAGTTTGCGTTGAAAGCCCGCCGGAGGTCGCGGGCGCGGCGGGTCACTGTTGCGCCGCTAACGCGCAGCGGGCCAAAAGTTAAGGGTACGCTCCACTTTTTTTTCTCCTCCCGCGTCCGCGTGAATCAGAACATGTCGAAACCCGAACATGCGTGAACAATCCATGGACAATCTTGACAAAAAGGTTCTTGCCCTCATCCAGGAAGATTTTCCGCTGACTCACCGGCCTTACGCGGCGATCGCCGAGAGAGCCGGCTGTACGGAGGAGGAGGCGTTCCGAAGGGTGATGCGCATGAAGGAGGCGGGGCTGATTCGCAGGATAGGCGGGAATTTCGATTCTCATAAGCTCGGCTGCGTCACAACCCTCGTGGCGATGAGAGTTCCTGAGCAGGAGGCGGAGTCGGTAGCCGCCATCGTCAGCTCCTATCCGGAGGTTACCCACAACTACCAGAGGGAGGGACAATTCAATCTCTGGTTCACCGTCGTCGCGGAGTCCGCGAACGAAATGGAACGAATATTGCACGAGATAGGGACACGAGTGCCCGGCGCCGAGGTGCTTAACCTGCCAGCGAAAAAGGTGTTCAAGTTGAATGTCCGTTTCGAGCCGGTGGCAGAATAAGTTAGCGAGCGAATCATGCGCGTACCTGCAAGCCATTAAGCGAGCGCGAGAAACGGCGAGTGCGCAAATTTGCGCAGCAGGGGGTCTGGGCAGTTTTACTCAGGATACGCGAGGGGCGAACAGAGCGACCATCCCTGCCCATGGTCGCGGGATAACATTGGCAGGGCAAAAGGTCTCAGAGCGGCGCTCTTCTTTGGCATGTATCGTGCTTTTGGTGTTTCGTTTAGGCTCCCAAACCTGCCAACAGCAAAACCTTTAAGGCCAGGAGATACAGGAGTATGTCGGAGCCGGAGTGGCCGCTCTGTGGGTGACAAAGCGCAAGCGTGCTTCAGGTCGGGCGGTTAGCGAGTAGCGTCTGAACGTGCGAGGACTCGCGGTTTATGACTGGACGCTGAGTAGTTGGCCCCAGAGCGATTTGTGTGAGCGAAATGGTTTTATCGGCGGATGACAGAAGAATCGTCGCGGCTATTGCCGGCGACATCCCGGAAAGCCTGACTCCTTTCGAGGACTTATCGAGACGGCTGGGAGTCACTGAAGAAGAACTTCTCGGTGCGATTGAGCGGTTTCGGCGCGAAGGGATGTTGAGGAGATTTGGAGCGGTTGTCAGGCACCGGAAACTCGGTTTCGCGGCAAATGCGATGGCTGTGTGGCGAATCGAGGAGGAGAGGGCTGAGGAGGCAGCGAAGGTGATTGCCTCATATCCTGCGGTCAGTCACTGCTATCTGAGGGAGAGCAGCCAGTCGTGGCCCTACAACCTTTACGCGATGATTCACGGCAGGACAAAGGATGACTGCCAGAGACTTGCCGCAGAGATCTCTCGCAGGATAGGAAGCGAAGAAAACCGGCTTCTGTTCAGCGTTCGTGAATTCAAGAAGAGTAGCCCTGTGTACTTCAGGTCTCGTCAAGAAGGATAAGCGCGAGCGATGGAGACGGATGGCACTCAGCGACAAGAGAAGATATTGATAGTTGACGCTGACGCCAGCAGGCGACAGACCCTTGCCGAGCTGGCTGGCGCGCTGGGCTTCACCGTCGGCGCCTTTTCTGACTGGAGGAGCGCCCTGATGGAAATCCGCAGGGGGCGCTACGACCTCGTCGTAACAGACCTGTTTCTGGACGGGGTCAGCGGAATTGACGTTGTCAGAGAGGTGAAGACCGTTGCCCCGAACACTGCCGTCATCGTCGTTACCCCGGTAGCATCCATTGAGACCGCTATCGAGTCCATAAGAGAAGGAGCCTACGACTACCTGACGATGCCCTTCACTCCAGGGACTCTCGAGGTCTCAATCAACAGAGCTCTTGAGCACCGAAGGCTGGTAAGGGAATCGAGGGAAAAGGAACTGTACAAGAAGCTGGCAACTCAGGACGGGCTCACCAAGCTCAACAATTACACGTTTTTCCGCCAGTACCTCGGAACCGAAGTCGAGAAGGCCGTGAGGTATGGCTTCCCGGTGACCCTTCTGATGATTGACGTGGATGACCTCAAAGCCTACAACGACAGCCAGGGGCACATGGAGGGAAACAGGGCTTTGATAAAGATCGGCGAAATCCTCCGGGGCTTTGTCCGCAAAGCCGACATCGCCGCCCGGTACGGCGGGGACGAGTTTGCCCTTATTCTCACTCACACGGATAAGGACCAGGGGATGGTAGTCGCCGAAAGGTTGAGACGGCTGGTCCTCCAGGACCTTTTTAAGGGCGAGGAAACACTCCCCGGCAAGAAAATGACAATCAGCACCGGCGTGGCGACTTGTCCCTCTGACGCAAGAAGCCCCGAGGAGCTAATCAGCCGCGCCGACCAGGCGCTCTACGACGCTAAGAGCAAGGGGAAGAACCGGGTTTGTGTTTATTCCTCGTCGTCGAAGTAGTCAACGAAGGATGCCTTCCGGTAGGTCCCTCGTTGCATATAGGTAGCCGCCAATAACCTCAACTGCGAGGTGAAACGTGAAAAACTCCAATGACCAGGATGTGAAGACTGTCAGGCGGGAAAAGATGCTCATCGTTGATGACTCCGCCTCGGTGAGAGGATTTCTCGAGGACCTTCTCAAGGAAGAGGGGTACAGGGCTGTGTCGGTCTCGGACGGGGATTCGGCTCTCGACTTCCTTCGGTCGAACGTCGTTGACCTGGCTCTCGTGGACATCAAGATGCCGGGGCAGAGCGGAATTGACCTCCTCAAGCAGGTGAGGTTGCTCTATCCCGACCTTGTCATCATCATGATGACCGGGTATGCATCCCTCGACTCCGCCAGGGAAGCTATCCTCGCGGGCGCAGCCGACTACGTTTTCAAGCCGTTTCGGAACGAGGAAATCCTCCTTTCCATCGGGAACGCTCTGGAGAAGGTAAGGATTAAGCGAGAAAACATCCGGCTGAAAGAGACTATCTCGCTTTTCAACGTCAGCGAAGCGATTGCCTCCGCCGTCAACACGGAGACTTTGCATCAAATCATTTTGATGTCCGGCCTTTCCCAGACCAGGTCAACGCGCGCAGCACTTTGCGTCTTCGACGATTCCAGGCGCGTCCTCGACGTCCGTGCCATCTTAGGGGGAGAGGTCTCGCGGCCACTGCGACCGAACTATGCGGGCTATCCGGCGGTGGATTTCATTATGCAGAACCGCAAGCCGCTCCTTCTGTACATGGGGAGAGAGCACCACCTCGCCGGCGAGGTTGACGTCCTTGAATACAAGCCTTCCATTTTCCCGGAAATGTTCCCGTTTGAGAAAGAAATGGTCCTTTTCCCGCTTCGGATTCAGGATACGATGCTGGGGCTTATTCTGATTTCCAAAAGGGCTGCCGAAGAAGGATTCGCCCGCAGCGACATGCAGGTTCTGTCCATCATTGCCAACCAGGCCTCCGTTGCCCTCCACAATTCTCGCCTGATGAAGGACCTTGAGCGAGGGTATCTCAACACGCTTTTGTCCCTCAACCTCGTTTTGGAAGCGAAGCATCCTTACACGAGAGGCCACACTCAGAGAGTCACCCAGTATAGCCTTATGATTGGCAGGTCCATGAATCTCTCCGAAGGAGACCTCCGAACCATCCGCGACGGCGCCACCCTCCACGACATCGGAAAGGTCGGGGTCAGCGAGACCATCCTCAACAAGAAAGGGAAATTGACCGACGAGGAAATGGCGCTTGTCCGCAAGCACCCAATCATAGGCGACGAGATAATCAGCCCCATCCGATTCCTTTCTCACACGCGGCCGATCATCCGTCACCATCACGAGCGAATTGACGGAAAGGGATGGCCTGACGGAGTTGACGGGAGAAATCTTCCTTTCCTGGTTCGGCTTGTCTCTGTGACGGATGCTTTTGATGCCATGACTTCTCTCCGCGCCTACCGCCAGCCTTTGACCTACGAGCGAATCTGCGACGAGATGGTTCAGAACGCCGGCACGCAATTCGACCAAGACGTCGTGGAGGTGCTCCTGAAACTCATCCAGGAGGGCAAGGTAGAAAAGCTTGAACGGACGGCATAGCTACCTCTGGAAGAAGTCCTTGAAATTCATTCCCGGGGGGGTCAACAGCCCGGTCAGAGCCTTCCGAAAAGTTGGGGGGATGCCCGTCTTCATTGACCACGCAGCCGGTTCCCGCTTATTCGATTGCGAGGGAAAGGAGTATATTGACTACGTTCTGTCGTGGGGGCCGCTTATCCTTGGCCATGCACATCCCCGGGTGATTTTGGCTATCAGGCAGGCTTCCGACAAAGGAACGTCTTTCGGCGCGCCCACCGAAGCCGAGGCGATTTTCGCCGAGATGATTGTTGAGGCAGTTCCTTCGATTGAGAAGGTTCGGTTAGTCAGCTCGGGGACGGAAGCTGCCATGACGGCAATTCGGCTGGCGAGGGGCTTCACGGGCAAAAACGACATCATCAAGTTTGAAGGGTGCTATCACGGGCATTCCGATAGCCTTCTCGTGAAAGCTGGCTCCGGGGCCGCGACTCTCGGCGTTCCCGACAGCCTCGGAGTGCCATCCGACCTTGCCCGCCACACGATAAGCCTTCCCTACAATGACGTGTCGGCTTTTACACGGGCAATCGAGGAAAACCACGAGAACCTCGCTTGCGTGATTGTCGAGCCAGTCGCGGCAAATATGGGAGTAGTCCCGCCGGAGGATGGTTTTCTTCGGGCACTGCGCGACTTGTGCAGCCGGTATGGCGTTATCCTGATTTTCGACGAGGTAATAACTGGTTTTCGTCTCGGGTACGGGGGAGCGCAGGAGCTGTACGGAATCATCCCCGACCTCACGACCCTGGGAAAGATTATCGGCGGAGGAATGCCCATCGGCGCCGTCGGCGGAAAAGCTGAAATCATGGACTTGCTCGCTCCCGACGGAGGTGTCTATCAGGCGGGGACCCTTTCCGGAAATCCAGTGGCAGTCGCGGCGGGAATCGAGACGCTGAAAGTCCTTTCCGAGGAAAACCCTTACCCGGAGCTTGACCGCCTGACTCGCAAGCTCGCCGACGGTTTGCGGAACATCACCCAACAACTTTCGATAGCTTCTTATATCACCCAGGTCGGCTCTATGATGTCCCTTTTCTTCTCGGAGAAGCCGGTCAGGGATTTTCAGGCAGTCCTCCGAACCGATGCCGACAGATACCGAAAGTACTTTCACGGGATGCTCAAGAGAGGCATCTACCTTGCCCCCTCGCCTTACGAAGCGACCTTTCTCTCGACGGCTCACACCGACCGGGATATCGAGCGAACCCTCGAGGCGGCGGAGGAAGCACTGAGGGAGTAACCTATCTGTGCTGGGGGTGCATGGCACTCGGCGGGTACCGTCGGCGCCTGCGAAGTGGCACGGGCGTCTCGCCCGTGGACAGTCATGGGCAAGATGCCCATGCCACCACAACACTCGTGCTCGTGTCCCGTGCGGAAGAGGTGCTCGCGTCCTCGCCAAAGTTGAAGGTTACCTGAGGGAGATATGAGTTCGTTCCGTTTCTCCGATGCGATAGACGAGGGGCGGCTGCGTCTTCACACCGACGGGGCAATTCGCTGCGTCACCTACCCTGCCCTGGATTCGCTCCCCGGCGTCTCTGCCCTGACGACTCTGCGGAACGAATCATGGCCTGCCCCCACGACTGGACAGAAGCTTTTGCCGGTCGCCGGCCCGTCGCTGGCGAGAATCTTAGGGATTCCTCCCCAGAACCTCGTCGCCGGGAGACAGGTTCACAGCACAAACGTGTTGTCCCTCAAGCAAGGCCAATCCCCAGCCTCATCGCCTTCAGAGCCTCTGATTGTCCCCTCGACGGACGGTCTCTTGACGAATGTCCCGCAGACCGGCCTGATTGTCGTAACCGCCGATTGCCTCCCGGTGTTTCTTTACGACGCGAAAAGGTCGGTCATCGGCCTTCTCCATTGCGGGCGAGCGGGGACGTTTGCCGACATCGTGGGTGTTGGACTCAGCAAAATGCAGAGGGATTTCGGGAGCGACCCCGCGGACTGCACAGCGGTGATAGGGCCGTCAATCGGGCCGTGCTGCTACGAGGTTGACCTGTGGGCTGCGAATGAGCGGAGGCTCAAGCAACTGGGCGTCTCCTCCGTCGTCAATTGCCGCGTCTGCACGAAGTGCAATTCCGACCATTTCTACTCCTACCGTGCCGAAAGAGAACACGCCGGAAGAATGATTTCCGCCATCGCGCTGAAATGATACAATCCGGTCGCGTTCTGAGCAGATGAGGATTTAACCGCAGAGACCACAGAGACTGCAGTCCTTCGTGAACTTCGTTCACCCGGAGACCATGAAAATCGAGTCTGCGTCGCGCCAATGCTTGGTGCACATTTGGATTGTGTGCTCTCTCGCCAAGACGCCAAGGACGCCAAGAGTTCGCGGAGCTTGCTCCTCTGCGGCCTTCGCGGCTTTGCGAGAGGCGTCCCTGCCCCCTGCATGGCGGTAATTTTCAGGGCAGAGGTTGACAATCGTGCACGTCATCTCTGCGTGCTCTGCGCCCTCTGCGGTGAGATTCCTGCTTCGCACGAAGCGCTCTCAACTGTGTTCAGCAGTGGCGTCAGGAAAGATGACCGGGACAATTGCCGGCAACGTAGAGGAGGTCAGGAAGCGCATCGCGGAGGCGGCTTCTTCCGTCGGACGCTTGCCGGAAGAGATAACCCTCGTCGCTGTGACGAAAACTCGCACTCCGGACGAAATTGCCCAGGCCGTGGGCGCCGGATTGAGAATCTTCGCGGAGAATCGCGTCCAGGAGGCAAAGTCGAAATACCGCCTTCTTCCCGACGGTTTAGTCTGGCACATGGTGGGGCATCTTCAGACGAACAAAGCGAAGGACGCCGTCGAGATTTTCCAGTGCATCCATTCTCTCGATAGCGTTCTCCTCGCCGAGGAACTCGAGAAGAGATGCGACGCCGCTGGAAAAACGATGGACATTTTGCTCGAGGTCAACGTTTCTGGCGAAGAATCCAAGTTCGGCCTGAAGCCGGAACGGGTCGAGGAGGTTGTCCGGCAGCTGGTTGGCCTGCCGCACCTCCGCTTAAAAGGCTTGATGACCATGGCGCCTTTGGCCGATAATCCGGAAACGGTTCGCCCGGTCTTTCGCGGCCTGAGGGAGTTGAAGGACCGGCTCAACGAAACCGGGCTTTGTCACATGACCGACCTTTCGATGGGAATGACCCAGGACTACGAAGTCGCCGTCCAGGAAGGCGCTACATTGGTCCGAATCGGCTCCGCGATTTTCAACGTGTGAGAGAATCTTTCGCGGGCGCCTCTGCGTTCTCTGGCCTGAAAATAACCGCTGCGCGGCGAGCGGGGACTCTCTCGCAAAGCCGCGAAGGACGCAAAGGAGCAAGCCCTGTGAATTCCTGGCGTCTTGGCGAGAGACCGCAGAATCCAAGTGCGCACCGAGAGTTAGCGCGGCGCAGACTCGATTTTCATGGTCTGCGGGTGAGCGAAGCTCATGAGGCACTGCCGTGAAAATAGGCGCTACTACTTAGTGGCGTAAATAAGCGTATGATTTCTTAAGCCTCTTTTGGTGTACACGT
>CAYZXL010000038.1:0-43958 GCA_964482435.1 uncultured Verrucomicrobiota bacterium
TAAAGAATCCGAAAAATTCAGTTGACGCCCGCTTTCATAGATGAGGGATTAGCAGGGCGGAAAGCTTTTTCTTGTGTTCACGACGGGGATTCCTTAGTATCCACGCAGGTGCGGTAGGCTCTGAGGAAGGGGGGTGTCTCCGCACCGAAAAGGGCGCGGCTGATTGACCGGACCAGTCCCCTTCCAAAAGCCGTGGCGTAAGCGCAAGAAACCGAGTGCCGTAGCGTTGACCGCGTAAGTCAAAGAGACCACATGCCGGACGTTCCACTCCTTCAGATGATTCACATCAGCAAATCGTTCCCGGGCGTGCAGGCGCTCAACGACGTTTCCTTTGACTTGCAAAAGGGCGAGGTCGTTGGGCTTGTCGGCGAAAACGGCGCCGGGAAGAGCACGCTGATGAAAATACTCTCCGGCGTTTATCCTCCGGACGAGGGGGAGATTTTGATTGAGGGACAACCCGTTCAGTTTTCGTCGCCGAAGGATGCCGCAATGGCCGGAGTGGCAATAATCTACCAGGAGCTGAGCCTTGTGCCGAGCATGTCCGTCATGGAAAACATCCTGATGGGACGTGAGCCGCGCACGCGTGTCAAGACGATAGACTGGCGGGAAATGGCGCGGGTCGCAACGGACCTCATGAAGCAGATGGAAATGGAAATAGACGTCAGGCGCCCGGTCGAAGAGTTCCCAGTGGCTATCCAGCAGATGATAGAGATTGCGAAAGCTCTGTCTCTCAACGCTCGCGTTCTCATCATGGACGAGCCTACCAGTTCTCTCTCGGAACACGAGACGGAAAGGCTCTTCGATATTGTGCGGAGGCTGAAGGCGAGGGGAGTCGGCGTGGTTTACATTTCACACAAGATGGAGGAAATATATCAGATTGCCGACCGAATCACGGTGCTGCGAGACGGTGCGCACGTCGGGTCTGCTCCGCGGACCGAGCTGCCGGCGGAGAGGATGATTCAGTGGATGGTCGGACGGAAGATAGACCAGTTCTTTCCCAGCCGCGAGCGGCGAATCGGCAATGAACTGTTGAGAGCCCAGGGTCTGACGATGCCGCAGCCGGGAAAGCCGGGAGTGAAGCTTCTGGACGACGTTTCGTTTTCCCTTCACTCGGGAGAAATTCTCGGACTGGCGGGACTGAGAGGAGCGGGGAACAGTGAATTGCTGGGGGCGATTTTCGGAAGGTATGGAAGTGTTCCGACGGGGGAATTGTACGTCAAGGGAAGAAAAGTCAACATCGTCTCGCCGCCGGAGGCAATCGCGAACGGAATGGCGTATCTGACGAACGACCGGAAAGCGTCCGGGCTAATTCTGCCGATGTCGGTGCTGCACAATATGACGCTGGTTTCTCTCGGGCGAATGACAAGGCTTGGCTGGCTGAATCCGATGGTGGAGCAACGGACGTGCGCGCCCTTCGTGGACTCGCTTTCGGTTCGAACTCCTTCGCTGCGAGCAGAAGTCTCAACGCTGAGCGGCGGGAATCAGCAGAAGGTCATCCTTGGCAAATGGTTGATGAGCGAACCGGTCATCCTTTTGCTCGACGAGCCGACGCGGGGGATTGACGTCGGGGCAAAGGCGGAGATTTATTCCTTGATGAATAAGTGGGCCTGCGAGGGGAAGGGCATTCTGCTGATTACGTCGGAGCTGCCGGAGCTTTTGGCGATGAGCGATAGGATACTGGTGATGCATCGAGGGAAAGTAACGGCAGAGTTCAGCCACGAGGAGGCAACCCAGGAGAAGGTCATGGCGGCTGCCATGTAGAGCTATGTCTGGCAATACTCCTTTTGCAGCGAGAGCCTGGTCCGCGCTCAGGAGAATTGGGCGGAATCGTGGGCTATGGGCTCTCGTGGCGGTGCTCATCGTCGGCGGAGTGTTTCCGGGCCGGTCGGGGGAAAGCAAGCTGGGGGCTTTCTTCACGTGGGACTATCACCGGGACATGCTGCGCGACTACTCGATTCATGGTATCCTCGCGTGCGGAATGACCATCGTGATTCTGACCGCGGGGATTGACCTTTCGGTCGGGTCGGTTTTAGGAATGACGGCGATGGTCTTTGCGCTTCTGATGATAAAGTTAGGGGCCTCTCCCTTCATCGGCGTCCCGGTCACCCTTCTCGCGGGAGTCGCGGCGGGACTCCTGAGCGGAGTTGTGATAAGCACGTTCAAGATTCAGCCTTTTATCGCGACGCTGGCGATGATGGTTTCGGCGAGAGGGCTTGCGAAGTTTATCGGCGGTGGGAGAAAGATTCAGGCGGGACTCCAGCCGCCCCCTTCCGTATTCGAGCACATCAGCTCACAAATTCTGAACAACAACCTGGCCATCGTAACCATCATCTTCTTGCTGTCGGTGGCCGTTCTGTGGATTGTGCTGAACCGAACGAGGTTTGGCCGGCACCTTTTTGCCATCGGCGGAAACGACGAAGCCGCGAGGCTCAGCGGCGTGCGGGTTAACCTGGTGAAGGCAATAGCGTACGGCATATCCGGGCTGATGTCGGCGGTGGCAGGGATTTGCTACGCGGCGAGGACGGAGTATGGCGACCCCGAGGCGGGGACGGGTTACGAGTTGACTGCTATCGCCATGGTTGTCATCGGCGGGACGAGCCTGGTGGGCGGGCGGGGAGGAATTTTGCTGACCCTGTTAGGGACGCTCATCATAGGCTACATCGAAAAAATACTGAGCATCAATGACGTGAAGATCGCGTACCGGTTTATGATTGAAGGAGCGATCATCGTCGCTGCCGTTCTCATTCAACAGACCGGAAGGCGGTCCACGATTTCGTGAAACAATCGGCACGGAAAGGAGGACATACACATGAGGAGGCTCAGGTGCGACGCGTACGGTCGTCTCTCTGTTTGGATGATGTTTTTGCTGCTTGCGATAATCCCGACGGGATGCCGAAAAGCCGAGAAGGAAGGGGAAGGCGAAAAGGTCCTCATCGGGATGTCGCAATGCAACCTTGCGGAGCCGTGGCGCGTCCAGATGAACAGCGACGTCGCTGCCCAGGCGAAGAAGTACCGCGAAATCGAGTTTAAGCAAAAGGACGCACAGAACGATGTCATCGTCCAGCAGAGCCAGGTGCGCGAGTTTTTGACGCAGGGGATTGACCTTCTTATCGTCAGTCCGAAGGAGACTGTGCCGATGACGCGCCCCGTCAAGGAGGTTTACGACAAAGGGATACCGGTGATAGTCCTCGACAGGGAGATTCAGGGAACGAGCTTTACGTGTTTCATTGGCGGGGACAATGTTCTGATTGGTCGAGAAGCTGGAAAATACCTCGCCTCGCTTCTGAACGGGCAGGGGAATGTCGTCGAGCTGATGGGCCTGATGACTTCGCAGCCGGGCGTTGACCGGCACGAGGGATTCATTCAGGGATTGAAGGAATATGCCCAGGAACACGGCACTCCCGCCGACGGAATCAAGATTATCTTCTCGGCGGATTGTCAGTGGCTGGAAGAGAACGGGCGGAGAGAAATGGCGTCGGCTCTCGCGCGGTTCGAGAAGATTGACGGGGTTTACGGCCACAACGACCCACAGGCTCACGGCGCCTACCTCGCCGCGAAGGGCGAAGGGCGAGGTCGAGAGAAGACCATCAAATTCATCGGAATTGATGCACTGCCTCACGAAGGCGTGATGTACGTCAAGCAGGGAGTCCTCACGGCGACTCTTGAGTACCCCACCGGTGGGAAAGAAGCGATTGATATAGGGATGAAAATCCTCAGAGGGGAGGAGGTCCCGAAGTGGATCACCCTGGGGACTCGCCTGTTCACGAAGGAGAACGTGGATAAGGGCGGGCTGGAGATTCCCGCCAAGGGACCGAAGCGGGCAGACCTGAAGCCCGACAAGCCGCGTCCATCGAAGAAGCTGGCGAAGAAAGGGTGAGCGGTGGCGCCTCATCTATCCGGAGTGAGCGCCTGTCGGAAAGATGCGCTCGACGAAACGTTAGCTTCCCGGATGCCGGAAGGAATAGCGCAGTAGCGTGAGCATGGGTCGGTCGAAAAAAGTGGTAGGACGGTCCTGAATTGAGAAGAATCTATCTTGGAATCACAGCGTTCATTTGCGGTTTCTGCGTCATGGGGCTGGAGCTTCTGGGGTTCCGGCTGTTCGGTCCAGTGTTTGGTTACTCGAGCTACGTCTGGGGAAGCCTCATAGGGATCGTCCTTGCGGCCCTGGCCCTCGGATACATCCTCGGCGGAAGGCTCGCGGATAAGAAGCCTCGAGCCAGCGTGCTTTTCAAGCGGATTGTGGCGGCGGGCGCGTATTTGTTTCTGACCCTGCTCATTTACACGGACGTGCTCGAAATGTCGTACATACGGCTCGGAACCATCCTCGGCTCCATGGCGGCCACGTGCATCATCTACGGCCCGCCGATGGTTCTTTTTGGTATGGTCTCGCCGTTTGTCATCCGGCTCCTCGCGGCCCAAAAGGACGTGGGGAGAATCGCTGGCGGCATTTACGGCCTCTCAACCATCGGGAGCATCTTAGGGACGTTTGTGACGGCGTTCATTTTGATTCGCGCGCTGGGCTCCCACGCGACTCTGCTCCTTTTTGCCTCAACGGTGCTTGTGGTGGGCGTGGTGGGCTTGGTATCTTATGCACCGAAGTGGGTGGGGGCTCTGGCGCTCGTGGCCATCGCGCCGTTCTCCTTTCCTCATCCCGCCAAGAACGTCCTTCTGCACAAAGAGTCCTTCTACAATGACATTCGAGTCCTTCGACGAGAGGATGGGAAGACTTCCCTGTCAGTGAATAGATGGACTTCCTATTCCGTGGCAGTGAGCGAGAAAGAAAATTACTTGACGGGGAACAGCTACTACGACTATTTCAGCGTCGCCGCGCTTCTTACCGAGCCGAGGGGAATCCTTATCCTCGGCATGGGCGCGGGGACTTCCGTGCACCAGTACCTCCATTTCTTCCCGGACGCTCATGTTGACGCGGTCGAAATTGACCCTGAGATTATTCGGATAGCGAAGGACAAAAGGTACTTCGGGGTCAAGGAAAGTCCGCGCCTGAAGATTTTCACAGAAGATGCCAGACCGTTTCTCAGCAAATCGAAAAAGAAATACGACGTGATTGAGCTGGATATGTTCCAGGGGGGACCGGACGTGCCCTTCTACGTCACGACGAAGGAATTCTTCGGGCTGGTCGCCGACCACCTTTTGCCGAAGGGCGTCGCGATGATGAACGTTCTGTCGGTGGGCGAGGAGTCAACGCTGCTGTGCTCGATAGACAGGACGCTCAGGACAGCCTTCCAGACCGTCTTCGCGGTGAGGGTTGAGAAAAGCTCCAACTACATCCTCGTCGGGCTGAAAGAGAAAGTGGACGTGCCGGGCGGAGTGGCGAAAATCCTGAGAGTGAGGAGGCCGAGTCAGACCGCACTGTTCAGGCTGGTCAACCAGTTCACCGACAGTATCGTGTTCTTGCCAGAGGACGAGGAAGCTCACGTTTTCACCGACGACAAAGCGGATGTCGAGCGGCTGACTTTTAAGATGGTGGATAAATATCTCAGGCA
This sequence comes from uncultured Verrucomicrobiota bacterium, assembly GCA_964482435.1. GTDB lineage: Bacteria > Auribacterota > JABMQX01 > JABMQX01 > JABMQX01 > CAYZXL01. Next base: position 5,505 of record CAYZXL010000038.1, read on the forward strand.
GATTCCGCTGAGAGAGTGAATCGGACGCGCGGATTCGGGCCCTTTGGAGTGCGGGGGCAATGCTCTCCCGCCGAAGGCGGGACTGAAGCACAGCTTCGGCACTCCAAAAACTCTCCGTTGATTTGTGCAATAGGCTTCATGATAGCTGTTTGTCAATTCCCGGTCTCGGGAAGGCGTGTGCTGCTAAACTTGACCCGTACCTAACTGACTGCCAAGAGTTGTCCTCCCGATGAGCATCGAAGGGTATTTGCAGGAACGAAAGAAACTGATTGATGCAGGATTAGAGGCGATTCTGTCGTCGGAGGAGATGCCTCTCCCAAAGCTCTCGCTGGGCGTTCGACATGCCATCTTCCCCGGCGGAAAGAGAATCCGGCCAATTCTGACTGTGGCGAGTTTTGAGGCCGTCGGTGGGAAGGGCGAGGAAATTGTGCCCATTGCTTGCTCTGTCGAGCTTATCCACTGTTATTCTTTAGTCCACGACGACCTTCCTGCGATGGACAACAGCGATTTGCGAAGGGGTCTGCCGACGGTCCACAAGCTGGTTGGCGAAGGAATCGCCGTCCTCGTCGGAGACGAGCTTTTGACGCTCGCGTTTCAAACGCTGGCGAACCTCAAGGCGATCGGCGATTTGAAACGAACGCGGTTGATCCGCGAGCTTGCCCGGGCGTGCGGGACGTCCGGCCTCGTCGGCGGTCAGGCCCTGGATTTGGAATCCGAAGGGAAAAGCGTCGAAGAAACAACCGTCCACGAAATCGTCAAGCGCAAGACGGCAGCCTTGATTGAAGCGTCCGTCGCCATGGGGGCAATTGCAGGCGATGCGAGCGACCAAGACCTCGCCCGGTTGAGGAAGTACGGAGTTTCCGTTGGAATGGCATTTCAGATTATGGATGACGTCCTCGACGCCGAAGGCGAAGAGGAGAGGCTCGGCAAGCCCGTCCGCGCCGACGAGGAGAAGAAGAAAGCAACCTATCCTTCATTGATTGGCATCGAGCGCTCCAGAGAAATGGCGGACCAACTCACCGACGACGCCATTGCCTCCCTCGCCCCCTTCGCCCAAGGAGCCACCCCCCTCCGCCAAGTCGCCCACCTCCTCCTCCAAAGGGAGGCGTAGCCGCAAGCCTGCAGTCCCCGGGAACGTTGTCCAGCCCGTGCGCAGAAAGCGGAGCGGCCATCCAGCCCGCCGGAAACAGCTCTCCCCACGGCACCAGGACTGCCACGGGGCATGAGCGGGCTGGGCAATCCTCTTCGAGCCGTTGGGTCGTAGGGGGGAGTTCTTCTCTTCGGCGCGGGGATTCGGTTGCCGCCGGCAGGGGGCCGTTCCCGCAAGCACGGGGAAGGGACTCTTCGAGCGGCCACCTGCCTCACAGGAAGGGACGATTGGGGTGACAAAACGAAGGCAGACGCTCCGCTTCGCGCGCCGGCCTACAGCCTCGCGCGTTTGTGGCATTCGGGGCAGTGGATGAGGTAGGAATCGGCGGAGTCGGGGCGAACTTCGATTTTCGAGGAGCAGTAGGGGCATTCGATGGTCTTGACCTGCTCGGCGGACGAGACCATAGCTTTTGTGATCTTGCCTTTTGTCCAGGCACGGAGGAAAGCTTCCACGACAGCCGGGTCGAATTGTCGCCCGCTCTCTTCCTTAATGATGCGAATGGCTTCCTCGGCCTCCATCGCTTTGCGGTAAGGGCGGTCGGAGGTCATGGCGTCGAAAGCGTCGGCGACGGCGAGAAGCCTCCCTTCGACGGGAATGTCCTCACCTTTGAGATGACCGGGGTGGCCCGTGCCGTCGAAACGTTCCTGATGGTAGAGGATGAAGGGGAGAAGGGGTTTAAGGAAATCCGCGTCGCGGACAATCCGTGCGCCTATCTCCGGATGGAATCGCATTTGCTCCATTTCCGTTTCAGTCAGCTTGCTCTTCTTTCCCAGAATGGCATCGTCAATGCCGATTTTGCCGAGGTCGTGGATGGTGCCGCCCATCTCGACGAGCTTGAGACGGTCTTCGGTCCAGCCCAATTCCTCGGCGATGATTTTAGCGAAAAGAGCTACCCGTCGGCCATGCCCTATGGTGTAGTAATCGCGCATCTCCAGAGAGTCAACAATCACCTTCAGGGTGTCGTAGTACGATTTCTCAAGCTGCCGCGAGCGGAGGAGAATCTCCTCGAGGTAACGGGTGTTCTTGACGGCGATGGCGGCGGGTCCTGAAATTGCCGCGAGAAGCTCCAGCCCTCGCGAGTCAAACTTCTCGACGGCTCCGACGGTGTCCAGGTAGATAATCCCCTGAAGCTCGCTATCGTGGAGCATCGGAACGCACATGGCAGATCGAATGTGGTGGAGCGGAATGCTGTGGCTGGAGCGAAAACGAGTGTCCTCGGCGGCGTTGGTCGTGAGAATCGCCTTTTTTTCGCGGGCGACTTTCGTGAGAAGAGTTCGGCTGACTTCCATGTCCCTGGCGAGGGACGCGTCTTTCGCCTTTTGTGCGACAGGACGGAACTCGCCCGAGTGCTCGTGCTTGACGAATATGACCCCGCGGTGAGCGGGTATGACTTCCATGACGTAGTCCAGAATGTGGGAGAAAAGAGAGGGTAGGTCATGCTCGAGACCAAAAGCTGCGTCCGCTTTCAAGAGGGCTTCGTAATTCTTCCGGAAGAGCTCTGGCTGCTCGCCGGCCGTTCTCAACCGGTCGGAGGGATGCGGAACAGTTGACGTAAGCTCGATTTCGGCAGCGACGACGTGTTCGGATTCGGGAAGGTCAACGACTCGCGCTGACGTGCCCTTGCCCGGCAGAGGGGATTCTTCCAGGACAAACTCGAAGGAGAACTCATCAATAGATATGCGGTCGCCGTTACCCAGAAGGCAAGTGCGGACGAGCTCGCCGTTGACCCTTGTGCCGTTTCGGCTGTCGAGGTCGGTGAGGGAGAACTCATCGCCGTGCCTCTCGATGATAGCGTGGTTGCGGGAGACCTCTGCACCGGTCAACCGGACATCGTTTCGTGGTCCCCTGCCTATGGAAACCCTGTCTCGGACAGGGAACTTCTGCCCGGTGAGGATACCTGACGTGGCTATGAGGGTCGCATATTGCATGGCAAAACCCCGAAAAGATGAGCAAGCTCGTCGGTGCGCCCGCGGGACAGCTTATCCTCCTGCCACGTGGCAACCATTGTTGGCTCAACGACGAGAACGCTCTATCCCTCTATCGAAACAAATCGCGCCTCTTACCTCAATTTCAGATTCTTCATTATCTTGGAAAGGTAGGACTGCTGAATTCCGAGCTTTTTCGCGGCCTCCGTCTGCTTATTTCCGGATTCCGCGAGGACTTTCCGAATGAGTTGTTTTTTGAAATTGCCGATGATGGCGTGGTAGTCGGGTCCCTCGAAAACGTCGAATGGGCCGCCTCCCTTGAGGGCTATCGGCAAATCAGCCGCTCGCAAAATGCCGTCCTCCGAAGAGATAATCATGCGGCGGATGGCGTTCTCGAGCTGCCGAACGTTGCCCGGCCAATCGTATGCCTTGAGAACCTCCATCAGACCGTCCTCGAGGGTCACGGTCTCCGCGAGGGATTCGCCCCGATGCCTCTCGACGAAGAATTGAACCAGCTCAGGTATGTCTTCCTTTCTTTCTTTGAGAGTAGGCACGTAGATTTCGCAGACGTTGAGGCGGTTGAGGAGGTCGCTGCGGAAAGCTCCTTTTTCGACGGCGGCCACAAGGTCGGTGTTGGTCGCGGTGATTATGCGTACGTCCACTCTTATGGTCTCATTGCCGCCGATTCTCTGGAACTCGTACTCCTGCAAAACCCTCAGAAGATTCGACTGAATCTCTAAGTCGAGGTTGGCAATCTCGTCGAAGAAAATGCTTCCTCCGTCGCCGGCTTCCAGCTTGCCTATCTTGCGGGCATTTGCTCCGGTGAAGGCCCCTTTCTCGTAACCGAAAAGCTCCGAGTTGATAAGCTCCTTGGTAAACAGCCCGCAATCTATTGCCACAAATGGCTTTTTGTGCCTCTTGCTCCATTGGTGGATCTTTCGAGCGAGAATCTCCTTCCCGGTCCCGGTTTCTCCCGTCAAAAGAATCGGGGCATCTGAAAGAGCGAATTTCCTCGCCCTGGCGATGGTTTTCCGGACGATGTCGCTTGAGCCGACAAACATGTAGCGGTCCTCGAGCTGAGTTGACAGAACGTCGTGGTCCGCCTTGAGATGAGAATAAGCGACGGCCCCCGCGAGGGCATTCGACAAATAGCCCGCAACGGTCTGCACGAGCCGAAGGTCCTCCTGGGAGAAGGCTTCCCGCCGGGTGAGGTTGTCGAGATGAAGGACGCCGATGACTTCCCCCCGCACAATCAGAGGCACTGTAATCATGGAGAGAATGTTCTGGTCTCGGACGCTTTCGCTTCTTCCAAAACGCGCGTCCTCCAGAACGTTATTGACAAGCATTGACTTTTTTTCGCGGACGACTGCCTCCAGGACCTTTCTGCTGAACGGGACTTCGGGGGCAGGGCGCGCCCTGCTCTTTTGATACGAGGAGCGGACCTTCAGCGGCTTTCCTCTTTCGTCCCGGAGAAGAAGGAAGCATCTCTCCGCGGGCATCACATCGAAAAGCTTCGCCGAGACTTTCGTCATGATGTCGTCTATGGAAAAGACACCGCCCGTCCCGCCGGCGATGTCGAGCAGGATTTCGAGCTTCCGGCGAAGCGCAGGGACCGTCTCCTGCTTTCCAACGGGTTCGCTGCTTTCGGCTGCGACTGCAACCCTTGCCTCGCCTGTCCTCTCGATGCTTTGCCACCCGGCGGGGAGGGTGATTTCTTCGTCCCCCGCGACGATGGGGCGGCGCTCTTCCTGAAGCCGCTCCGTGAACCTGATCGCGTAGTCGCCGATGCCAATGATGTCATCGTGCTTCAGGGGCGAGCGCTCGATTTCTTTCCCATTGACATAGGTGTGGTTGAGGCTGCCCTTGTCGAAAATCGTGCACCTGTTCTTCTCCATTTTGACCTCGGCGTGCTCGCGCGAGACGCTGGAGTCCCTCAGGACGACGTCACAGGCATCGGATTTTCGGCCGATGAGGGTCAGCGGCTTCTGAATTTCGTGGATTACCAGTTGGCCATCTTTGTCGTTGTAAACGAGCCAGGGCATCTTACGACTCCAGGGTGCGGGCCGGCGCCGAGTTATCTGGGCCGGCCGTGTCTTGTAGTGGTTGTGATTATGCAAAATTCATACCGGCCCTCGCGCCGGAAGTCAAGGACTTATTCCAAAAAGATATAATGTGCCCGCCGGTGCCTGCGGCGGGTTGTGAGAATGACGGCCGACGAAAAACGGGATTTGCAGACGCAACCTTTTCTGGTGGAAGGAGTTAGATGGCACAGACGCGCGCCAACCAACGTTCAGCAAACTTGGCACACAAGTTGTTCATTGGCCCCCTGCACACGAAGGCAGGCGCCTGCCGCTCTCTCAGCAGGTGCAGCTTAGCCGGGAGCGCAGGCGAGATGAGCGTAGCGGCTGAGCCATTGCGGTGGTAAAATGAAGGGGTTAGGACTACGACATAGCCGCCCAACGAAGGTGGAGGTAGAGGCATGAAAGAAAACGAGCCTGAGCGACACGAAACCGTTTCGGAAGAGATGGAGACAAAACACTCCCCTCCCCCGACGCGACCTGTGAACGGGGAACGAACGGGTACGGAGACCGCGGAAGAGACGAAGGAGCGAGAGGTCCCCACGGAGCTGGACTATCTCATTTTAGGGAAGTATCGTCTTATCAGGCAGTTGGGGAAAGGGGGGATGGGCGAGATTTTCCTCGCGGAACATACTGAGCTGCGGAAGCTCGTCGCAATCAAGATAATCAGCGAAGAGCTATGCGTGCGGCCGCAGTTTATAAGCCTCTTCAAAAGGGAGGCTCGTTCCGCGGCGAAGCTCCAGCATCCGAATATCGCGCAGGTCTTCGACTACGGCCAGGAGAAGGGCAAATGTTTCTATGTCATGGATTACATCCAGGGAACGGAGCTTTCCGAGATCATCGCTTCTTCGGCGCCTCTTCCGCCGAGGCGAGCGCTGGCGATTTTCCGACAGATAATGGAGGCTCTCGACCACGCGCACAAATCCGGGATCATTCACCGGGACATCAAGCCGAGCAACATCCTGATTGACGAGAGTGGCTCCGTGAAACTCCTTGACTTCGGACTCGCCCGGTCCATCTACGGCGACGACAGCCTCACGGCCGTCGGCCAGAGCCCGGGTGGGACGCCGAGCTACATGTCGCCCGAGCAGAGAAGGGGGGAGGCGACTGATGCTCGAGCCGATGTTTACTCGGCGGGCGTGACTTTGTTTGAGATGGTGACCAGCACATTGCCGCGGGACGTGAGCTCCCCGCGCGACCGCCTTTTGTACGACCTCCGAAAGACTCTCAACCCGTTGCAGAAGGCGCGCGCTTCGCAAATCGCTTCCCTCGCGCTGAAATGCCTCGACGAGGTCAGAGAGAGGTACGCCAGCGCGGAAGAAGTGCTCGCGGAAGTCCATAGGATCGAGCGGGGATTCCAGCACCAGCGATGGTTCTTGCGGAGCGCGGTCGGCGCCTTTGCGACGGCAGGCGCTGCGGTGGCGGTGGTGCTGGCGATTACTCCGCCGAGGTCCCAGGCGAGCGACGCAGTCAAGCAGCTTGAACAGAAGCAGTTCTCGAAGGCGGCGAAGCTTTTCGCAGAACAATCAAGAAAAGAGCCTTCGGACCTGAATAGCCGTTACGGGCTTGGTCTATCGTACATCGGGCTTGGGCAACTGGACAAGGCGGAGTCGGAGTTCAGCAAGATTGCGCAGTCTTTCGGTCAGAAGACAACTGCTGACGAGGAAGGGCTGGCGCGCATTGCCTACGCCAGGAACGATGAAAAAGCGGCTCTCGCCCAGTACGAGAAAGCCATTCAGACCGGCAAAGACCACACGCTCCTCCACGTGACAATCGGCGACATATACCTCCTCCGAGACCAGCTCGACAAGGCGATTGAGGAGTACGAGAAAGCCCTCGGACGCGAGCCGATGTTCCGCTATCAGCTTGCGGAGGCTTATGCCGGGCTGGGGAAAGCTTATGCCCGGAGAGGCGACCTGGACAAAGGACTCTCATCGCTGAGGCGGGCGGAGGAGGTTCGTCCATCCGACGCGGAGATAGCTTCCGCCCTTGGGTACGTTCTCATGGAGAAAGGGGACTACCAGGGAGCGATGGTAGCCGTCGAGAAAGCCGTGAAGAGAAATCCCGACGATAGCCTCTTCGCCTTCCTGAAAAACGAAATCGCGCAAAAGACCGATGCCGAGAGGCAGAAAAGCATCAACTCGCTTGTGGACAACCTGATAAAGGCCGCGGAGAAAGCGCCGCAGGTGCCCCCGGCGGAAGAAGTCTGGGAATCGAAGCCCACGGCGCTGGTCATCCTCGACCTTAAACGAGCGGGCTTCGCGTTTGCAAGAGAAGGGGAATATGAAATGCTGATGTTCAACGTCGCCCGGGCGATGAAAGAGAAGGGGCGCGTATCGGTCGTCGAAAGGGAGGTTCTGGAGGAGCTTCTGAGAGAGTTGAAGCTGGGGACATCGAACCTAGCGGCGCCGGAAGCGGCTCTCAGAATCGGGAAGTTCTATCCGGCGGGTCTGATCGCTACAGGGACATTACGCGGCGAGGGCGGGCGGTTCGGCGCGGATGTTCGCCTGGCGGAGACCGAGACCTCCAAGCTGACGATCCTGTTTTCTCAGACTCAGGAAGCGGGCGAAACCATTGCGCAGTTCGCTGAACGACTCGCAAAGGAGCTAACGCAGGAAATAAGGGGTAAATATCCTCTCAGGGCGAGAATTGCCAAAGTTGATGGCCAAAGCGTGACCCTGAACATCGGGTCCAAGCAGGGCTTGACCGCGGGAACCCAGATGAAGGTAATCAAGCGGGAGGGCGGCGCCGAGGCAGGGAAGGTTGTCGTAAAAAAGGTCGGGCCTGATTCGGATTTTGCTGTTGCCGAAGTGGTCGAAACGAAAGAAGCAATCGCCGCCGAGGATAAAGTCGTTGAGATTGTGAAAGAGGAAGCGAAGTGAAAATCGCGTCGAGCACAAAAGCGAAACTCGTTGCTGCTGCGGCAATCGTTCTTGTCCTGGTGATTGCCGGGTGCGTCTATACGTGGCGGCCGAACTGGTGGAATTTCTACGAGAGAGGTCTTTCACGGGCATCCGAGGGGCAAACGCCGGAGGCGGCGGAGGATTTCGAGACGGCGATAGGGGCGAGAAAAGGGGCAACGTTGCCCCGGCCGGAAGACGCCCGACGTGTCCGGACTTACGGCTTGCACTTCATAGACGACTATTTTCCTCGTCGGGAACTCGGGATCGCGTACTACCGGATGAAACGATTTGCCGAAGCCGAACGAGAGCTTCTCATCTCCATGGATCAGACGCCCTCCGCGAAAGCCAAGGCTTACCTGAACCTGGTCCGTGGCGAGATTCTGCGGCAGAAACCGGCCCAGGAAGAGCCGCCGACTGTGGCGCTAAAGATTCCGAGCGGGTCGTACGTCAATTCCAGAACAGTCGTTTTGGAGGGAGTCGCCGAATCGAGGAATTACGTAGGCTCAATCCTCATAAATGGACAGCGACTCTTCACGGAACTGGCGCAGCAGAAACTCCCCTTCTCGAAGGAAGTCGCGCCTAAGCCGGGAGCAAACGAGTTTCTTGTCGAGGCGATTGACCTCGTTGGGAAAGCTGCCCGGAAAAAGCTGGTCGTGAACCTCGACATGCAGTACCCGGCAGTGGCGATTGAGGACGTGGTGAGGAAAGACGACGGGACCGTTGCCGTCAGCGGAATTGCCACGGACAATTCCGGGGTCTCAAGGCTTGTGATAAAAGGAGCCAGCAAGGTCGTCGAGCCGCCATCTCAGGAGGTCGAGTTCAAGGTAGATGCGGTGCTCGGAGACGCCATCGCCGTCCAGGTTACCGACGTTGCAGGCAACACGACTTCCGCGAAGCTGACCATCTCCGAAGATATGCTTTCGCCCGCCGGAGAAGGGCTATCCCGTCCGGTTCTCCTGGCAATGGTGGACCCGGAGCGTGTGGCGGATTCCAGCGGAATCGGCATTCGTTTGAGCCAGAGGGTGACCGCCGCAGAACCAACGCCTCCTTTGATCGTTCTCACCGGCGTGGAGGATGGCCGGGTCATCTACGATGACGAGCTAATTTTCGACGGCATGGTTCGCGACAACGACAGGCTCGCGGCGGTTTCCGTGAACGGCGAAGACATGCTCGGGGAAAGGACGGGCGTTCTTGTAAAGTACTTTACTTATCGAGCGAGCTTGAAGGAGGGCCCAAACCAGTTCAAGGTCGTGGCCGTTGATAAAGCCGGGAATCGGGCGGAAAAGGGCTTTCAAGTCATCCGAAAGATTCAAAAGGCACTTGAGGTGGAGGCACGGCTTACCCTGGCTTTGCTCCCTCTCCAGGAAAGCGGTTCAACGCGTTCCGCAACCAGCCAGATTTACGACCTTCTGCTCGGAAGCTTCGTCGGATGCGGAAGGTTCAACTTCGTCGAACGAGAGCCGGCAGCTTTCGCGTCGGTGTTGACGGAATTGAAGATTGGCAACTCGGAGCTGGCGGACAAGGACGTGGCCGTCCGCATCGGGCGGATGAAAACCGCGGAAGGGATGCTTTACGGAAAGGCCATTGAGGACGAGAAATCAATCACGGTGGACCTGTGGCTTGTGGACACGGAAACCTCCGAGATAGTTTTCTTTGCAGACGTTTACGGCGAGGATAAGAGCAGGGACGAGCTGAAGTGGCTCGCGGACGGGCTTGTGCTCAAGTACAGGCAGCGCTTCCCGCTGGTGAGAGGGAAAGTCACAGGCGTGGCCGACGCCGGCGTCCTCATAGACAACGGTTCCCTCGACGGAATATGGGCCGGGATGAAGTATTTGATTCTGAAAGAAGATGAAGAAGGCGTTTCGGGTGCGCTGACGATAGTGAAGGTGAATGGGAAAGCCCTCGAAGGAAGAGTCACAACGGTCCAGGAGCAATCGTGCTTCGCGGCTCTACCGGATAAGGGTGGAATTCCCGCGGTCAAAGTCAACGACCCGGTTATCACGAAATAGGGAACAACTGGGGCCTCGCGGGAAGAATCGCCGAGGCGGGTTCGGAAAAATGAGAGACCCGAAAATGACTCAAAAACGCATGTGCGGAAACGGGACTTCTGGCGGATGGGCGGCGGTTTCGGTCGCCGTGATTGCCCTCGTTTGCGGCAGTGCTGTGGCGCAGCAATCGGACGTGGAGAGGCTCAAGGAGGTCGTCGTTACGCCTGTATCTATCTCCTCTGCTCCGCGGCCCGTCGGTTCCGGGGCGAGGGCGCTGGGGATGAGCGCCTTCACGGCGATTGCCGACGATGCGACGGCCGCCTCGTGGAACCCGGCAGGATTGATCCAACTGGAAAGGCCCGAGGTCTCGGGCGTGATGTCGTATCTTTCGAGGAGCGAAGATTTCTCCTCGATAAATCCCGGACTGAACGTCTCGCCCCAGGACATGACCTCGACGGACATCAACTACTTGAGTGGTGTTCTGCCGTTCCGGCTGTTCAAGACAAACTTCGTGGCTTCCATAAACTATCAGCAAGTTTACAGTTTCGACCGCGAACTCCATTTCAGCTACGCTTCCAGTTCGCGGGAAGTAACGACGGAAAGGCTTCCGATGGGGCTTTCCTTGAAAACGGCGGTCAGTTCGGAGACGCGCTCGGAAATAGATTTTGCCCAGGACGGAAGCATCTATGCGATTACCCCCGCTCTCGCAGTTCAGATTACGCCGAGGTTATCCGTTGGCGCGGCTCTGAACTTCTACAGGAATCAGCTTACGGAAGGCAACACCTTCACGGAAAAGACCAACGTTCGCTGGCAACAAGAGACGGACGTGAGGATCAGGCTTTTCGGTTTGCCGACGCCATTTGAGCCGGAGCCGCTCCAGATTTTCTCAGAGGGCGAACAAACGGAGGTCAAGGAGTTCTCGAATGTCGAGGGAGCGAACGTGACCCTCGGCGGGCTGTGGAACGTCACCGGGAGGCTGACGCTCGGACTCACCGCCGATTTGCCTTACACCCTCGACATGAAAGAAAAAGTGTCGCTGACGGCCAAACCCACCCGCACGGTTGACCAGGACGGGAGAGTGACGTTTTCCCGGAGCCCCTACGAGAGAATCCCGTCGGTGGAGAGCAATGTCGAATACGATTTTCCGCTGACCATCGGACTTGGGGCAGCTTATCGCTTTTCGGACGCTTTTTCGATTGCCGCCGACGTGAGCTGGACGGATTGGTCGAGATTCATCTTCCGAAAGGAAGACGGCACAGAAGTCAACCCCATCAATCACGATGTAATGGCGGACGACGGGAAGCTCGATCCCGTCACGGACACATGGGCCGCGAGGCTCGGCGCGGAATACCTTTTCATTCTGAAGAAGACGGTCATCCCGGTTCGCGCGGGAATATTTCTCGAGCAACAGCCGGGGGTTGAAAACGCCGACGACATTTATGGAGCAAGCGTCGGAACCGGAATATCCATCGGGAACGTGATTTTTGACGTTGCGTACCAGGCAAGGTTCGGCAATGACGTTTTGAGCAGCGTTTTCTCCAACGTAGAAGGAACTGATGCGGACTCAGTCGAGCACCTGGCATTTGCCTCGGTGATCGTGCACTTTTAGGTGGGATCAAGCGAGAAATGTGGTGCGGCACAACGCCGCCGAAGACGACGGAGGAAGCAACGTGATTAAGCTGAAGGCGATTCAAGGCGAGGGGAAAGGAACCGTTTATAAGTGCAACGGAAACGTGGTCGCTATAGGGCGCGCGCCGTCCAATACCATTCCTCTAATGGACCCGATGGTATCGTGGCGGCACGGCGTGATTGAGTTGAAGCGAGGCAGGTATCTGTACAAAGACCTCGCCAGCAAAAACGGAACGACACTCTACCAGAACAAAACGAGGGTCGTTTTGAAAGGGGCGGTTCGGGCGAAGACTATCGGGAAAAATGACGAGCTTCTTCTGGGCGCGAGCGTTTTGAGGGTGGTGGACATTTCCTTTTCACCGGAGACAGGCAGGACGAAGGGAAAGGGGGATTCACCGTAGGGCAAGCGCATTCGCATCGAGAGAAATGAAGTTGCCGAACAATCCCGATTCCCCATCAAGCGACACTGTTCCTCATCGTCGCGGTCCCAGAGCGAGGTTTCTCAGACGCCGAGAGAAGTTTCCAAACAGACGAGGTGGCACGAAATGGAAACAAAAAGAGGTGCTCTCCTGAAAGCGGTCGTGAGTCTCGTGGCGCTGACTTGGGGGCTTTCAGGGAGTGGCGCAGGAGCGGCCGCTGAGATCGGGGACAACGGCGATGTCTTCCATCGCCTCCAGGGGTCTTCCTTGCAGCTCGGCCCTCCATCCCCGACCCAGGTTCCGATTGGGGCGTGGGTGAGGGCATCGGGATCCCTCTTAGAGTCGGGCATTCCGCTGGCGGGCCAGCCGGTGATTGTTACATTTGTGTCGCCGAGCGGCGACGTCCAGCAAAAGGTCTTGGTGACGGACACAACCGGGACATTCCATTGCGACTATCTTCCGACATTGACCGGGGATTGGACCGTCAAGGCGCGCTACGAGGGGACAACCAATCACAATTCTGCGGTGGCAGAACCGCAAGGCTTTGATGTTACCCCCGCAGAGACTTTCTTAACCGGAGACCTTTCAGCAGTCTCTATCGTCACGGGAACGTCTTTGTCGGTCAAGGGCGCCCTGAAGACGAAAAACCCTCTCGATCCCGGAACAAAAATTCTCTCCGGGCGCCTGTTGACACTGACGTTGTACAATTCCTTCGGGACGGTGGTTGATTCCATGACCACTGTCACGACTGAGACCGGCGCCTACTTCTTCGCTCTGGTCTCTCTCCCTCAGGACGGTAAATGGACCATGCGCGTGCAGTTCAGCGGCGATGCCAACCTGACCCCTTGCTCCACGGGGCTTTTGACAGCCCGGGCGCGCCCTTCGGCTGGATATGCGATTATTGTCGCGGGTAAGGTCTCGGGTGGAACAGGGCTGGATTCCCACAATAAGACCACTGACCGTGCCTACAGGAGATTCAAGAAACGCGGCTTCACCGACGAGAACATCTTGTACTTCCGCTACGGAGCCCCGACGGACTCCAACGTTGTCGTGGACGGGCAGCCGAGGCAGGAGCCGGACGCCACCGCGAACATCGGAATTCGAGAAGCGATTGTGACGTGGGCGAAAAACAAGATGAACTCGTCCAACGGTCCGCTTTACATTCTTTTCGTCAATCACGGAAACACCGACAAGTTCTACGTTGACCCCTCCGCTCCGAGCTTCGAGGACAGGATAATTGACCCGGTTGAGCTCGATACCTGGATTTCGCAACTTGAGGGCAGCCTCGTGGGGGACGCTGCCGAGGAAGAAATTGTCTTCATATACGGCGCATGTTATTCGGGAAGCTTCATCCCGACGCTTTCCAATAAAGGCAGGAAGAGAATCATAATCACGAGCGCCGACCCGTATGAGCAGTCTTTCAAAGGACCGATGGAGGCGGATGGCGTTCGCGACGGCGAGTTCTTCGTAACGCAGTTGTTCACGGCGCTGGCATCGGGGGCGAATCTGAAGAGAGGGTTTGAAGCCGCAACCGAAATCACCGAAGCCTACACGAGCAACACCAGCGGAAATGGCGGTGTCAGCCCGACACTCTACGCGGACGATGCCGCCCAGCACCCACTCCTCGACGATAACGAAGATGGCGTCGGCTCGAATGACGCTCTTTCGACATATCCGGGAAACGATGGGGCTGTCTCCGCAAAGCTCATCTTAGGATACCAATACACCACCGAAGAAAATGTCCGGTTCACATCTGTCTCGCCTGCGAAATATCTCAGCCCGGGCGACCGCGACCCTGTCATCGAAGCGCAGGTCGGCCAGTCGGACAATGTCTCGGAAATCTGGGTGGCAATCAAGCCCCCTGAGTTTGACATGGGAAAACCCCTCTGGGGGACATCCGAGCAGCGGGAAGTGGTTGCACCGCACCTCGAGTTTGATTGGCAACCTCAAGCAGGGACGTTCCAGCTCTACAATTTCGACAAGGGGGGGTTCTCCGGGTTTGACGCGCCGGGGCGGTACCAAATCCTCTATTTCGTAACGGACCTCGAGACCGGAGACATTACCTCCGTGAAGCGGTCGTTCGTCTATCGGAACACGGACCCCGAAGACGATCCGCCGGGAGGGTTTGACCTTACGCAGCCCGCCCCTGGGTCAATCCAGAACACATTTTTGTTCCTGGACTGGAGGGACAGTGTTGACCCCGAAGGCGACCTGGTCACGTACACGGTTCAGATTTCCACCGAGCCGACGTTCGCCGACCCGGGCCTGGTCATCGAGGGCGTTGACGGCAGCAGCCTGATGATTGATGAAGCGGACGGGCTGAACGACCTGACGGTTTACTTCTGGCGAGTAATCGCAGTGGATTCTCAGGGAAACCGGACGTTCAGCTCTCAAACCCTCAGCTTCTCAACCAACAACACGAACGCCTGGGGCAACTACAACGTCCTGACCGCGATAGTGCGGAACTATAACGACCCGTCCACCTGGCCGCCCGGCCCGTCCATCGAGATTCAGCCGTATGTTGGGACAGTGTACAACCACTACTACTGCGCGATGGTGCCTCTGGGACCTTATTCGGTTGACTCGGAGGCGCCGCAGTTCTCCCACGAGCACGACAATGTGCAGGTAATCGAGGAATCTCCCACAACAGTACTCCAACTCCCGGAGCCGAATTCGGGCGCTGCCTCCGGGACTGTGGAGGATTCCGGGACGTCATCCCCCGTTCGGGGGGCGACCGTTCGGCTGGAGGTCACCAGCGGAATCTATGCCGGGACACGCTTCTCCACTTGTTCGGGAGACGATGGCGGTTTTCAGATTGGCAGTCTGTTCGGAGCCGTTGACTACAAGATTACGGTGGAAAAGAACTTCTACACTTCCTGCCAGGATACCTTCAGCCTCGCCGCCGGTGAAAACAGGAACCTCGGCACATTCCAGATAGGATTTGAGGATGCCGACAGCGATGGTCTCCCCGATGGTTTCGAGCAGGCTATTGTAAACGCTGACTCTGACGACGAAATTGATGACATCTGGGATGTGCTTGGGACGGACGATTTCGATGGCGACGGCTTTACGAACGAGGAAGAGTGCGCGGCTTCAACAGACGCGACTTCGCCTGATTCTTTCCTGAGGATAACAAGCGTAGCGAAACAGAGTGCCTCGGTAGAGATAATCTGGGCAAGCGAACCTGGCGTCTATTACGAAGTCCATTACACCGACGACCTCCCTGGCTGGACCAAAGCCGCCGGTCCTATCCCCTCCTCGGACACCGGGAGCACCTCCTGGACAGACGATGGTTCCGCCACCACTCCCCCTCCCTCTGAGGCGCGCAAAAGGTTTTACCGGGTGCAGGTGTACTGATTCAAAGGGGCGGACCGCTCACCCAGTCAATTAAGCGGTGTTCCCGACCCACTCTTCCTCTGCTTATGTGCATCGCGGTGAGGAATCTGGCCTTTCCGGGCTGAGCGCGGCAGCCTTCCGAGCGCACAGAAAAATCGAACACAACCTCACCCTCATGTGTCTAACCTTAGCGAACAGAATCGTACCAGCGCGAGGCTGCGCGCAGGCGCTGGTCGCGGCACGAAGGCCTCGGGTCCTCCAGGCAAGACGCGGCGAGACAGCAAGCTTGAGGCCTTAATACTGCGACGACGTTTTTCTATCTAAACCGCAACCGGTTTAATGTCGTATAATAATAAGGCGCCTGTACGAATCATCCCCAGAGGAGAAAAGAAACTGGATGCATACGCAAACTCTTCCATGCTACACGGACGGCAGTAGCCGACAGAAAGGACGGAAAGTGAGGCGAAGTCTTTGCGCCCTGGCCCTGCTCACGATCCTGGGGTGGGGCTGCACTCCCGTTCGCTACAGAGAAGCAGCGGACAAGGACACGTATCGAATCATAGAGCAAAAGCAAACGGCGGTCTTCGGAAAAGCCTTGGCCAATTTCTCCATAGAGAGGCAGCCTCTGCCGGAGTTCATTCGAGGGGTTGAGGGGGTACAGGCACAAGGAGCGGCACCAGAGGAAAAAGCCGAAGCTGCCCAGCCGAGCCCGGAAGCCGCTGCGGCGGCCCCTGCTGTGACCGGGTTTTCCGAGGCGGAACTCGACAAGCTTTCCGACGAGGAAAAAGACAAGGCACTGACGGCATTGTTAGACCTCTCCAACGAAGAACTCGCGAAGCTCATCGTTCCTCCTCCTCCGAGCGCTGTCAAAGTGACGCTCGCGCAGGCAGTTCAGCTTGCGGTCGTCAACAGCCGTGAATTCCAGAGCCAGAAGGAAGGGCTCTTCCTGCAAGCATTGTCTCTGACATACCAGCGCCATCTCTGGCGACCCCAGCTCGGCCTGACGGCTTCGTCAACCGCTGAACGAACCGGGGATGAAAAATCAATTGCCGCCGATACAAAATTCTCCCTCGGGCAGGCAATCGCCAGCGGAGCTAAAGTAGCCCTGAACCTCGGCACCAACTTTGCCGAATTTCTGACGGGGGACAAGAGGCGAGCTCTCGGGTCTCTGCTTTCGTTCACGTTCACTCAACCCTTCTTGAAGGGTGGCGGACGGCTTGTGGCGATGGAAAACCTCACTCAAGCCGAAAGGAACGTGATATACGAGGTGAGGAGCTTCGCCCGATACCAGAAGGAGTTCTCTGTCGGGGCGGCACAGAGCTATTACGATGTCATGGGGGCGAGGGACAAGCTCATAAACACGTTCCGGAACTACATTAGCCTCTGGAAGGGAAGGATAAGAGACCGGGCGCTCCAGAAGGAAGGGAAGCTTCTGATGCTGGACGTTTATGAGTCCGAGCAGGCGGAACTCTCGGGAAGGAACTCCTGGATCTTCGCCCAACAACAATACTTCGACCAGCTCGATCGTTTCAAAATCAATCCCCTGGGCTTGCCGACGGAAGCTCCCATCATCCTCGACGAAAACGAGCTGGAGGTTTTGAGGAAGAAGGGGGAAAAGGGACTCCCTTCTCCAGAGGTCCCCCTGGAAAAAGCAGTGGAACGGGCGATCGAGAACAGGCTGGACCTTATCACGGCAAAAGATGCCCTTGAGGACAGCGAACGTGCGGTGGTGATAGCCCGCGACGCCCTGCGAGCCGGATTGGACATAACGGTTTCAAGCAGCGCCCAGACGGAGGCCCCGACGAAAGCGGTGAAATTCCAGTTCGATGAAGGTTCGTATTCGGCGGGTTTGACTGCCGACCTGCCGATAGACCGCAAGCAGGAGCGAAACGCCTACCGCCAGGCGTTGATAGCCCTCGAAAGCCAGAAGCGGTCGTTTTCCCTGCTCAGAGATAACGTCAAGTTGGAGGTGAGGCAAGCGTATCGAAACCTGGAGCAGGCGAGGCAGAGCTCTGAGATACAGAAAAAGAGCGTTGATCTGGCCATAACCAGGGTTGACAATGCCAAAATCGAGAAGGAGCTGGGCAGGAAAGCGGTGCGAGACGTTTTACTGGCTGAAGATTCATTGCTCAGAGCGCAGAACGATCTCACCACTGCACTGGTCAATTACGAAATAGCGAGGCTGCGACTGAGCCTGAGCACGGAGGAACTGGCAGTTGACGAAAGGGGGCTGTGGGTCGAAGAAGAGATAACCGAAAGAGGTGATAAAAATGCCGAATCAGCAGAGCGAACCGAAGGGAAAGAAGAAGAACTCCCGAAATCATAGACTGAAGAGGGCAATCATCATCGCGGTGGCGGTGATTGTCGTGGGAGGAATTGCCTGGGCCAAATTCTCCGGGAACGACCGTTCGACGGAGGAAGAGGCTCTTTTCGCGCTCAAAAGAGGCGACCTCCGCATTTCCGTCGTGGAGTCGGGGAAAATCAAGGCGAGCAGGTCCGTCAACCTCCTCTGCGAGGTGGAAGGGCAGAGCACCATCATCAGCATAGTCCCCGAAGGGACATACGTGAAAGAAGGAGACGTGCTGGTGGAGCTTGATTCGGCAAACCTGAGAGACTCCATTGCACAGAATGAAATTACTGTGAAATCTGCGGAGGCGGCTTTTACTCAGTCTTCGGAAGCTTACGAAATCCAGAAGAATCAGAACGAGAGCAACATCAAGACGGCTGAGCTGGCGCGCGATTTTGCCAAGATTGACCTCGAAAAGTACCTCGAGGGGGATTGGCCCCAGCAGCTCAGAAAAGCGGACAACGACATAACGACGGCCAATAGCGACCTGAAGCTGAAACAAAGGGATTATGAGGGGATGGTGAGGCTCGAGAAGAAGCAGTACGTTACCCAAACGGACCTGCAGCGGGCTGAGTTCGACTTCGAGTTGGCACAGATCAAGCTCAAACAGGCCGAGGACGCCAAGAAGCTCCTCGAGGAATACGACCACAAAAAGCAGCTCGCGAAACTAAACGCGGATTACAACGAGGCCGAGAAGGAACTGGAGAGAGCCAAGCGGAGGGCCGCCTCCCAGATCGCCCAGGCGGAAGCGGACAGAGGTGCTAAAGAGGCAACCTTTGGAATGCAGAAAACGAGGCTGAACAAGCTGAAGGACCAGCTGAACAAGACGACAATGAAAGCCCCGCAGCCAGGTCTTGTGGTTTATGGCTCCAGCACGGGCGAGCGGTTTATGAGGTCCGGCGGTTTGATCGCCGAGGGAGAGAAGGTTTACGAGCGACAGAAGCTCATTGAGCTCCCGGACATCTCGACGATGAAAGTGGACGTGAACGTTCACGAATCCGTCAGGGACATCATCAAACCCAATCAGCAAGCCATAATAACCGTCGAGGCGCTCCCCGGTGCAGCTTTTTGGGGGCACGTCGAAAAGGTCGCCATTCTCCCCAATTCCGAGCAGCGCTGGATGAGCCCGGACCTGACCGTGTACACGACCTCCGTCAAGATTGATGACAAGGCTGAAGCGCTGAAACCGGGCATGACGGCCAAGGTGGAGATTATCGTGGCTGACCTGCAAAACGTGTTGTATGCGCCGCTACAGGCGGTGACGGTTCGCAGCGAGAGAGAAGTCTGCTACGTGGCGAAGGGGTCCAAGGTAGTGGTTACCCCGGTCCAAGTCGGACTCTCTAACGATAACTATATTGAGATTAAATCTGGCCTCAAAGAAGGGGACAAGGTCCTCACCTACGCCCCGATTACCATGGAACGGGAGGTTGTCGCTGGGAAGTCGCAGAAGCCGGAACCCGGAAAGCAGCCGCCCCCTCAGAAGGAGCAGCCAGCCGGGCCGACGAAACCGGGCGAGCAAGCTCTGAAGCCGGGTGAGCAAGCGCCAAAACCGGGCGAAGAGGCCTCAAAGCCGGGCGAAGAACGCCCGAGGCAGATGTCCGCAGAGATGCAGGAAAAGATGAAGGGTTTCCTCCAGAATCTCTCACCAGAGCAAAAGCAAGAAATCGAGCGGCGGTTGAAAGAGGCCGGAGTGGAGCAGAAGATAGACTGGGAAAACCTGACTCCGGAGAACATGCGGGAAATCGGCCGCCAGATGAGAGCGATGAGACCCCCACAGGAAGGGCAAGGCGGAACCGAATCGGGACCGTTCCGCAGAGGACCGCGCACGGACGGGCAGGGCGGAAGTGAACCCGGATCGTCCCGTAGGGGACCTCGCCCGGAGGGGGGATCCGAGGGCGGCCAGCCGGGAGGGCCGGGACAAGGAACGAGGCAGCCACCAGGAGGAGCGTAGAGCAACATGGCAGCAAAAATCGCGGAAGTCGTTGACCTCATCAAAACGTACGTTCTCGGTGGTGGTGCTGTTCACGCACTGAGGGGGATAACGTTGTCTTTTAACGAGGGGGACTTCGCTGCCATCATGGGGCCGTCCGGGTCCGGCAAATCCACATTGCTGAATTTGCTTGGTTGCCTCGATAAGCCGACATCTGGCTACTATTACCTCGGAGGGCAGGATGTCTCCCAGTTCTCGGACGACGAGCTCTCGGAAATCAGGAGCAGAAAGTTGGGGTTTATATTCCAGTCGTATAACCTGATTCAGCAGTTGTCGGTCCTGGAGAACATTGAGGTGCCCCTCGTTTACCAGGGGGTGTCCCCCGCGGAGTGCAAGGAGCGATGCAGTAAGATCGCCGAGCAGGTCGGATTGGGCGGAAGACTCAAGCACCGACCGATGGAGCTTTCCGGCGGAGAACAACAGCGGGTCGCCATCGCGCGGGCAATTGTCAACGACCCGTTGATAATTCTCGCCGACGAGCCTACCGGAAACCTCGATTCTGCGACAGGCACTGAGATTCTGATGCTCCTATCGCGCCTCAACGAACAGGGAAAAACAGTTTTGATGGTCACCCACGACGAGAAGGTCGCCGCCCGGGCAAAGTCAATTGTCAGGCTAAGGGATGGGCTGCTCGTGGATGGAGGTGCACCGACGCCATAGGCACCGCCCCCGAAAGCGGTCCCGCGGGGGCTCTCAAGAAAGATTCGGAAATGATTGCATTTCGCATAACAAGAACGGTCAAAGTCGGTTTGAAGAGCCTGATGCTCCATAAGATGCGGTCAGTCCTGACGGCTCTCGGGGTCATTTTTGGCGTCTGCTCGGTGATTGCGATGCTGAGCATTGGAGAGGGAGCTGGTTGGGAAGCCCAGCAGCAGATCAAGCTGCTCGGAAGCAATAACATCATCATGAAGAGCGTCAAGCCGCCGGAGGAGGAGGTCGCCAACGTCGAACGAAGCCGTCTTATCACGTATGGGCTGACGTACAAGGACGCCGAGCGAATTGCCACGACTATCCCGGCGGTCGAGGTAGTCGTGCCCATGAAAAGAATGGACAAGGATGTTTA
Organism: uncultured Verrucomicrobiota bacterium; assembly: GCA_964482435.1. Taxonomy (GTDB): domain Bacteria; phylum Auribacterota; class JABMQX01; order JABMQX01; family JABMQX01; genus CAYZXL01. The sequence continues at coordinate 26,333 of CAYZXL010000038.1, forward strand.
CTTCGGAGCGAGCCGGGTCAGCACTCAGGTCGTTGGAACAGTGCCGTGGTATCCCAACATCGCGAATTTTCACGCGGCGCGCGGGCGCTTCCTCAGCTTCACTGACATGGCGAGGAAGAACAACGTCTGCGTCCTCGGAGAAGGAATCGCCAAGAGACTCTTCACCTACCGGGACCCTCTCGGAAGGGATGTGAAGGTCGGGCCGGATTATTACCGCGTCGTCGGGATAATGGAACACAGAGCGACTTTGAAGAAGGGGGCGGCGGAGGATTTGAATCTCGACATTTACGTACCGCTGACCACCGCCCGAGAGAGATACAGCGATCTCAACGTGAAAATAACCTCGGGGACTTTTAATATCGAGGGGGTAGAGCTTCGGCAGATAACCATCAGAGTGAACGAAACCAAGAACGTCCCGACCGTGGCAAAGATAGTTCGGCAGATCCTCAAGAGGTTTCATAAGAAGGTTGATTACGAAGTCACAGTGCCGTTAGACCTGTTGAATCAAGCACAAAAGACCAAGAGGATTTTCAGCGTCGTCCTCGGTTCCATAGCCGCCATTTCACTCCTCGTCGGCGGAATAGGGATTATGAACATCATGCTCGCCAGCGTCACTGAGCGAACCAGAGAAATCGGCATTCGGCGAGCTCTTGGCGCCAAGAGGAAAGACATCATCCTTCAGTTCCTGGTCGAGACGGTTGTGCTCTCGGCGGGGGGTGGGACTCTCGGATTGATATTCGGGATGGTCATTCCAGTCCTTGTGAGTCTTTTTGCGAACATGCGCACAATCATAACCCTTTGGTCTCTCATACTCGCTTTCGGGATTTCAGTGGCGATTGGAGTTATTTTCGGACTTTACCCGGCCTCCCGCGCCGCCAACATGGACCCCATCGAGGCGCTCCGACACGAGTAGCAGGGGCCTGCCTGCCGCCCCGCACCATTCTGTTCAATCCGTTGTTTTGTCCAAACTCGCCCCGCACTTCTGTGTCCCGCTCTGCAACTGAATCGGGTAAGTCAGAGGGAGATTTGACGACCTGCGATTGCAGCAAAAATGGCTCGGCGAATCCGCCGTCGGAGTTGAGCACAACGATTGGAGGGCGCGCTCGCTACCGAGGCATGGTAATAACCGGACGCCTCCGCCAGGTCATTATTCCGAGCTCCATCTGAGGCGGGCGATTCGGATTCCTTTGAGATTGGGAAGGAGAGCGGCAATGTAGTACTGCCCGTCGTGGAGAATGATTTCCGGGGCTGCCACCGGCAACGTGCAAATGAAATGGCGGTCGTCCTCGATGCCGAAGTCCAGCGGGTTTTTGGACCGGTAAACGCTCGTCTGTGCTGCTGGACCGTAGCGTTGAGTCCGGAAAAGGTAGTAGTAACCCGCGTGATATATCACATGAGGGCATTCGGCCGAGGTCGGACCTGTGCCCGCTCGCCCGCCAAAAGCGACTATTCTGGAATCGCTCCAGTTTTTAAGGTCGCGGGAAGTTCTGCAAAAGACAGCTCCTTTGCCTTCGGGGAAGGCGGTATAGTAGCAATGCCAGAGGTCTCCGACGCGGATGACCATCGGGTCGCGGGCGTTGGCGGTGGGTCCTTCCGTGAACATGCCAGAAAGTCCCTTGTCGGTGAGTCGTCGGGTGAAGGTCTTGCCGTCTCTGCCAACAGCAAGGCAGATGTTAACCCAATCACCGTAGAACATGTGGTACAGGTCACCGATTTTGACGACGTGCGGAGCCTGGAGGCCGCCAGGGGTCTCGCCGAATTTCAGGTCGGCCTGCATGGCAATTCCCATAGCCTGCCAGTTCTCGTCGGTGAGGCGTTTCCCCTCCCAGCGGTGAAACAGCCTGGTGTTTCCTCCACATCTCGTGCCGCGGACGCATGACCACAGTTGCCAGGTTCCGTCGGCCGCCTGCCAGACAGAGAAGTCAACCGGCTGCTGTTTCGGGTCGGTCAACCCGGCGAGGTCGGGGTCCCCGGCGATTGTCCACGAGGGCTCGACAATCTGAGGAACGAGCCGTTTATCTTCTTCCTCGCAGATGGCAGCGTTCAGACCAATCAACAGCAGCAATCCAGGCAGCTTTATTTGCCTCGATAGGGCGTGTTCCATTGTTCTCCTCAAAACCGTTGCAGTCCAGCACCACTCCCGCCGACAGTTTGTCCCGAGCGACAGGTCTAAATGACCGAGGCGCCGCTCGCCGTCACTCCGTCGGCAATACTTCTATCCTGTAGTAGGCCCGCTTTTCTCCCGGCGCGATGGAAGTCGTCCACTCTGTAGTCCCGGTCTGGGGCTGCGCGGCTATGTCTCCTGAGACCGGCACCCAATTGACGAGGTCGTAGGTCTGCCAGACGCGGTAAGTCTTCCCGGGAACCGAGCTCCACTTCAGGGTGAGTGCACCGGAGGTTACCGCGATCTCCTCAGGGGCAAAGACGGACGATGGGTCGAGCGGGTCTGTCCCAGCAAGATACTCCGCGTAGTTCACCTGCCCGTCTGCATCGTTGTCTTCGTTGGCATCATTGGTCATGGGATTTAGCCCCGGATGCTCGTTTTCCCACGCGTCGGGCATGCCATCGTTGTCGTCGTCGGGGTCGTTGATGTCCGACGTGCGGTCCATGTCGTTGTCGGGCGGGACCGACCCGGAATCAAGTGGGTCGCTCTGTCCCTCGGTCACCTCGTCTCCGTCGGTGTATCCGTCGCCATCGCTGTCGGCGTTGCGCGGGTTTGTCCCATACACGTTCACTTCTGCCCCGTCGGAAACACCGTCATCGTCGCTGTCCGGGTCGTTCGGGTCGGTGCGATTTCTGTACTCGGCGAGGTTGTTCAACAGGTCACCATCGGGATCGTCCATGGAGTCGTCCACCAGGGGATCCAAGCCGTGCTTTTCTTCCCAAGCGTCAGGCATGCCGTCGCCGTCTCCGTCGAGAGTGCTCGCATCCCAGCCTGGCGTCCCGCCCGCCGAAGGGCTTCTTTTCCAGTTAGCAACGTCGTTGCCGTAAGCGGTCAAATCAACCCGCTCGAGCGATGGACCCAGTCCGTCCGCCTGGGTTGGCCATGGAGCCTCGTCGTCGTACTCGACCTCATCAACGACCACATACAGAACCCCGCCTTCGTCACTGGGAACCGGTTTTTGAAGGCTTACATCCTCACCCGCGTTATCCAGCGCCCCGCTGTAGATAAAGATTTCGACGTCTGCGGCCACGTTGTGCTTGGCTCGAAACTCACTCGCCGAAATGGTGTCCCGGACGAGCAACAGGTGACCGCCGGGCGGGACTTCAACGTATGGGGGCAACGTGAAGCCTATCGCAGGGACCTTCCAGGTGCTGCCGGGATTGTCCGGCTGATAGAGTTGAACCGTCGTGTCGGAGACGTTCGCCAGCTCGAGAAATTCGTCGTCGGTGTCGAGCGGGTGGTACATGATTTCGCTGATAACCACGGGGCCGACTCTCGGGCCGGGGTTGACGGAATCAAAGCTGTTGGCCGCCTGCGCAGGGAAGCGTTCCGCACCTGTCGTCGTCAAATAACGACCGAAACTGACCCCCTTCTCCGCTGCCCCGAACGCGAAGCCGTGGCGATAACGGAGGTCAGGGGAATGCAGGTAGATGAACCCGCCGCGGGGGCTTAACGTAAATGCAATGCCATAGCAGGCTGGAGCGATGGGATTTTCGCGGGCGAGGTCATCGTCCTCCAGAATCGTCAGATAGTTCTCGATTATGGTGCCCGGAGGAATCGTGTATTTCTCCGGCTGTCCGGCATCGTCGCTGAGCCACCAGCCGCCGAGGTCCACTTGTTCTCCCGACGGGTTGTGCAGCTCCACTCTGTTGACATCGGGGAATTCCGTATGCGTCAGAGCCTCATTGACGAGGATTTCGGGGGTTGTAGGCTCGGCGTCCGCCTCGCCCGGAGAGCCGTAACGATAGGCAGACACGCGCCAGAACTCTCTGGCGCTGAGTTCGCCCGTCGAATCCGGGTCAACCGGCACAAGAGAGAAGCCAGCCCCGTCCGCCGCCCAGTACCAGGAGCCATCGTAAGTGAAAGCCAGGTTTGACTTCGACACCCCGTCCTGTAGCTCGATCGTCTCGCCGCCGTTCTCGAGGCTGCCCTCGTATTCGCCGGCGATGTTCATCTCCTGCCAGTTCGCGTAGCGCTCGCGGAATGCCTCCAGGTTCTTCACGACCACTACGAACCCGCCGGGTGCCAGACGAGTCACGGCGCCCGTCGTGAAATCGAAGTTGATACCTTCGGTGAACCTGGCGCCAGCCAGTCCAATTGTCGTGTTTCCCGTATTCTGCAACTCGATGAACTCAAAATCGTTGGGGTCGGTGAAGCCGCTGCCTGTCTCGTCGCCGAGGACAGGGTTGTACATGATTTCCGTAATACGCAGAGCTGAAGGAGCACGAAGAACAAAAATGGCTTCGTTCAGGGCGCTCCATTCGTTGCCATTCAGGGTGCGCGATTTGACGACAATGCTCTCCGTCAGGACGATGCTGCCGCTAAACAGTTTTGCACCGGGGGAAACGGCGCCGCCGGGCAATCTTGGGTCGGTCCCGTCGGTAGTGTAATAGACGGGATAGGAAGCAGTGATGCTGAGGAAGTCCCCGGCCGCAAACAGGCCGCCGTGCTGATACCGATTGTTGACCTTGAAGGCAGGCGCGGCAGTGCTCGGATAGAGGCCGGCACTCCGGTATTGCTGAAGAACTGCACTCAAGCGGTTGAGGAAATAATCGTTGATGAGGCGGGCCTCCTCAACGTCGTAATGGTCGTACTTCGTGTATAGCTCATACGGGCCGCTGCTCCACGGATGGACGTCTCGTCGGTAATCCCCCCAGCGTGCGGACTCGGCGATAATCGCCAGGTCAATCTGACTTGAAATCATCTTCCAGCAGTCTGCGGCGGCTTGAGGAGTCAAGGCACCATCGTTGAAGAAATGCCTGTGCAAGTGGTCGGCATACCGGACGCGAAATTCCGCGTTCTGACGGAGTTGCTGATAAAGGCGCGAAGGACAGCCATCGTTGTTGACGCCGAGCACGTTGTCGCTCACGCCCTCCAGGGTACGTTCCGAATCCCAGCAGAAGAACTTGAATCCGGCGCCGGGCTCACGTTTTCTGCCAGCATACCAGTTGTGCTGGTCCCAGTCCTGGTTGCCCCCATAGTGGTTAGTGACCATGAAGTCAATCAGGTTGTCCACGTCGAGGTACTGCTGAATGGCCTGGTACTGGGGATTCCCCGCCAGCCCGGCGTTGGCCATGGCGAACATTGCGCCCCACGCGACACTGTCGCCGTCGCGGACGGAGCCGCTGTTCAGGGTGTCATAATCCTCCTTGTCGCCACCGTAGTAGGCCGCCATGAACGGCGCAGTTGGCCGCTCGGACAGGTCGTAAACGCCCCAGTACATACCGTTAATGTAGAGGTGGACGTAACGTCCGTGGGAGGCGTGCTGACCCATAGCCAGTTGCGTGTATCTGGCGAACCGGTCGCGGGCGTACTGTGCGCGGCTGCGTTGATCGCCAGCCCAGTGAACCCAGCTATTGTTGAACCCGGCGCGGAGGACGACCGTGTCGAACTCGTCCACAGCGTCTTGTCCGAAGAGAGCGAAATCCAGCTTCTTGGCCCCGTAGTCCCCCTTGAAAAGAAGTCGAAAACTATGCTTGGGGCTTTTAACAGGGAGTCGGCTCGCCCCGCCCTGAATGCGAAGCCCGCAGTCAATCTGAAATTCCTCGACGTTGCCCGGGTCTATCAGCTCGACGGACGCCGCTCGCTCCCATGCCTCGCCGCTGCCTTCGGGATTCATGTAGATGCCGGTTGCGGAATCGAACAGGTTAGCCTTATCCGTGACTATGGACAACGACGGGATTGCGGTCAACGCATTGTTCATGAGGGATGCGTATTCGGCAGAATTCACGATTTCCGGGTCCATCTCGTAGTCAGCAGGCTTGGTGCTGCCCTCGTCCTTCCATAAAGATGGATAGCCCGCAGGGGAGTTGCCTTGCGTTAGAACCTCGTGGAGGAAAATGTAGGTCTGCGTGTCAACGTTGGTCGGAATATAGCCCGGCCTGAAAGCAGCAGCACGAAGGATGGTCTGCCCGCTTATCGTAATGGGGCCGGTGTAAACCTCTCCGTGAGTAGCAGTCGGCTCGCTCCCGTCCACCGTATAGTAGATTTCCGCACCTCTGGTTTCGGTCGTGATTTCGACCTCGAAGGGGGCGCTGAAGAAACCCCGATCAACGCTGAACCTCGTGTCGGCGACCGTGCCCATGGCACCCGGAATGTTTGGCCTCTCAGGAGTGGGCTTTGTCATGTATCGGGGCGCACCAGGGTCATTCGTGGCGATGAGCTCAGGAAGGAGGAGGAAATCACCGTCGCCGGCGCTGACGTTCAGCCCATGAATCGCCAGAACGTTGGCGCCTTCTTGCAGAGCGTTGAGGAAGGTGGTGATGTCGAAAACGTGGAACGCAGCCGCTGCATAATCATCACGGCCGGCGGTCGCCGCGGAATTCCACGTCGGACTCGAAGGTGCGTTGAACTCGGCAACTCTCACGCCGTTCAGGTAGGCCACGAACCCATCGTCGTACTTCATCCGCAACTTCAGCCCGGCCACGCTCGGCGAGAGGTCGTCGTCCGTGAATACGAAACGCGTCCAGAGCGACGAATTAACGTTCTGCATGGCATCCGCCACATTCGTCTGGATGGCAGAAGCGAAGGGCGACTCCGCGCCGCTGAAGCCGATGCCCGTGATGGCCGGGAGAGTGTCGCCGGTAAACGGAAGGCTCACGCCGGGATTTTGCGCGCCTTTTGTATCGGACCACGTCCATTCAAAGTCAGACGCCATGTTGCGGTCGGAACCGCCCGTTCGTTTGAGAGTGGCTCCGAACTCCGGAGTGTACAGCTTTGCCAGGGCGTTTCGGAGGAATTGCTTCCCGTCGTCGGTGATGCTCGCGAGGACACCGCCAGGCGCCGCAAAGAAAATCCGGTTGGAACCAGCGGCGTCTCCGTTATCAAAGTTCTGCGAGACTGCCCAGACGGCTACCGCGATTTGATTGCTATACCATGCCACGGCGTCGCCATTCGCCGTTGATGAATCCCCGCTGACCTGATACCCGGGGTCGGGATTGTACATCGTCACGTGCCCGCCAGAAACGTTGACAAAGTGGAGGAGGTCATCGGCGGCATCCACGTCCCAGGTCGCCCCGCCCGTCGTGGCGTTGCCCTCCAACCATCCCCACCCGTCTGTTCCGACGAGATGAGCGCTGTGCAGAATCAATGGCACGCTCAGCGTCTTGTTCCACCAGGCGCGGTCCCCAAAGCACGCGCCGCCGCTATCCCGCAAGGAGGCCACAACGAGATTCGCGTCGAGCAAATCGCTCTTGTCGCCGACGAACTGCCCGGGCGATGTTCCGACCGGTGCCCGCACGCGCCTGCTGAGCAAAGCTGGAATCATCGAAAGGTCGGAGCTGCCAACGGCTGAATTGTGGACCTGAATCGCTAGGACGTTTCTCCCCTCGCGCAGGAACGTGTTAGGAACCGAGATCGTCACTGACTCAGGAAGGGCGCCCACGCCGTCCGTCGAAACATCGCTGAACGTGAAAGTGTCCCCCCTCTGGCCCATGTTCTCCCTGCCGACCTCGTCCCCGTTGAGATAGGCTATGAAACCGTCATCGTAAGCAACCTTCAGCACGATGCTCTCTATGGAGGCTACGTCTTCAACCTCAAACTCCTTCCGGCAGAACACCGAGACATAATTATCCCTCATGTCGTTGAGGACGGTCGCATCGTCGTCGTCGCCGTAGCCGATGCCCGTCGGACCGGTAAGCCAGCCCGAGTCATTGAACTCCGGCTGAATCCATCCGTCCACCGGGTCGGAAGGATGCTGCGTCCCCTTGAAATACCGCCACGGAGTCCCCACATCCACGAGAACATTGATTGTCTCGATGATTGACGAGGGGCCGTAGGTCTCCGCCAGAAAGTCCACGTAATCCGATTCGTTGGCCGAACCGTCCGTGACGATTACGATGTGCGGATTCTCCGGGGAGGAGGCCGCCACAGCGTCCCCGCGCCATTCGCGGCCGATCCTGATGTCGTAGAAGCCGTTGACGTTGACATCAAGTGACGCGATCTCCGACGCAGTGTAGCCCCACGAGACGAAGTCCACCACACCGCCTCCGTCGTCCACAATCATTGCCCATCCCGCTCCGCCCTCGTTCCACAGGATGTTGCTGCCCCAGTAGTTGTCGCCGGTTGAGTCCGTCCGATAAAGAATCTGACCAGCAGAGAGAGAGGGAGGCAAATTCCAGACAGTGCTGAGGGCGTCGTTGATATTGCCGGAGGAAGGGTCGTTGACCGCGACAAACCACCCGGATGTATCAACCGCTCCGCTTGAGACGTTCTGGACCTCGACCCAGTTCACCGCTCCCGTGCTGACCTCCGTAATCACGACCCGTGCAGCAGGCAGCGTGAACGTGCTCACCCAGCCGGAGTCATCGTACTCGGGCGAAGTCCAGTCTGCCCCCTCATCCCCCGCGGTCGGGACGCGGTAACGAACCGCTGCCCCGGACGGGATCAGAACGGTGTCCGAGACGGCAGCCGCATCGCTGATGCCGTACGATACATCCTTCAACTGCTTTGGAAAAGTCGGATAGAATTCCTGAACTACGGTAGTGGTCGTGCCGCTCTTTCTTACAAGAGCGAGGTAGTCGCCATCTCCGAACAACCCGAAGTTGGTGTGAAAGTATCCCTTCTTGTCAACGTAGTTGGTTACTTGCTGGTTGGAAGCGAAAACCACCAGATACGCGCCAGACTGAAGCGTAAAATCGGGAAAGGGCCATTTTGTTCGGAGGGCGACTTCGTCTGTCAGATACCAGCCCTTGAGATTCACCGGGTGGTCGGTCGGATTGTAAATCTCTATCCAATCGGAGTAATTGCCGTCGCCGTCCTGGAACGTTGAGTCGTTAATTGCCATGAACTCGCTAATTACGACATCACTGCCGCGTGCGGTGACGGCGGTAAGGCAGGTCAGCAGGGCTGCAAAGGTCGAGATTCTTTGAGCTATCCGCATCGGCTTCCTCTCGGTCGGTTGCTCCCGCGGCTCAATCCCACAAGACGTCGTTGTCCCGTGGGAGCAAGAAGACATGCGCCCGGAATTGCTTCCCCGTCAGCCAAACCCTCTTGAACCTCGCCCCGACGGTGCAGGACGCGCTGCGCTGTGAGGTCATACGCCAATTTGTGTCCTGCGTTCGAAGAGTGAAAAGCCATTCCTTCCGGCGGCGCAAAGCACAGACGTTAGACGTTGATTTCCACCGTTTTCCCCAGAGGAGACTATCCAAATGATACCAAAAACGGACGACCAGGGCAACGGCGGCGCGCCGTGGCGCGCGGGTATGGCTCTTTGTTAAGCTCGGCCACAGGGATCCTGCGTGGCCCAAGGAAGGAGTTTGGTGGAGCAGCGGCCACTGAACGGGCCGCCGGCCGGCTCCCGGCGGGCACGACCTATTGCTCCAGGCGAGCAGCAAGCATTGAGACAACCGGCCTTATCGCGCTCAGGTTTTCATGCTCCAGCGCCTTCAAGGTCATGGTGATGTCGCGTCTTTTTTCGACGTTCACCAGACCTTCAAGGCGTCGTTGCAGTTCCTGCCAGAAAGACACCTCCATGTTTTGCCTGGCCAGGTGTTCGTAGCAACGGGCGATAGCGCCGGTGTCAATGTCCGTCCACCCCTTCATCGCCTCCAGCTTGCCGCTATTGTGCTCCCATGCGGACAGTCCGAAAGGCGGTCTGGGTGTCAACTCGGCTCTGCGCAGCTCCTCCAGAACCTCACCGAGAATGGCTTTTTCCTCGCTGACAATTCGGGCCATGGAAATCAGGGCTTCTCTTCGGTTGGCTTTGCCTAAGTCAAGCGCGCCTTTGGCTATCGCATCAACGGACCTGGCGTATCTGTGGATCAGAAATGCCAAAACGGTAAGTATCACGGCGTGGTACAGCAGGATTCCCGTCTGAAGCCCCCCAAAGCTGCAAGCTACAACCACAGCCAGTAAAGTTATCAGCAGACCCCCGACAGTCTTTTCCCGGTTTGGCACCCGCGCAAACTTCTGGCCCAAGATCGCGAGGCTATAACGCTGGCTCACTCCTCTCAAGATCCTCGCCCTCAACAGTGGTGACCTCGATTGTGTAAAACCACGCAGCCGCCTCTCCGCACCGACGGTCTTTCGCCTTCGTTTTGAGGCGAGAGATGCACCGCCCCCGGAAGAGACAGTTGCCGCTCCTTCAGGAGTCCTTCACATAACCAGTTCTCGTTTGGCAAGTAAGGTAGAGGCAGTCTCAGGGGAGCGAAAAGCCGCACCGCGGCTCAAAACCACGCCGCTGCCCCGAACTTCGTGCTTATCTCGTCCTGTTGCCTCATCTTTCTGCCCCATACATGATGAGCTTCAGCAAGAATTGAGCCTACCAGGAATCGGTGAGCAAACTCACAGACAAGCCCGGAGACAGTTCAGGTTGCGCTGCTCTGCCAGTGTGCGACACCACAACCGGGGGCTTTCGTGTTTGTGTCCTGATTCGGTGCGACCGCACTTGCGGCACAGGCTACCGGCGGGGTTAGTGAGCAGCGCCTGGCCGATGTGGTCACGGTCCCGTCTCTGTCCGAGGCCTCCGCAGCACCCAGAAACACTCCCCCACGTCGAACATCATCGTTGAGAGAGACCTGGTCTCCTCGTCCCACCATTTTCCGTCGAAGTCGGCGTTCACACCGGCGACGACGTAAGCCCTCCTGTAGGTTTGAGTCCTCGCGTTCCACTTGAAGACCATATCGGCGTCTCGAGCATTCGCGCCGCCAGTGAGAACCTCCTTGAGCATGTCGCCAATGCACCCGGGTTCGCCGTTGAGCCTGTTGTCGGCCGGAGCTAACGGCACGGAAAGAAGCGTCAAACCAGCATCAACCGGGAGGACTCTGATGAAACCAACCGGGTCGGTATAGATGCCGCCCGATTCCACCCTGTAGAATCGCTGCATCATTTGTTTCGTGAGGATGTCACTCCACATCAGCTCACCGATAGGCCAGTTGCCCGCCGCAGGATGCCATGTGCCCTGCATGAGATCGTCTCTCCACTCGACGGTGTAAGAACCGCTTCCGAAGTCTCCCCACTCCAGCGTCGCGATGTCCCCTTCCCTGGTAATGATGAGCCATGGTCCACGCTGAAACTCAAATGCCCCCATGTCAACTTTGCCATTCACGATTCGCGGATTGCCTGCGATGTCAGTCAACGCCGACGGCGGAACTGCCGCGTCGTTCCCCGTGTCAAGGCACGGCGAGGCACACAGAAGCCTCACGTTGTCGTCTTCGGTCCCGGGAATATCGTCCGGTCCGTCCGCATTCACGAACAACGGATTGGCCCCGATGTTCCCCTCGCCGCCAAGCTCACCCGTCCAGCCCTGAACACAGGAGTAGTTGACGTCCATGCTCCCGTAATAAAGTTGCGAAGATTCACCCGTGCCGTTCTTGTCCACGTTCCCCCACAAGATGCAGTTCGTAATGGCGAAGTGCCCATCGCCCAGGATGCCGCCGCCTTCGCCGCCGGTTGTATTTCCGGTCAACGTGCAGTTGGTCAGCGTAACGTCGCCGCCGTCCGTGAGCAACACGCCTCCGCCAGAGTGCCTGCCATCCGCCCAATTCCCACTGAACACGCAGTTGACGAACGTGGGAGTCGCTGCTGTGCCAACCACGAACACTGCCCCTCCCCCGCCTATTTCGGTTGAGTTCTCGAAGAATCTGCAACCGATGAGCGTCCCACTACCTCCCGAGAAATACATCCCGGCACCGTCGGACTCTGAGGAATTTCGACCAATCAAGCAACTCACAAGAGTGGGGTTCCCGAATTCAGCGCAAATGCCGCCGCCACTCCGGGCCCTGTTTTCGGTTATCGTGCAGTTCGTGAGCGTGGGGGTCCCCGTGCTCTCTATCCCGCCGCCATATCCCGGCGTCGAGTTTCCGCTGAACGTGCAGTTGGTTAGCACAGGCGAGCTGCCGGCGCTAATGTCCATTCCCCCGCCGCCGAACCAGTCAGAGAAGTTTCCGCTGAAGACGCAATTCGTCAAGGTTGGACAGCTGACCGAGATGTCCATCCCTCCCCCACCCTGGTGGACCGAGTTCCCGCTGAACACGCAGTCGGTCAACCTGGGATTGCTGTAGTAATTGTACATCCCCCCGCCGCTGCTCCCGGAGTTCCCGTTGAAGGTGCAGTTAACCAGTGTCGGGCTGCTCTTGTAGTTGTACATCCCGCCACCCAAAGCGTCGTGATAGTCGCGTCCCCTGTTTCCGCTGATCGTGCAATTGGCGAGCATCGGATTGCTGTTCTCGTAGTTGTACACTCCACTGCCGCAGTACTCGGCTGTGTTCCCAGTGATCGTGCAGTTGCGTAAGGTCGGACTGCCCCCTTCGGCAAAAACCCCGGCGCCGTTGTAGTGGGGCCCACCACCGTCGGCATTCCCGCCAGTGATAACGAAGCCGTCAAGGACTGCCGAAGAATCCGTCCCGCTGCCGGTCACGACATGGTAGCTGTTTTCACTGTTATTGGCAAAATCGGGTCCGTCGTCGCCGTTGAGGTCGCCGCTGAGGATTGTCAGGTTTGCGGCAGGGTCTCGCTGACTCAGGTCGGTCTCGCCTCCGGCAAACCCCCCGTACAGAGCTGCCCCATCAACAAGTTGGAACGTCGCCCCCCGGTCGCCGGTCCCGCGGTCTGGTTTATAAGTTCCCGCCGCAACCCAGATTTCCTGAACGGCGCCTGGCGAACCTGCCGCAAGGTTTAGGGCGTCCCGCAAATCCTTGAATGCATCCGTCCAGCTCGTGCCGTCGTTAGTCCCGTTCGCGTCGGGGTCCACGAAGAGACGCGGCGGGGCGACAGGGCCGGCGCCAAACTCGAAAGCACCCATGTCCACGATGCCGTTTGCGACGCGCTTGTTGCCGTCGAAATCTCCAGTCTCCCACATCCAGGTCTGGTTCCCGCCCTTATCAATGCATGGCGAGCCAGCCTGGAGGCGGTAGTTATTGTCCCCATAGGTGGACGGATCATCGTCCAGGCCGTCGGGGTCGGCGAACAACGGGTCATCGGAAATGTTGTCCCATCCCCCGCCTTGCCAGCCCTGGATGCAACTGTCCGACGGCCCGGGCGCGTGCAACTGCGGGTCCTGGGGCGCCGTATTGCCCCAGAAGATGGAAGACAGAGCAGGCCAGGAGACTTCATCCCACAGTCCGCCGCCCGCTATGCCGGCGCTATTCCCTACGATCGTATTGTTGGACGACTGCGTGTAACAATCGTACAACCCCCCGCCCAGCTCCGCTGCCGCGTTCCCTGCGATGATGTTGTTGCGGATGGTCCCGCTGCACTTGAAAAGTCCCCCGCCGTACCGCCCCGCGGAGTTTTCAACGATGAGGTTGTTTTGAATGAGCCAACTGCAATCGTACATCCCGGCGCCGTCAAAGTCCGAGTTCTTGGAGATGACGTTGTTCTCGATGACGCCATGGCAGTCGAACAATCCACGACGCTGATTTGAAGAGATGGTGTTCCGCCGAATAGTTGCTCGGCAATTAGACAAACCATAGTCGCCATTTGCTGAGACGGTGTTCCCCTCGATCAAGCCGTCACAGTACGCCACCCCGATCCCGGAATTCTCCGAAACCACATTGCTCCGAATCGTGCCATCGCATTCCCAGATGCCACCACCCGAGTTGTCTGACACGCTATTGTTGCGGATTAGCCCATCGCAATAAATCATTCCCCCGATGTTCGCTGTAATCACATTGTTCTCGATAGTGGCGTGAGTCCAGGTATCCTGAGTCCCTCCGATGATTCCGCCAATGGCAATCCCGCTGCGCCCGTTGCGGATTGTGAAGCCGGAAAAGACGCACACCGCGCTCTCGTCCCCCGTGAATGAGACCACCGGTCCCGTGCCCCCGGCGTCCAGGACCGTCGAGGCGACCACCGACGGGTTTGTGGGATCAGAGCTTCGCAGGATAACGTCGTGACCGCAAAAATAGAGGTTTTCGGGGTAGATGCCGGGAGCGACGACTACCTCATCGCCACCGCGCGAGAGGCATAACGCCCCCTGAACTGTCCCCACGTTCTCAGGCACCCGGAGGGTCCCAGGACACGTCGTAGTCAGCGGGTCGCTTCCACGAAGCACCTCCAGGCCGTCGCGCAATCCGTCTCCGTCCGTATCAGCCCGGTTTGGGTCTGTCCGGCGTGTTTCCTCGTCCGAGTCAGAAAGCAAATCGCCGTCCGCGTCGGCCGAAGCACCGTACTCGAAGCATCCCATGTCAACCCTCGGCCCGACGAGACGGCAATTTCCGTCCGCGTCCGTCTGCGGCCAGGACACCCAGTAGTAATTCGTCCCGGCGTCTATGCACGGCGAGCCCTCCTTGAGGTGGAAATCGCCCTCCATGGGGTCAACGAACCGAGGGTCTCGAGTCGTGTTTCCTGTGCCACCGCCAGTCCAGTCTTGAATACACGAATACATGGGTATGTTCGAATCGTAAATCTGGTTTCCCTCCCTCCCTGCGGTGTTTCCCCAGATGATGCAATTCACCATAGTCCCGTGGCACCGACTGAAACCTCCCCCGGTGCTGCAAGATGCGTTCCCGAAGATCGTGTTGTTCAGGATCAGGCCGTGGCACTCCCAGAGCCCGGCGCCGTCACAGGCGAAGTTCTCGCTGACGACGTTGTTCTGAATTGTCCCGCTGCAGACCGCCAGCCCCCCGCCCGTATTTTCGCTTATGATGTTCGCGTGGATGATCCCGTTGCACAGAGCCAGACCGCCACCAGCATAGCCTGAGTTGCCGCGGATGTCGTTGCGAAGGATCGCCCCGTCGCAATAGCTCAACCCGCCGCCGTATCCCTCCGCCGTGTTTCCGCTGATGGTGTTGCCTTCAATGGTGCCGTGGCACTGCCACAGGCCCGAGCCTTTGTTGTCAGCGATGGCGTTGATGCGGATTGTCCCATGACACTGGTAAAGCCCGCTGCCGGAGTTTCCACTAATTGAGTTTTGCTCGATGGTGCCATTGCAGAACCAGAGTCCACCACCAGAGTTGCCCTGGATTGTGTTGCCCTGAATAGTGCCGTCGCAGTAGGCAACCCCGCAGCCGCCCTCCTCGCCCGAGTTTGAGCTGATTGCGTTGTTTTGAATGTCGCCATCGCACCGGCCAATCCCGGCGCCGGAGGCGCCGTACCCTGCTGCGGAGTTCGACATGATTTCGTTGTCGCGGATTGTCGCGTGCGTATGCCTACCCCGCGTGCCGCCCCGAATTCCCCCGCCGGTGTGGGCCCTGCCATTCTGAATGGTCAACCCCGCTATAAGGCACGCAGCGCTTTCGCTCCCCTCAAATGAGATAACAGGCCCTGCACCGCCCCCGTCCACAACCACCTCTCCAAGATACCACCACCAATTCGGATTCCCATACTGGTAATTCTGCAACACGACGTCCGTCCCGCAGAATTGAACGTTTTCGTGGTAAGTCCCCTGTCTGACGCTGATCACGTCTCCCTTTACAGCCAGGCATAGCGCCTCCTGGATCGTCGGAATGTCAGAGGGAACGCTCACGGCTCGCGGCGGCGTTGCCATCACAGGGTCACTTCCTCGCAAGACCTCCAGGCCATCCCGAAGCCCGTCATCGTCAGTGTCATCCTTGTTCGGATTGGTGGAGTTGGGAGCAAGAGACATCTCTTCCTGATCCGGGAGGAGGTCGCCGTCCCGGTCAGGAGACGAGCCGTGCTCGTAACACCCCAAATCCACCCGCTTGCCTGATAGTCGGCAATTCCCATCGAGGTCCCGCTGCGGCCAGACGAACCAGTAGAAGTTGACCCCGGTTCCTATGCACGGAGAATCGCCTCGGAGATGATAATCACCTGCTTCCGGGTCAACGAAACGCGGATCGTCGCTGATGTTCCCTCTGCCGCCGCCAGTCCAGTTCTGGATGGAACTGAATGACGGAGTGTTCGATTCCCGAATCTGCCCGTCCGGCTCGCCGTTGTTATTTCCACAAATGATGCAGTTGATGATGCTGCCGTAACATCCGTAAAGACCGCCGCCCCCCAACCCACCCGAGTTGTCAACGATGGTGTTGTTAAGAATCGTCCCGTGGCAGCGATACAACCCACCACCCGCTTCACCTCCCGAATTCCCGGCTATCAGGTTGTTCTGAATCGTCCCATTGCAGTTCCCCAGCCCTCCGGCACATTCCGCAGAGGTGTTGTCAACAATCCGGTTGTTCATGATTATTCCATCGCAGTCGTACAGCCCGGCGCCGCAGATTCCCGCCCAGTTGTTGGCGATGGTGTTGTTCTCGATGACACCGTCGCAGAAAGACACACCGCCCCCGTTCTCTTCCGCGTTTTCCCTGAGGACATTGTTCCGAATGCCGGCATGACTCTGACTGTCATACGTGCCGCCAAGAATGCCGGGCCTGCCGCTCATGATGGTAAATCCGGTTATCTCGCAGGTTTCGTTTTCCGTCCCGGAGAAACTCACTACGGGGCGATTCTGGTCGCCCTGGATGATGGTCTTGGCGACAACTACCGGATCCAGAGGATTGGTGCTTCGCAGGACAATGTTCTTTCCCTCAAAGCTCACATTCTCGACATAAGTCCCTTCAGCAACGACGATTACGTCCCCGTGGGACGCCGCGTCTATCCCTTCCCCTATCATGCGAAATGCGCTCTCCCAGGTTTGCCCGTCGCCCGATTGAGCAACGGAGCCTTTCACATACCACGTCTTTGTCAGGCTCGAGTCCGAAAATGAGCAGCAGACCAACAGGCCGACAGCGGTCCGTAACGCCTTGGACGTTTTCATCAACGCTCCTCCTGGCACTTTTGACCTCCTCACCATTCCTGGCTGATTTAATAGAGCACTACTTACCATCGGACGGACACCCAGGCAAGAGAGTTTCTGCAACAGGGCACATTCAAGGCCGCCCGAGAGGAACTGTGCCCCGGGTTAACCCGAAAAGCATTCAATTGCTTGTCCCCTGGAGTTGCAGAGGGTCTCGGACGTCAAGCCCTCGGTTCAGAATGGCGGGGGACTCGAGTCCTTTCTGTCGCCGGCCATCGGAAGGCGACGAGACCCCCGCTTCCGGGGACCAACAGGCGGCAAGTGGCGCGCCGTCTCCATAAACGAGGCAGCCCCCAACGAGGGGGGCTGGTCGTTTTCAGGTATGGGGTCAGGGGATTATTGCCCCATAACCCGATAGAACAGCTTCTTGGTGGCGGAGGTGTCTCCGCTCGTCCAGGTCTGCGCGCTGATTGGCCACGTGCCAGGAGCGCTCACCCATGGCCCGCCAACGAGGTTGTCGGTCTGCTGGACGGTGTATTGCTTGGTCCCGAAGACCGTCCAGGTGAGGGTCACCTTCCCGGCAGCCGGAGTAAGCTTGGTGATCTTTGCCTCCGTAGGCAAAGGCTCTCCGGATACCCTCACCTGGT
This sequence comes from uncultured Verrucomicrobiota bacterium, assembly GCA_964482435.1. Classification (GTDB taxonomy): domain Bacteria; phylum Auribacterota; class JABMQX01; order JABMQX01; family JABMQX01; genus CAYZXL01. Next base: position 43,776 of record CAYZXL010000038.1, read on the forward strand.
CAATGGCAAACCAGTAGTCCCACTTTGCCCCAAAGAAGTGCCACCTCACCTGTATCTTCTTCTTGTCAGCAAGCGAAGCAATGTCCATCTGCTCGGGAGTGCTACTGCTGCCAGTGTCCCTGTCCCAATGACCCAGGTTCACCCAGTTGCCCCAGACTCCATTGTCGAATACCCGGATGTCAA
>CAYZXL010000039.1:0-43518 GCA_964482435.1 uncultured Verrucomicrobiota bacterium
CCATCACCAGGCACCGCGCCTTTCAGCCCCTGCAAGGGGCGACAGTCCCCTTGCCAGCGGGCGTAAGCCCGTGGACCCCGTGGACACCAAACCAAGCCAGAGCCTCCGCAGGAGGCGCCACATTCATTTGAGGTGGGCTCCTCGTTCCACTCTCTTTCAGCCCCTGTGGGGATTAGCCGTATCGCCGCTCAGCACGGCATGGCGCGACAAGATGCCGGCGGTAAGGCGATTTAGGCCCGTCGCGTCCATTCCTGTGTCGCCCCGAATCGCCGATCCGACGTCTCTCTACTGAAGCTTACCCGCGCCCCTGTGCTGTCCTTGCAGAACGGAACCGGAAGAATTGATATAATAGGCCAGCGACCACGGCATCCGGGCCAGCGAGATGGACACCGCTGCTGGGTCGGCGCCAAGAGTCTTCTCGCAAAGTACGCCAGGGCGCCAGGCACGTACTTCCAGCGGTCGGTGCACCGTAGAGAAATGATGCTGGCGGCGCGACAGAAGGTCGTCCGGCTGAGTCTTTCCCCCGGTGAATGAAGCACAGCCGCCGTCGTGGGCATGAAAGGATGGTGAAGGATGAAAAGAGTCATGGGTTCCGGGTTGGTTGTTGCAGCGTTCGTTTGTCTTCTCTCTGTCAATGCCGCCGCCGAGGGGGACAGGCTTGGTTGGTTCAAAGAGGCGAAGTTCGGGATGTTCATCCATTGGGGGCCGTATTCGCAACTCGGCGTGGAGGCTTCCTGGCCTCTGGTCAATCACCAGGTTCCCGTCGAGAAATACGAAGCGCTTGCTCAGACTTTCAATCCGACGAAGTTTGACGCTCGCAAAGTAGCGCGATTGGCGAAGGAAGCGGGAATGAAGTATGTCGTCGTCACTTCCAAGCACCACGATGGCTATGCCATGTACGACACAAAGCTCTCTGACTATTCCGTCATGCACAGCCCAATCAAGCGAGACCTCGCTAAAGAGCTTGCAGACGCGGTGCGGGCGGAGGGGCTACGATTCGGATTTTATTATTCCCTCTGCGACTGGCATCATCCCGATTACCGGCACCGCTCGGTCCCCTTCCCGGAGAAGTACCCCGGTCGCTGGCCGACGACCCCGACGTGGCAGAAGTTCATAGATTTCTATCAGGGGCAGGTGAGGGAGCTGTTGACGCGCTATGGACCGATTTCCATCATGTGGTTCGATGGCGCCTGGGAGCATACCGCTGAGGAATGGCAGACCGAGAAGCTCGTCAAGATGATTCACTCAATCCAGCCGGATTGCGTCATCAACGACCGGTGCGGCGACCCGAAGTTAGGCGATTATGGCACCCCCGAGCAATTCGTCCCCGAGAAGGCGCTCGAGCGCCCGTGGGAAACCTGCATGACAATCAACGAGCAGTGGGGATACAAGCACGACGCGACTCAGTGGAAATCCGCCAAGCAGCTCGTCCAGACCCTCGCCGACATCGCCGGAAAAGGGGGGAATTTCCTCCTGAATATCGGCCCAATGCCGACGGGAGAGGTCCAGCCGGAATTTGTCGAGCGGCTTCAGGCAATGGGGGAGTGGCTCAAGAAAAACGGCGAAAGCATCTACGGGACGCAGGGCGCCCCGCCAGGACTGACCGCCCCCGGCCCCGTAACTCAGAAGCCCGGCGTCCTCTACTTCCACATCTTCGACGTCCCTGATGATGACATCGTCATCAAGGGAATCGAGAAGCCCGTGGTTTCCGTGAAGATTCTTTCCACCGGCGGCGACCTCCAGTTCTCTCAGAAAGACGGCGAGGTTCGTTTCCGCATCCCGAAGGCCGCATCCGACCCGTCCGACACCGTCATCCGCGTGGCGATTTCCGAACAGCGGAAATCCGCGGAGGGTGCGCCCCCGACCTTTGCCAGCAACCCGGGAACCATTTCGGGGGTCAAAATGTTTTTGTGATAAGGTCCCGTCGTACGCCGAACGCTTCTTCAGGAGGTCAGCCGTGAATGATGAGAAGGTGAAGAGAGTTGTCCGAGAAAGCTATGGAAAAATTGCGAAGCGGGAAGGCTCCTGCTGCGGGCCTGCGAAGGTTTGCTGCGGAGGCGCCAACCTGGCGGAGACAATCAGCGAGAAAATAGGGTACACCGACGAGGAACTCAAGGCTGTCCCCGACGGCGCGAACCTCGGCCTTGGCTGCGGGAATCCGCTCGCGCTGGCTTCCTTGAAAGAAGGCGAGACGGTTTTGGACCTCGGCTCTGGCGCCGGGTTCGACTGTTTTCTCGCCGCCGGCAGAGTAGGTGAGAACGCAAAAGTCATCGGCGTGGACATGACGCCGGAGATGGTCGAGAAGGCACGAGAAAACGCCAGACGCGGCGGATACCGAAACGTGGAGTTCCGGCTCGGAGAAATCGAGAATCTCCCGGCCGCGGACAATTTGGCCGATGTTGTCCTCTCCAATTGCGTCATCAACCTCGTCCCCGACAAAAAGAGGGCGTTCCGCGAAGCGTTCAGAGTCCTCAAGCCGGGCGGCAGGCTGATCGTCTCGGACATCGTCCTGGTCAAGGAGCTTCCAGCGGTCATCAAGAATTCTGTGGAAGCGTATGTCGGTTGCCTTTCCGGGGCGGCGATGAAGAACGAGTACATGGAGACCATAAAAGAAGCAGGGTTTCAGAACGTGGAAGTGCTCGCGGAAACTCCCTTCCCCATCGAGTGCATGGCAAACGACCCCACTGCGAAAGCCGTCATCGCGGCCTTCAATATACCGCTTGAGGAACTGCAACGGATTGCCGACTCGGTGGTGAGCATCACGGTCTGTGCAATAAAACCCAGGCGGGTTGGCTAAGGTCGGTCCCTACGTCACCTTTCTGGCTCTCCGGGTCTCGTAGGCGAAAGCTGCACGAAACCGGAGGACCCCGGCACGAAATTTCCGTCGTTGCCGCGGGGGTCTGGCTGTATTCTGGTGGCATGGGCATCTTGCCCATGTCAGCCTTACGCGACATCAACCACGGGTCCCGCCAGAGGCGGGATGCCACGAGAAGAGCTCAGGTCGAGGCTCCAAATCTGCGATCGATTCGCAGCCACACGCTTTGCCGCGGGGGCTCCTTGAGGGAGGGCATGCGGATTTGGTAGAGTTTTTCCGGACATGAAGGCCTGGTGGGAAACCCAGTCTCTGCAGATGGAGGAAGGAAGAATGCTGCGACTTGCACCTCGTTGCATACTAATCGCTTCACTTGGCTTCCTGTGTGGCCAGGACGCAGGCTCGGAGTCAAAGCAGGAGTCTGCTTGTGTCGAGTGCCACAAGAAGCTTCACCCCAACATCGTCGCCGACTGGCAGAAAGGCAGGCACGCCGAGTTAGGAATGGGGTGTGAAATCTGCCACGGAGAAGATCATAAGACCGCCGAGGACGTCGCGAAGGTGACGATTCCGGGGGCGTATTTTTGCGGCTCATGCCACTTCGACCAGCTCGGGCAGTTCAAAAAGGGGAAGCATGCTACGGCGTGGGCTGCGATGAAAGCGATGCCGACGGTGCATTTTCAGCCGATGGAGTTGATTGACGGGAAGAAGGGCTGCGGCGGCTGCCACAAGATCGGGCTGAAGGAGGACGAGGAAATCGAGAGGCTCAAAAAGGCGGGGGAGACTTATGGGGTTGTCTCGTGCGACTCCTGCCACACGCGACATCTGTTCTCAAAGAAAGAAGCCCAGCAGCCGGAAGCCTGCCAGACCTGCCACATGGGATTTGACCATCCGCAATACGAGATGTATACCTCCTCCAAGCACGGCGTCCGGTACGCTCTCAAGATGAAGGGCGTTCTCCCGGAGACAGCCGCCGCGCCCACATGCCAGACGTGCCACATGCCGGGTGGCGACCATACGAACCTGACGGCGTGGGGCTTTCTCGCGGTTCGGCTGCCGATGCCCGAGGACAAGGAATGGGCGGCAGACCGCGCGACAATCTTGCAGGCTCTCGGCGTCCTCGACCCCGACGGGAAGCCGACAGCGAGACTGGATTTGGTGAAGGCAGCGAACGTGGCGCGCCTCACTCAGGAGGACTGGCAGAAAGAGCGGGACAAGATGGCGAAGGCATGCTCGCAATGCCACGCGGAGAAATTCGTGAAGGACGAGCTGACTGCCGCCGACGGAATGATTAAGCGTGCCGACCATCTTCTCGCAGAAGGCATTCGCGTCGTCGCGGCTCTCTACAAGAATGGCACCCTCAAGAAGCCGGAGGGATATGCGAGCGCTTTCCCGGACCTGTTGACTTTCCACGACGCGACGACTGCCATCGAGCAAAAGCTCTTTAAGATGTTCATGGAACATCGGATGAGAACCTTCCAGGGAGCATTCCACAACAACCCCGATTATTCTCTCTGGTATGGCTGGAGCGCGATGAAGACAGACCTCGTCGAGATAAAAGACATGGCGGAGGAGCTTCGGCGAAGAAGCCAGCGCGCCAAGGCTGGTTCGTAGGCGTGGTCGTTGCTCGACAGGTACAGCGACAGACATCCAGAGCAACTGGAGCCGCGTTCAAAAATTTCATCGTTGAAGCCCTGCGAGACTGGAACCGCAAACCGCCATCCCCGCGTCGAGGAGTTGTGTCCGCATGGGCGCGCGAGGGAGCAGGTCTGAGGAGGGTGTCGGGGATATGGCGGGCGAAGCCCGAGACTCGCGGGCACGGCAATTTCCCGAAAAAGTCCTTGACTCTCCGAAAGGCCGGTCTTAGCATAAGATGATGCCAGGGGGGGCACTGGAGATGTGCCCCCGGTTACCTTCCTGATCGTCCGGTGTTCCCTTCCGGACACTTTTCACGCAGTTTTGCCTGCCAATCCGACCATACCGCGGCCCTCTCGGTCGGCTAAGCACCTTCGGATTCCGCGGTTGCCCGTCTGCTTAAACGCAAGGAGGCGCTGCAATGCTCTCAAGACGCTTTCGGCGCATAGTCCCTGTGTCGTGGATGGTCACGGCAGTGTGCCTTTTTGCTCGGGAAGCTGCCGCAGAAGGTGCCGGCGGCAAGGAGATGCTTCTCTTCGAGGAGATTCCTGTCGTGACTGCTGCGGCAAAACACGCGCAAACGCCGCGAGAGGCGCCCGCTTTCGTGACCATCATAACGGCCGACGAAATCAAGAAATACGGGCATCGGAAATTCAGCGACATCCTTCGATCGGTCATCGGCTTTTACACTTCCAACGACAGGAACTACGGTTACCTGGGCGTGAGGGGTTTCCTGCGGCCGGGAGACTGGAACAGCCGGGTTGTCTTGCTCATCAACGGCCATGTCGCCAACGACTACCTCTTCGGCGCCTTTGGGCAAGAATACGATTTTGTCCTCGACCTGGACACAATCGAGAGGATTGAGGTTGTCCGCTGTCCCGGTGCTACGCTGTACAGGAACGATGCCCTTTTCGCGGTGATCAACGTCGTCACGAAGCAGGGAAAGGACGCAAACGGTCTTCGCGTCTCGGCCGCCGGAGGAGGTCTCGGGACGAAAAAAGGCGGCTTAGCCTACGGGGTCATCCTGCCGAACGGAGTTGACATGTTTTTCAGTGTGTCGCGTGTGCGAGTTGCAGGATACAAGCGGCTTTACTTCAGAGAGTTTGATAGCCCCGAAACAAACTCAGGAATCGCCGAGCATGCGGACGCGGAGGAAGCGGAGAACTTTCTTGCCCGCATCTCGTATGGTGAACTGAGCTTCCAGGGTGCGTACGTCACCCGCGACAAAAACATCCCGACGGCTCCTTACGAAACCGCTTTTAATGCCGGGCGGACCCTGACCACCGACAGTCGAGGGTTCGCTGAGATAATGTTTGACCACCAACTTGACGACAGCAAGTCGCTTCAGGCGAGGGCGTTCTACGACGAGATGTCCTACTACGGCAACTGGCCGATCTTTCACAGTCGCGTGGGGCGCGTGGTGGATTGGCCCGAGGCTGCCTGGGAGAAGTGGTGGGGCGGCGAAGTCCTCTTCAGTTGGCAGCTTTGCGCTTGGAACCGCTTGGCCTTCGGAGCAGAGTTCCAGGACCACGTGCTGGCAGAACAGAAAGCCTGGAACGCAGTTGACGGTTTGTACTTCGACGAGAATCGGCCATTCCGCGTCTGGTCTCTATACGCCCAGGATGAGCTGTCCATCATGAAGAACCTCCGCGCCATGGTGGAGGTTCGGCACGACAATTACAGCACCTGGGGACAGACGACTAATCCGAGGTTCGGGATTGTCTATAACCTTTCTGAAAGGACGACCTTGAAACTGCTTCATGGAAAAGCTTTCCGCGCGCCCAACCTCTACGAACTCTATTACGACGACGAGAGCTGCAAAAAGGACAATCCGGAGCTTCGTCCGGGAGACATCGCCTCGTGGGAGCTTGTCGGTCAACACGACCTGGGTCGAGGACTATTCGGCACGGTCTCGGTTTACAGTTACGATTTGAATAACCTTATAACCGAGGTGACTGACCCTCCCACTGGTATGGTCATCTATGAGAATATTGACCGGGTCAAGGCGAAAGGCGTCGAGTTTGAACTTCGCGGGAAATGGAAAGGCGGGCTTCAGGGATATGTCGGGTGTGCCTTTCAGGAAGCCGAGGACGCGAAGACTGGCGAGCTTCTGACGAACTCTCCGAAAGAAATGGCAAAGCTCGGGACAATTCTGCCGCTTGTTCCCGACAAGCTATTTCTTTCCGGTGAAGTCCAGTATCTTGGCGACCGGCTCACTCTAAGCGGAAACCACGCTGACGCGTATGTCCTGACGAATCTCAACCTTCTGTATCGGCCGCTGAGGGAGAACCTCGAGCTATCCGTCGGCCTTTACAACGCCTTCAACGAAAAGTATTTTGACCCGGGAGGCGCCGAGCACGTTCAGGACCAAATCCCGCAAGATGGGAGGACTTTCCTATTCAAAGTGGTTTACATCTTTTGAGCGTGGGCCCGGCCGGGAGAAGCATTGCTGGCCGGCTGTTCGGTGCAACCCCGGTCTGCAATGCTGTGTCCGGTCGAAAAACCTGGCGAGGGCGCTGGAACATGGTCTGGTACGGAACTTGATAACAGGCCGGGTGCGACGTGAATCGCGGTTCCTCCGGGCCACAACTGACGCCCGGATTCCTGCGAAAATTGGAGACAAAAGAGACTTGACAGTCGCTGGATGTGCTTCTATCATTGAAACAAGATGGTGGATGGGTACGAATACTCATTCACTTTCGCGCTTTCCCTGTGTTCCTCTTCCTGGTATTTGTCTGGCGGAGTTCTGCCGCCGCGCAACCTGCGATGTTTCTTCCTGATCCTTCGTCGAGCTGACACTGCTGCATCATCCGGCAGACGAAGGAGGACGGTCCATGCGGACCCGGTGCTTGCTTTCATCTCTCGCGCAAGCTCTTGGGACTCTTGCAGTATTCCTCGCGTCGCTGCGCGCGTTCCCCGAGGAGAGACGACACAAAGGCGGCGAACTCCTTCTTTTTGAGGAAATACCGGTTGTCGTTTCCTCTGCCACGCGACGCGAGCAACCAATTGAAGAAGCCCCTGCTGCCATTTATGTCATCTCCTCACAGGACATCGAGGCTTCGGGGGCGGTGGACGTCTGGGACCTTTTCAGGCGAGTCCCCGGGGTGGACGTAGCTGCCATTGATAGCCGGAAGGTCATGCTCACCATTCGGGGGTTCAACGAGACTTTCGGCAAAAGGCTACAGGTTCTCCTGGACGGGCGGTCCACATATTCGCCGCTTTTTGAGGGGACGCTCTGGGAGATGATGCCGATTTTCCTCGAGGACATCGAGAGGATCGAGGTCATTCGCGGCCCGCATGGAACTCTTTACGGCGCCAACGCCTTCAACGGCGTCATCAACATCATCACCAAAGACCCGAGCCAGACGCAAGGAACATTCCTGAAGTATGTCTATGGCCTCAACGGCAGCAACATCGGAATCATCCGCTACGGCGGTTCGGCAGGCAAACTCGATTACCGCTTGACCCTCGGATACACACACAGCGGAGGTTTCGGGCGGTCCGAGAGGACGGCCTACGACGACTGGTCCGAGACGTGGCCTGAAGCCACCTTGAGAGCCGCATACCACCTCACCGATTTCTCGAGTCTGGAATTCCTGGCGGGCTGCAACATAGGCAAGGGAGGCGGAAGCGCAGGCGGCGCATTTATGTCGCTCCCCACCGACAGGGACTCATCCAACTTCCAGATTCTCCGGTACAAGAACCGAATCTCCGACTCGTCGTCGCTTGACGTTCAGTTCAGCCGCACTCAGGAGCTGAAGCGCCCGGTCAACCTTGCTGATATGGAAGCGTCCCTGTACGACATAGATGTCCTCCACTCGTTTCAGATCGGCGACCGAAATTCCGTCGTTTGGGGCGGGGGCTTTCGCGAGACCGAAGCGGATTGCTCGCTCCTCTTCGGGCCGCATCCCCAGCATGACCAGCTCTACCGCGCCTTTGCAGAAGACCAGTTCAGGGTCACCGACAGGCTCTCCATATACGGGGGAGCGCTCGTCGAGAACAATACTTATGCCGGCACAAACGTTTCTCCTCGGGTCAGCACCGTGTTCTCGCCGTGGAATCACCACACTCTTAGAGCGACCTACTCGAGAGCATTCTCCACCGTCTATTTCAAAGACGAGCATTTTCGTGTCGAGTTTCCGCCTTACGGCTTGATTGTCGGCAACTCGGACCTCGAGGCGGAGCGAATCGGCGCCTTTGAGGTCGGCTATCTGGGGTGCTTTCTCGACCATAGGCTCAAGGTTGACGTGGAGCTCTACTACAACGAGCTCGACAGACTGATCCACATGATGCCCTTGGGAGCCGGAATTTTCCCGCCGCCCGGTCTCACATTTGCCAACTGCAATTCCGGCGATGCAAAAGGTGTTGAGGTTTCCCTGAGTTATCGCTTCTCCGGAGCTCTTTCCGGCTTCTTCAACTACACCTATCAGCATCTCGAGGATGAACTCGATTTCTTCGCTCCACTTGCTCCCGCTAACAAATCGAATCTCGGCCTTGTCTATGCTGACAAAAGCAACTTCTCCGCCGGAGTCTTCCTGAACTATATGGACACCTACCGCGTCACCGACATATTGGCTTTTCCGCCGAGCTCCTTCTTGATTGAGGATTACATACGGCTCGATGCAAGAATCGCCAAAGGATTTAAGCTCGCCGGCAGCGACGCGGAGGTTGCCTTGGTGGGGCAGAACCTTCTGGACCCCGGACACTATGAGTTCGACAGTATTGAGATTGAAAGATTGTTCTACCTGACGTTGACCCTGTCTTTTTAACGGAGGAGGTTAGGCAGGTGAAGCTTCTCATCTGGCGCACAGTGCGATTGGCGAGCCGCGCAGGCCTTCCCGCCGTTGTGTTTGCTGTGTGGCTCACGGTTTGTCTAATGAGCACCTCGGGCTCTTCCTCGGAAAATGCCGGCAGCGACAAAATGCCGCAGCGCATCGCCGTGGTCATCAGCATGGACCTTGAGCCTTACCAGCAGGCCGTGGCGGGTTTCAAGGAAGCTCTTGCCGAGGCGAAAGTCGCCGTCGCTTTGTCCACGTACCGGCTCGACCAGGTCGCAGCTCAATCCTCCCGTGCCCGAAGCGAAATCTCCTCCGGTTCGTGGGACATCGTTCTGAGCGTCGGATCGGAAGCAACGACATTTGTTCAGGGAATCGGGACGAAGGCGCCGATTCTTTTCTGCGTTGTTTCTGACCCCAAAGGGCAAGGAATTGTTGCCGAGGGCTATGCCCGGGGGTGGGCCGCCGGCGTCACAACGGACATCCCCGTCTCGGTTCAATTCCAGAAACTCAAAGAAGCTCTCCCTGATGCGAAGAGAATTGGAGTCGTTTACGACGAGAAGGGCTCTTCTGAACTCATCAAGGAGGCCGCTGTCGAGGCGAAAGCTCAGGGGCTTGAGCTTCTCGCCATTCCGGTGAAAACTCAAGCGGAAGTCCCGGGAGCGTTTGCGATGTTGAAGAATAAGGTTGATGTCCTCTGGGCAATCGTGGACAGGACGGTTTACTCCTCGGAATCCGCGAGGTTCATTTTGACCTTCGTCCTCGGAAACAAATTGCCGTTCATGGCGTATTCTCCCCAGTACGTGAAGGCGGGCGCCCTCTTTGGGCTGAGTTGCGACTACACGGACCTTGGCCGTCAGGCAGCAGAAATGGCGGCGCACCTCCTCAGAACGAAGACTCTGCCGACTCCCCGCGTGGTTCATCCTCGGAAATATCTCCTCAGCATCAATCTTCGCGTGATGAGGGTCATCGGCAGCCAGCTCCCGCATCACTTCCTGAACGCCGCTGACACGGTCTTTGAATAGAAGGGTCTAAAAGTACGTTACTAATGAGGCTGGTACTGTCGTTGAAAAAGGTCAGGACCGCTCTTCTCCCAAAGGTCGCTGTCATCGTGGCTTTTCTCATCCTGCTGACGTACGGCACCATTGCCGTCCTGGCCGTCAGCCGCGAGAAAAAGACAAGAGACGATTTTCTCCGGCAGCTCGGCTCGACCATCGTCGCCAACCTCGCCTATAACGCCGAATATCCCGTCCTCATCGGAAACAAGCAAATGCTCGCCGACATGTTGAGGGGTGTGTTCAAGCAGAGGTGGGTGGTTTCGGCTTCCATTCAGGACTGGGAGGGGAGCTTATTGGCTGCGGTGGGGGAGGTGCCGAATCGCATGTTCTCACCACACGAACTTCGGGACAGGCCGCCGGTCTGGTTCACCCGGCCGCAGAAGAGAATCCTTGAGGCGTGGGCCCTTGTTCGCCGCACCCGCTTGCTGGCGGTTCCCGGCGAGCTCGACAAGCCTTCCCCAAGGGAACCGGCGGGCGATGTAGTCGGAGTGGCGAGAGTTGGCATCTCCAGCGAGGAGCTCCTGGCGGAGATGCGATTGACCCGCTGGAGGGCAGCCCTTTTGACCCTCGCCATAGCTGCCATGGGCTCCGTAAGTCTCGTGTTCATGATGAAGAGAACCATCATCTCTCCTCTCGACACATTGCTTGAAGGAACGAGGAAGATTCAGGCGGGGGAGCTATCGCACAGGGTGGGGATTCGCAGCACCGACGAGATTGGCGAGCTTGCCGCGTCTTTCAACAGCATGGCGGAATCTCTTCAGAAACACACTCAAAACCTGTCTCTACTGGTCGAGGAGAAGACTCGCGACATCGAGAAGGTCAACAGGGAGCTTAAAGATTTCGTGTATATCGTCTCCCACGACCTGAAGGAACCCCTGAGAGGAATAGAATCTTTTAGCCAATTTCTCTTCGAGGATTGTCAGGACCGACTCGAAGGAGAAGCCATGGAATTCCTCCTCGGAATCCGCGATGGCGCCGCTCGGATGAAAAGGCTTATCGAGGATTTGCTTCTGTTGTCTCGCGTGACACGCATAAAGAACCCGTACAGGCTCGCGTCCTCCGAGGAGATGATTCACGACGCAATCGAGTCCCTGCGCTATGCCATCGAGGAGAAAAACGTTCAGGTCGTCGTCCAGGCTGGAATGCCGTGGGTGCTCTGCGACGAGATAAAGATAAGAGAAGTCTTCAAGAATCTTCTGTCCAACGCGATCAAGTTCGCCAGGGAGATGCCGCCAAGAATTGACTTTGGCTGCCTCGAGCAAAGTGAGGGGTGCGAGTTTTTCATCAAGGACAACGGCATCGGCATCGAGGAAAAGCACCTCGAGAAAATATTCGAGGTTTTTCAGCGACTTCATCGCAGGGAGGAGTACGAAGGGACGGGACTCGGCCTTCACCTTGTCAAGAAAATCGTCGAGGAACATGGCGGACGCGCCTGGGCCGAGTCCACACCGGGAGTGGGCAGTACCTTCTGGTTCACTCTGCCGAGGTCCCAGAAAAGCTATCCCGCGGAGCCGCCGGGCCGGGCGAGGGTCTTCGCAGTCCCTCGAAGTAAGGAAGAAGAGTACATCGCACCGGGGGAACAGGAGGGGCAGGATGGTTCACCAAACGCCGGAGAGGAGAAGGCAACATGAGCCCAAACGTCAACATTCTCGTCGCGGAGGACAGCCCTGCCGACATCAAAATCATGCAGCGGGCGTTCCAGAAGACCAGGCTGTCTCACCCCATTTTCTTTGTGCGAGACGGCGAGGAAGCAATTGATTTCCTTATGCGGAAGGGAAAATACTCCGTTCCGGAGTCCTCGCCGCGTCCCGACTTGATTCTTCTCGACATCAAGATGCCCAAAGCAACAGGAACGGAAGTCCTGAGAGTCATCAAGGCTGAGCAGAGTCTCCGGAAGATCCCCGTTACCATGCTAACTACGTCGGGGCAGTCGGAGGACATTAACGACTGCTACACCCTCGGCGCCAACAGCTACATCGTCAAGCCCCTCGATTTCGACGCATTCAGCCGCGCCATCGAAGCGTTTTGTTATTACTGGACCTCCGTAGCGGTTCTCCCCAACGGGGTCGGTTTGGGAAGGGAGTGAGCGTCTCGTGCCCAGGGATGTGATACTCGTCATAGAAGACAGCGCCATTGACCAGAAAATCATCTCCCGTGTTTTTCAAAAGGGAAATGAGCCTTACGAGCTGCACTTCGCCGCTACAGGCGAGGAAGCTCTTGCCAGGATGAGGACAGGACACTACGCGGCTGTCCTTCTCGACTATTCGCTTCCGGGGATGAGTGGCCTGGAGATTCTCAAGTCCGCGGTGCAATCGGGCCTGACTTCGGTTCCATCCGTGATGCTCACCGGGATGGCGGACATCCGGGTTGCCGTCGAAGCGATGAAACTGGGGGCTTACGATTATGTCCTTAAGACTGCCGGGGCTGATTACGCGGAAGTCCTCCCGTCTGTCATTCGTCGGGCAATCGAACGCCATAATCTCCTCAAAGAAAAGGAACGCCTCGAGCGGGAAGTCCACGAATATGCCACCAACCTCGAGAGGATTGTCCAGGAGAGGACCGCCCAGCTTCGCGCCACCACGAATTTCCTCAACAACATCGTCGAAAGCTCCACGGAGTTTGGAATCGTCGCGTTCGACCTCCGAGGGAACGTCCTCCTCTGGAACAGCGGCGCGCAAAACATGTTCGGCTATCCAAAGGAGGAAGTCGAAGGGAAAAAATCCTTTGCCGTCTTCTTGAATCCAGAAGATGTTCCACTGAGGAGGGTGGCTTCCATTCGCCGCACCGTCACAAGCGAAGGAGTCTGGCAGGGGGAGCTGAAGATGCTCCGGCGCGATGGAAGCGTATGCCAGGTTCTTGCCGTCCTGACGCAAATCCACGACGAAAATCGTCAGCCAAAAGGGATTCTCTCTCTACTGAAGGACGTAACTCATACCAGGAGACTTGAGGAGGAGCTCGCCCGCTACACCAGAGACCTGGAGAAACTGGTCGAGGAAAGAACCGCCGAGCTGCGGACGAAAGTCGCCGAAATCCTGCAAGCCAAAGCCGCCATGGAAAAACAGGCTGAGGAGCTCAGGGAGACCTCCGAAAGGCTGCGCGAAATGAACACACAGCTTCAGGTTCAGAAGACCTTTTTCGACGGGATTCTGTCGGCGATGAACGATTGCGTCAGGGTCGTGGATGAGCGGGGCGAAATCAAGTACACCAACCGCCGCTCTCAGGATTGGGATTCTCCCGGCCCAGAGAAGAGTCCGTCCCACATCTTCTCGCCAGGCGCGCAACGGTGTCCCGAGTGCGCCTGCTCCGAAGCTATGAGGATGGGCAAGTCGTATCAGACGGATGTGAAAGTCGGGAATAAAACCTTCTCGGTGGTCGCGTCTCCGCTGCGGGAGATTGACGGGTCGGTCAAGTCTGCCGTCGAGGTCATTCGCGACATCACCGAGCGCAGACGGTCCGAGGAGGAGAAGCAGCGGCTTCGGGAGCAACTTGCGCAGGCGCAGAAAATCGAAGCGCTCGGCACACTTGCTGGAGGAATCGCCCACGAGTTCAACAACATCAATGCCGCGGTAATCGGATATATTGATTTTACTCTCCAGACGGAAGAACTGACGGAGCGAGCGCGGCGAAACTTGGAGATTGTTCGCACGTCGGCTGCGCGGGCTGCGAGTTTGACCAAGAACCTGCTGGCATTCTCGAGGAGAGACATTGGCGACAAAAGACCAGTGAACTTGCGGGACGTCGTGGATGGGGTCTTGAAGGTGACGGAGAAGGAATTCACGAGCGAGGGAATTGAATTAGCCGTGCGCCATTCTATGAGCGTGCCGCCTGTGCTTGGCGACGCCAGCATGCTGGAGTCCGTCGTCATGAACCTCGTCATAAATGCCCGCCACGCCATGCTTAAGTCGCCAGTGAAGAAGCTCGCCGTCGAGACCGGCGTCGAAAAAGGGAGGCCGTTCATCCGCGTCAGGGACATCGGTTGCGGAATTCCCAGGGAGCACCTGCCGAGGGTCTTTGAACCCTTTTTCACCACGAAGGGCACCCTTGTCGGTGGCGAAGTGTATGACGGCAAGGCTCGCGGCACGGGCCTGGGTTTGAGTGTCTGCCACAGCATCGTCGAGAGACACGGAGGCGAGATCACCCTCAGGAGCCAGGTGGGAAAAGGCACTACGTTCACCGTCTATCTGCCGCCCGCGCCGACGGGCAGGGTTCCACGACGGAGACTTGAAGACGAAAAGAAGAAGGAGGTCTTTCGCATCCTTGTCGTGGACGACGAGGAGACCATAACAGACCTTCTCGTGCAGATACTCGACCGAGGAGGATACCAGGCTGACGGCTTCACCAACCCGAAAGAAGCCCTCAACGTCCTCCAGCACGGCCAATACTTCCTCTCCTTCATTGACCTCCAGATGCCCGAGATAGACGGAGAAGAGTTCATGGGCAGAATCAATCGCCTCCCCGCGAAAAGCAGGCCCCTGAAAGTCATCCTCACCGGACGTCTTGACGTCGCGCAAAAGGACTACGGCGAACTCGACGTCTTCGGCACCCTTCCCAAGCCCTTTACCACCCAGCAGGTCTTCGAAATCGTCGAGAAGGGCCGCGCTCAGAAGTTACCTCGCCCGGCCAAAAGCGAGGATGCAGCGGATGGTGCTTGAGGTTGTCGTCGTAAGTCTTTGATGGTGTTCGCTTCGTCCCGTCTTCGCCTTTCGCAAAGTCCGATAATCCTTGTTCTGTTTCCTGCCGGGGGCCAACGCAGACGTAGAAGTTGCGTGCTCTCTCGGTAGCAGCGCTGAAGAAAATGCACGGCAGTTGTCAGAGGTGCCGTCCGTGGTCCTCCGGGGCTGGGCTTGCCGCGCTGCAAATACCCCAGGAGCTCCGGTGGCTCCGAAACCAATCGGCGTAGATGCCTCCTCTTCATCCCGTTTCCTTCAGCAGGACGAAAACCGCGAATTCGCCGGTCATGGGCACCATGATTTGCTCTCCCTCACACTTCCCGGAGTGGAGCGGCTTTCCGAAGAAATCCTTCGGGTTCATCATCCGAAACGAATCGCCGCGCGTGAGAAATGGCGCAACCGCGATGGGAACCGACGGGGCCTTGGATCCATTGAACACGACAACGTGGGCGCGGTTCGGGTCGTATTTGTTCGGAATCAGGACGGCCCTTCTGTTGGGAAGGCCCCTTACGTTCCCTTCGTCCACGACCTTCCGAAACTTCTCAATTGTCAGCTCCCCGTTCGCGATCACGTTGTCGCGGACTTCACAATCTTCATTCTCCGCCCCGTACCCGATCCGCATGCTTACTCCGTATAGATGGTTCCGCAGGACGCTGATGTTGTGGCTTGGCCGTCCGCCTCCGACGAGGAAAGGCCCCTTTTCGTACGCGACGTTGTCCTCAACGATGAAATTGTCCACGTATGCACGGCTCGAGCCGTAGGCGTGCATCGTGTAAGACCCGTCATAACGAACGCTCATCATGCAGCCCGAAACTGTCTTGGCTCCGTCCTTGTTTTGCGCGTAGATGCAGTGGCCGTGTCCTCGATCCGGCCCTCTCCAGCCATTGTTGTAAATCAAGCACCCGTGAAATTCGCTGTCCGTTGACCCAACCCACCAGCCCACGCCGTTTCCCACATTGTCGTGAATCACTAGATTGATGTACTTGCATCCCTTTCCCGCGTAAACGTTGAGTCCGTCGCCCCCGGGAAGGTCGCCCGGACTCGAGCCGCTTTGTTTCGTCTCCCTTTTCTCGACGGGCACCGAACTTGTGATCTCGAGGTCCCACAGCCAGACATACGAAGCAGGCTCGACGACGGTCACCCTGCTGTCCATAATGGTGGCCCTCTCGCCCGGATAAGCACGCACGTGCACCGGCGCCCCTTCTTCCCCCGCGAGCTTCACCTCAAACTTTCCTTTGTACACTCCTCCGCGAACCCAGATGATATTGCCGCCGGCAACGCTGTGCTCGCCCGCGAGGGTCGAGGCGAGGTCCCACGGAGCCTCCCGTGTCCCGGCGTTTTGAACCTTTCCTTCGGTGCTGACGAAAAATTCCCTGGCGCGCTTGACTGTTGGCACCTGGCTGGACCAGCCAGCCTCTTTCTCGACCTGCTCGACGGCAGAACCGATAGCCGCTGACGACACCAGAACGGCTGCGGCAATCCCTGATTTCGTGACGCGTCGCATTGTTTTTTCCTCCGAAAAAGGCTTGCGCTACTGACCTATTTCCTTCGCGGCGCTCGGTCGAGGTGTTTCGATGGCGAACGCCAGCAGCTCCTCGAAGAGGAGGAGTTGTATGTCCAGAATCTCGTCGTGAGTGACCTGCGGATATTTCGCGTCCTTTAATCCGTGCGGGCATTCGAAAACCATTGACACGCCCCCGCACACGTGATGTAGAGCGCTCGTCAGGTTGAACGAAGGGGGCGGGTATGTTTCTCCGTCTTCAGATGGTGCCGGAGCGTCTCCCGCCGGCAACCGCTCCTGCCGGTATCGTTCCATCAACCTTTTCGCGAATCTGGCCTCGATTTCCTTGCAGAAGCGGGGGACATAGCTGGTGCGGATGATTTGCGGCGCGGCACCGTGCGAATGGAGATTCAGGATGAAGTCGGGCGCTTCCTCTGTGGCAACACGAAGCAGCGCTTTGGTCTCCTCCGCCATCGGAGCAAAGAACTCGTCGTGCATGAGGTTGATTCCGTCGTCGTTAAAATAGGCGCCGAGCAATCCCACGTCGTCTTTCATTGGGTGGCGCTGTTTCACGCCCGGCCAATGGTACGGAGTCCCATCCTTTCGCGTGCCCTGTCCGGCAATCGCCATCTCGTCCTCCGGGATCCTGACGAAGCTGTCATAGGGGCATCTCGCTCGACCATCCGGGTTCGCGAGCGGCACAATGAGCACCCGGCAGCGGTCAATGTTCGTCCGCAGTTTTGGCCACTCCTTTCCTCGCCAGTCCTTTCCCGTCTCCGCCACCTGTAGCAGGTTCACAAGGCCAACCATCCCTTCCACTTCGTGCCCGTGCGGCGGGCCGACGATCAACACCACCGGCGGCGTTCCGGCCGGCTTGCGCGCGTAGAAACTCGGGTCACCAGCTCCCGCGGCGGAATTGTAGTTCGCCTGACGTTGAAGCTCGGTGCGCCGCCCGTAGCTCACCACGTATATTGGCCGGCCTCCGGGCGAGCGCGCGATGACCTCAACTTTCCCTCGTTTGACGTCTGCAACTGCTGCGTCAATCTCGTCAACTCTACTCTTCCAGAACGGAGGCGTTCCCGACGGGGAGGTTTCTTGCCTGGAGCGCAAAGCGCCCGCTGTGTCCGTCGAGCCAGTGAACCCGGGCCCGCCCGCTGCCACGTATCCATAGCTGGCCCCCGACTCGTCGGGGCCGACCCAGAACGCATACAGTCTCCCCTTCGTAAAATAAAATCGGAAGCGAACCGGTTTGCCCCGGACTGCCGCAAGGTCTTTCGCGCCCTTCCAGTTGACCGGCTGGAGCGTCCTGTCGGACCTGATGGGAACGCAATTCTCGCGCGAAAATGGCGCGATGACATTTGCTTTCTCGTCGAGCACCTCCGCCCGCAACTCACCGCCCGCTGCATCCACGTTCACGAAAAGGTACTTCCCGCTGAACCGCACGGGACGAGTCGTAAGGGTGCCCTCCTGTTCTCCGGCGTCCATAGAAGTGAACCCGTCCCGGCGAAGAGTTGCCACCCCTGTGCCGGAAACCCCCGAGTCGGGCGACCCGCGAACACCCGCCCTTCCGCTGACGTAGAAGTACAATTTGTCGCCGACGATAAGGCAGCATCCGCCCGCCGACTGGACATTGCACCAGTTCCAATCGCCGTATCGCTCGGAGACAGCGATGAACGCTTCCCGGCACGGACGATCCCAATGGAAACCGTCGCGGCTAAATCCGACAAGCACCTCGTTCGGCTTGGCTCGGTCCTTCGGCTGACCCCGCCAGATAGTAAATAAGCCAAGCAGAACGCTCTCGTATGCGACGGCGTCGAGATTGTAGAGTTGGGGTTGAACGTCCAGGTCCGGTCTGCGATGGTCGAGGCGGTCTGCGCCAACCCAGAGGACTGGCTCACCGGCCTTCCAGCGTGCTCCCTCAAGCACGTCCGGGTGTTCCCAATAGCGGCGGATACGTCCAAGCCCGGGTGCACCACCTCGAATGCTGTACACCCACACCTTTCGGAAAGGATTGTAGAAGACGGTTGTTCGGTCGCCGCACGGGCCGCTGCGCGAAACCGCATCTCCCCAGTGAATGCCATCGGGCGAGAAGTACAGCGACAGGGCCCATCCGCCGTCGCTGTGAGAGCGAAACATTTTGAAGCGCCGCTGCGGCTCCTTTTCCTCCAGGTCCAGCCATACGGTTACCGAATCTCTCCCTCCCGGATGAACGATGTTTGTGCCCGGGCGGATGTCGAGCAAAGGCTTCTCCCAGTGGATTCCGTCAGCGGAGGTAGCGTAGCAAGTCGAGCGGGTGTAGCCGCCCATGTACCACATCTTGAACAGATGGTCCTGCGGGTCGTACCAGACCCCGTCGCTGAACACCATCGCCGTCGGCGACCCGCCTTCTTGCTCCCAGGGCTGGTCGGGTTTCAGAACAGGGGTGCCTGGATAATATTCCGCCGCGTGGAACGTCCGGGTCAGAGTCGTCTCCTGGATGAGAAAATCGTCCACAAAGAGCTGCCGCCCCACATCAATGGGGATGACCGCCGGAGGCGAAATCAAATACGAGGGCTTGCTCGGCGGGTCCAGCGTGAGTGACTCCACTCGCGGAGGCCACGAGGAGGGCAGGTTAATCCCGTTGTAAAGACTTCCCCCGGCTCCTGAGCGCCCGGCAACGTCTTCGGCAAGCGCGGTCATAACGGGAACCATCGCGGCGATGAATGCGCCGAGAAGACACACCCACTGACTTAGACCGGGCAGAGTGTAACTCGTAGTCGAGAGACGGCAACTCTTTTCCATGGCTTTGTGCTCCTGTATTGGTCGTGCGGCAGCGCACAACAGAAAAAGCTGCGCCCAGGTTCACTCCTCGTCGCTGAGGTTGAACACTACGCTTTCATCGGGAAAGGGTCAAGCCGTTCGGAAGGAGGCTCCGTTCGCGCACGGATGCGCTTCCTTCATTGGCTTGCCGACCGATCACACCCTTCGTGCATCCCCCGACTGACGTCTGCAGACACGAAATTTCTCTCTGCGCCGTCGGCGGCTTGCGGTTATGATTATGTGTGGCCTGATACGGCACTTGCAGACCGTGGAGGCTTGTTCTGCTACAATTTTTCGAGAAGGGTGGCAAATGAGCGCGTCGAGAGAAAGAGCGGTTGAAATTGTGCGAAGGCTCAGGGAAGCCGGGCACGAGGCTCTGTTCGCGGGCGGCTGCGTCCGGGACATGCTCATGGGGAATGAGCCAGCGGATTATGACGTGGCGACGAGTGCGACTCCCGAGGAGGTAATGAAGCTATTCCGTCGGACGGTTCCTGTTGGGGCGCAGTTCGGGGTGGTTCTGGTTATCGTGGGCGAAAAGGAGTACGAGGTGGCGACTTTTCGGTCTGATGAAGGCTACGAGGACGGTCGCCGTCCCGTCGGCGTTCGTTACACAAGCGCGAAAGAGGACGCTCTCCGACGAGATTTCACAATCAACGCCCTTTTCTACGACCCGATCAAGGACGAGGTGATTGACTATGTGAACGGGCGCCGCGACATCGAGAGAAAAATCATCCGGACGGTTGGCGACCCAATCGAGAGGTTCGGGGAAGACAAGCTGAGGATGATTCGCGCGGTGAGGTTTGCCACGAGGTTCGATTTCGAAATCGAGCCAGCGACCCTCGAAGCAATAAAAAAATACTCTACGAACATCACCCAGGTCAGCTGGGAGAGAATCGGCGATGAAATGGAGAGAATCCTGACCGGTGCGAATCGCGGGCGCGCGCTTCAACTCCTCGCCGACACGTCTTTGCTTAAAGAAATCCTTCCCGAGGTTCACAGGATGATCGGCGTTCCCCAGCCGGAGATGCACCATCCGGAAGGAGACGTTTTCGAGCACACGAAGCTGTGTCTCGACAATCTTCGCGGCGCGGCCGGCGGGCAGCCCGGCAGCGTTCTCGCCTTTGCTGCACTTCTCCACGATGTCGGGAAACCGCTCACCCTGGAGGTCGCAGACAGAATTCGATTCAACAGTCACGAGGTCGTTGGCGAGAAGATTGCCGAGAAAGTCTGCCGCCGCTTGAGGCTTTCCGCGGAGAAGTGCAAGAAGATAGCCGACATCGTCGTCAACCACATGCGGTTCATCCACGCCACGGAAATGCGCGTGAGCAAGCTCAAGAAGATGTTGCAGCGGGAAACCTTCCTCGACGAGCTTGAGATGCACCGCGCCGACTGCCTCGCCAGCCACGGAAGCCTTGAGATTTACGATTTCCTCAAGGAGAAATTTGAGTCGCTTCCCGAAGAGGAAATCAAGCCACCCCCACTCATCAGAGGAGACGACCTCATCGCCCTCGGCCTATCGCCCGGTCCTTTGTTCGGGGAAATCTTGCGAGCCGTCGAGGAGATGCAGCTCGAGGGGAAGCTGAAATCGAAGGACGAGGCAATACGGTGGGCGACCGAGAACTACGTGAAAAAGGGCGAGGGCCCCTGACACTGCTTTTGCCGGAGCGCCTCGCCCTATAAACGCCGATTGCCGCTCTACAAAGGGAATCGGAGTGGCCGCTGCGCAAGTTCCTGACCGCGCCGTCAGTACAGCCTGAGAACGTCTCCTCGCTTGAAGCCCTTCCCTTCTACAGTCTGCGCGATAGAGTACCTGTCTTTGACCTCCACGACGGATATTTCCCCGGCTCTTGTCTCCTCCGCGCCGAGAATCTCACCGGTTTCCGGGTCGGTCAACTCTTCCCCTTTGCTATACACGACAAACCTCTGTCCGGGGACGATTCCATCGCGCTGTCCGCAGTTTATTGTGATTTTATCGCCCTGAACAAGGACGATGCTCCCCTTCCAGGGGACCCTTTCCATACCCATGGCGATTTTGATAACAGCATCATTGATCGCCTCCTGCGTCGCCTTTCCGAGAGGCGTCTTCTGGAAATGCTCTCCGCCTATCGCCAGGCTCTTGTTGGTGTACTCGGCCTCAATCCCCGTGTAGGAAGCATTTCGTTCGACCCTGTCCGAGAAAAGGACCTGCCCGGTCGTCGTGTCGAACATCCGCAGGTTTATGGCGACGTGAGCAGCTCCGGTTGTGAACCCGATCGCGACGTGCTTGTACTCGAACCCAATGCCAGTCCTCTGCTTTTCAAACGAGAACTCCGTCACCGCCCCCGCAACCCCTATCTGTGCCGGCATTAGCTTTCCGATTTTGGCTGCCTCGGCCTTGGCCGCTCTCCCGGAGGCAGCCAGGTCCTGTTCCGCGAGAATCTTCTTAATCTTGGGTCTCTCGACGACGATGAAGCGATTCGTCTGCACGAGCGCCGTGGTGAGCATGTCCGCCATTCCTTCGCCGAGGCTCCACTCGCCCGCGAACCCCGAGTTGTTCTCAAAGTCCATGACCGCAACGGACTTCTTCGGCCCTTTCAGCGGCGGCAGCCCCTCAATAATTGTCGCAACGGGCGGCCCCTGAACCGGTACGCCGACGATGACTCCCTCCTCGCTCTCCGTAGCCGGGGCGGGCTTGACCTCCTCCTTGGCCGGCGGTGCAACTACGACTCCCTCCTCGGCCTTCTTTTCTGGGGCCGGAGCTGGCGTCGGCTCTTCGGGCGCCGCTGGCGCAACTTCCGGCTTGTCCGGCGCACCGGAAACGGGCTCTTCGCCCATGGCATTCCCCAGGCAAACCAGCGCCAGGGCAAAAATCGTCGTCAGCAGCGATAGTCTCAGTAAGCTTCTCAGATTCTTCCTTTTCATGTCGTCACATCCTCCTTCGTGCGCACGCACGCCCTTGCTTCCCGGTGCGGACTTCGTCCGGCCGCCAATGTCGCAGGGACAGAACTTCACGTTGTAACTGAGCATCTGTTTTTCTCTTAAACCGTATAGACGGAGCCCGTCTCCTTTTTGTTCTAAGAGCGCCAACAAATTCGCCGCTCTTCGTTACGCCAGTCGCCACCTGGGTGTTACGCCGAGCGCCATGCTCTCCCGGAACTCATACCAGCACAGCCATTCATGACAGGCTTCCGACAGAACGATCATACTCCGGGGCCGGCGGGCGGCGTGGTCACTCCCGGCGCTGGCGCCGGAGCGGGCGCGGCCTTCAGCTCCTCAATCTGCTCATTCAGTTTCCCGATTTCCGCATTGAGAGTCTTGATCTGATCTTCTTTCTTCAGGACTTCAGCCTGAAGCGAGGCAATGTTCGCTTCCGCAGCGGCGCCCTTCTCCTGTGCCTCCTTCAAGTGAGCGTTCAGCGTCGCAACCTGAGCAACAAGACCGTCTCTCTCCTTGACGAGTCCGGCGATCTTCCCGTTTAGCTCATCGTTCTGCGCCGACAGCTTATCCTTGTCGAGGACGAGAGCCTCTTTCTCATCGAGGAGGCCCTTGTACGTCTTGTCTGAAACACATCCGCAAAGCACAAGACACAGAATTGCCAGAGTCGCTCCCACGAGCACAACGTTACGTTTCATTGTCCTTCCTCCTGTTCTGCCACGTTGGTGAGTGCCATCCGCAACATCGGGATTTGCCGGAATTGGAATTCGCGTCGCGCGGGCGTAATCCGTGGGGCTTACCCCTCGACCGCCCATGCGGCAGACTCACTCCAACGAGGCAATCCACCTCCTTGCCCCCCTTCGACTTTCACTATAATATTCTTCTCTGCCGCCTGAGTCAACCCCGAAGCGCCAGGAGCAGTAACCTACCCAGAGGTGCGAAAAATCCTTTGTTCCTCAGAGCCGGTCAAGCCCCCACCACATTATCGCTGTACAGGTCAGAAATCATCGGGTAAGCTGGAGGCAATCGTGGGACTTCTCTGGCATTTCCGGACCGTCGGGCTAATCAACCAGGCAGACAACCCGAAGAGAAAGGGGTATCAGCCATGAAAAGGCCAAGGAGCTTTCTGGCAGCCGTCGCATCTCTCACTTTGACAATCAGTTCATTTGGGACTTTCCTCCTCGGGTGGTCCGAGGAGAGCGCACCCGCCAAGCTCGATCCACGCGGAATTCCCACCGAGTGGCTCGTCTGCGGGCCCTTCCCGAACCCGCAGTGCGAAGGATTCACGAAGGACTACCTCGTCTCTGCGGGTGGTGAAGCGGCGATTTTGCCGAAGGAAGGAATGGAGCACGAAAGCTCGGTTGCGGAAGGCGGAAAGGCGGAGTGGAAGATGTGGAAGCCCGCCGACAACGGGACGGTAGATTTCGTCGGGGCTCTTTCCGGCAAGAACGAAGTTGTCGGCTACGCATTCTGCTACATACCGAGCGAAAGCGACGTTGCAGCTTCCATCGAGCTTGGCAGCGACGATGGCGTGAGGCTCTGGATAAACGACAAGCTCGTCCATGATAACCACGAGCATCGCGGCCTCAATCCGGGCGAGGGTAAGGTCATCGTTCGCTTGAAGAAGGGACTCAATCGCTGCCTGGTGAAAGTTGACCAGAGCACCGGCGGCTGGGGATTCCATTTGCGGGTCGGAGAGAAGGTCAAGGAAGGAGAAATCAAGTGCGAGATTGAGCCCGGCCGATTTCTGGTTCACGGCAAGGAAGGCACACTGATGCAGAAAGCTACGCTCCGCATCCTGAACACCGGAGACGAGACCAGGGCGAAGGCGGAGGTTTCCTTCGACGGGAAGACCTTCGGGGCGGATTTGGGGACAATACCCTTCGGCTGGAGCGTTCACCAGCTCGAGTTGCCAAACGTCGAAAAGCCGACCGCAGCGATTTTGTCATTGAGGACGGACAGAGGCAACCTCGAGACGCAAACAACCATCACGCCTGCGAGGAAGTGGGAGATATACGTTACTCAGAATACCCACACCGATATCGGTTACACTCACCTCCAGACCGAAATCTTCAAGCGACACGGCGACTACATTCGCCAGGTCCTCGATTTCTGCGCCAAAACCGACGATTATCCTGAAGGAACGAAATTCAAATGGGACTGCGAGACGTCGCTCACAGTGCAGAGGTTTCTCGAGTCCTCGACGCCCGAGCAGATTGAGGAATTCGTCAGACGAGTCAAGGAAGGAAGGATAGAAGTCGCCGCTTTCTATCTCAATGGCACAGACCTCGAATGCGCCGAGGAGCTTGTCCGGAAGGTTTACTTCGCCGAGCAGGTCGCGGATAAATATGGCTTCAAAATCGTTACCGCCATGAACGACGACATCAATGGATTGAGCTGGGCGATTCCCACGGTCATGGCGCGCTGCGGAGTGAAATATCTGAGCATGGGTGTGAACTACACCCGAAGCATTTCGGTTCTCGACAGACCAAACGCCTTTTACTGGGAAGCCCCCGACGGAAGCAAAGTCCTCGTCTGGAACGGCGAGCATTACATGCAGGGGAACTCCCTTGGCCTCCACGACAGGCTCAAGCTCGTCGAGGAAAACCTCCCCCGGTATCTCGCTGAGCTTGAGAAGAAGGGCTATCCGTACAGCATCCTCTCGGTCAAGATGTCGGGCTTCGTGACCGACAACTCGCCGCCGAACATGAAGCCCTGCGACATCGTCCGCGAATGGAATAGCAAGTATGCTTATCCGAAGCTGATTCTGGCGACTTCCCGCGAGTGGTTTGAGCGGCTCGAGCGAACGGTAGCGCAGGCGTCCTCGCCTGCTCACATCCCCCCAACCTACAAGCTCGCCTGGCCCGATTGGTGGGCGGACGGACATGCGTCGTCTGCCTATGAGACGATTCTGACCCGCGAGACACACGAGAACTTCTTCGCCGCGGAAAGGTTCTCCGCCATCGCAAAGATTCTCGATCCCTCGTTCGATTATCCCGCCGAGCAGTTCCAAAAAACGCTCGAGAAAACAATGCTCTACGACGAGCACACGTGGGGCGCCGCCCAGAGCATCAGCCAGCCCGATTCGGAAACGACCAAAGGGCAATGGAAGATCAAAGCTTCTTTTGCGACGGAGCCGTATGCCGAGGCGAATACTCTGTTGTCCGACGCCCTGACGTCTATCGGAGAATTCCCGGAGATTATAGGACCGGACTTCAATTTCGGGGTGGTGAACCCCCTTCCCTGGCAGAGGGGTGGTTTCTTGTTATGGCCCCCGTTCACCACGGCGGAAATGCGGATATTCAGGGAGCGAAGAGTGTGCGTGCGTGACGCGGCTACAGGGCGCGATGTCCCGTACCAGCAGGCCGATTGTCTTCTGCCGTTCCTCACCCCCGGCTGGTTGGATCGCACGGAACCCAGGGGGCTTTCTTCCATCCTTCAGTTCTTGCCGAGTAGCTACCCGCACGGAGATGTTGCTCCTGTTTTCTTGCTGTCGGACGTTCCACCTATCGGTTACAAGGCTTTGACATTCGCGGATGAGGCGCCGTCCTTCGCCGCTCGCAAAAGCGTCACCTTCTCCGATAACAGAATCAGCAACCGGTTCTTCGAGGTGACGCTCGATCCGATCACCGGCGGAATCAAAAGCATTTTCGACAAGGAGTTGAAAAAGGAGCTTGTTGACCCGGAAAGCCCTTACAGGCTCAACCAATATATATATGAGACGCCGATTGGCGGAAGAGCTGTCGTGGATATCGGGAGGAGCGAACCAGCGAAGTTCGAGCGATTCAGTCCGACGAAGGCTGAGATTTATCCGGGCGCGAATGGCCCACTGTTAGGAAGCATCCTCGTCAGAACGTCCGCGAAGAACACTCCGGAGATTGTCCAGGAGGTCATCCTCTACGATTTTGAGAAGCGAATTGACATCCGCAACACCGTCAACAAAACGGAGGTTCTCGACGCGGAAGGAGTCTATTACGCCTTCCCGTTTGCGGTTCGGCCTTTCACGGCAAAGACCGAGATTTCCCTGGCGGTGATGAAACCGGGGGAGGAGCAACTTCCCGGTTCCTCTTCCGACTGGCACTGCATCCAGCACTGGGCTGACTTCTCTAACGACGAATTCGGCGTTACCTGGGTGACGCTCGACGCGCCGCTCGTCCAGTTCTCCCAGATCAATGTCGGCAAATGGCAGAAGGTCCTCGAGCTCAAGAACCCGACCGTCTTCTCCTGGATTATGAACAACTACTGGTTCACGAATTTCAAAGCATCCCAGGGCGGCAAGCTCACTTTCCGGTACAGCCTCACGACTCATCGCGGCCCGTGCAAGAATTCCCAGGCAATGCGATTTGCCCTCGAGCGAGCGAATCCTTTCATTTACGACGGCGGAACCGTGCCAGCCCCCTCGTTCCTGAGCATAGACAACCCGCAAGCGATTCTCCTGGCATTCAAGCAGGCGGAGAACGGCGATGGATTCGCCCTGCGGCTGTGGAACTGTGAGGAAACCCCAACGACCGCAAAGGTCGCCTTCCCCGAATTCAAAATCCTCTCGGCCCACAACGCCGACATCGTCGAGAGAAAGGGGGACGCTATCCCCCACGCCTCCAACTCCCTTGACATCTCCCTGAAACCTTTCGATATTGTCACTATTCGGCTCGGTCTGGAGCGGAAATAGGGAAAGAAACCTTCACTCGACGGAGGGAGGCCCTAAAGCCATGAACGCGAATTGGAGAAAGGCTTGGCGGTGGTGCATCCCACTGGGTCTTGCGGTTTATGCTCAAGGCACGTGCGTGCAGGCGAGCGATTGGCCGACGGTGCACCATGACCTGAAGCGGACGGGATTTACGGTGGACTGCGTTCGCCCGCCATACAGCCTCGATTGGGTGCGCTTCTTCCCGAACGAGATTATGACGAGCGGCATCGAGCCAATCGTCGCGGATGGAATCGTTTTCGTTGGAACGTACAGCGGCAACCTTTACGCGCTGGACAGACGCACGGGGGAAATCCTCTGGCAATTTCGCGCCCCTGGTCCTATCCTCCATTCTCCCGCGTATCACAAGGGAGTCGTTTACGTCGGGTCAATCGGGAGAACCGTCCATGCGCTCGATGCAAAGAGCGGAAAGGAACGATGGACCTTCACGACGGAGACACGCGGGGGATTCTGCGCTTCTCCTGCCGCAACGGATGCCGCGGTTTTCATCGGCGGCCGCGATGGCACTTTCTACGCCCTTGATCCGAAGAGCGGCAATCGTCTCTGGCAAAAGAAAACCGGCGCTCCCATCCGCAACACAGCTGCCGTCGTCGAGGATAGAGTCATCGTCGCTTCCGACGACATGCACTGTTACGCTTTCAAAACCGATTCAGGCGAGTTGCTCTGGAAATCGCCGCAGTTGTATGGCCAGAGCTTTCGTGATTACTATCCTGTGATTGCAGGGAATCTGGTCATCCTTCGCTCGGTGCCCACTTGCGAGAGCAACGATGACCTCAATGGGACAACCGCTTTTCTGGCGAGGCTGGCGGGAGTTGACCCGAGCGACTGGCGGAATATAGATAGCTTTCACAAGTCCGACAAAACCGTCGGCACGCCAGAACTCATTCGCAAAGAGCAAGAGGCGATCCTCGACCGCCTTGGTCATCCGCCGGACCGGCAGACCTGCTTTGTCCTCGACACCCGCACCGGAAAGCCTCTCTTCACCCCGCCAATCCTCTACGGGGCGGGCAACGGCGGCGCGGGCGTTCCGCCAACTCTCACTCGCGACGGGAACATCATCGTTTTCTATCGGACGATGTATTCCAACTGGAACCTCGGCGTCAAACCCTGCGTCGGAATGGGGTTCATGGATTCAGACAGCGGGTTCATCACGCCTATCCGCCACGCTTCCGGCAACATTCCGCCCTGGAACACTTTCTGGGGCACGAGCGACGAGACCACAGTTTTCGCCGTCGGCGGCGACCTGCTCTATTGCACCCACATGGGGACGATCTCCGCGCTCGACCTCAAGACGCTGAAGCTGTTTAACGTGGCCGGAAAGCGAGATTCGTGGGGAGGCTTCCGGCGGCTGCCGTGGATGCAAAACGAATGGCACGGACCGGCGAGAGGATGCGCTGCCATTTCCGATGACCAGCTTTTCTGGATCACCGGCAGCAGGCTCATTGCCATCCGCGGAACGGGAATCCGCCAAACAGAGTCCGGTCAGCCGAAACAACCGCAGCCGCGCACAGAGCTTCCTCAGTTAGAGGACCCACAGCAACCTCTTCAGTGGATGGAGGCCACCGTTGCGTCCAGTGGCGTCACACGATCCCCTGAGAAACCGGGCCTCGAAACGACTCGTAGCGACGATGTCCTCACGCCGTCAGCGGACAGCTTTGCCAAATACGTTTGGGAGAAATCCTGTGTTGTCAGCGTGGACCCGCAGGCTTCTTCAGGCTGGCAAAAAGAACTGGAACGAGCCATCAGGGAACTCGTTGAGGAAGGTCCTTTCGTCCCCCTCTACGTCAATTTCGGAGTTGGCGGGCGAGATTTCTTTTTCACATCACCGGCGGACGACATTGATGCCCTCGCAGCGGCATATCCGCACCTTACGGAAGAGACCCGCGCCAAAGCCCGCCAGTATGTCGTCTCGCTCCTTGAAAAGCAGCCGCCCTTCGGGAACACCGCCTTCTTCGATCTCAAGCAGGGCAAGCGGCGTGAGTACCACCCTGTCCCCCTCAGCGACCAACCCGGTTACTGGGAACAGGCGCCGAAGCGGTTGCTTTTTGGCAATTGCTGCGCCCTGTGGCATTGGGCAGAAGTCACCGGCGACCGGTCAATCCTCGAGAAATTCTGGGGAGAAATGCGGGCAGCGTTCACGGAGGCAAAAGAGCCTCTTTCGAAGCTCGACCTCGAGCGGGGTGAGCGGTACGGCAATCTATACATCAACTCGCTTATTGCCTTCGCCCGAACCGCTCGACTGCTCGGACATGATGAAGATGCCCAGCCCGCGGCGGAGATGGCCGAGGGCCTGCTCCGCCGCCTCATCGAGGCCGCGAAGAAAGGCGCGGCCGAACCCGAAAAATCGCTTTTCTGCCCGATCCGCTCCCACTACAAGTGCATGGGACGGTTCGCCTATCTGACTCCGGAGATCGGGCAAGCCTATGCCGAAAATGCAGCCGACGTCGTCACACAACACCTGTCCTTTATTGACCTGACCATGCCGGGCTGGTTCATCGTCAACAACGAGCACCAAATCCACTTCGCCGAAAACTACACCGACGGCCCCGACCTTTCTGAAGCCATCTTTGCCCTCCGCGCGTACACCGGCAACCTCGACCCGAAGCTCCTCGACCAATGGATTGACGTCCCCTGGTGCAAGGGAGACCTCTACCACATCCAAAAGCTCGTCCTGGCCATTGAGTCCTCGGGGAAGGTCTCGTCCAGGAGGGTTGAATGAGTTCCATTCGTCCCGCCTCGGTCCCCGACCCGGGCACGAACACAATAGTGCCGCCCTTCGCCGCAACCCTCCGGCCATTTGAACGAGGGAACGTTGCCAAAAACAAAAATCCCTCAGGAGCACCAGCCGGAATCGTAGCCGTCCCATCCTGCGCAACTGGCGACCAGTAGCAGGATTAGGAATTCTGCAAAAGATTCCCTGGGCTCGCCTCAATAACAAGCGCCCTGTATCTGCGTGTCAACATCGTGGCGGCGGCTTGATGCAACGACGTTGATTCTGAAGAACATCTCCGCAGCAGAATGTAAGCCGCTGAGACGCGGCGAGTTAGCGAGCCAGACACCAAATACGTGTTGCGGAAATCAGACTGCACCCTTTCGAAGGGGCCCTGCGGCTCGTCTCCGCCTGTATTCTCAATATCTTGCTATGGCGGCTGTTACGACTTCCGTCCATGTCTGGCACGGTTGGTGTATTCGGATTTTTCCGCCATAAGGTGTAGGCGAGTGTGTCCCGGAAGGGAAAAAAGGAGGTTAGCAGATGAGAGGTTTTCTGGCAGTAATGGCAGTTGGAGTTTTGGGGGTCCTTCTGATGGCCGGCCCAGTGGCCGCGGATGCGTACAACGTCAGGCCCGTCCCATTCAACAGCGCTTCGCTCCAGAATTGGTTCAACGGTCCGCCGCAGACCGGGATTGACGCGTACCTGGACCAGTTCCCAATTGCCATCTATGTTCCAGGTTCAGACCTTGTTGCCACCTCGACGATCAGACTGGAGCTGGCCGACTATAAGGACGTGAATCTCTTTGGCATTTACGAATATGGGGCGCCGGGCAACAAGCTTACGGTTTTCCTCGGGCCGGATGGCATTGGCGACGCAGCCTTCATAGACTTCGACCCCGACAACAACTTTATTGTGGATAAAGTTAGAGCCTGGGGACCGGGTGGCATAACTGAGGCGATATTCTCCAAGGGTGTGTTCGGCTTCTGGCTCACAAGCTCCTCCGGCACCTTCTATTCGGAAGACTCCCTCAACCCCGGCGGCAAACCTTCAGGCATTGATTTACGAGGGTTCGCCAGCGTGGGGTGATACCGGAGACTTCTACGTGGCATTCGAAGACTTGCCCTGGGATGACAGCGATCGAGACTTCGAGGATTTTGTCGTCTTGGCGTCAGACATTGACCCGGCTCCTGTTCCTGAGGCAAGCACGCTGATGTTGTTTGGTACAGGGCTTTCGGGTCTCATGTTCGCGGCCAGAAGGAGGGGCCTGATAAAGTTCTGATGTAACATCCTCTATCGCAGAGGAGAGAGCCCGGGCCACGATCCGGGCTCTTTTTTTGCCTGGGCCCTTCGCCCGTGGTAAAAGGGATCAGAAGAACATAACAGAGGGTGCCTGCTGCCCGCCAGCCGGCCGAGCCCGGCCCGGTGGCCTTGGGGCAACTCCCAGGAGGATTTCCCCGGTCTCGGGGTGGACGAAGTCCATGAAAGACTGCGCTGTGTCGGGGCGGGACAATTGAGCCTGCAGACCAGACGTTTCCTTGAGCCGCCGTCGCCGGACTCACGTTCTCTTCCGGCTTGGCGCATTTCCTTTCTTCTCTTGGGCTGAGTTAAGCAGTATCATTGTTGGGATGGGCTCAGGAGGTGCAGCCCACTCAGGGTGCACAGGACGGCGTAGAGTGCTGGAGCTTTTTGTGCGGATGCCATGCACTCCGTTCTCTATTCACCGGTGGCACGAAAGATGCGTCAGCTCTCATGTTCTGCACATGAACTCGCTTTCTGGCAAAACCTAACACTCTGGAGGATGTCATGCCGAGGGGTTTATTTCGTCTCTTGGGTATTCTGATTCTGGTTGCTGCAACTCTCGTGGGGTGCGGAACTCGCCAGTCCCGCGCGCAAAAGCGTCACAATAAGGGGCTTGTGTATGCCAGAAATTACCGTTTTCAGGAGGCAGCGGACGAGTTCAAGAAAGCCCTGAGCCTCGACCCTAAGAGCTACAAAACTCATTACGAGTTGGGGAGGGTGTATCTTTCTCAACGGCGCCTCAGTCCCGCTGAGCAGGAGCTTCGGAAAGCCACGGAAATCAAGCCCGACTATCTGGACGCGTACCTCGGCCTGGCGGAGACGCTTTATACCGGCCAGAAGCTGGCAGAAGCACTTGAAGTGTGCCAAACCGCTCTCCAGAAGAAACCGGATTCCGGGAAGGTACATCGCATGTTAGGGGATATTTATGTGGACCAGGGGGAGACGGATAGAGCGCTTGCGGAGTACCGGCAGGCTGTAGAAAAGGAGCCGGGTCTCACGGGGTCTCGGATTGCCCTTGCAAGAACCCTTCTCTCAATGGGCAAAACTGACGAAGCGCGCGAAGCTGTCAGCACCGTCGTGGAAAAGTACGACCCCGACAACTTCGATGCCCACATGCTTCTCTCCGGAATCTTCGAAAAGGAACAGAAGTACGAGAAGGCGATCAGAGAGGCAAAGATTGCCCTCGATAAGAACAAGGGGAGAGCCCCGGGACACCTCGCCCTCGCCCTGCTTTATCTCAGGATGTCCCAGTTTGACCTCGCGCTGAATGAGGCTCAGCAGGCACGGCGAAGTCGCGCCCTCCAGGCGGGAGCCTCATTTGTTCGCGGGTCAGTTCTCTTCCAGCGGAAGAAGTATTCGGAGGCGGTGATTGACCTCCAGAGCGCCATCCGCGAGCGCCCGGACTGGGCGGAGGCGAGATACCTCCTCGCTCAGGCTTTGTACAACAGCAACCATCCGGAAATGGCCGTGACTGAACTGGAAGCCCTCCTGCAACAACTTCCGGACTTCGACGCAGCCCGTCTCCAATTGGCGATGGTTGCTCTTGAGCAAGGGTGGTATTCCGATGCGGAGCGTCACTGCAAACGAGTTGTTGACCGCAATCCGTCGCAGAAGCAGGCCCTTCAGTGCCTCGTGCGCATCTGCGACGTCCAGGGCAAGACCGAGGATGCTGCTCTCCTTCGCGCGAGGCTTGCCGCAGTCGAGGCAGGGGAGGGAAAGACCGAGCTTCAGCTCGCGGTGGAGGCACTTGCAGCGGGGGACGCCGATAGCGCCATAGAAAAATGCCGAAAAGCCCTCGAGGCCAAGCCCAACGATGCCGCGTTTCTCAACGTCCTCGGCTCCGCTTACACGAGGAAAGGAGAACTCGAGCAGGCTGTCGCCCAGTTCCAACGGGCAATAGAGGCAGACCCTTCTTCCATTAACTCTTATTTGAACCTTTCGACTCTCCTTGTCCTGCAAAACAAATACGACGAGGCGGCCATGCAATGCCAGACCGCTCTCGGCAAGAGTCCGGAGTCCCCGGCGCTGCACCTCCGCCTCGGGAACATCTATCGCCTCCAGAAGAAATACGACGACGCCCTGAAAGAATTCAAAGCTGCCGCTCAAGCCAATCCGAAGGATGTTTCCGCTCACAACGCGATTGTCGAAACTCTTCTTGCCCAGAGGAAGGTCACTGATGCCCTGACCTACTCCCGGCAGCTCGCCGAGCGTTTCCCGAGCATGGCCGAAGCTCATGAGTTGACTGCTCGGGTCTATCTTGCCCAGGGAGAGCTTGACAAATCTGTCGCAGCGCTCAAGGAAGCCATTGGAAAGGACAAGAGCCTCCTCTCCGCCCGGCTGACGCTGGCGAAGTTATATGTGCGCCAGAGCGAGCCTGCGGAGGCCAGAAAAGAGGCTCACGAGATTCTGAAGGCAGTGCAGGACGTCAGGGCTTTCACTGAGCTCGTTCCGCTGTATGAACAGCTCGGCGATTTCCGGGCGTCAATAGCTGACGTGAAGACGGTCCTCGACCAGAACAAGGATAACGCTACTGCCCGATTGCTTTTCGCACATCTCAACACGCTTGCCGGTCAGCCGGACGAAGCCCTCAAGAACCTCCAGGACGTCCCCGAGGCTGTCATGCAAACCGCCCCCGGCCATTATGTCCTGGGGTGCATTCGTGCCTATCAACGCAACTCGTCGGAGTCCATCGCCGAGTTGCGCAAGGCTCTTGCTCTTCTCCCCGATTGGCTGGATGCGCGGCTGAGGCTGTCCGCCATTCTCTGGGCGGACGGCCGTCAGCAGGAAGCGGTTCGCGAAATGGAGTCCGCTCTGGGGCAACTTCCCGACAGTGTTCCTGCGCTTGTTTCGCTTGCCGACATGGAGCTGAAAGCGGGGCTTCTCGACTCAGCCCAGGGGCACAGCTCCCGTGCCGTCGAGCTTGAGCCGGGGAATGCCGAAGCGCTGCGGGTCCTCGGTGATACGCTCGTCGCCCAGGGCAAGCTCGATGAAGCCCAGCAGGCTTATGCCCGAATTCAGAAGGCTTCTCCAGAGGCTGCCGATGCTCCGGCGTTTGTCGCCGCCGCGCAGCTCTCTTCTCGAAAGACCGACGAAGCCATCGCCACATGCCAGAAAGCCATCGCCGCAGGGAGCAAGGACGCCCGGGTTTACAACCTCCTCGGACTGGCTCAATTCCTCAAGGGAAATAATGCCGACGCAATATCAAGCTTTCAGCACGCGGTGGCCCTCGACTCCGCGCTCCTGCCAGCACGCGTTCACCTCGCTCGGGCCTATGCCAGCGGGGGAAAGCTCGACGAGGCGGTTTCGGAGCTAAAAACGGCCTTGTCCATTAGCCCGAAAGCCGTCTGGGTTAGGAGCCGCCTGGCGGAGCTTCTCGTGTCGCAGAAAAAGTACCCTGAAGCGGCGGCGGAATACGAAGCAGCTCTCAAGGACAGCAAGAACGACCCGCGCATCGCCACCCTGGCTGGACAGAACTATCTCCTCCTGAAGGACTACGCAAAGGCCAGGGAGATGTATCAGATTGTTCTTTCCGCCACCAAGGACCCGATCCTTCTGGCTTCCGCCTACAACAATCTGGCGTGGATTGGCTGCATCCAGGGAGAAAACCTCCAGGAAGCCCTCTCATTCGCAACGAAGGCCAACGAACTCCAGCCCAACGACGGAAGCATCCTCGATACCGCCGGCTGGATTCTCTACAAGCTCGAGCGATATGCCGAGGCTCGCGACAAACTCACCTCCGCCGTCGCCAAGAAACCCGAGGAGCCGACGGCCCGATACCATCTTGGCATGACGCTTTACAAGACGGGGGAGAAGGAAGGAGCCCTTCAACAGCTCAAAGCTGCGGTGTCTCTGAGTTCAACGTTCGACGGCGTTGACGAAGCCAAAAAGGCCATCGCGGAACTGGAAGGAGGAAAGTGAGGTTTTTGCGCAGCGCTTCTCACGCAGGTCGGCCCGGGTGTGGGACGAAAAGCGTCGAATCCCTTAGTCGCTTCAGTCACCCATCCCCGGGCACAGCGGCCCCGTGCGGCGCAGCGTGCGGAATTTGCGTCGAATTGTTGTTGACACGGTAGAGGGGGTATGGTATAAATGGCGAGTTTCAAAGGGGAATGGAGACCCCAAAATGACAGGAAGGATATGGTTGTGAAATCAAGTGTTATCGTGACGTTCATTGCAGTTTGTGCTCTGTGTGACCTCGCGTTTTGCGACCCGATGAACTACCTCGAGACCTTCACCGGCAGTAACGCGAACTGGAGGACCGACGAGGATAAGAACGCGAACCTCTTCTTGAGCACCGCCGCGGTCAGCTACGATTCCGGTTCGCAATCCGTTTACGCCCCGTATCCGGCGGTGGTTGGCACAACCAAAACCACACTCATTTACGCGGACTCCACTTCGTCCTCTCCCGCCGGGATTCTTGCGGGCAGTGAGGACTACAGCTCGATTCCATCGCTTTCCGTCTGGCTCAAGCTCTCGACGAACGATGTGTTACCCGCTGTCGTTTTTTTCATCGCAAGCAACAAAAACACCGGGAGCGACACGCTAAACACCTCCACCGACATCTGGTATGCTTTCGTGGGCGCCGACCCCAACTACCTCGGCACAAGTTGGTCTCAATACACCCATGACCTCAACCCGGACAATTGGTCGCGCTTGCGCGGGTCGGGAAGCGAGGATTTCTCTGCTATCTTAGCTGACGTGGATGCGATCGGCGTAATGATGACCGACACGGGCTACACGGAATACAACCTCTACGTTGATAATTTTACGGCAACCCCGGAGCCCGCGTCGCTCCTGTTGATGGGGCCGATGGCGGGATTCCTCGGCCTGAAAGTCCTCCGCAGAAAAAGACCCTCAGCCCGCAAGGTTGTCTGAAAAGTCGGTCCTTTAGCTGGACAATGGCATGGAAGAAGGGACGCGCTGAACGCGTCCCTTTTCCCTGCGCGAATGTTTTCCCTGCCGACCCTCCTCCCTCGCGAGAGTCCACGCTCTTTCTGTAACCTCAATCCCCGGGCCCGCCACAAGCCCTGGCTCTTCGCGGATGATGTGGATTGCGAGTTGACCGCAGTCTCTCATGAGCCTCGTTCACCCCGGGACGATGAGAATGCTCCTTGGGTTTGGGCTGTGGTCGTCCGGTGGACCACGATAACCGGCGCCCGTTTTCAGCTCGGAACGCGAGCGAGACTCTGAGAGGATGAACGGCATTCCCGGATCGCGGAGGACGGGGGTTCCTCTCCCGTAGAGGAAACCTGAAGCTGTGCTTCAGCACCCCAAGGGCAGGCGCTTATGGAGTGCGGGAGCGAACAGCTCCCGCCTTGTGACGCTGAAGCGAAGCTTCGGCATTCCATAAGGATAAGGTTTTTGCCACGCTTCGGTATGAACTCCGTTCAGCCTGAGACCGTAAAAATGTTGGCCGAGCGGAATCAGTTTTCCCGGCTGATCGGAGCGTGTGGAAGACAAATCGCGGCAACGCACCACAAGACACGGCCGACCGGCTGCATTGACGAAACTCGCAAAGGCGCCTCAATGCCCTCCAGGTCGGTCCGCCGTGGAGCCGTAAGAGTAGCATCCGATTTTTACCGACCACTCATCGAGGCAAAAAGAAGCCGTCCTTGGGCTTTTACGTCCAAGGACGGCCTGGGTGTTGAGAAAATCCTGTCCGCCGGGAATTTTGGGGAGACAGGGACCTTCCCTGAGTTACTTCCTCAAGAGGGGTAACCTCCTTCTTGCAATCGCCAGCAAGCCCATAAGTCCAGAACCAAACAGAACCAAAGTGCTCGCCTCAGGAATGGCGTTCTCGTCAGGTATTTGCAACAGGTTCGCGTCTTCTTCGTCCTCTGCTTTCACGAGAAGCGCGTCGGCAAGACCAAACCCCTGCCCAACGTACGCTTTGAGGTCGAAACCCAATTCCCTGACATCGTTGATGTTCTGGACGCCGGTGAACTTAAGAGTCAGGTCCACCTTCCCCCCCGGCGTTAACGTTACGAGCCTGCTTCTGTACGTTGTCAGGCCCGCGCCAGTTTTGATGTACAGGTTGGTGGTGAAAAAGTCGTCCGTGCTCGTATTAGTCAACGTCAAAACATAATCCGTGTAGGCACTGAGGTCTCTCAAGGATTCGGGGAGCTCCAGGCCAAGTCCGACGCTCACCGCGCCGAACCCCCCCAGCTCCACGTCGTAAACCACGCCCAACTCCGGTACGTCGGTTTTTGCGGTGAGACCGGCGCCAAACAGGGGCGCGACAGACGTTACATCAAACGCCATCAGCGTCTCGTCGGGCAGACTTAAACCCGTCGGAGAAGCCTGAACGTTCGGGGCCCCCGCCAGCCCGATCACCAAACCACAAACCAAACCAACCATTGATAACCGCATGAATCTCATCCTTTTTTTGTGGGACTACAGAAGCCGATTTTTGATGATGGTTGTAGCAACCCCTATGCCACCGCGAAACAATGGGCGTTTTTGCCGCACCCGCGGCACGCAAGTGCCTCCGACGACGCATGTTACAATGCCAGCCGTTTTCAGCAACTCCTTGTGCCCCGCGAGCGCGTGTTGCTTCGGGAGCGCGCTCCAACGCGAAGGCGCCCCCTTCATCTGGCTCGTGCCGCAACGTAACTCCTTCTGTCGCAATGGGTTGGCGCGAGAGTTGCCACCAGGAAACATGCGTTGCTTTCGGTAAACCCCACATTTCAAGAGTTCTCACGTTGCAACCGCTTGCGGCGCAGGTAAATGAGGCGCCAAAGGTGCCGGGAGCGGGGCTGGGCGCCCATCGCCGGGTCTTGGGGCACGAACCTTCTAAGACTCGACAACCCCGGCGCAGCACGGTAAGCCTTTTCATCCGCTCCCGGGTTCACAAGTTGAGTCACGGTTTTTGACTGCCATCCCATCGCGCTGATGCGGTTGAAAAGGATCCCGCTGCCCGGTGATGTCCCCCGGCGAGACTTCACAGGTATGCACGACGCCCGCGTAAGTCACCTCCGGCAAAAGGCCGGGCTGGCTCGCAAATGATGACTTTTCGCAACACGATTCTCCCTGAGCTCTGGACTCGATTCGTGCGCAGCATCTCGACCCGAAGCCGGACGGCAAGTGGGTCAAGAGTTCCGCGTTCGCAGGCGCGCAGCGGCGGTTTGTGCTATTCCCAGCGCGGCTCAGATGCTGGGATAAACGCTCAGTCTCAGGCGCGGGGCAGGATGTGTGCAATTCGCGCGATGTCTCAGGCTTCGGACGAGACCGACGACGGAGCCGCCAGCGCCGGCGAGGGATCCACCCGACAGAATGGACAAGATGGACTGTATGATCGTATCCATTCTGTCTCGCCCTCGATGCGGACGAAGCCAGGAGGCGGCCGCCGCCCTGTGTTGTCGCCGCGGCGCGGCAGTTTTGATTCTTCGCGCTGTCGAACAGCACCCCGCGAGCGAGGTATCACACGCGCCCGTAGAGCCTCACGTACTGGCGAACGGTTTGTACGGGGCAACAGGCAAAGAGATGCCAATGCACGACAAACGGGATGATTCTGACAACCCGTTATTCTATCCCGCTCTTCGCCTCCTCCCTGTTCGTCGTAACCGCTCACTCTTGGGGGGAGAAAGCAGAAAGAAACCTGCCTTCTGGGATGTGTCAGAAGGGGTGTGAGTGCCGCCGCGTGCATCCGCCTTCATCCGCGGTTCATTCCTTTCACCCCCAGCCGAGGCGGTCTGCCGCCCGAAACCGAGCCATTACTGTTCGTCAAGTTTTTAGATTGACACCGCTTCCAGGCAGGCTTATATTGGCAGCCGGACGAACACCATTGACGAAGCGCCGAATCCCTCCGAGGGCGAGGAGGGGTTTCTGGCTTTCTTCGTTATTCTGTTGCCGAAGTGGCGGAATTGGCAGACGCGCTGCGTTCAGGGCGCAGTGAGCAATAGCTCATGGGGGTTCAAATCCCCCCTTCGGCACTCTCATTTTTCCTCCTGACATCCAGCCACTTACATCATATCTTTTCCTCGTTGATTTTGCACTCGCCGGCTTGGCATGGTCCCCTTTGTGGCGACTTTTGTGGCGACTTTGCGTACGACTGGAGGGCAGAAATGGCCACTATCTACGTCCGGAATAAGACCTACCATTGCGACTTCCAATGCAGGGGGCGCAGGTATCGACTTTCGTTGCGCACAACCAGTCGCAGGGAAGCCCTGGCGCGACTGAAAGACCTCGTTCAAAAAGTCAAAGCGGGACGCTATGGCAAGGCTGGCGAACAAAACGCTGCGAGGCTCGTGCTCGGCCCGGAGCCGATAACGTGCCGGGATTTTTTCATTCAATATCTTGAGATCGGTGAGCGGGAGAAGTCGTCTTCGACCCACCTTGCTGACCAGTACAGGTTGCAGGCTTTTCTGAGATGGCTCGGCGGGCTGACCGGGTCGAGTCGTAAGTGGTTGTCTTGGTTGGTGTTCGTTGGTGTTCGCCTTTAGCAGGTCCGATAATCTTTGTTTATGACAACATATACGGGCAGTACCGTCCGGTTGTTCGATTAGGTTCTTCTCGGAACATACTATAGATTAACATGTTACACGAAACCCAGAGTGGAATCGATTTCAATTTCCCCGTAGGCTTTGGCCATTTGCTATCCATGGGAGGAGTGGCCGATGAATACGGGACGGACTGTCTTTTCTCAAGTCATGGATTTCCTACCTCTGCGAGACTTCCGCAAGTGCGTCGCTCGCCACCGGGGTCAGTACAAAGTACAGAAGTTCTCGTGTCCGGATCAGTTTTTCTCCATGGCGTTCGCTCAGCTGACCTACCGGGAAAGCCTGCAAGACATCGAGGCTTGCCTGCGGGCGATGCAGCCGAAACTGTACCACATGGGAATCCGCACGCGGGTCTCGCGGAGTACGCTCGCCGATGCCAACGAGAATCGCGACTGGCGCATCTACGCCGACTTTGCTCAGGTTCTCATCGCTACCGCGAAGCGTCTGTATGCGGACGAAGACTTCGGCATCGAGTTGGAGGGGGCCATCTACGCCTTCGACTCCACGACCATCGACCTGTGCCTTTCGCTGTTTCCTTGGGCGCGATTTCGCCAGACCAAGGGGGCCATCAAACTGCACACGCTCCTGAACTTGCGCAGCAGTATCCCCGAATTCATCCATATCTCCGACGGGACACTGCACGACGTCAATATCCTCGACATCCTCGTTACGCAGCCGGGTTCTTTCTATGTGATGGATCGCGCCTATCTGGATTTCGCACGGCTTCATGCGGTCCACCAAAGCGCAGCTTTTTTCGTGACGCGTGCCAAGCGGCGCCTTCGGTTCAAAAGGCAATACTCTCGTGCCGTAGACAAGGCAACCGGACTGCGATGCGATCAAACAATCATCCTTACGGGCCTCGATACAGCCAAGGAGTACCCGCAACCACTCCGGCGCATCCGCTATCACGACGGCGACACCCACAAGACCTTCGCCTTCCTCACCAACAACTTCCTGCTTCCTTCACTGACCATCCCCGAGTTGTACAAAGCACGGTGGCGCGTAGAACTGTTCTTCAAGTGGATCAAGCAACACCTGCGAATCAAGGCGTTCTACAGCACCTCCGAGAACGCTGTGAAGACGCAAATCTGGATCGCCGTATCCGTGTACGTGCTTGTCGCCATTGTCAAGAAACGGCTTGGCCTCAAGCAAAGCCTCTACACAATTCTACAGATTTTGAGCATCACGCTTTTCGAGAAAACCCCCTTTTTACAGGGGTTTTCTAAAGAGATTTACAAAGCCAAAACAGATGGTTCTTGCAACCAGTTGATGTTGTTCGACTTATAACCGGACAGTAGTGGCTGGATTTGATGTTCTCGATGTAGGTGCCTTCGGCCGCAATCACGCTGTCACCGTCGCTGGCAGCGCCAATCCCTTCTTGAATCTTCTTGAATGCAGCAGCCCAGGATTGTCCGTCGCCGGATTCGGACACGCTGCCATCCACGTACCAGACCGTTGCTGGACTCGAACACCGGGGTGACCAACAAAGCGAAACTCCGAGAAGGAGGGAAAAGAGCTTAACCATATCCGCTACCGCTTGTCCTGCCCACTGCTTGGCGACCGCCAGCCTGTTCAATCGCTCGGCTATACCTCTCTTTTTAACATCAGAGCGATGTGGAGGCAAGGCTTTTCTGGCAGTCCCCGACGCCGGGCGGTACCCTGAGGGAGTCGCGCAGTGCCGGTCGCCTCACTGAAAGCGTGCAGGCGTCGGGACAATCCGACCTGTATAAGCGTATTTTTAGAGTTAACACTCGCGCTCTGCCGAAAACGCCAGAAACGCTCGTAACCTCCACGCACCTGCCGTTTCTGGTAAAGGCGCGACTTTTCGAGCATTGCGAGACAAAGGGGGCATCCAAAGAACCGACGGTGGGCCAAACGGGCACTTTGGAATCTTCGTGGAGATAAATGGCGGAATTAGCCCTTGCAGGTTCGTAATCGGCCATTTGAGAGGAGGTTACGAACGGAGATGGTGCTATGATATGGGGGATTCGATTTTTGGGTTTTAGACGACACGTTTTGTCCTCCAAGAATCCCGCGTGCTCGTGGCTGAAAAGGCTCGTCATTTCACGTCATTTCGAGCAGGGGTCATCGGCGATCCGCACAGGCTTCATTGGCACATGGAAACGGTTCCGCATGAATCCTTTCGCCCACCTCCGTGACGTTTTCGACCGCATCAGCGTCCATCCCATTGGCTGCCTCGACGACCTGTTCCCCGACAACTGGAAAGCCGCTCAGAACTCCACCCAGAACCTCCCCGCCTAATCCCTTACATCCCAACATTCATGCCGACCTCCCCCTGTGTCCGCCGGACGGTTAGGTAGTCCGGCTGGTTTTGCGAAGTGAGGTGGTCGGGCTCATGCACAGGATGTGACAAACCAGAACGCGTTGGAGTAGGTAGATTGTTGGGGTTGTGATATGATTCGCCATCGTGAAAAAGCCAGATGCTCGATTCTTTACTCCGAAAGCCCAGGAGTCCATTCGCCTGCATGTGATGAAGGCCGTTCTGGGCGGGATGAGACAGGTAGAAGCGGTGCGCGCGTTTGAGGTGTCGCAGGTGACCATCGGGAGGGGCAAGGCGCTGCAAGCGCGCCCCCGAGGGAGACGGAAGGCGGAGGGTCGCTTCAAGGGGTGGTAGGCGGCGCAGGTCGTGCCGGAGCACGTGTGAGCGCCAGATACATTCCGACAGGAACTCGGAGCAACCCTCATGCATATCGCCCTGCACTCGATCAGCTACTGGGGCTCGTGGGGGCAAGCACGGTTCTCGGTCGAGGAAACGATCGTCCGTAGGGTGCGCGAATTGGTCGGACACCTATACGCCCAATAGCAATGCAGGGTTTTGCTGATCCGAGGGGACTGGGATGCAGGGAAAAGCCAGAGCGTTGCGCTCGTGAGGCGAAAGCCCTACTATGAACCCAAGCTACAGAGGTGCGAACAATGAAAGAAACGACGAACCGGCCGAAATCAGCGGCGGCGCGACGACTGATGAGACCAGAACTTCTCTCCATCCATCTCGCCGGCTGGCTACTCGTGGTCGCCTGCTTCATTCCGGGGCTGGCGGCAGCCCAGCTCCGCATCTACATCGTCACCGATCTGGAGGGAGCAAGCGGTGTGTACCAGTTCGCTCAGACGCGCGAGCCAGAGAGTTCGCTGGGCGAGAAGGCGAAGGAATACTTGATGGGCGACATTGCGGCCGTAGTCCGGGGGCTGCGGGCCGCCAATGTGACCGAGATCGTGGTGCTCGACGGCCACGGATCGCAAGCTTTTGTCCCGCACCTGATGGAGCCCGGCGCCAGGTACATCACCGGCAAACCGCGTCCGGGTCCGCTGACTTGCCTTGATGAGTCGTTCGCCGGTATGATCCAACTGGGTGCCCACGCCATGATGGGCACGCCCGACGGCTTGCTGGCCCATACACAGTCGTCGCGAACGGAAAACCGATACTGGTACAACGGGGTGGAGTCCGGTGAGTTGGCCCAGTGTGCGGCCATCGCTGGGCACTACGGCGTCCCGACCATCATGGTGACGGGCGATGAGGCGACCTGCCGGGAGGCCGCGAAATTCTTCGGGTCGAATTGCGTTACGGTCGCCGTCAAGCAGGGCATCACACGCGAAGCAGCGGTGCTTTATCCGTTCGACGAGACTCGCCAGGCGCTCTACGAGGGGGCCAGGCGCGCAGTAGCTGCCATCCCGCAATGTCAGCCCTACAAACTCTCGCTTCCTATCCAGACGAAGAAGGAGTATCTGGTCTTTGACAGTCCCTCTGGGCCGGGCCGCCGGGTCAGCAAGGAGGGCACCATCGAAGATGTCTTGAAGCTGCTGGACTTCTGAGGCGATGCAGAGAGAGAAGGGTTGTGCGATGAGCCAAAGTCAATGCGCTGCTCACCTGGAATTGTCGCCCGCCCTTTGTTGTACCGGACAAGCTATAGCAGGGAGCGTAAATGTCCGAGAGTGAACTCTCCGCAACTGCCGTTCCCCAATAAGGAAAAACACCATGAAACCGTTTAACTTGCGGAGACTTAATCGCAGACAGTTCGTGCAAAACGTCGGCGGTTTGGTCACCGGCATGTTTGGCTCAATGCTGACGCGGGCCGATGACCTCCCCAAGAACACCAACCCACGGGCCATCTTCGGTGATTCCGTCGAACC
>CAYZXL010000040.1:0-40430 GCA_964482435.1 uncultured Verrucomicrobiota bacterium
TGTTGACCGAATCGATCCCCAAAAGCACCCGCGCCTGATACGTCAACAAAAGCTTCGCGATTGTGATCATCCGCCGGGTGTACCCTTCGCCGTCCAGGTCCAGCGTCCCAAGGTAGTTGATCCCCTTTAGAAAAATCATGAACCGGTCGAAGAAACCCCAGGAGCCGTCATGGACGTAATCGCACCCCTCCCCATGCGCCAGACGCCTCGCCACCTCCTTCTGGTTGCGCGTCAGATGCTTCCAGGCCACGTACCGACGCTCCCGCCCCAAAGGCTTGCGCTTCCCCTGCTTGGCCGCACGCCGCAACGCTGCAGCCCTTTTGTTACCCTTTTTCACGCTTTGGCTCATCTCGAAAATCCACCACCGTCCGCCCCTTTTCCATCTCGTTAATCCGCTTAAGCATCCCGGCATTGAGCCGAACCCAAACAGCCCGGGCCCGGCGGAACCGACGGTAGTTCCCGGTCAACCGTTTCACCTCGACCAGATACCGACGCGGCACGTTCCAGGTGCGCCTCTTCCCTTCCACGCTGGCCGAAACCTGCCAGCAGGTATGCTTCTCACCGCGCGCACACTTGCACCCGGGCTTCCCGCAGGTGCGTCGCACCTCCAGAAGAGTCCCTTTCAGCAACGCACACCGCTCCAGGAGCACCCGCTCGACCACTTGCCGTTGCCGAGCCAGCTGCCCAATCCGCTGCCGGATCCAACTCGTCTGTAACAAAGGCTTCATTCTTCTTGTACGTTATAATATCATAATGCATGTAAG
Organism: uncultured Verrucomicrobiota bacterium; assembly: GCA_964482435.1. Taxonomy (GTDB): domain Bacteria; phylum Auribacterota; class JABMQX01; order JABMQX01; family JABMQX01; genus CAYZXL01. The sequence goes on from CAYZXL010000040.1 coordinate 765, forward strand.
AGTCAAGACAAAAAAAGAAAAAAATCAATTTTCCCGGTTTTTCTTCCCCAACCGCTCAAAAATGATGCTCCACCTCCCTCGTAACCTCCCCCATCCTCCCCTTATGGCAAAACTTCAGAAAGAGAGCACATCCGCAATCCAGGTCCCGTGAGGCGGTAAGATTGGAGCATGGGGGAAGGGAACTGCTGTGCTAAAATAGGTCAAGGTCTGGAAGGGCGAAGTTTCCCTCAAGCGTGAGACCCGGAGAACAAAGGCGATGATGGAGGGGCGCCGGTGGAGTTGACAGACAAACAGCGCGAGGCTGTGACAATTGCCGACCGCAACGTGATTGTGTCGGCGGGAGCGGGAACGGGGAAGACGGCTGTGCTTGTGGCGCGGTTCGTCAATCTGGTTCAGTCTCGATTGGCGGAGGTGAACCAGATTCTGACGATAACGTTCACGGAGAAGGCGGCTGACGAGATGACGCGGCGGATCGCCGAGGAGTTTCGCCGGCAGAGAATGAGAAACGAGGAAAATGCGGTCGAGACGGCTTATATCAGCACGATACACTCGTTCTGTTCCCGGCTGATCCGGGAGAATCCGTTCGCGGCGGGTGTTGACCCGGAGTTTGAGGTGATGGACGAGATGGACCGGCAGCTCATGCTCGGTGAACTGTTCGGGGAGTTGTTTGAGGAGGGAGGGGAAGATTTTCTGGAGCTTGCGGAACACTACGGGGAAAGGGCGATAAGCAGGGCGGTCATCGCATACATGGACCTCTGCCGAAGCCTCGGCCGCAGGGTGGGGCACGTCGAGGAATTGCTGGCGAATCCGGAAGTCTTGACCAGGAAGGCGGAAGAGGCGGCTGAGAAGAGGGCGGAGGTTGCGCTGCGAGGGATACAAGAGGCGGTGGAAGCGCTGGCTCGAATCGAGGCGAGCGGAAGTTACGAGAGGAGGAGGCAGGAGGTTGTCGCGTTGAGGGATTCGCTGTCGGACGTGAGGTCCTTGCGCATGGCGGCGGAAGCACTGAAGACTGCGACGACGAGGATGCCCCGCATTCCTGAGAAGACGATGGACAGAGAGGCTTGCCTGGCTATAAGGGAGCACCTGTCGCTGATAAAGAGGATTTTGGAGGAAGAAGGCGCGGCAGTCTTTTTCGATAAGGATGGCGAGGAGAAGCTGCTGCCGTGGAAGGTGGCTTTGCTAAAGGGGGTGGCCGTTTTCTGGCGGAAGTACGAGGAGAGGACGAGGGCGGCTGGCGTGCTGGATTACGAGGATTTGCAGCTCGTAGCCAGGGAGCTGCTCAAGGACAATCCGGCGCTGCGCATGGAATATGGCGAAAGATTCCGGTACGTTCTCGTGGACGAGTTCCAGGACATAAACTGGCTTCAGAAGGAGCTGATTGACCTGCTGACCAGCGGGAGAAACCTGTTTGTCGTTGGAGACACACGCCAGTCCATATATGGCTTCCGCAACGCCGACGTGGAGATTTTTGAGGGAGAGGTAAAGAAGTGCCGGGTTTCGCCCCGGTCGCATCATGGGGTTTATCTGAACGAGAATTTCCGTAGCAGTGAGAATTCGATCGGCTTTTTCAACTTTTTCTTTTCCAGGCTGTGGGGCAGGGAACACAACACCGCTTTCTCAGGAGGGGGTGTGTCAAAACGAGAAAGGCCGTCCGGAGAAGAGAACCATGGGGCGGGCCTCGACGAGGAATCGCGGTTTCAGCCGCTGGAACATGCCCGGAAGGAGGGCGAGGAACGGACGGCGGCGTCGGTGGAGATTACGCTGGTGGAGCCGGAAAGCGGCCAAGGTGAAGGTTCCGGCGAGGCCGAGACGCCGGAAGGCGAGGATGACGCATCCACACTGCCTTGCGGGCCGGAAGGAGCGAAGGAGGTAAGGCGGAGAGAGGCGCGAGCGGCTGTTCGGAGAATCGCGCGTGGTATCGAGGGCGGAGAAATCATCGTCCAGGACAAGAGCCTTGAGAAAAACCGACCGGCGCGATACGGGGACGTGGCGGTTCTTTGCCGGTCGAGGGCGAGCTACAGCGCGTACGCGGAGGCTCTCACGGAATCAGGAGTTCCGTTTTGCATAGTCGGAGGGGAGAGCTTTTACGAGAAGCAGGAAGTTGCCGACCTGATTAATTTACTGAGCGTCATTGACAACCCGTTACGGGACATTCCACTTGCCGGGGTGCTGAGGTCTCCTTTTGTCGGTATGGCAGATGAGACTCTGCGGTCGCTGAAGCGGAATGCAGAAGCGAAGATAGACTCTCCGTACCTGATTGAGGCGATTCGGCGGGTGGATTCGGTCAGCGGCATTGCCGACGAGGAGAAGGGGAAATTGCGCGATTTTCTTAATGTCCTCGAAGAGCTCAGGAGAAAGAAAGATTCGATGCCCCTGCACGAGTTGGTGAAGGCGGCTCTGGATTCTTCTCTGTATCTAACGCGGACGCTGGCGGGGCCGGAAGGAACACAGAAAGCGGGGAACGTTATGAAGTTCCTGGACATTCTGAGGGAATACGATGGGCGGGAGAGAGGCGGGATCGGTGGGTTTTTGAAGTTTTGTGAGCTGATGAGGTCGTACGGGCCGCAAGAGGAGGAAGCAGCGCTGGAATCGTTTTCCGGGGATGCTGTGAAGGTGATGACGATTCATGCGGCGAAAGGACTGGAGTTTCCGGTGGTGGTTGTCGCGGACATGGCTCGCCGGTTCAATTTCGATAAGGACAAGTTTCTCGTATCGAGGGAGATGGAGGTCGGGTGCGATTCGTGGGAGGAATTTGAGCCGCGGTCTTGTGGAAGAAAGCTGGTCTTCCGCGAGAGGAAAGAAAAGCAGGTGGCGGAGGAGGAACGGTTGCTTTACGTGGCAATGACGCGGGCGAGAGACCATCTGTTCCTCGCGGGGACATATCGTTCCGAAAAGGAGTTCGAGATTGATACAGCGAGCAGCCCGCTCGACTGGGTGCTTGCGGTTGTGGGACAGGAAGTCTGCCTGCCAAAGCCGGGGGATTCCGTGGAGGGATTCCTGGGGGAGGCAAGGGTGAAGATTTGTCTGGTTGGCGGAGAAGAAATGGCGCCGGGGATCGCGGCTGCGAGGTCGCTGGTTGACCGATATGCCGAGCTGCTGGCGGCGGGGGAGAAGTTGCCGGTATCGGATGGGCTGGCGGAAAGACTTCTTCCGGAGGTGAAGAAGGCAATCGGGCGGATTGCCACTCGGCGGCTCGCCGAGCCTGGATCGGCTCCTGCGGAGATTTCGGTTTCTCAACTGATGGTTTTCGAGGAATGCCCGTACAAGTTCTATTTGCAGGAAGTGTTGAAGTTCCCCGACGGGGAGGTGATGAAAGAGCTGGGCTTGAGTCCTGCTATTGCGTTGGATATCGAGACGCCGGCGTTTGAGGACCGGGACGAATCGGCAGAAGCCCCTGCAAGGAGGCGGTTCGGCGGACTGGTTCACGCGTGCCTGGAGCAAATTGACCTGCGAGTTGAGGAGCCGGAGGACGTGCGGGCGGTTGTGGGCCGGTTTTTCTCGTCGTCGAAGGAAGCTCTCGCGGCGGAGGAGTTGATCCGGGGTTTTCTCGGCAGTGAGGAGGCGGGGCAGCTTCACAGTGCGAGGGAACTCTACCGCGAGATAGCGGTGAAGGCGGTTGTCAACGACGTGTTTGTCAGGGGCGTCATTGACGTGCTATTTCTGGACGAAGGTGAACGCTGGGGCATCCTGGATTTCAAGACGGGATTGGAGGAGGCAGAGGAGCGCGAAGAAACGAAGCTCTACGACTTCCAGATGCGTCTATACAGTTTTCTGGTCGCCGAAGCTACGGCAGCCGTTCCCAACAACGCCGTTCTGTATTTCCTCGGGTCGAGAACTTCGCGTCGCGTAGAGATTGGTGCTGGAGAAGTCGAGGAGACGAAAAAGAAGGTCGGCGAAATGCTTGCTGCCATGGGCGCTGGACAATTTGCGCGCGGGACAGGTTGCGACTGTGGCCGATGCGAGCACAGGCTCGTGTGCAACTGGCCGGAAGAAGGATGCTCAGCGACGGAGGAGAAGGCGTGACCGCTGAGGCGCTGCGGGACCTGTCGAAGGCTTTGGTTGGTGTCCTTCCCAGGCGCTGGGCGCTGTGGATGGGGCGGCAAACCGGACTGCTGGTTTACGTTCTCGACAAGGGACGGCGGCGAATCGCCCGGGCGAACATCCTCTACAGCCTGGGGGCTGACATGCCGCATCGGGAGGTCTGCCGTCTGGCGCGGCTGAGTTTCTGCCATTGGGGGATGCGGTTTGTTGAGTTCCTTCGGCTCGCAAAGTACGTCAAGCGAGGCGACCGCAAACACTTCTCCGTCGTCGGGGAAGCAAATCTGAAAAAGGCGTTTTCAGGGGGCAAAGGAGCGCTTTTCTTGACGGCGCCACCGGGCAGTGGAGAGACTTGCGGGACGGCGATGAGGCTGCTCGGCTACCGGTGCATGGAGATGGTTTCTCCGGGAGTCAAACAGCGGCTTGAGCGGGTTGTGGGTCGGGCGTACGCTCGCCAGCACTTTGTGACGCTCGACGACGAGGATGCGAAATTGCAGTTCGTCGCCTGCTTGAGGAGGAACGAAGGGGTTATAGTGACGGTTGACGAAAGGACGGACGGGGAACAGGTTTGTGTGGAATTTTTTGGTAGGGCCTTCGGGGCGAGCACTCTGCCCGCAGAGTTGGCGATGAGGGCCGAGGCGGCTGTGGTTCCTGTGTTCTTAGTGATGGACATGCGAGGGCGCTGCACGCTGACCTTCGAGGCGCCGCTGGAAGGACTCAAAACCGGCTCGCTCGACGAGGATTTGGCTGCGAGGACGGCTTTGTTCTGGCAAGTTGCCGAGCGATACGTCGAGAAGCACCCGGAGCAGTGGCCCTGGACGAGAAAGGCGTGGCGACCGCCGGAGGGCGAAGGCGTGCGAGAACGGTTTCAGGGCGTGAAGAGAATCCTGGTCAGGATGCCGAACTGGCTGGGGGACGCGGTCATGAGCCTGCCGGCGGTTGATTGTTTGCGAAGGCTGTTCCCGCACGCGTGGATTGCCTGCTTGATTCGAGAGAAGGTGGCTGACGTTGTGCGGGGCAACAGCGTTCTCGACGAGGTGATAGCATATGAGCATGGGTCGGGAACGGCGGCTGTCGGAAGGAAGCTGAAAACGATTCGGCGTCTCCGGCGGAAATACTTTGACCTTGTGGTGCTTTTGACGAGCTCGTTTGAATCGGCGTTGTGGACGTATTTATCGGGAATACCTTTGCGGGTCGGATATAAAGCTGGCGGGAGGGGATTTCTGCTGACGCATGCCGTCCGTCGGAAGCCCACGCCCGTGCACCAGATTCGATATTATGTGGACCTCTGCAAGGCGCTCGGAGAAACTGGCAGCCCGACCGCGCCGAGGGTTGCAGTTTCTAACCAGGATAACACGTGGGCTGCGGACTTTCTGAGTTCAGTGGAGGTCTCAGAAGACGATGTGGTCGCCGGGCTGTGCCCCGGAGCAGCCTACGGGCCTGCGAAAAGATGGTTGCCGGGAAGACTCATAGAGGTGAGCAAGAGAGTCTGCGAAAACTATCCCGCGAAGTTTATGGTCTTCGGAGGCGAGGGGGATGAGGAGGCGTGCTGCGTCGTCGCCGACGGGATTGGTGAGAAAGCCATCAACCTCTGCGGGAAGACGACGCTGAGGGAGCTCGCTGCTTTGATAGAGCGGTGCGCGGTGCTCATCTCCAACGACAGCGGGTCCATGCACCTCGCTGCCGCCATAGGCACGCCGACCATCGGGGTTTTCGGCCCGACGGACCCGGCCCGTTCCGCGCCGCCGGAGAACTGCACGGTGATCAAAAAAGCCATAGACTGTTCCCCGTGTTCTCGACGAGAATGCCCGACGGATTTTCGGTGCATGACCTCCATCTCCGCGGAGGAGGTTTATCAAAGGGTCGCCGAAATCCTTTCGAGGCGGGCGGTGAAGGAATCGCCGGGCCTCACGGTGGAGAGGAGGTCCCGGCCGCGGATGCAGGACCGGCCTTCTGGGAGGCGGCGCGACCGGAAGACGGACGGTGGAAAGTGATTGCTTCTTTAGAGCTGGTCGGGCTTTTGATGCTTGAGGTCAGTGATGGGCGAGATGCCAATCGAAAGAGAGGTTGCTGAGTTCCTCAACTACCTGGCTGCCGAGAGAGGGCTTGCCAAGAACACCGTGATGTCTTACGGGCGAGACCTGCGGAAGTTCGGGCTGTATCTCGATTCCGTGGGTGTCCTCTCTGTCGAGAAGGTGAAGAGATCAAATGTCATTGACTATCTTATAGCTCAAAAACGCAAGGGGATCGCATCGAATTCGCTCTCTCGGAATCTCATTGCGGTCAAGATGTTTTTTCGGTTTCTCGTCGGAGAAGGGGTGCTCGAGAACGACGTTACGGAGCTTATTGAATCGCCGAAGCTGTGGAGGGTTCTGCCGGAGACGCTGACGATACAGGAGGTGGATCGGGTTCTATCACTGCCAGATATGTCAAGCCCAGAGGGAATCAGAGACCGCGCGATATTTGAAATGCTCTATGCGACGGGAATGCGGATTTCCGAACTGGCGAACGTGAGACTCGCCGACTACAATGAGCGGGCACGAACGGTCATATGCCATGGAAAAGGGTCAAGAGAGAGGATTGTCCCCGTCGGGAGAGAGGCTGTCGCTGCGGTCTCTCTATATTTGAAAGACAGCCGGCCATTTTTCCTGAAAGGGAAAGAATCTCCGTATTTATTCGTCACACGGCTGAAGAGCAGGTTCACGAGGGCGGGGCTGTGGAAAATGATTCGCAGTTACGTGCGAAGGCTCGGTCTGGAGAAGAGGGTTACGCCGCACACGTTTCGTCATTCGTTTGCGACGCATCTTCTGGCGAACGGGGCGGACTTGAGAGTGATTCAGGCGATGCTCGGGCATGCGAGCATATCAACAACGCAATTCTACACGCACGTTGACAAGGAGCGGCTGAAGAGCATTCACCGTAAGTACCATCCGCGGGCGTGAAGCCGCCCGGCTGGGCGAGGATGCCGCTGGGTCAGTGAGGCGCGCTGTCCGCCGAGTGCCGACGGTTTCAGCAACTCCGTCTCTAAGAAGCCGCGAAAGAGATACAATTGAGACGAGCAATCTTAGCCAAAGGGCCTTTATCCATCCGGCAATTTACGAGGCGGGTTGCTGTTGGTGCCGCGCGAGGCATCGCGTCTCTCTTCGATGCGTACGAGGTTGACACGGTGGATTCGCTCTCATATTCAGGGGATGTTCCGTTGAACAAGCTGTGCGGGATGGCCGAAATGAGGAATCTGGCGTGGAGAAGGGCGCTGCGAGACCTCGACCTATATCGAAAGGACGCTCCGTTTCACCGAAAAGCGTGGGAGTTTGCTCATGCGGTCTATGGACTGCGCAGGATGAGGAGATTGACGCCGAACGCGGTCGCCCTGGGAGTTGGCTCCGGGCACGAGATGATTCTTTATTTTCTTGCGAACAAAATTGCGAGAGTTGTGGCGACGGACCTTTACGAGGGGAGTTTTGCGGGGAAGGAAGGCTCGCCTTACATGCTCCAGTGCCCGGAGATGTTTGCGCCGTTTCATTTTCGGAAGGACCATCTTGAGGTTCTGGCTATGGACGCCAGGAAGCTTGAGTTTCCGAGCGGGTGCTTCGACTTTGTTTTCTCTTTTTCTGCCATCGAGCATTTTGGCGGGAGAAGGGACGCGATGAAGGCTCTGAGGGAGATGTTTCGAGTCCTCAAGCCGGGCGGAATAGCGGTGATAGCCACGGAGCTTATCCTCAACAAGCTCGGAAAGGCGAGAGAGTTTTTCCGAAGGAAAGAAATCGAAGACATTTTCGTTGGCTCGACGGGATTTGAGCTGGCGGGCGGGGAGATAGACTACAGGATTGAAAAGCGGTTGGTTCGCGGCGCTGTGGATTTTCCTCACGGAGAGCTCGACGGGCCGTGCGTTGTCCTGAGAAGGGGTCTCATGCTTTTCACGTCAATCATTCTGTTTCTTCAGAAGCCTGTCGGTGCCCACGGCGGGCGGGCGGTGGCGGCTTCGGGCACGGAGGAGTTCTATCGCTTGAAGCGTTTCGTCCACAGAGCAGAAATCGCATCGTCACTGAGCCGGCTGTCAGCTAAGAGGGGGTCGCTGATGCGAGTGCCCTTGCGGGTTCGAAACGTCGGGGACGTGGTCTGGTACAGCTACCCTTGCGAGACGCACACGGTGCGAATGGGTGCTCGTTTGCTTGATGTGTCCGGTGAGGTTCTGGAGCGCGACTTTGCCAGGGGAGACCTGCCGGTCTCGGTCGGTCCCGGCGAGGACATAAGGGTGGACTTGGTGGCGAGGGCTCCTCGGCAAAGCGGCGATTTCCTCGTCGAGATTGACGTGGTGAAGGAGGGAGTGCTCTGGTTTGCCGAAGAAGGCTCGCCAACGCTGCGGATCGCTTTGAAGGTGGAGTGAAAGGGACTATGATGGAATTGTCGGCGTCCGTGAGGCCTCCTGGGTCCCTTGGAAAAGGTCTGTGGGAGTTTGCAAGTCTTCGGTGGGCGGGCCGTAGGACGATAAGTTGCCCGAGCGGCTCGTTGGTGCGGCGCCGGGTTGTCTCGGCGAAGGTCAACGAAGAGCGGTTTCAGTTTTTTTCGTGAAGAGGGAGGTGTCTCGATGAGCAGGTGGATGCTGGCTGGTGGTGTTCTGGTGTCGGTATTCTCGGTTTTTTCGTCGGGTTTCGGGGCGGAGAAGGAAACGGTGATGGGGAACTGGGATGGGATGTGGTACGACGATGCGACGTATGAAGGGCGGTTGTCCGCGCAGGTGATTGCGGAGGGGAAGGGCGAATACCGTGCTGTACTTAAAGCGGACGACATCGGCGAGGCGCCGCCAGCAAAAGGCGTGATGGAGGGAGCCACGAAGGAGGATAAGGTCGAATTCAAGGGGACGATTGACGTCGGAGCGGCGAACGGCGGCATCTGCGAAATCTGGGGGCAGATTGTGGGCGAGAAATTCACGGGTCGTTACTCGGGTCCCGGTCGGCAGGGAAGATTTGAGATGAAGAAGGTGGTCAAGGTGTCGCCCACGCTTGGCGCGAAGGCGCCCAGGGATGCCACGGTTCTCTTCGACGGGAAGGACCTCTCGAAGTAGACCGCGAAGGACGGCAAGCCCAATCCGTGGAAGGTCGTTGACGGGGCGATGGAAATTGTGCCGGGCACGGGAGACATCATGACAAAGGAGGAGTTCGGAGATTTCGTGCTGCACCTGGAGTTCTGCATTCCGCTGATGGATGAAGCGCGCGGACAGGGTCGGGGAAATAGCGGGGTGTTCGTTCCGGGGAATTGCGAGGAGATTCAGATTCTGGATTCGTTCGGTGAGGAAGTTGACAAGGGTTCCTGCGGCGCCATCTACGACCAGAAGCCGCCGGACGTGAACGCGAGTTTGCCGCCAGGCGAGTGGCAGACGTACGACATCGTTTGCCTGGTCCCGCGTTTCGATAAGACCGGAAAGATGATTCGGAAGACTATACTCACAGTGAAGCATAATGGCGTTCTCATTCACAACGAATTCCCTGCCAAAAGACAAACCAGCCGACGGCACGGAGAGGATTTCCGGAGAATTCTCCTCCAGGACCACGGCAACACCGTCCGCTTCCGGAACATCTGGCTGGTGCCGATGGAGACCGAGTACCGGGAATGACCCGGCCTGGACGAGTCCTTCCGGGCCCATGGACATCCCCCTTGCCGCAGGTAAAGCCAGCCCCTATGAGCTATCGGCCGCCCAGGCGGTGAACCTCGATCACTTCTGGATTATGCCGACGGCGCTGGGGAGGAGAGAGAGGGTCCCGTGGCATGGCTCGTCGGTGATGAGGTTTTTGCCGACGGGGGCGCCTGAGATTTTGACCTCCTGGTCGGAATGGTTGAGGAAAAACCAGAGTTGCCGTTCGTTGTTCTCGCGGACAGTCACTTCGACTGCGGGCGGTGCGCCGGGGCAGAGGGGCTTGACGCCGGATGCTTCCGTCAGCATCGGCAGAAGCGCTTCGACGACGCCCTGCATGAGGTACGTGCCGACGTAGAGGACGCGTCCTTTGCCGAGCTTGCGACAGGTGATGGCCCCGCCTGAAGGCGGGGTCAAGCTACCGGGAATGACCTTTTGAGGTTTTGCCGCCGTCGCGAAGCGGTCAGCCCATCGTCCTAAGACCTCGGCGTCAGAAGTCGGCTCCAGGACTTCATACCAGAGCGGGGCAGGGACGGAAGATTCGCCGATGGCGAGTCTGATTGGTCTCTCCTCGGGGCGATTGATTTTGCTGTATTCGACGACGCAGGCGGCAGCCAGGTCTGCGAGACATCCAGGCGGGGTTTCGGGGACGACGTTATTGTTGAAATTCTTGGTGGCGGTTCTCGCTCCGATGACGAGGATGCCGCCGTCGTGGACGTACTTTTCAAGAATGGGAACCCATTCGGGTTTGAAGAGCGACCAGTGGGGGATGAAGTACAGCTTCACGCCTGTCAGGTCATCTTCCGGATGGATGCAGCCGACGGCGTAGCCGCGAGTGAAGAAGACGCCGTGAATTTCCGCTGCAACACTTTTCGGGGAAGGAAGGCCGAGGGTGAGGGGGAGATGCCCTTCCTCGACGGAATAATCGCCGGTGGCGACGGCTACGTCAACTCGCACGGAAGTCTCCAGCACCGCCGGCCCAACCCGCTGAAGCTCTGACCCGACCTGTTTGACCTCCTCGTATCGCCGACGGGGAACGTTGTCGTGGTCGAAAATTCCACACCAGTATTCCTCCGCGCCGAAGCGGCACGTTCGCCAGCGGAAATAGAGGAGGCTTTCGGCGCCGTGGGCGATTGACCGATAGGTCATGAGGCGGAGCTCGCCCGGCTCGGGATTGTCGTGGAAATAGCTGCCCTGGCCGCCGGGGCCGGACTGCTGCTCGGGAACAATGAAGTTGCCGGTGAGTGCTCGCACCTCGTCGAGGCGGAAGGCGCTCGTGCGCGGGCGGCTTGCCGGGCTGTAATCGAAGAACGGATAGGAGTCGAAGCCGAGGAAGTCGAGGTCTTTGCTGAATTCGCCGCGGTAGTCAATGTGGCGGAAGACCCCGTTGTGCATGACGAACCAGTTTGGGTTAGCGCGGCGGAGAATCTCAACCTGCTCGTGCTGAAAGGCGGCGACTGTGTGGGAGATGAAGCGGTAGTAGTCGAGCGCATGCGCCGGATTTACGTATGTCGGCTTGGCGCGCGGGGTGGGGACGTCCTCGAAGCGCGAGTAGCTCTGCGCCCAGAAAGCCGTGCCCCAGCGACCGTTTAACTCCTCGATTGTGCCGTATTTGTCGTGCAGAAACTCGGCGAAGGCTTTCTGGCAGGAGTCGCAGTGGCATTCGGAGAACTGGCAGTTGAACTCGTTGTCGGTCTGCCAGCCGATGACGTTGGGATTGTCGCGGAAGTGGTCAGCCATCGCTTGAGTAATCCTGCGGCTATACCGGCGGAATGTTTCGGAAGCGTGGCAGCAATGCTGGCGAGAGCCGTGAGCCTGGGCGACGCCGTTTTCGTCAACGCGGACGATTTCAGGATGCTTGACGGTCAGCCAGCGGGGCGGAGTGGCGGTCGGCGTGCAGAGGATGGTCTTGACGCCTTTGCCGCCGAGCTTTGCGATTGTCTCATCGAAAACCGAGAAGTCGTACTTTCCCTCTTTCGGCTCCATTCTATCCCAGGCGAACTCAGCCATGCGAACGACGTTGAATCCTGCGGCAGCCATGCGGTCGGCGTCGTTCTTTCTGGTTTCGGGGTCCCAGTGCTCCGGATAGTAGGGAGCGCCGAAGAGGAATTTATCGAGGTTCAGGGGGCGGCGGTGGGAGAGGTTTGGGCGACCGAGCGGGGTGAGGCCGCCCGCTGGCCTCCGTTCCGAAGAAAACGCACCGCCAGCGACGGCGCAGAGGCAAAGGATGATGGCGACAATGCAAAGTCTCATGACAGTTCCTTTCTTGAAAAAGAAATTCGAGAAGCTTGTGGCAATGTTGCGGCCAGGCAAGATACTACCCTGGGCGCTGGGCGTGGTCAATGGGGGAAGGGGTCTGGCTGGGTGACCGTGGCACGGGCGTCTCGCGCGTGAACGATCATGAGCAAGATGCCCATGCCACGTCGGGCCCCCATGGTTTCAGGCCCGATCAGGCGTGTGAGCTCGGCGGGCAGACGGCGCGAGATGAAAATGGTTCGCGGCCTGGGCGACGCCGAGATGGCGGCGCGGGCATCACCTCTCTGCGCCGAAAATACACCCGCACCCCCCGACACGTCTTCGTTTGCGTTGGCCTTAGCGCGTCACGAGCAACCTGCTCGGTGCGCAGCCCGAAATCGCCTCTTGCGTTGGGCTGGAGCATGCCATATTCTAATAGCGGATTGATGTTCCGTTGGTAGAACAAGTGATTAGATTGTCATGCAAAATGGAGGATGTACCATGAAATGGAACGTGGCTGTTCTTGTCGCGTTTTTGGCTATGCTTCCGGTCGTTTCGTCCGGGGCCGCGGAACCCCCTGACACCGTCATGGGGAACTGGGAGGGGACGTACGTTGGTGATACGTTTGGGTCGGGGTCGCTTTATGCACAAATCATCGCGGAGGGTAAGGGCAGGTATCGGGCGGTTCTCTCGGCGGATATCGGGGAGGCGCAGCCTGTTCGCGGCGAGCTGCGCGGTGAAAAGAAGGGTGAAAAAGTCGCGTTTGAAGGTTCAGTTAATGCGGGACCAGATGCTGGGGGTGTTTACCAGGTGAAGGGAGAAATCGCGGAAGAGAAGTTCGCGGGCCGCTACGAGGGGCAGGACGACCGAGGGCGATTTGAGATGAAGAGGGTTCAGAAGGTGCCGCCCAGTCTCGGAGCAAAACCGCCGGAGGGTGCGATTGTGCTTTTCGACGGAAAAGACATGTCGAAATGGGTTGGCGACGGGGAGAAGCTGAGCGCCTGGGCGCTGGTGAAGGATGCGATGGAGGTTGTGCCGGGGAAAGGAAGCATCCGCACAAAGGACGAGTTCGGAGATTTCAGGCTTCACATCGAGTTTCGGACGCCGTTCATGCCGGAGGCGCGCGGGCAGGGACGCGGCAATAGCGGAGTGTATCTGCCTGGGAACAACGAGATTCAGGTTCTCGATTCGTTCGGCTTGAAGAAGACCAGGTACGACTGCGGAGCGTTTTACGGGCAGGCTGAGCCGCTTGAGAACGCGTGTCTGCCGCCGGGCGAGTGGCAGACGTACGATGTGACGTTCATCGCGCCGAGGTTCGACGCCGCAGGAAAGATGACGGAGAGTGCGACCATTACTGTTGTTCACAACGGGACAAAAATCTATGACCAGTTTCGGCCGGCGCGGCCGGGAGCGCCGAAGGGGCGAATCCTGCTCCAGGACCACGACAACAAAGTCCAGTACCGGAACATCTGGCTTGTCCCGCTGAAGGCGGAGTGAGGCCGCTCACAGGGCCAGGTTAGTTGGGCCCGTTTGGGGCAGGGACCTTCTCCACGCTGAAGGCCCAAAGGGGCGACATCCCCTCAGCCTTGGGCAACATCCGGGGAAACAGATGCCACCCAGTCGCCCAAGCCCAGGAGGAGCGCAATAGGGCTGTCCCATTGAATCGGTGTGGCTCCGAATCAGCGGCGGATTCCCAGGCTCGACCCGAGCCGTTACGGGGACGCCGACCTCTCGTGGCACGGGCGTCTCGCCCGTGAGCAACGTCGTGACGCACTGACATGGGCAAGATGCCCATGCCACGAGGATAGAGCCACATCCCATTGAATTGCGGCCAAAGGCGGTCTCGCGCGCGGCTGGACGCGCCATGCCCGGATATGGTATAATTAAAAATGGTGGGGAGAGTTGGCGCAGTTGGTGTCAGCGTGATGGTTCAGGAGGGTACTCGGATGAGAGCAAACTACTTTCTCTACATGTCCTCGTTGATAGTCCTGCTCCTGGCGGTGACAGGAGCGCCGCCTTCGGTATCCGGGGCACAGAATCAGGTGTCGTACATGCTTCTTCAGGGGAGCACCCTGACGGACGAGTGTGTCATCTGCGGTCGCCCGCCCCTTATCTTCCCGATGAGGGGAACGTTCGTTCTGACGCTGCGAGAAGAAAATCCGCTTTTCATGGTCTATGACGTACGGGATATCAAGTTCAATGCGTCCAACGGGTATTCCAACTACGACGTGACCGGGGAGGGGACGTATGAGATCGGCGGGGAAGTCGCGCTGGTGCAGCGGATGCAACTGAAGGTGCAGGTGAACGACGTTCCTGGCATCGAGCTCAAAAGCGATTACGGGCCCCTGCAAAGGGCCTGGCCAATGATTGAGATAGACGTTACGGAAGACCGGGACAACCCGCGCGATCCCTTGCAGGTTTTTTACTTCCACATCGTCGCGGCGCCTGTGCGCGAGATATGGTTCTCGACGGGGAATGGCTTCACGTCGGGCAGTCTGAAACAGTGGGTGAGCGACGGCGACCTGCTGTCCATGAACGGGCACGTTGTCTATCGCAACTCGGAGCTTGTGGGGAAGCTGGGAATCATGCCGATGGTGCCGGACTTGGGCCTGGACGCGGTTGACATCGGGCCGGGGGGCGAGGTCCTCTTCTCGTGCGAAGACGCCGTTTTCAGCGAGACGCTCGGTCAGTTGCAACATGGCGACCTTCTGTCGAACAAAGGACGGATTGTCGCGACAAACCAGCAGCTCACTTCCGCGTTCATCCCGGAACCGCCCGCGCCGGACGTTGGGCTTGATGCGGTCCAGGTGAGGAGGACTGGAGAGATTCTATTTTCGATCGAGGAGCCCCTCTTCTCGGAAGGGCTCGGCGTGATGCTCAACCCCGGAGACCTCCTGTCGAATAAAGAAGTCGTCGTTCGGAGTAACAAGGAGCTTGTTGCGAGCTTCGAGCCGGAGGACCCGCAACAGGACTTCGGTCTGGACGCGATTTACGTTTGGCCGAGTGGTGAGATATGGTTTTCGACGGAGTTGGGCTTTCAGTCGAAGAGGGTCGGCGCGATCACCGATGGCGACCTCTTGAGCGACAACGGCTCGATCATTTTCAAAAACCTGGAGCTTGTTGGGGCATTTCAGCCGTTAGAGGACGTGGCGAACTTTGGACTGGATGCGCTGTTTATCGTGACGGACACCCTTTTGCCGGAGCCGCCGTCGAAGGTAACGTTCGCCATGGAGCAGAACGGGGGGGACGTGTCAATTGAGTGGGCGAGCAACGACGGCAAGGTCTTTCAGCTTGAGCGGGCGGACGAGCCGGCCGGGCCCTATGTTCCGGTTGGGCCGATTAGCCCTGAAGAGAATTACGTTGACACGGCGGCGTGGGGCAGGCTGAAGAGCTTTTACCGACTGCGGCTGTGGTGATGGGTGTTGACAGGGTGCGGCTGTATTTTGGTGGCACGGGCATCCTGCCCATGTCAACCTGGCCCAACATCAATCCCGCCCCGCGTTCCGCGGGGGACCACGAGAAGAACTCAGGTGGAGGCTCCAAATCTGCCACCGATTCCCAGCCACGGGTGTGGCTGTATTTGCGGGGCAGAGGGCGGATGAATCCCTTCTTCGAGAAGCCCGCCTGAAGGCGGCTTGGGTGAGGGGTAGGCCGGAGCGCTGGACCACCAGCTAAAGCAGGTGGCTAAAAGCGATGCCGGCTGAAGCCGGCAGTGTGGCTAAAGAGCTGCTTGGCGCAGCACGGAAAGCGAGCCTGATGCGCCCCGATTACGCAGCCGCACCCCCAGCCACACCCCCGTTGACAGACGTGATTGTGTGTGGTAAGCTTTTATCAGAGAGCGCGATTTCCACCGTGTCAGCTGCAGGAGGCTGCCTGTTCCGGGCTTCGGACGTGGACCAAACGAATGCTCCATGCAAGATTCGCGAAAAAAGGGTCGTCCTATAATCGCCTGCCCGGGAGCTTGACACGCTGGGTTGGCGTTGCCGCAACGCTGTCTTTCCTCTTCTTTCCACGCTTGTTCGTTTTTTCCTCCGAAGATAACAACCTCCGGGAGAAATTCGTTCGGCTGAAGGCTGGCGCGATTAAGACAGCGCAGCATAATGCTGGACTTTCAGTTCAAACGGCTAACTCGTCACCTTCCGGCAAGTTATCGATGCCCGCCTACCTTGACCGGGAGCCTGGTTATTACATCGTCCAGAGGTCGAAGAGGGTTGACAAAGGATGGCGGCAGGAGCTGGCGGCTCTCGGGCATCAGGTCGTCGGTTACCTGCCGGAAGACGCCCTTCTGGTCAAAGCGGGGCCGAGAGAACTGGGACGGATTTCGCGGCTTGATGGGGTGAGGTGGTTCGGTCGGTATCTGCCGGAATACAAGGTTTCGCCGTCTCTTGGGTCGCTTGCGGAACTGAGGCATGCAGGGATTGGCACGCCGGAGGAGAGGCTTGGGCTGCTGGTGAGCGTTTTTCCGGGGTGCGACGTGCGGGAAATTGGCTCGGAAATCGAGGCTGTGGGATGCCAGGTGCAGTCCTTGTATCCGGGGCGGATGCGGAGCTTTCTAAGGGTCAGGGCAGCGAAGAGCAAGATTCCTTCGATAGCCCAGATGGAGGACGTGGAGTGGATTGAGCGGTTCAGTCCATTTGTCTTCGCCGGGACCGGTCAGACGCAACCGCTCCTTGCGGAGCCTGACATTCAGGTCCAAATCATCAATGCCCCTGAGGTCTGGGAAAAAGGGCTGACGGGGGCAGGCGAGGTTGTGGCTATCTGCGACACGGGGCTTGACGTCGGGGTGAACGGGACAGCGATGCACGACGATTTCGAGGGGCGGATTGAAGCGGCGTATGCGCTCGGCAGGCCCGGCTTGTGGAACGACCCCGACGGCCACGGGACTCACGTCGCCGGGACGGCTGTAGGGAACGGGCTGGTTTCGGACGGTGCGTTTCGCGCGGCGGCGTACGAGTCGCGGTTGGTGTTTCAATCTGGGTACGTGTCGGAGGATGATCCGCTTGGGGGTGTGCCGGTCAACCTCTACGACCTATTCACTCCGGTCTATTCGGAGACTTCGGCGAGAATTCATAGCGATAGCTGGGGCTCGCCCGACAGAAGCGCCTATAGCCTCTTCTCGGTCCAGACAGACGAGTTCGTGTGGGACCACAAGGATTTTCTGATTATTTTTGCGGCTGGTAACGACGGCGTGGACCTTGACGGGGACGGCGTCATTGACCTCGGCTCGCTTTATTCTCCTGCGACAGCGAAGAACTGCATTGCCGTGGGAGCCTCCGAGAACGTGAGGGATAGCGGCGGGCTTTCAGGATACACGTGGGGTTATCTCGGCTATCTCGATAACCAATGGGCTGCCGACCCGATTGCGAACGATTACGTCTCGGACAACGAGAATGGGATGGCGGCTTTCAGCAGCCGTGGGCCTTGCCTCGACGGGAGAATCAAGCCGGACGTTGTGGCTCCGGGGACGGACATTATTTCCTGCCGCAGCCAGGACCCCCAGGGGAAGCAGTCCACGGAACTGACCTCGTGGGGTGTGTACGACGACTATTACGTCTATATGGGCGGGACGAGTATGGCCGCGCCGGCGGTGGCAAGCAGTGCGGCTGTAGTGAGGCAGTTTTACACTCAGGTCAAAGGGGTCGCGAATCCGAGCGCGGCTCTGATCAAGGCGACGCTCATCAATGGTGCTGCGGACATGACCCCGGGTCAATATGGGACAGGCGCCGAGCAGGAGATGCCAGCGGCGCCGAACTATGTCGAAGGATGGGGGAGGGTTGACCTGAAAGGGTCGCTCTATCCCGAGGGGGAAGCGGAGTTGCAGTTGGTTGACGAGACCGACGGGCTGGAGACCGGGGAATCTGCAACTTACCGTTACGTCGTTGGCACGCCGGAGGTGCCATTCCGGGCGACGATGGTCTATTCGGATTATCCGGCTTCTCCGGCAGCGGCGGTAGCTCTGGTGAACGACCTGGACTTGACCGTAACAATGCCCGACGGGGAAATTGTTTATCCGAATGGGCTGGACGGGCCTGACGGCGTCAACAACGTGGAGGCCATCTATATCGCCTCGCCGGCGCCGGGAATTTACACGGTCGCCGTCTCCGGGAACAACATTCCGCGCGGTCCGCAGCCATACGCGATCGTGATTACCTGCGGTAAGGCAACAGGGCGGGCTGCCCTCACGCTCGGAAAAGTAGCCTACGGCTTAGCGGATGGGGCGGTAGGGGTGATGCTCGTAGATGCGGACCTGGGGGCACCGTCCGCTCCTTTGGTGAGAATGAGTTCGAACACAGATCCGGTTGGGGTAACGGCGGTGCTATCTCAGTCGAGCATGGCGCCGGGTGTGTTTGAGGGTTCAGTCGTGCTGAACAAGTCGGCGCCGCCTGTGGGTGGGCAGACGCTGGACGTCGCCCACGGAGACACGGTCCTGGCGAGCTACCTTGACGCCAATTACGGCGGCGGGGGACAACGGGAAGTAACGGCGACAGCGACGGTGGACCTTATTCCGCCGGGAATCTCTGACCTGTCGGTGAGCAACGTTACGGAGGATTCGGCCACTCTAACGTGGCAGTGCTCGGAGGCGACGACGGGGATAGTGACTTACGGGCTCGGTCCGGCCCTGGGCTTATCGGCGGTTGACCGAAATGTTGCGCAATATCACTCCTTGACGTTGAGAGGATTGTCAGAGAACCAGAAGTATTATTTTGCCGTTCGCGCACGAGACCAAGCGGGGAACGAGGTGGTTGACGACAACGGCGGGCAGTTGCACGTATTTCGCACTCAATACACGGTGATTCGTTTCGGCGATGACATGGAGGCGGGAGAGGGCGGATGGAGCCATTCCGGGGACGTGGACCAATGGAAGTACGGCAAGCCGACGTATGAAAACGGGCTGGGGGCGGCGCATTCGGGAGATTTCTGCTGGGGGACGGGGATGGATACCTATCTCCAGCACGACGATTTCCTCTTCGGGAGCATAAGAGATGAGTATCTTATTTCGCCCCAGATAGACGTGGGCACAGCGGCGAAGCTCACGTTCTGGCACTGGCACGATCTTCTGGCTGAGGCGTTTTTTGGGATTTATGACTATGGTTACGTCGAGGTTTCCATAGATGGGAACGAGTGGCAGAACGTTACGCCGAATGCGGATGGGGCTTATACGGGTGCGTCGCCGCGATGGATCAAAGAGGAGGTTGACCTGTGGTCTTTTGCGGGCAAGAGAATCTGGATCAGGTTTCACGTCCAGGCGGAGACGTGGTTTGACGATTTGGGGCCGGACTATCAGTACGCCGGGTGGTACGTTGACGACGTAATGGTATCTTCGACGAGGCCGTTTGGCGAGCCGACCCTAACGCTTGGCAAGCCGTACGCCACCACAGTCGTGCCGCTAGAGGTGACGCTCGTTGACGGGGACCTGAACCGCGACCCTGCGACGGCGGACATTGCGACGGTAACTGTGCGCAGTACGACGGAGACGACTGCGGAGACCTTTCTGCTGAGCGAGACCGGCGAGAACACGGGGGTGTTCTCGGGACAAATCATTTTGAGCACCGGCTCTCCTGTGCACGGGGACGGCAAAATACAGGCCGCGGAAGGCGACACGCTCACCGTGTCGTACACAGACGTTGAGGGAGCACTATCGGCAGCGGGCACGACGGAGGCGAGCGCCCTCGTTGACTTGACGCCGCCGGCCATCGGAAACCTGATGGTGGAAGAGCTGGCGAGCGACCGGGCAACGGTGAGTTTCACGACGGAGCCGACCGCATTGGCTGCCATCGCGTATTGGGTTGGTGGAGGTCAGGAAGAATCGCAAGTCTCTCATCGCCGGTCGGCTCAGCGGGAGTTTGTTCTGCTGAACCTCGTCGAGAACACGTTGCACCGGTTCCGCATCTCGGTTACGGATGAGGCTGGGAACACCGCAGTCTATTCTTCACCGGTGAAGGACTACTCTTTTGGCACGAAAGCGGAGATGGTCGTTGTGTCAAACGGTTTCGACGGCGGTCTTTCGACGTGGGAGTTCAGTACGGACGGGGTGTGGGAGGTTGGCGTGCCGATAGTCGGTCCGCCGACCGCGCATTCCCCGCCCAACTGCTGGGGAACGGACCTGGACGGATACTACCCGATCAACTGTAATGCGAGCCTGATGAGCGACTGGGTCACGCTTCCGGAGAACCCCGAACTGCGGTTCTGGCATTGGTACAGCATAGACGAGCTTGGATGGGAGGGAGCTTTCGGGACGGTCGAGGTGACGACGGATGGCACGACCTGGGAGAGCGCTTCTGCGGAGGCGTTCTATGCCGGGGCGAGCGGCGGGTGGCTTTCGGAGACGATTGACCTCTCGACGTGGGCCGGCCAAGGGGCCCGCATTCGATTTCGGTTGTGGTCGCAGGAGGGGGACATCGTGATTTACTATTATGCCGGTTGGTATGTGGACGATGTGGCGATTTCGGATGTCGTTCCTTACGGAAAAGGTGCGCTGGTGCTCGACCGGAATGCATATAGCTTCACTGTTCCTGTGGTCGTCACCCTCGTGGATGGGCACCTCAATATTGACCCATCGTTGCGCGATAGTTGCCAGATAACGCTCTCCAGTTCGCTGGAGACGATTACAGTTCAGCTCGTAGAAACGGATGTATCGTCGGGGAGGTTCGTCGGACAGGTTTATTTGAAGCAGGGTCCTCCTGCGGTTGCGGACGAGTATTTGCAGGTGGCGGCGGGCGATTCGCTGGTCGCGCGGTATCATGACGTAGATAACGGAGCTGGCGGCTCGGGCGACGTTGTGGCAGCGGCTCCACTGGACATAACTCCTCCCGTCATCAGCGGCGTCGCGGTTTCCGAGACCGACGATACGTCGGCTCTTGTCACGTGGACGACGGACGTTGAGGCAATTGGCTCGGTGAGCTACGCGGAATCACCGTCGGGGCCGTTCAGCGAGACCCTCAGCGAAACCTCTTACTCTCGTCAACATTCGATTCGGATAACGAGTCTTTCCGAGAATCTGATTTACTACGTGAGGGTCTATTCTGCCGACCGGGCGGCGAACCTGGCGATGGACGATGACGGCGGCTCGTGCTACGCGATTCGAACGATGGTCCGATGTGAGCTTTTCCACGACGGCTTTGATAGAGAAGATGCCGGCTGGACGCACGAGGGGGTCGGGGACGTCTGGCAGTGGGGCGTGCCGCAGTACGGTGTGATGTTCGCCCATTCTCCCGAGGACTGCTGGGCGACGAACTTAACGGGCACTTATCCGGGACTGTCGGATGCGAGCCTGATCAGCCCGCCGCTGACGCTGAAGGAAGGCTCCGGGCTGACCTTCTGGCACTGGTACAGCATCAACGAGTATTTGCTCGACGAGGGTCAGGGAATCGTCGAGATAAAGCCCAAGGGGGGAGACTGGACGCCTCTCGACGGACAGACGTTCAGCGGGGCGCTGACGGCGTGGGAGAGGCAAGAGTTTGATTTGTCGAGCTATGGTGAGCAGACCGTTCAAGTGCGGTTCCGGCTTCAGGCGAACCAGTGGTTGGATTTCTACTATCCCGGCTGGTACATTGACGACGTGGCGATTGATAGCTTGCGCCCGTTCGGTTTTGGGGTCGTGCAGCTCGATCGGCGGGTGTACGCGATTCCGGGACCCGTGGTCATCACTTTGAAAGATGGGCATCTGAACCGCGACATCGCTCTCAAAGAAAAGGTGGAGGTGAGTATCTCGAGCACGTCCGAACCTTCCGGGAGAATCCTTGAGCTCGAGGAGACTCGGGAGAACAGCGCTGTGTTCGTGGGCGAGGTTTTGTTGAGGCACGTGGGAGATGAGGCGGGAGAGGGTCTCGTCGTGCAATACGGAGATACGATTACCGTCTCCTATCGGGATGCGGACAACGCAATCGGGCAGAGCGATGTACTCGTGACGGCCCCGGCAAGGGTTTGGAGACCGCCGGAGGGGCCGATTGTCCCGACGATCTCGTACCATCCGGAAGAGAAACCACCGACGGTAGTCGTTGCCTGGCCCTATGAGGCGGGGCGAGCGTATCGGCTGTATTACTGCGAGGAGCTTTCGGGAAACCCGCCGACGTGGGAAAGGATTCCCGGCGTGCCTGAGCTGCAAGGAGAATCCTTCCTGGGCTACACTGAGGCGATGTCACCGCTCCTGAGGAAGCACTTCTACCGGGTTGGGGTCTGGTAGACTCCTCGTAACCTGCCTTCATGCTGCTGGCCCACAACGCCAGCCAGCACGCGGTCGCGTGGCTTGTCGCGCCGTCCCTTGTTTGCGCCTTTGCGTCTTTGCGAGAGGCTCCGATGAGATGCCCTCTTGAGAGGTTTTTCCTCTCGCCAAGACGCGAAGGCCGCCAAGGTTGTTGCCTGCCTCATGCTCCTTGCGCACAACGCCAGCCGGCACGGCGGCAGGCTCAGGTTTTGCCGACGAGGACTTTGCAAACGCTGTAGATGCCGACCGCGATTATCGCAACGACGCTCAGCCAGAGCCACAGGTCATACGCTCGCGACGGTCTCAGCTCGACGGGGAGGCGCCGATACCGAAGGTGCAGCGCCACGTAAACCACGAGCAGAAGCATCAGGGAAGTCCCAATCCCGCCGACGACGATCATCAAAACCGGCTCCTTCATCTTCAGGAACAGAATCGTCCAGATGACCGGGCTGACCCACGCGAAGACCGCGATGAACAGCCGCCTTTGTCGTGCATCGAAGAAGTCAATGACGCGCAACCGACCGAACGCGTCCGCAAACTGCCGCGACCACGCCGCCAGCGCCGCAAACAGCGTCGAGTAAAGCACCACGAACGCCCCCACAAGGAAAACCGCCTTCGCCCAGCCGCCGAGGGATTCGGTGTACATTTTAGAGAGGGTCTCGACGGTGGCATACCCCTTGGGGATTTCTCCTCGCCCGTGGAGGACCGCCGCCCCCAGGACGTAGAACGCCGCGGTAACGACGGTATAAACGACCATCGAGAGGATGGCGTCCTTTCGCATGACGCTTATCCACCCTTTCGCCCGCCTGACCCATTCTTCGCTATCCTGCCGCGGACCGGTGAACCGCGCGTATCCCTTCTCGATGCACCAGTAAACATAGTGCATGATCTCGTCGCCGCCGATGCCGGTTATTCCGAAGGCGCCTATGGCGACTACCACGGCTGCTTGCGGCAGGCGAAACGTCAGCCCTGAGCCGATGTCAGCGAAGGAAAAAGCGTACGGGGTGAACTGGAGGAACACCACACATGCCAGCGTGGTGACGGTGAACACGGCTGTCATCAAAACGGCCGCACCCTGGAGAAAAACGTAGTATCCCCGAAACACTAAAACCGAAACGGAAATCGCCACAATCCACGCCCACGACTCCACGGTCAGCTTCGGAAAAGCTATCTTGAGAGCCAGCGCGACCCCGCCAAGAACACCGCCTTCCTGGATGAATTTCACGACGTAAATCAAAAGCCATGCCCATATCGCCCAGCTCACTTTGAACTTCGGGCCGGGCAACTGGTTCAGCGCCACCATCGTCGGCTCGCCGCTGCTTATGGCGTGCTTGCCGAACTCGATTTGGAGTGCTACCTTGACCAAGCAGCTCACGAGGATCACCCACAGCGTGACAAAACCCGCTCTCGCTCCTAACACCGTCGTGGCAATCAACTCCCCCGACCCGACTATCGAAGCCGACAAAATCATTCCCGGGCCGAGGTGTCTGAGGCTCGGGAGCCATCCCTTGGGCGGTTCCTTGATTTCCTCCTCAGTCAGTATGTAAGGGTCTTTTTGCCTCACCTCTGGTCCTTCCTACTTTCTTCTTCTCCGGAAGCACACAGCATACAGTTGACAGGGCTCAGGCGGACGGCCACCTCCCTGTCTACTGTCTACTTTTTCCTTTTGTGGTATTTCAGGGTCAGTCATCCTCTCGCGTGGTGGCATGGGCATCCTGCCCATGATTCCATCCCGCCCATGGCGGGACCAAGGGCGGGATGCCACCTGGGGAATCACTTCGCCTCACTCGGCGAATAAATCACACGCAGGGACGTCTTGCCGCCGCGGCTCTCTTTCCCGGAAACGCTTATCTCCGCATATGGACTGCCCTCGACGAGGGAGTTTTCAAACGCGACAGGTTTCTGGTCGAGCAAAACCTCCTTCGCTCGCGTCCGTTTCGGCAGAAGCAGATGAACTGTCAGGCCATCGGGCGCTCCTTTCCACGAGAGGATTGTTTCTCTTCGCGCCGGGTCGTGCGTGAAGCGATAGCGGAACGTCGCCCCCGAAGCCGCATATGTCCCTGTGGCTTCTGCCTCGTCAATCCCGAGAGCAACCCACCTCGGGGACAGCGTAACTTTCCCGAACAGCTTCGAGGCATCCTCGATTCCCGCCAGCCCTTCCATCATCGCCGAAGCCACCGCTGCCGCTCCCCACCCGGCTGGTCCTCCACCTTGCGGCTTTCCGTCCCTGGTGTAAAAGAAATCGAGCGTGCCATCCCTATCGCAGATTTGCTTGACCCTTCTCAGGATGTCAACCGCGTAATCCTCGAAGCCGTGCCGGAACGCCGCTTTCGCGAGTTCCCCGGCGACGAAAATGGAAATCCCGCCGTTGATGTACTTCCCTGCCGGATGCACGCAGCCACGTGGGTAAGGCGGGTCAATCGTGAACCATTCCGCAAAGGCGTCGGTCTTCTTTCGCCGCTCCATGTACTCGCGGATGATTGATACGCATTGCGGGTGGTCGGCAATCCCGCGGTTCATGTCGTAGGTATTGCTGAGGCTGAGAATCTGGGTTTCCGGCACATTGCCGAGGTAGGTTGGCCATTCGAGCATAACCTGGTGCGTGTAAAACTTCCCGTTCCAGCAGACCTTGTTCGTCCGCTCCCTGAAGCCTTTCGCCTTCTCCTCCCACGCCAGCGCCTTTTCTTCGTTCTTCAAATGCCTCCACATCGTCGCCAGGCGAAGGCTCGCATCGTACATCCCGCTGTTGTCGCCGTGCATGATGCTCATCGTCATCCCCGGCTCGATGCTGCGGCGGTCCGGATGGTGAAAGAACGTGAAGTCCCATGTGTCAATCGAGAACGTCCGCTTGACGAGCTGATGCGTCTTCGACCACCTCGTCTCGTCGGTCATGCAATACTCAAGACCCTTCTCGAGCGCCTCGAGCCTCGCCCGCATCCATTCGTCGTCGCCCGTCGCCTGCCACGCCGTGTGCACTCCCTCGACCATCAGGTACTCGATGTCCGCCTCCATTTGCAGCCGCGCGAAAGCCAGCCCGTCCGGACGGTCGAATTGCGCAAACCTCGGCCCGCTGAACGTCGCGTGCGGGTCTTTTGCCGAAATAAGCATCTCGTAGAAAAAACCCTCCCCCGCCTGGCGCGACAGAAACTCGTCGAGCGCCGACGTGACGTCCTCCTCCCAGTACTTGTACCCCTTCATCTCGTGAATGTGGTCTCGCAGCCACGTCGGGTTCATCCTCACCTTCCGACCCCGAACGGTAAAGATGCTGCTGTCCCGCCGAACGATTTCCTTGAGCTTCTCGAAGAATCTCTCCCACGACGGGTCCGACTTCACGAGTATCGTCGTCTGCGGCCTCTGGTCTGCCGTCTTGGTTCCAGCGCCGGGCTTGGTCTGCTGACCTGGCGCAATGGCACAGAAGACGAAAGCGCCCAGTGCGCCCAAAATCAATCGGAAGTGGCCTCTTTTTGCCATCGTGCCCCTCCTCAGGATACGTCGCTCCGGGAAGTCCCGGTTGTGCTCACACACCTGGCCCGATAATATGCCTCCGCCCCCATTTCATCAAGCCTCTGCTTCAATGGGGTGTGGCTGTATTTCCGTGGCGATGGGTGTTGTCTGGGACCTCCACGACGTGGGAGGGCACATTATGCCGCCCCTTCAGGGCTTCGGTTCCTGTGATATGGGATACCCGGGGCGGTGCCCAGAGGGAGGTGATCGGAGAAAAGGCTCCAGCCCTGACGGGGCGAAATATCAGTGGAAACCTTAACACCCAGCCACACCCATAGTTTTGTTTTCTGATGGACAAGTCGGGTTGGGTGAGTTAATCTTGTGGGTGGAAAAGCGTTCAGGAAGGGGCTGTGGTCTCGTTGGCAATTTTGAGATGCCTTTGGGAGGTGGTTGAGATGTCAAGGTCACGCGGGTTCACGTTGATCGAGCTTTTAGTGGTCATCGCAATCGTGGCGATATTGGCGGCGTTGCTATTGCCAGTGCTCCATTCCTCGAAAGAAAAGGGGCGGGCGATAAGGTGCCTGAGCAACATGCACCAGCTTGCGGTGGCGATGAGCATGTACACGAACGATTTCGACGGGCGACTGCCTCACACGGGACGGATGGGGAGACCGCCGGGAGGCGGGTACGTCGCCGGCGGGAATTACGTTGCCTATCCGCAGGACGCAAGCGCGTGCCAGCGAATCCGAATCGAAGAGGGGGAACTGTGGACGTACGTCTATCCCGGGTTTCAAAGGTTCAAGGAGATGCCCGACGAGTGGTATCGGTCGTCCGACAAGAACGTTTACCTCTGCCCGTCTGCGGTGCCGCCGGGAAAGGCGCGCGGGTTCAGTTATCCGATGAATTGCCGCCTTGAGGAGAACCAGAGCGGGAGTTTCATCGGGGAGGGGATTCAGTTGGGGCAGATAAGGAGCCCCTCGAGAACCATTCTGTTAGTGGACGAGAGCGGCTGGTCGTGCAACGACGGGCACTTCATGCCCGAATCCAATTTCGATGTCGGGACTGAAATCCACACCGGCGGCGGAAACCTCACCTTCTGCGACTTCCACGCCGCCTGGATTCGCAAGGAAGAGCTCGATAAGCGACTCAGCGACATGGACCAGTTCCGCTGGTGGTAGTAAGGGGCCGATTTGCGAAGACCCACGAAATGAGGGGGGCTTGAGCGCCGGAGGGGGTCTGTATCTCTCGCTGCGATGGCGTTTACCGCGCCGATGCACCTGCCTCCTCTTGCTGAAAAACCGTTGCGGACTGTGAGCCAACGCCGTATCATCCCCCGTCGAGGCTACGGATATATTGGACTGTTCTCTTATGGACGGCGTCTCGCCTGCGACATTGCTTCGCGCGGAAAGGAAGGTCAATCGGCCATGAAAGCAAGAAAAGTCTCTGGAGTTGTGCCGCTTTTGCTCGCGGCGTTGATATGCCCCTGCTTTCACGACGGGCAGGCGGAGGAGTCGTACAGCTTTGTACTGAAGTGGGGTGTGCGTGGCTCGGGAGATGGGCAGTTTAACCAGCCCCGCGGTATCGCGGCGGACTTGACGGGAAGCATCTACGTCGCGGACACGTGGAATCACAGGATTCAGAAGTTCGACTCTTCGGGGAAGTTCCTGAGGAAATGGGGCGGTCAGGGGACAAGCGATGGGCAATTCGCGACGCCGCAGGGAGTGGCGGTGGACGTTCTGAAGAACCTCGTTTATGTGCTGGACTCGGGGAATTGCCGGGTTCAGAAGTTCGACACCTCGGGAACGTTCCTGAAGAAGTGGGGCTCTCCGGGGACTGGCAACGGACAGTTTGGCGAGTCCCCTATGGGAAGCGGTCCGTGCGGGATTGCGGTGAGCATGTGGGGAGAGGTTTTCGTGGCGGATACCTGGAACAGCAGGATTCAGGTCTTTGATGGGGAGGGGAAGTTCCTGCGGAAATGGGGCTCGGAGGGTCAGGGGGATGGGCAGTTTGAGGAACCCCGCGGAATTGCGGCAGATTCGGAAGAAATTGTTTACGTGGTTGAATGGAGCAACCACAGGGTTCAGAAGTTCGACTACTGGGGCTCCTTCCGGGACAAATGGGGACAGAGCGGCATCGGCGATGGCTGGTTCAATTCGCCTTCTGCGGTGGCTCTTTACCCCGGCTACCTGTCGTCGCAAAACCGGGAGATTTTCGTTGTTGACACGTGGAACCACAGGATTCAGAAGTTCGATCGGTGGGGAGGCTTCTTGACTAAATGGGGCTCGCACGGCGACAGCGACGGTCAGTTCTCTGTCCCCATGGGAACAACGCTGGACGCGGCGGGAAATGTTTATGTCGCGGACACCGACAACCACAGGATTCAGAAGTTCCGACAGGATTACCTGGTCAGGGGCATCGCTGGGCCGCCTGATTTGCCTACCATAGAATGGAACACGGTGCTCGGCAGAGAGTACCGACTGTATGTGTCGTCGGACCTCGTCACCTGGGCGTGGGCGGGGAAACAGAACGGCTGGGGGGTTGGGTTCAACTATTGGACGGACGACGGGAGTCATCCCCTTGGGCCGCCTTCCGCGACCAGGCGGCGTTTCTACCGGGTTGGAGAAGAAACAGCCAGCGGGTATTGGTTCCTGATCCTGACTCCAGCCGAATTTCAAAACGCCCTTCTGCCGCTGTTGGCTCACAAGAGTACGACCGGCGTGTCAACGATGCTTGAGACGCTGGAATCCATTTATTCGGACCCGGCGTATTCCGGTGGACGTGACCCGCAGGAGAAGATCAAGCTGGCAATTGCCGATGCTTATGACAGGTATGGCATCCAGGCTGCCATGTTAGTCGGGGACGTGGATAAGTTTCCTGTGCGATACATCCGCAACTGGGACTCGACAATCTGGGGGCACAGCTTCGCACCAAGCGACCTTTATTACGCCGACCTCTACGATTATTCAGATAACGACCCGTGGGACCTGGACACCGGAGCTTTCGACGACTGGGATTCAAACCACAACGGTCTGTTCGGGGAGACGGGGCGGCCGGAAGGCGCCTCAAACAACTGGAGCGAACTGAATCTGGACAAGGTTGATCTCAAACCGGAGATTGCTATCGGGCGCATCCCGGCTTCAACTGTTCAGGAAGTCGAAAGGATGGTCCGCAAGATCATCGCCTACGAGAAGATGGATTCCCCCGCCTGGGCAAAACGCCTGATGCTTGTCACGGGGAACTGGGATAGCCCGGACGCCCGTGCCGATGAGATCGCAAATAGCATGGCGGGCATCGGCTACACGAGCATCAAGCACTACTGGACAAGCGACTGGACCACTTATCCCAACGAGATAGACCGGGCGAATCTGTTGAACGCTGAGTTGAACAACGGCGTTCGCTTTGTCGCGTATCTCGGGCACGGGGCGGGTGGAACCATAGGAAGTCGCGGCGGCAATGGAGGGCTCTGGGCGGGCTGGTACAGTTATCTCGACATCCCCGGACTTAACGACGCCGGCAAGCTCCCGGTGATTCTTGCGGCTGCGTGCGGGACGGCGGCGTTTCATTTTCCGGATTGGCCATATCTCGATGAGTCAGGCAGCGAGATCGGTTGTGACGCGGAGGAGGATGCCGCGTTCGGGAGGGACGCCACGTTCAAGAAGGTGCCGAATCCAGGGAATCCTTCTCTGATTCGCTTTGAATCGTACAATTACCCGGGGTACTATGTCGGGCGGCAGGATTCGGATTTGTACATTCTTGAAGGGAACACGGACGCATTTCAAATTGTCGCTCCCAGGCACGACCCCGCTCTCTATTGGCGTTCGATTCGCTCATACAATTATCCCGATCGCTATATCCGCCACATGTTCTTCACCGGGGAGCTCACGACGGTTGCGACAGACCTCGACAAGCAGGATGCGACGTTTCGGGTGGTCCCCGGTCTGGCGGACTCAACGATCGCTGCGACGTACCAGTGCGTCTCTTTTGAATCGTGGAACTTCCCCGGATACTTTCTCAAGGACGAAAATGGGACATTGGTCCTGCGGCGAAGACTGACCTGCAATGTTGAGTTTGACCGGAACGCGACCTTTATGCAGGTGGCCGGTCTGGCGGACGGCTCTGCGGAATCCTTCGAGTCTTACACCAAACCCGGTCATTTCATTCGGCATTGGAATTTCCATCTCTATGTCGAGTTGAGCGAGGGGACATTTTTCGACGAAGACGCCACCTTCCGGCTGGAGTCGCCTCAATACGATCCAACCGCCTATTATTGTTCTCTTCAGTTGGGTTATACGAATCTCCTCGTCCTTTGCGCGGAAGACGGCGGAGAAATCGTGGCAGAGGTCAAGACGGTTGATTCAATTGAGGAAGAGGCCGCCGCGACGTTTCGGATGATGCCGGGCCTGGCTGATCCCGCGGCAAGCGACCTCGTTTCTTTCCAGGCTCTGGCCGCGGAAAAGCAGGGAGGCGTGCTAAGGCTCAGGAGCTATCCCGAACGGTATCTCCGCCACCAGTTCTACCGACTGAAACTCCACGAGAGACGCCCGGCGAATCTTCGGGATTACCCGGAGCCAGCCGCGCTCCAGCCGCCGGCGTACGACCTCGACTGCATGCCGGAGCACTTCTTGCTCAAGCACGACGTCGGCGCGATTGCTTATATCGGCTCTTATACCGGCGCGCAACCGGACGCGATTGACATGGTTCAGCACTTCTTCGATGAAGTCATTGCGTGGCATCCGACGGTGCTTCCGCTGGGGGAATACTGGAAGTTTGCCATAATGAGATTTATGGAGGTGGATTTCCCGCGGATCGAGCAGTTCTGGGGCCAATGGCAGGCTGGGGCTATCTACCAGCACGTCCATAAGATGATGCTTTTCGGTGACCCTTCATTGCGAATGCCATAGCTGTAGAGAGAACCATTTTTTAGACGGGATTTCAGATGGGCGGGATAATCTTGTTTATCCCGTTATTCTCGCCGAAAAATCCGCGCTACGCCGCGACCAGGCAGGGCTCTCGCAAAGCCGCTAAGACGCAAAGAACGACGCCCTGTGAACCCTCCGCGCCTTTGCGTCTTGGCGAGAGAAAACGAAATCCGGGTTGTGGCCTCAAAGTGAGTGCTGCGCACACTGGATTTTCATGGTCTCCGGGTGAACGAAGTTCATGATAGACTGTGGTGGGTTCCTTTCACAGCCGAGGAATTGGCTGCGGCTGCTGGGCGGGTGGGTGGCACGTGCGGTCGCAGAAGAGGAGGT
This sequence comes from uncultured Verrucomicrobiota bacterium, assembly GCA_964482435.1. Lineage (GTDB taxonomy): Bacteria > Auribacterota > JABMQX01 > JABMQX01 > JABMQX01 > CAYZXL01. The sequence goes on from CAYZXL010000040.1 coordinate 31,567, forward strand.
GTGGTTTCCGCGATGGCAGATTTGGCTGCTCACGGTCCTAATGAGGCGAAAATCAGGACGGAGAGGGTGGCTGTCTGCCAGATAAGGTGCGTGGATAGCGACGTCGAGGGGAACATCGCCAGGGTAACGAGAGCCGTCGAGGAAGCTGCCGCGAGAGGGGCGCAGATTGCGGCATTTCCTGAGACGGTTTTCATCGGCTGGGTGAACACCGCCGCTCATCAACTCGCTCAGCCGATTCCGGGACGGTTCAGCGACATCGTCTGCCGCCTCGGCAAAAAGCACCGCATCATGATTTCCATCGGGCTGACGGAGAAGGTCGCGGAAGGGATTTACGATTCGATGATTCTCCTCAGCAGCGAGGGCGAGATTCTCCTCAAGCACAGGAAAATCAATACCATGCCGGAGTTGATGACCCCGCCGTATCTCCAGGGGAAGAAAGAGGACTTGTCCGCGGTTGATACGCCGCTCGGAAGAATCGGCGCGATGATTTGCGCGGACAGTTTCGTGGACAAGCATCACGAGATCATGAAATCGCTCTGTCCCGACCTTCTGCTTATTCCTTATGGCTGGGCCGCCGAGAGAAACGAGTGGCCCGGGCACGGCAAAAAGCTTGAGGAAACCGTCTGCCGTATCGCCAAGAACGTCGGCGCCGCCGTCGTCGGGACAAACCTCATCGGCGAAATCACCTGCGGCCCCTGGAAAGGCAAGACCTACGAAGGCCACAGCGTCGTCACCGACTCCACCGCCAAAATCCTCGCCATAGGCAAGGACAGCGAGGAGGAAATCCTCATGGTTGACGCTGCGCTGCCACGATCAGGGGGATAGGGGGGCACGGCGCGTCCCGCGGCAGGCCGGGGGTCAGCCCTCAGGGGCTTGCCGGGGTGCTTCAGGCCCTACTTCAGCGGTGACTTACCGGCGTCTTGTAGCTTCTTGTTCAGCTCCTCTCTTTTCTTCTTCTCGATCTCAGGCCTGACGTAGTAAAAGTCGAAGAGGGCGTCCAAAACGTCAAGATTCCATTCGGCTTCGCCCGGCTCTACTTCGATGATGTCTCCGGTATGGGTGCACTTGGTTGGATGGGCCGCAAAATTGCCCACCGCCCTTATTGCATCCAGGTTGCTCGCGATGTTGCTCGGCAGCGACGCGAGGACTTCGTCGATCTGGCCGCTGAGGTCCTTCGACTTTGTCCCCGCCGACTCGCGCAGCACCGCCTGCAGGCACCTGCGCGAGAGGGCCGCGCTTGCCTTCGGACTCAGGGGGAGCACCGCGGCGGCTTCTGTGTAGTCCTCGGCAACGTGAGCCGGGACCGGGGTTGGGACCGGGGGGCGCGCGGTGGCGCGGGGCCACACGAGATGCTCGACCGCCCGTTCGGGTTTGCCCGTTAGCCGGTTCACCTCAGCGTGGTCGAGGGCTACCAGATGACGCAAGCAGTTGGGGCACCGCGAGATTGTGAGTTGCGAGGTTTCCTTGTCCGATTGCGCAAGTATCCAATTGTAGGCCTGTTGTGCGACGGTCGGGGCCTCTAACCTGACGGCGACACGGCAATGGGGGCACGTTGTTGTCTGATTGGGCTGATAAGCTGGCATTCTTAGGACCCTCCTTCTCGAGCCGTCATGTACAACGTCTGCGCCGGCTTAAGTACGGCCTTTGTGATTTCCTTGTGACACCTTCAAGCCGCGTGCCTGTCGGGGTAACACGCGCCGGTTCTTCGGTTTCAACTTTCCTGTTCCCTGGCGCTTGCCCAGCCGCGAGGGCGTTGTGCGTCGAGCTATATCGTTCCTGTTTACCAGGCCGTCCTGCATGACTTATGGCGGCGCGCCACGGCGCAGGACGTAGGCCCCGCCTTCAGGGGGCACGCCCTTCCCGCCCCGGTTCGGCACATGGCCGTAGATGATCGTTGCCTACAAATCTTTACGCCCTTGCAGTTGGTACCGAACCCCCTTTCGCTATTGGTCCTCCTCGGGGGCGGGGGGCGACATGTTCAGCAGCCCGATTCGCTCAAACAGCCTCAGCTTCTCGGCATTTCCCAATCAATGGTCCCGATGCCTGTGAGCGCTCGGAGACCCTTGCTTTGGTGGCGCACCAATCAATGTTCCAAGTCTTTAGCCAGCGCGCCTACAGCACGGTTTACCTCTCTTCCGATGAGATTCCAATCGACACCATCATCGATTATTTCACTGGGGACGATCTGCCTCCACTTACGTCCGAACTCGCTGGTCGCGTTCAGTATACGGGCCTGCTCGTCCTCGGGTAGACGAGCAGCGGCCGCTTCAAGTTTAAAGAGGGCTGCGACTCGGTCCCGGAGGAACCAAATCTCTCCATCAAGAACAAGGTTCTTTTGGACAACTCTATACCAGCCGCTTACTTCCCCGGTCAGTTGGCCAAAACTTTGCCCCCCGGGACCTTGAAATCCACCCACGGCGTACCGCGTTACGTGAACGAGTGGGCGTTCTGAGAGTGCCCGGATTTCTCCAACAATTCCCTGAATCTCACGGCGGGTTTCTCGATTACGTCGCCATTTGGAATACTTCGGCACGCCGACGACCAGACCTATCGCTACCAAGCCCGCGAGAAGGATGAAGATCAGCCGACGTGACTCCCTGGATGTTTCTTTTTCCACCTTGCGTCCTTTCTTCAGGGTTGTCCCCGCACTGTGGGTTGTGTACTCTGTTTATAACATCTTTAGGCCGCGCGCCCGTGTGCCTAATAGCCCTGCGTTCTTCGGTTTCAACTTTCGCGTTCTCAAGTCGCTGCGCAACCCTCCCTTTCGGGGGGTGCACGTCGAGCTATGCGGTTTCTCTACAACACGCCATCCTGCACGACTTATCTCGCCGCACCGTGCGCGGGACCTCGGAACCCCCTGGGCAAGGACACCCCCCCGGCCCCCGGGCGTAGGGTCAAATTCTTGCGGAGCCGCCGGGGCCGTGGAGGAGAGCGACCATTTCCTGGACGGCTCGGTCCAACCCGACGAAGATTGCGCGAGAAACGATGCTGTGGCCGATGTTGACTTCCTCGAGTCCGGGGACTTTGTGCATTCCGCCGATGTTAGTGTAATTCAGGCCGTGTCCGGCGTTGACCCGCAAGCCGACCCGGAGAGCGTGTTCTGCCCCTTCGATGAGAACCTGGAGTTCTTTCAACTGGGATTCCTCGTCGGGAGCGTTGGCGTATTTTCCCGTATGAAGCTCGATGAATTCGGCACCGGCGTCGGCGGAAGCTTTTATCTGGTCTGGCTCCGCGTCAACGAAAAGGCTGACGATGATTCTGGCATCGCGCAGCTTGCGAACGGTCTGGGAAATCGGCTTGAGGTTTCCTGCGACGTCGAGGCCGCCTTCGGTAGTTATCTCCTGTCGCTTTTCGGGGACGAGGGTCGCCTGGTCGGGCTTGACCTCCAGCGCGATGGCGACGATTTCATCGGCGTTTGCCATCTCTAAGTTGAGCTTGGTGCGGACGGTCTGGCGGAGGAGGCGAATGTCCCTGTCCTGGATGTGCCTTCTGTCCTCACGAAGGTGGGCGGTGATGCATCTCGCACCGGCAAGCTCACAGATTGCCGCCGCCCAGACAGGGTCCGGCTCGACGGTGCGGCGTGCCTGACGAACCGTTGCGACGTGATCCACGTTCACTCCGAGTTTAATCATCTCTGACACCCCACAGATGACGGGAAAAGTCTATCCACCATGACTGTTTTCATATAGCATTCTGAAAGAGGCGATGTCAACGATGAGCGCGTGGCCGGTGTGGCTACGCTTCAGTGGCGAGGCGTCGGATCAGCGATCGTTGGTGACAGAGGAATGGAGTGGAGTGGTCTCCCTCGCCGTACCGCCGGCATCTTGCCGGCTGTCTTAGGGGCTCTTGCCCCCGGTTGGATTCCGCCAAGGTGAAGCATATTGCCGCGGTGGTTGCTGTGTGAGGGCGAGACGCCCTCACGGCTGCCCCGCCAAGGCGGGGCGGCGTTACACTTCCTGGCTACCACGGAACCAGTTGCCCGACACCCATAAAGTACGCCACTCAAATGTAGCCGGACCCGGGGTGGCGCCGTGGAGGTCTGCAATCGTGGCATCCCGCTCTTGGCGGGACCCGTGACCGGGTTCATGGGCAAGATGCCCATGCCACCTCGGCCTCGACGGTCTCATTGGCATGGAATGACCGGAGGAGCGGAGAGAGTGAGTGAGAAGAAAGATAGCCCGAGGGCGATCGCGATGGAGGTTCTCTGCGCGGCGGAGAAGGCGGGCGAGAGGTCTGTCACGGAGATTCTCTCGGAGAGGCTGGACAAGTCCCGTCTCTCCCGGCGGGACGAGGCTCTTGCAACGGAGCTTGTGTATAGCACGCTGCGGAGGCGCCTGACGCTCGATTGGGTCATTGAGAAATTCTCGGGGGTCAAGGTCAGAAGGATTGGGGAGCCTCTGCTGAACATTCTGCGACTCGGCATTCTACAATTGCTCTATATGGAAAGCGTGCCGGACTATGCGGCGGTTGATGAATCGGTCGAGTTAGCAAGACGGATGCTTGGGCCGAAGGCGGCTGGGTTCGCCAACTCGCTCCTTCGGAAGGTGGCGGCGAGCGCATCCTCGATTCCTTTTCCGAGCAGGGAGAAAGACGCGGTCGGATACCTCTCCATCGTCCATTCGCATCGGAGGTGGATGGTGCGGAGGTGGGTGGAGCGGTTCGGAGAGAAGGTGGCGGAGGAGATATGCGTGGCAAACAACACGCCACCGCCGATAACTGCGAGGGTGAACGTTTTGAGGGTCAGCAGAGAGAATCTCATTGGGAAACTTGTCGAGGAGGGGGCGGAGGCGGTGGCACGCGAGGAGGAGGCGGTTGAGATCGTGAACTGCCCAATGGGGATTTCGGAGCTTGCGTCATTTCGGGAGGGGCTGTTCTATCTCCAGGACGTTTCGGCGATGATTCCGACGAGGATGCTGGTGCCGGTCGAAGGAGAGAATGTGCTCGATTTGTGCAGTGCCCCGGGAGGGAAGGCGACGCATCTCGCGGAGCTTATGGGGAATCAGGGACTGGTCGTCGCGTGCGATGTTGACGAAGGGAAAATGGCGCCGCTCCGAGAGAATATCGAAAGGCTGGGGACGACGATTGTTCGGCCGCTGGTCGCAGACGGGACGAGGATTGATGCGGTCTTGAGGGCGGATTTTGACCGTGTGCTCGTTGATGCGCCGTGCTCGAATACGGGGGTGTTGAGGCGGAGAGTCGAGGCGAGGTGGAGGTTGAGGCAGTCGGACCTGAACCAGCTTCACAAGACACAGGTGAATCTGCTCCGAAGCGCGTGCGGGGTGCTCAAACGAAAAGGCACGCTTATCTATGGCACGTGCAGCATCGAGGCAGAGGAGAACCAGGAAGTCATCAAACAAGTCCTATCTGAGAGGGCGGATTTGAAACTGGCGGAGGAACGAGCATTTCTGCCGAGACCAGGCCGCGGGGATGGCGGCTATGCGGCAAAGATGGTCAAGCGGTAGAAACTTCACGGGCAGTCGCCTCGCCAGCCGGGAGTGGGTCCTCCCAATCGAGGCGACGCACCGCTCCGGACGATGGGATGCCTTTTGACAGGATCAACAGGATGGACCGGATGGCGGCTGCACTCGCTACTGAGCAAGGGATTGTTTGCTCGTTCGCCAGTGTGATGGAACTGTCAGTTGCCAAGTCGGCACCTGCCCCCGGCATCGTTTCTTCGGCTCGGAGCCGATGAAATCGCATCGGCGCTACTCGGCTGGGGGTACGGCGGCCGTCAGGAGCCGGGCGGTTTTGAAGGGGCGGCCGGAGGGGGCTCGGGGGCACTTTCCGGGGGCTTCTCGCCGGGCTTGGTCTCTGTTTGACCTGACGGCTTCTCCGGTTCGGCTTTTTCCGGCGGAGCGGGAGAAGGCTCTTTTGGCTCTTCGGGTTTCTTCTGCTCTTCGGGCTTAGGCGCTGCCTCGCCCGGTTTTTGAGCGGAAGTCTCCGATGGCGGCGCCTGCCCTTCGGGCGGCTTTTCAGGTTCCTTTTTCTCCGCCGGAGGAGTTGCCTCTTTGCCCTCTTCGGGTTTTGTCTCCTCTTTCTTCTCGGGCGTTTCGGAGGGCTTGGCCTCTTCGGGCTTGGCGGAAGGACCTTGCGGCGAAGGCGTTACGCTTTCAGCGGGCTTTTGCTCCGCAGGCTTGGCTTCGGGCTTGGGAGCGGTAGGAGGCGTAACAGCGGCTGGCTTCTCCTCCGGAGGCTTCGGGGGGGCCGGTGTTATCATCTTGATGGTCAGGGTGTAATCGGTCGGTCTCGCCGGAGGAGCGTTTGGCTCTCGCGGGAAGGAGCTGGTAGCGTTTCTTTCGAGAGTAAGGGTTTCCTTTTTTCCCGCCTGGTCGCTTCGGGTGACCTCGACCTGATAGAAGGTGTTGTTCGTCACGGAAGAAAGGTCTGGCGAAAGCACAACGCCGGTGGGCTTCCTCTCGACGAAGCCCTTGACCGGGATCTTGGTGAAGGAGCCAGTGGCGTTGTTGGACTTGATGTAGAAGTCAGTTTCGCACGAGCCGGGCCTTTCGGTCTTTACGGAAATGACGAAATCCTGTTCTTCGCCGGGCGCGAGCGTCTCCTTGGCGAGGTTGCGGACAACCTGAAGGCGAGGGTCATAGAGCTGAACTTTCTCAACCTTGAGGTCGGCGGTCCCGACGTTTTTGCAGCGGAAGCTCTGCTGTTTGGTATCGCCCGCAGGGGTGCTTGTGAAATCCCAGGTCTGTGGCATAACTTGCAACCTGGGCTGGGCTTTGGCAAGGACCTCGCCTTTTATGGTCAGGGGGATGATGGTCTGGTCGGTCAACACAATGTAGGCGTACTCCTGGAGTTTGCCCTGCGTTTCGCGGGGGGCGAAGGTGAAGTCCACCTCGAGGTTTTCCTTGGGTTTTATCTCCTTGCCCTTGAGGTCCGGAGCGACGGAACAGCCTTCAGGGAGCTCAATCTTTTCGATGGTGAGTGGCTGCTCTCCGGAGTTGGTCAGGACGACCTTTTGGGCTTTTGACTGTCCTTGCTCGACGGTCTCGAAATCCCAGACCGCGCGGCTGAGGGTCAGTTGAGCCCCGCCCTGGCGGGGCGCCAAGAAACCGATTAGGAAAGCGACGGTTGCGAATGACACGAAAACCTTGCTCGTGAGACGGAACCTTGCTGGCACTTTCACCTCCTCTTCTTTGCGCTCATTTTGCTGAACACAACGGCAAGTATCAAGGCGGCAGCGCCGCCAATGATGATGTACTTTTTGTTTCGGGTGATCCACCCCATAACACCCGTCCCCGAGTAGTCCGAAGAGACCTCGGGTTTTTCCTCGCTCTTGCTTTCCTTGGCGCTTTCCCCGGAGGAACCGCCAGAAGAACTCCCGGAGGGGTCTTCAACTATCTCCTCTGCCTTTCCAGAGGGAGCAGCAGCCTGTCCCGAGCCAGAAGTCTGGGCAGGAGGCGGATTTTCGATGATCGTGGGGGACACAGGGCGGATTCCCGACGGGCCTATCGGGCGCTCAGGTTGCCTGCCGGAGGCGACGGCCTTTGCCCGGTCTCTGGCGATGTTATAGACGCCGGTGGGGGGAGCCGAGCCGGGCGCCGGGGAATAGCTCACGGAAACGCCGGGAGCGCCAGTACCGGAGGTTTGGTCTGCTGCTCCGAAGGCGAGCTTGACGATGCCCCGGCCGGCACAGCGTGGGCACATATTTTTCTTCGAGGTGAAGCCCGACGTTCTATCGCCACCGCCGCCTCCACTGGTGTCCATCGTCGCGCCAAAACCGGCGCACTCGGAGCACAGTTCGTATTCCGGGGGAATCTCAAGGTCCTTAAACCCTTTGCCGCCGCAGAGGGGGCAGGGCCTCATTCTCTGCGTGCCGCGTTCCGCATTGAGACGGCTGGTGGCGACCACCTGCCCGGTGCCGGTGCACTGGGGACACTGGACTCTTACAGTCGTCGCCTGGGACGCCGGCCCGGCGTCGAGCGTTCGACCTACCGGGGGCGCCGTGGCAACAGGCGCGGGAGTGGCTGCCTTTGTCAAAGCCGCAATGCACTTTTCGCGATAATTCGGGTCGTACTTGATGCAGCTTTCGAAAAGCTGACGGGCTGCGTCCTGCTGACCCTTGCCGAGGACAAGGACCCCTGCCTGATAGAATGTTTCCGCTTCCATTCCCTGGGCTAAAACCCAGTAGCCGGCGACCTGGTCCTTCGCAAAGAATTGCTCGCCGTATTCGGTGGACAGCTTAATCCTTCCCGTGGGTGTCGAGGAGACCTTTCCGAGGAAAACCTGTCCGTTGTTCAAGACGACGATGTCCGCCGAGAGAGGGGCCGCCAACAGAATCGCCACCCCTAAGAGGGCGCCGAACGCTACGATTGTTCTCATAGGGTTATACCTCCTGCGCCCGAACCACCCGAAAGTCCGAGCACCACGACGTTGTTGTGCAATACTACTTCTTCCGAGCTGAGCGAGAAAAACCCGACCGGCGTGTCATGGCCGGGTTGCGTAGCGCACCTGCTGCCCGGGGCATCTTGTCAAATAGGCGAGATTATCCCCGAGCCGTCGCGCCCAGTAATTTTATATATACCACTCGACGCCAGGGAAGTCAATGGACATTTCGACCAGGAGTTTCCCCAGAATTTGGGCTATATGGGGAGCATGATTTGGGGATCGGCCCGGGATTGCTGCGGATGCGACCAGAAAGGGGTCTGGCAGCCTTCAAAGGTCCATTTGATGCCGTCCGCGAGGGCGTAATATCGGAAGTCGGGTACGCTAAACAGACGCTTGGCAGCCAGGGCGTGGTGAGTCAGAATGGGAAGTCTCAGCCCCTCTCCGAGCCACACCGCCACGAAGTAAGCCGCCGCCAAAGTCACAGCGATCATGTTCTGTCCCGCCGAGGCGGGACTCAGCCGAAT